>JAVXJA010000025.1:0-38854 GCA_036648085.1 Terrisporobacter sp.
TGTTAATAAAATAATAAATAATACCATGACTAGCATAATAGTCATGGTTTTTTGTTTAATTAACATAATTAAATTGACAATAAAAAATGTAATAACTACAATTTATTTAATAACTTTAATATATATAATACTTTGTTTTACATACATTTAGAGATAAACAGCTAAATGTAGAGGGGGTAAATAAATGAAAGAAATTGAAACTAAAGATGCTGTAGGACATGTTTTATGCCATGATATAACACAAATTGTGAAAGATAAAATTAAGGGAGTTGTATTTAAAAAGGGGCACGTAGTAAGAGAAGAAGATATTAATGTGTTATTATCTCTTGGAAAAGAACACTTATATGTGTGGGAGAAAAAAGAAGGCATGTTACATGAAAATGAAGCAGTACAGATTTTAAGAGATATATGTAAAAATGAATATATGGATGAGTCTGAGGTTAAAGAAGGTAAAATAGAGATTTCAGCATCTATAGATGGTTTACTAAAAATAGATACTAAAAAATTAAAAAGCATAAATAGTCTAGGGGAGATGATGATAGCCACTAGACATAATAATATACCTATAAAAAAAGGTGATAAGTTAGCTGGAACTAGAATAATTCCTTTAGTAATAGAAACGGAAAAAATGGAAATAGCTAAAATATTGGCAGGAGAAGAGCCTATATTATGTATTAAACCATATGTACATAAAAAAGCAGGTATTGTAACAACAGGAAGTGAAATTTTTAAAGGGAGAATAAAAGATACTTTTGGACCAGTTGTAAAAGAAAAGATAGAAGAATTTAATGTGGAAGTAATCGGACAAACCATTGTTGATGATGGTAGTGAGAATATAACAAAAGCAATAATGGAATTTATAGATAAGGGTGCTGATATGGTTTTATGTACTGGAGGAATGAGTGTAGACCCTGATGATAAAACTCCAGGAGCAATAAAAAATACAGGAGCAGATATCGTTACTTATGGATTACCTGTACTTCCAGGGGCTATGATGTTATGCTCATATTATAAAAAAGATGATAAAACCATATCTATTATAGGACTACCTGGCTGCGTTATGTATGCTAAAAGAACAATATTTGATTTATTATTACCTAGAATTATGGCAGATGAAATAATAACTAAAGATGACCTAAGTAGTTTAGGTTTAGGGGGATTATGTTTAAACTGTAAGATATGTACTTATCCAAACTGCGGATTTGGAAAAGCCCAATAATATTTAAGAGATAGGAGTGATATTTTGGAGATTGGTGCCTTAATACTTATGGGTGGTAAAAATACACGTATGGGTGGAATTGTAAAAGGATTATTAAATATAGGAGAAGAAACTTTTTTAGACAGAATAATAAGTAATATAGGAGATTTTCCTAATATATACTTATCTCTAAATAAAAATTTCACTTTAAAAAACATAGAAGAATTTGAAAACCAGGGACTTAATACAATCGTAGACATTTATGAAGAAATAGGACCTTTAGGAGGAATCTATTCTACTTTAAAAACATGTAAAGAAGATTATCTATTTGTGACAACTTGCGATATGCCCTTTATTAATAATGAATTTGGAAATTATTTAAGTAGTTATCTTAAAGAAAATGTTGATATAGTATTGTGTTACAATCATGAGAAACGATTATATCCATTAGGTGCGATATATTCAAAAAAAGTAATACCTATTATAGAAGAGATGATAGAAGAAAAATGTTATAAGTTAACAAGATTAATATATGCTAGTAATTTTGTTGAAATATCAATTGAAGATACACCTTTTTCACCAAATATTTTTACAAATATAAATACACCAGAGGAATACAATTCATTTATGGAGAATTACATAAGTACAATTTAATATTATTCTCTGAGCTAACATATCTAAGGATAAGAAATCTATGATATCTAGCCAGGTAATTAAGAATTAATTACCTCAGGGTTAATGTGGAAACGTATTAGCCTTCTAATATTTGAAAAAGAGAAAAAATAGACTTAAGGGGATAATGTGTCCTTTTATTAGAGTGCTGTATTTTTCATTTTCAAATAATGAAAGATATAGCTTTTTGCGTTAAATGAATTTTTAGTACTTATTAAAAGGAGGAAATGAAAATGCAAAATATTGAGTTAGAGTTAGCTATTAAACTAATTAATGATTCTGTGAAAATGATTAAAGAAATAGAAGAAATAAACATTGAAGATTCTAGAGATAGATTGTTGGCAGTGGATATATATGCACCTATAAATCAGCCTCCATTTGACAGATCTCCTTTAGACGGATATGCACTAAAATCCAAAGATACTATAGGTGCTAGCAAGGAAAACCCCATAAAGTTGAAAGTAGTAGATGAAGTATTTGCGGGAGGTTACTCACGAAAAATCTTAGGAGATAATGAGGCTATAAGCATTATGACAGGAGGAAAACTTCCAGAGGGAGCGGACTGTGTAATAAGGCAAGAAAACACTAATTATGGAATGGACATAGTTGAGATATATGAGGAATTAAAGGAATATAATAACTACTGTTTTGAAGGTGAAGATATAAAAAAAGGAACTAAACTTATATCAGAGGGAGAGAAACTAAATTATATTCACATAGGAATAATGGCATCTATGGGGTATAAAACAGTGAGTGTTAGAAGAAAACCAAGGGTTGTATTAATTAGTACAGGAGATGAACTTATTCCTCTTGGGGAACCATTAATAGAAGGTAAAATATACGATAGTAATAGACGAATGATAAGTGCTAGGTTACTTGACTATGGATGTGAAATTATTAATACTGATATTTCGAGTGATGATTTAAAGGAAATCGCAGGCAAGATTGAGATGATAGCAGATAATGTTGATTTAGTAATTACTACAGGGGGAGTTTCAGTAGGAAAGAAAGATTTAATGAATGAAGTGGTTAAAGTCTTAGGTGCAGAAAGGGTATTCTGGAGAATTAATATAAAACCAGGAACTCCTGCAATATATGCCATATATAAAGAACTTCCTCTACTTTGTTTATCAGGCAATCCTTTTGCAGCCATAGCTACATTCGAGTTATTAGGTAAAGAATTACTACATAAGTTAACGGGAGATAAGGAACTTGAACAAATTAGAGTAATGGTAGCTATGGAAGATAGCTTTTTAAAATCAAGCCCAAGCAGAAGATTTATAAGAGGTATATATAAGAATAATAAGTTATATATTCCAGGAGAGCATTCTTCGGGAATATTAGGCTCAATGATAGGTTGTAATTGTTTGGTAGATATAAAGCCAGGAACAGAAAAATTAATAAGAGGAGATAAAGTTGAAATCATACTTTTAAATGAATAAATTTATGATAAAAAAACCATATTTATTATGTATATGTGGCTGTAAAAACTCAGGAAAGACAACTTTAATAACTAAAATAATAGAAAAACTTTGTGGATTAGGATATAAAGTAGCCACAATAAAACATGATGGACATGATTTTGAAGTTGATACAGAGGGAACTGATACCTTTAAACATAGACAGTCAGGAGCATACGGAACAGCCATATTTTCGAAAAATAAGTTTATGATAGTTAAGAAGCAAAAAGAAACATTAGAGGACGAATTAATAAATTACTTTCCAGAAGCTGATGTAATTATTTTAGAAGGTTTAAAAAATTCTCATTATTCTAAATTTGAGATAGTAAGAAAAAATAATTCACAAACTACTGTGTGCAATAGAAAAAATTTAATAGCCATATTATCAGACATGGAAGAAATAGAGGGTGTAGAAAAAATTATAGATTTAAATAATGTAGATTTAATAGTAGAAGAAATATTTAAACAAATGAAAGTATAGGAGGACAAAAGTGGATAACCAATTAACTCATTTTGATTCAAACGGAAATGCCATAATGGTAGATGTAACAGAAAAAAATGTTACAGAAAGACAAGTTATAGCTAGTGGAAAAATATATGTGAACCAAGAAACTTTTAATAGAATACAAGATGGAAATGTTGAAAAAGGAGATGTGTTGGGAGTAGTAAGGGTAGCTGGTATAATGAGGAACAAAAAATACATCTAACTTAATACCTATGTGTCATCCTTTAATGTTAACAAAAGTAAAAATAGATTTTCAGTTTAACGAAGAAGAAAAAAGTATAACTGCTACTTGCTTAGCAAAACTTCATGGAAAAACAGGTGTAGAAATGGAAGCATTAACTGGGGTTAACATATCATTATTAACAATTTATGATATGTGTAAAGCAATAGATAAATCAATGGTTATATCTGATATTCATTTAGTAGAAAAAATTGGCGGTAAAAGTGGACATTATGTATTTTCATCAACAAAATAAATAAAGTATAAGTATTTATATTTTGAGTGGGTGATATTGATGATTGATAAATTAAATAGAAAAATTGAATATATGAGAATTTCCGTAACAGATAAGTGTAATCTAAGGTGCGTTTACTGTATGCCAGAAGAAGGGATAAGTAATATACCTCATGAAGAAATACTATCTTATGAAGAAATATTAATAATTTGTAGAAGTATTGCACAGCTAGGTATAAAAACTATAAAAATTACAGGGGGAGAGCCTCTTGTAAGAAGAGATATTGTCAGATTAATTGGTGATATAAAAAAAATAGAAGGAATTGAGGAAGTAACTTTAACAACTAATGGAGTTTTACTTTATTATATGATAGATGATCTATATGAAGCTGGCATAGATGCAATAAATATTAGTTTAGATACTTTAGATAGAAAAAAATTTGTCCAGATAACTAGGCGTGATGAGTATTATAATGTAAGAAAAGCTATAGAAAAATCCATAGAACTTGGAATAAGAGTAAAAATAAATTGTCTTGCGATAAAAGAATATAATTTAAATGAAATAGTTGATTTAGCTTATTTTTCTAAAATACATAATGTAGATGTAAGATTTATTGAATTAATGCCTATAGGATATGGTAATAAATATTCAGGTATATCAAATGAAAAGTTATTAGGATTGTTAGAAGAATGCTATGGATCTTTTAAAAAGGTGAGAGAAAAAAGAGGTAATGGACCAGCAGTTTATTACAAAAACAAAGATTTTAAAGGATGCATAGGTTTTATTAGTGCTATTAGTAACGAATTTTGTGAAACATGTAATAGAGTAAGACTTACGTCTAGTGGTTTTTTAAAACTTTGTTTACATTATAATAAGGGAATTGATTTAAAAGAACCTATGAGAAGTGGAATATCAGATTATGATTTAAAAGACATCATTTATCATGCTATAGAAAATAAGCCATTGGGACATAAATTTTATAATATAGATAGCGAAAAAGATGTAGAAATCAAAAATATGGTACAAATAGGTGGATAACAGGGGGAGATCAACATGGGAAAAATAATTGATATATGTAAGAGTGAAAAAAAAGGAACACAAAAGATACGTATTGATGAAGGTTTATTTATTGAGGATTTTGGATTAGAAGGAGATGCACATGCTGGGAAATGGCACAGACAAGTTAGTTTACTTTCATATGAAAAGGTAGTTGATTTCAATGAAAGAGGAGCAGGTGTTAAGTCTGGAGCTTTTGGTGAAAATTTAGTAGTAGAAGGTTATGACTTAAAAAGCGTACCTGTAGGAACTATTTTCAAATGTAATAATGTTGTATTAGAAATAACTCAAATAGGTAAAAAGTGTCATAGTCATTGCGAAATTTATAAAAAAATGGGTGAATGTATCATGCCTAAAGAAGGGATTTTCGCAAGAGTATTACAGGGAGGAATAATAAAATCTGGAGATACTATAGAAATGGTTGAGAGAGAAAAATCATGTATAGAGTAGGAATAATTACAGCTAGTGATAAAGGTTCTAAAGGTGAGAGAGTAGACAAAAGTGGTCCTAAAATAAAAGAAATAGTTTCTCAGTTTGGATACGAAGTAGTTTATTATAAAGTTCTACCAGATGATAAAGAATTATTAGCAGAAGAAATGAAGACGGTATGTGATGAAAATATAGCAGATTTATTATTAACCACAGGGGGAACAGGATTTTCATTAAGAGATAATACTCCGGAAGCAACATTATCTATAGGCCAAAAATTAGTTCCAGGTATTTCAGAAGCTATAAGAAACTATAGTATGCAATTTACAAAAAAAGCTATGTTAAGTAGAGGAGTTTCAGTTATAAGAAAAGGAACTTTAATTATAAACATGCCAGGAAGTCCTAAGGCTGTTAAAGAAAGCATGGAATGTATAATGCCAGCATTAAATCATGGATTAGACATATTAAAAGGTGTGGCAAGTGAATGTGCAAGAAAGTAATATAAGATATAAAATGGACTGTAACTAGATTGTAATAATCTAAATACAGTCCTGTTTTTGTTGTAGAAAATTATTATTCAAGGATAATTCTATGGGGGTTAGTATAAATATTCATTTTTTTGCCTCTTACAAATCCAACTAAAGTAATATTAAGTTTGTTGGCAGTTTCTAGTACTAAACTTGTAGTGGCTGATTTTGCTATAACAATAGGAATTTTAACTCTAGCAGCTTTTTTTATCATTTCAAAAGAAAGTCTTCCACTTACAAATACTATTTTGTCATTTAAAGGTATATCATTTAGGAGACAGTATCCTATGCTTTTATCCATTGCATTATGTCTAGCAACATCTTCACAGGAAACTACTATTTCTCCATTACCATATATAGAAATACAATGAGCGCCAGCAGTATTTTTAAATAATTGAGATAGATCCAAATTTAAATCCATAGTTTTATAGATTTCACTAGCTTGGATTGTTACAGAATCATTTTTTATAGGTGGAGCCTCTACAAAATCATAATCATTTAAATAAATAAGGTCTTCACAATCATAGAGACTAACTTCTTTTATTTCTACTTTAGCCAAACGTGTTTCTTCATCAATATTTAAACTTAAAATATCATTTTTATTGTTGATTAAATTTCTTGAGCATAAATATCCTACTACTAGTTCTTTTAAATTAAAAGGTGAGCATAAAAAGGTATTATCATATTTTCCATTTACAATTAAGCCTAGGGGAAATTCAGATACTATACTATCTTCTGTATTAATTGAAGTTAGATTATCCAATTTAGATAAGGATATTTTAAAAGAACTTTTACTATTATAACTAGCTAAAAAGTTATTATTTTTATGGCATTTTTTATAAATATTTGTCACTTGATACCTCCTAATAATAAGTTAAAGTATATATAGTTGTATTATAGTAAATGTAGTTAAGTTTATGTAAAACTATATAACAATTAAATTGTATCAGTTTTACATTAGAATTGAATGATTCCAAAATAAAAAATATCGTTAGAATAAAGAATAATGTATACATGTTAGAAAACAAATAATTATTGGTAAAAATTGCTATAATTATTTATAAGGAATAAAAAAGTAATAGGGGTGAGAATATATGGAAAAAAGATTTTTAGCACCTAAGGAAATCGGAAATGCAATGATAAACGTAGGGGTTGGAAAAGCTAATCTAAAAACGACACCAATGGTACTTTTAGGAATTTTAGCAGGTATATTTATAGGGTTTGGAGGTTTAGGCAATACAATAATAAGCCAAACACTAGGTAATTTAGATCCTGGTGTAGCTAAGTTTGCAGGAGCAGCAGTGTTCCCTGTGGGACTGATGTTAGTTGTAATAGCAGGAGCAGAATTATTTACAGGAAACAACCTAATGACAATAGCTTTAATGAACAAAAAAATAACAGCAAGCCAAATGTTTAGAAATTGGGGAATAGTTTGGGTAGCTAATTTAATTGGTTCTGTAGCTTTAGCATTTATAGTATTTTATGGTGGTGTATTAGGCGGAGATTCAGCAACAAAAGCAATAGCAATAGCAGAAAGTAAGGCAACCTTAGATGTAATGACATTAATACTTAGAGGTATTTTATGTAATGTATTAGTTGTACTAGCTGTTTGGATGGCAGCATCAGCTCAAGATGTAATATCTAAATTATTTGCTTGTTGGTTCCCAATTATGCTATTTGTTTTATGCGGATTTGAGCATAGCGTGGCAAACATGTATTTTATACCAGTTGGAATGCTTTTAGGAGCAAAGGTAGCTATGGGGCAATTATTATCTAACTTAATATTCGTAACCATAGGTAATATTATAGGTGGAGCAATAATAGTACCTCTTTTATATCAATACTCTTATTTAGAAAGTGATAAAAAAGCAAGCTTAGCAAATGCAGATAGATAAATAAATGAAAAACTACTATAAAGATTAAAGTCAATCTTTATAGTAGTTTTTTTAGTTTAATATATCTATTAAGAATTAAAATCCAGCAGTAGCAGCTTTTCTTTTATCTTTTAAATCAGAATATAAATCTTCTTCCTTAACGATTTTAAAAGCAGAAGTAGGACAAACTTTTAAACAAGCAGGACCTTCTTCAGAATGAGAACAAAGATCACATTTATTAGCAACCATTTTTTCAATACAGAAAAGTTTATTATTTGGTATGTTTTCTAAATTAACTATGTGACCATATTCTACATCATTTAAATTAATAGCACCAAATGGACATGCTAGCATGCAGTTTTTACATCCAATACATTTTTTATTATTAACTTTTATAGAGTTGTTCTCCTTAGAAATAGCATTATGAGGACAGGCTTTTGCACAAGGTGCATCCTCACATTGTCTACATTGTATAGGAGCACTTACTGCAGCATTTTTTACAACTTCTAATTTTGGATTAAAATTTATACTTTGTGGATCTTGATAGAAAATATCCTCTTCACTATGCTCAACTACACAAGCAATCATGCAAGTTCTGCATCCAATACATTTTAAAGGATCAGCTATAACAAAATAATTCATTTACTTAGCCACTTCCTTTCTAATGCAATATTTAGTATGTAATAAATGATGAGAAACTTCTCCCAATGGAGATTCTAAAAACTTATCATATATAGCAACTATTGAAGGATTTTCATGAGACTTTCTAATAGGTAAATTTTCATCATGTAGATAACTTGCTTTAGTTCTATTTTCATATGCTATTTGTCTGTATTCTTCTAATAATAATTTTGGTTGACCACCACCACTAACGCATCCTACAGGACAAGTCATAACTTCTAAGAAATCTAAATTTAACTTTCCAGATTTTAAATTTTCAAGAACAGGAATTACATTTTTAAGACCACTAACAATACCGATTTTTAAAGTTAGGTCTCCTATTTGAATATCTGCAGTTCTAAATCCTTCAGAACCTCTTACTGCAGGTATATCAATACTTGGTATTTCTTCTTCTGTTATAGATTCATATGCCGTTCTTAAGGCTGCTTCCATAACACCACCAGTAACTCCAAATATAGTACCTGCACCAGTATATACACCTAAAGGACTATCAAAAGATGTTTCTTCAAGTGAGTTAAAATCTATACCAGAATCTTTTATTAGATAAGCTAATTCTCTAGTAGTTAAAACTACATCAACATCTCTATATCCACTTGAATTCATTTCGGGTCTATCGCATTCAAACTTTTTACAAGTACAAGGCATAATAGACACACTATATATATTTTTAGCATCTATATCTTCTAATTTAGCTCCATAAGTTTTGAAAACAGAACCAGCCATTTGTTGAGGTGATTTACATGTAGATAAATGGTCTGTTAACTCAGGATAATTATCTTCTAAAAACTTAACCCAAGCAGGGCAACAAGAAGTAAACATTGGTAAAGTACCACCAGTTGTAACTCTTTTAATTAATTCATTGCCTTCCTCAATTATAGTTAAGTCTGCTGAAAAATTAGTATCATAAACTTTATCAAAACCAATGGATTTTAAAGCTGCAGCCATTTTTCCAGGAGTTAAAGCACCTAATTCAAGGCCGAAGTCTTCTCCTAGAGCAACTCTAACAGCAGGAGCACATTGAACCATTGTTATTTTATTAGGATTATTCAAAGCATTTTTAACTTTATTAACATCACAAACATTGTTTGCAGCAAACAAAGGTTCATTTATTACTTCAGGTAACTTTCTTTCTGTTTTTTTATCTTCTATAAACTCAGAACCATGGTCTATAATAGATGCATAAGATTTACAAACTTGAACGCATTGTCCGCAGATAACACATTTATCTAAATTTATTTCTTGTGGTTTTCCTTTTTCCCCTTCAATTGCAGATACAGGACAGACTTTTGAACATTCTTGACATCCGGTACATAAATCCTTATCAATACTAACTATCATACTTCAATCCCCCTTTATCTATTTATTAGTTGATAACAAGTTTAATGCAGCCTTAAGGTTTTTTTCCTTTTTATCCTCTAAAGGAGAAACCAGTCTTAAAGCTTGATTAGGGCAGGCATTTACACAAGCAAGTTTATCATTATCTTTACATAAATCACATTTATAAGCTATTTTATTACTTTCATTTATAGCTATTTGTTCTACTGGTTTACTATTTTTAAATTGAGTAAATAAATCAATAGCTCCAAAAGGACAAGCTAACAAACAAGTTTTACATCCGATACATTTATCTTCTTCAATAGTAACTATTCCATTGATTCGAGAAATTGCTTTAATTGCACAAGTGTTTAAGCAAGGAGCATCCTCACAATGTCTACATTGAACTGGCATACAAATATTTTCTTCTTTAACTAAGTAAAGTCTTGGAATAATAGGTATTTCTATAGTACCAACTGTATAACCTACATTATTATTTTTATTGTTATGGGTAGCAAAGCAAGCTACTTCACAAGCTCTACAACCAGTACATTTCTGAGAGTCAGCGATTACAAATGAACTTAATTTATTATTCATACTTTTCCACCTTTCAATAATATATTTAAAAAATTTATATTATTTCAATTAAGTTTAGACTAAGCTTTTATACTACTCATTTTTAATTTTAAATCTTTGTATAGGTCTTTTACATATTGCTCAGCCCAGTTTTGATTATCTATTTTTTCTAATTTAACTGCACAGTATTTATACTCTGGAGTTTTAGATATAGGATCAAGACTAGCAACAGTAAGTTCATTACAAGCACCTACCCACCATTGATAAGTCATATAAGTAGCACCTACTTGAACTCTATCTGTAATTAAAACTCTTGTTAAAACACTACCGCGTCTAGAAGTAACCCTTATTAGTTCATTATCTTTTACACCTAAATTCTGTGCATCTTCAACACTTATTTGAAGGTAACCAGGCTCGTCTTCGAGTTTAGCAAGAGTTCTACAGTTACCAGTCATTGTTCTAACAGAATAATGTCCAACTTCTCTTACAGTAGATAAACTAAATGGATATTCTTTATCTTCAACTTCGTAAGGAGGTCGCCATTCAGTAGCAAATAATTTCCCGCGATTATTATCAGTAGAGAAGATACCATCTTTATGTAAGTACATAGATCCTTTATCTTCATCAGAGTCATTTTTACATGGCCACTGAACACAACCTTGTTTTTCCATTTTTTCGTACGTTGCACCAAAGAAACTAGGAGTAAGAGATCTCATTTCATCCCATATTTCTTTTGTATTTTTATAATTCATAGGATAACCCATTGCTGTAGAAATTTTGCATATTATATCCCAGTCAGTCTTAACATCGCCTTTTGGATTTACAGCCTTTCTAATTCTTTGGAATCCTCTATCAGCACAACTATAAACACCATCGTGTTCACCCCAAGAGGTTGCAGGTAATATAACATCAGCATGAAGAGCTGTTTTATTCATAAATATATCTTGGACTACTACAAATTCGCAAGCGTCCAATGCCTCCCTTACTTCAGATGAGTCTGGATCACTTTGAACAGGATCTTCACCAAAGATATAGTAAGCTTTTATTTTATTTTCACTTAATATTGCGTGGGGAACTTCAGTTAACTTAACACCGATTTCTGAAGGCAGTTCAACGCCCCATGTATCTTCAAATTTCGCTCTGATTTCTGGATTAGTTACTTTTTGATATCCGGGATAAACATCTGGAAGAGCACCCATATCGCAAGCACCTTGAACATTATTTTGTCCACGAACAGGACCTATTCCTACATTAGGTCTACCAAGGTTACCTGTAAGTAAAGCTAATGAAGCTAAGCCTTTAACAACATCAACAGCTTGTGAAAATTGGCAAACACCCATACCATAAAGAATCATAGCATCCTTTGCTTTAGCATATTCTCTCATAGCTAGTCTTATATCTTGAGCAGGTACCTTTGTATATTTTTCTGCATATTCAGGTGTATAAGGTTCCACTATTTTTTTATATTCTTCAAAATTATCAGTGTGATTTGCGACAAATTCTTTATCGTATAATTTTTCATTTATTAAAACGTTTCCAAAGGCATTAACTAAAATCATATTAGTTCCACCTTTAAGTGCTAAATGCATATCAGATATTCTTGCTGTTTCAGTAACTCTAGGGTCAACTGTAATTATTTTTGCACCTTTTTCTTTTGCTTTTATAATTCTTCTAGCTACAATTGGATGTGAATCGGCACCGTTATATCCAAATACAAGCAATAAATTAGTATCTTCTATTTCTGGTATAGAGTTAGACATAGCGCCACTACCTAATGAGTAAGCCAAACCGGCTACAGATGGGGCATGTCAAACACGAGCGCAATGGTCTACATTATTAGTACCTACAGTGGCTCTCATAAATTTTTGCATTATATAGTTTGCTTCATTTCCAGGTCCCCTAGCAGATCCAGTACCCATAATTGAATCAGGACCATATTTTTCTTTGATTTCATTTAGTCTAGAAGCTGTATAAGAAATTGCTTCTTCCCATTCAACTTCTTCTAATACACCATTTTTTCTGATTAATGGTTTAGTAAGCCTTGGTGTTAATATTTGTGGATCATTAAGGAAGTCCCATCCATAATAACCCTTTAGACATAGTGTTCCTTCATTAGTTCTACCATTAGCAGGTTTGCATTTTAGTATTTTGTTTTTTGATTCATCAACGATTAGATAAAATTGGCAACCAGCACCACAGTAAGGACAAGTGGTTAAAATTTCTTTTTCCATAGTCTACCTCCCGGTTTTACAGTAATAAATTAAAGCTATTTCTTTGATATATTTATAAAATGTTGAAATAAAAATGAGATTTGATTGAAATGTATTAAGTGATTTAGTTATATACAAAAGATATAATTTTAGAAATATATATCTATTTAATTGTAGCAGTTGAACATTTTATTATCAATGAACAATAGCATAGTATAAAGTTGATAAAAACTAGAAAATTTGTGATACTAATATAAAAAAGGTAATAGATATTTATATTAAAAAACTTAAAAATTGGGAAGAAAAGGCTATTTGGATGAGTAAAATTTATTAAATAATAGAAGGATATGTGGTAAAATCATTTTATGATTAAAAATTTATTCTTTTTTTAATAAAAGCATATACTAAAATACAGGGATAAAATATTAAAATTTTTAAATTAAAAAATGTTTATGATTATATTATTGGGATTAATAAATAGATAAACAAAATAAATTGGGAGGAAAGATAATGAGCAAAGAATTTATTTATAGAGAGTTATTAAACATACTAGAGGAAGAAAATATAAAAGTTGAGGAACCAATGAAAAAACATATTTCTTTTAGAGTTGGTGGACCAGCAGATTTTTTAGTTAAGCCAAAAACAGAAGAGGAATTATCTAAAGTTATAAAGTTTGCTAAAAAAGGAAATATACCATATTTAATAATAGGTAATGGTTCAAATCTTTTAGTAAAAGATGGTGGAATAAGAGGAATAGTTATAGAGTTATCGGATAATTTCAATAACTATGAAATAGAGGGTAAAGTGATGAAGGCACAAAGTGGTGCACTACTTGCTATACTAGGTAGAAATGCGTTAAAAAACTCATTAACAGGATTAGAATTTGCAGCAGGAATACCAGGAACTTTAGGTGGAGCATTAGCTATGAATGCAGGAGCTTATGGTGGAGAAATGAAAAATGTTGTTAAATCTGTTAGGTTAATGAATACAGATGGAGATATATTTGAGCTATCTAATGAAGATATGAAATTTGAATATAGAAAAAGTATACTTTCAAAAGAAGACTATATAGTTTTATCAGCAGTTATGGAATTACAAGAAGGAAACTGTGATGAAATAAAAAAAATTATGGAAGACTATGCAAATAGAAGAACAACAAAGCAACCTTTAAACTTCCCAAGTGCAGGAAGTACTTTTAAAAGACCAGAAGGTTATTTTGCTGCAAAATTAATAGATGATTGCGGACTTAGAGGTTTAACTTTAAGAGGAGCTCAAGTTTCTGACAAACACTGTGGATTTGTAATAAACATGGGTGAAGCAAATGCAAAAGATATCTTAGATTTAATGTTTATTGTAAAAAGCACAGTAAATGCAAAATTTGATATAATGTTAGAAGAAGAAGTTAAAATTCTTGGAGAAGACTAAGATAGAGAGGACTAATACATGAAAATTCTGGCTGATTATCATACCCATACTATATATAGTCATGGTAAAGGAACAATAGAAGACAATGTTAAAGTAGCAATATCAAAAGGAATTGAAATAATAGGAATATCAGATCATGGTTATGGACATTTAACTTATGGAATAAAACGTGATGATATTTTAAAAATGAGAGAAGAAATAGATCTTTTAAATGATAAATATAAAAATAAAATAAATATTTTATTAGGAGTAGAATGTAATATTTTAGATGATAAAGGCAATATTGATTTTGATGAAAAATTAGGGAAACATTTTGATTATGTTATGGCAGGTTATCACTTTGGATCGAAGCCAACAAGCCCAAAGGGATTAATAAATCATGCTGACAATTATATTTTAAAATCAAAAAAATCAAAAGATTACAATACTCAAGCTGTAATAAATGCAATGAAAAATAATAATATATTTGTAATTACACACCCAGGTGATAAAGGTGAAATTTATATAGAAGATGTTGCGAAGACAGCTAAATTAACAGATACTAGGTTAGAAATAAATAGTAGTCATAAATTTTTAAACTCTACTCAGCTTAGGGAGATTGAGAACATTAGAAATACTTTTATAGTAGGTTCTGATGCCCATATACCTAAGAATGTAGGAAATTTCGATTTAGCAATAAATACAATAAAAGAAGCAAATATTGATTTATCATTAATTGAAAATATTAAATTTTAGTAAGAGGGGAGTAAACAAGTGAAATTTATAATAGTTACGGGACTGTCTGGTTCTGGGAAAAGCGAGGCAATGAGATCTCTAGAAGATATGGGATTTTACTGCGTAGATAATTTACCTCCTGCTTTAATTCCTAAATTTGCTGAGTTATGTTATCAATCAAACTCAAATATAGATAAAGTAGCATTAGGAGCAGATATAAGAGGAAGAAAGTTTTTTGAAGCCTTACATGAAAGTTTAAATGTTTTGAAAAAAGAAAATTATCCTTTTGAAATATTATATTTAGATTGTGCAGATGAAATATTATTAAGAAGATATAAAATGACAAGAAGAAATCATCCATTAGCAATCAATAGACAAATTCCAGAAGGTATAAAGATGGAAAAAACTATATTAGAGCCATTGAAAGAAATAGCAGATTGTATAATTGATACATCTAATATGAAACCAAAAGACTTAAAAGAAGAAATTGGTAAAATTTATGCTAATGGAGAAACTAATAATAATTTAACTATTTCTGTTGTATCTTTTGGATTTAAACATGGGATACCTCAAGATTCAGATTTAGTTTTTGATGTAAGATTTTTACCTAATCCTTACTATATTGAAACACTAAGAAGTAAAACTGGTGATGACCAAGAAGTAAGGGATTATGTTATGAATTCTGATGTTAGTACTAAGTTTTATGAAAAACTTTTAGATATGATAAACTTTTTAGTTCCTCAATATGTTGAGGAAGGAAAGCACCATTTAGTAATAAGTATAGGATGTACAGGTGGCAGACATAGGTCTGTTACTATATCGAATATGATAAGTGATGAACTAATGAACCAAGGTTATAGAGTAGTAAAGAAGCATAGAGATTCTATGCTTAGATAGATGGAGGCAGCTATGGTAAATTTCACAGATGTGATAGATGTACTTGGTACTTTTGCTTTGATTAGTGGAATAGTTCTTTATTTAAAAGCTAGGCATGAAGTAAAAAAGAAAGCTAATATAGAAATAAGTGAAACAGAAGGTGTCCGTGTAGTAGTAATAGGTGGTGGAACAGGACAGTCTATATTTCTTAGAGGTTTAAAATATATAACTCCAAATATAACGGCTATAGTTACAGTGGCTGATGATGGAGGGGGTTCTGGTGTATTAAGGTCAGACCTTGGTATGTTACCACCTGGAGATATAAGAAACTGTTTGGTAGCATTAGCTAATATAGAACCTACTATGCAAGAAGTTATGCAGTATAGATTTGAAGAAGGTGGACTAAAAGGACAAAGTTTCGGAAATCTATTTTTAGCAGCCATGAATGGCTTGTATGGAAACTTTGAGACAGCTGTTTATAAATCCAGTGAAATATTCAATATAACAGGAAGAGTTTTACCAGTAACCCTTGATAGTATTGATTTAATTGCAAAATTAAAAAATGGTAATATAATTAAAGGTGAATCTAAAATACCAAAAGAAGCAAGAAAACAAAATAGTACTATAGAAGAAGTATATCTAGAACCAAGAGATGCTAAACCATTAGATGAAGTCATAAATTCTATACACGAAGCAGATTTTGTAATTATGGGACCTGGAAGTTTATATACTAGTATAATTCCAAATTTATTAGTAGAAGGGGTGGTTGAGGCAATAAGGGAATGTAGTGCAACTAAAATATATATTCCTAATGTTATGACTCAACCAGGAGAAACAGATAAGTATGATGTATTAGATCATGTAAATGCAATAAATAAACATACAAATGAAAGTTTAATTGATTATATTATGGTTAATGATGAAATAATACCTGATTCGGTATTTGATAAATATAAAAAAGATGGATCAAATCAAGTATTATTAGACAAGAATCAAAGGATTGCACTTAAAAAAATGGGAATAAAAATTGTCGAAGGTGATTTAATAGAAATAAAAGATGATTATATTAGGCACCATGCAGAATCCTTATGTAATATGATCAATAGCTTGGCACTAAGTCATGGTTATGACAAAGCAAGGTAAAGAAGGATTTTAAAGTTTTATGTAGAAATCCTTATTATTATGTTAGTTTTAAGGAGTGAACATCTATGAGAGAAGAGATTAGTGCCGGTGGGGTGGTGTTATTTGGCAATGCAATTCTTCTACTGAGGAAGTTTAATGGTGATTGGGTATTACCAAAGGGCAAGGTGGAAGAAGGAGAAAATAACGAAGAAGCTGCATTAAGAGAAGTATTAGAGGAAACAGGAGTAAAAGCAGAAATTTTAAAATATCTTGGCGAAATACATTATACTTTCAAGGAAAATTGGGATGAAAATAGGGCTGTTCATAAGACTGTATTTTGGTATTTAATGCAATCAAAAAATATGGATACAATACCTCAAAAAGAAGAGGGATTTGTAGATGCTAAGTTTATTCACATAGATAGAGTAGTTGATTTAGCCAGATATGATGATGAAAAGGAAATTATTAAGGTGGCTTTGAAAGAAGTAAAAAAAAGATTAAAAAAGAGCTAGAATAATAGGTGGTATATATGTCTTTTTCAACAGAAACGAAAAATGAATTATCAAGAATAATATCAGACAATTTATGTTGTAAAAAAGCCGAGTTAGCAGCTATAGCTAAATTAGCAGGAACTATTCAAATTGCTGGTTATAATAAGATTAACTTAAAAATATCTACAGAGTTAAACTCTATAGCAAGAAAAGTTTTTAAAATATTAAAATCTGATTTTAATATAAATACTAATATTGTTGTTAATAAGAATCAAATGCTAAAAAGAAATAATAGTTACGTATTAACTGTAACAAGTGATATGGGCTCAGAGCAGTTAATAAAGGATTTAGGATTATTAGAGTCAGATGAAGGTTTTTTTGCATCTAATAAAATACCTTCATGGGTCTTAGAGGATGAAGAGTGCAAAAAAGCTTTTATTAGAGGTGCTTTTTTGGGCGGTGGTTCTATAAGTGATCCAGAAAAAAATTATCACCTAGAATTCGTCGTGAGTAACGAAGAATTCGCAGATGTCTTGATGGATTTAATTAATTCATTAGGTTTTAATTCTAAAATAGTAGGTAGAAAAAATGTATATGTAGTGTATTTGAAAGAAAGTGAACAAATCTCTGATTTACTAAGTCTTATTGGTGGCTTTCAAGCACTTTTAAGTCTTCAAAATACAAAAGTATTAAAACAAATGAGAAATAATGTAAACAGAATTGTTAATTGTGAGACTGCAAATCTTTCGAAAACAGTTAACGCAGCTGTAAGACAAGTGGAAAATATACGATTTATTCAAAAGAAAATGGGTATTAGTAGATTACCAGAAAGTTTACAACAGATTGCTTTATTAAGAGTAGAAAATGAAGATTTAACTCTAAAAGAATTAGGTGAATTATTAAATCCACCAATAAGTAAATCTGGTGTTAATCATAGATTAAAAAAAATAGAAGATATAGCAAATGATTTAAAAACTAAAAAACTTGATGTAGAGAATAATAAAAATTAATTTTAAGGGGGTTATTGTAAATAACTCCTTTTTTTATGTTAATTTTAAATAATATGGTAAAATAAATTTATAAATTTAGGAGGTGGGCCAATGGATAAAGATTTTATTCATCTTCATGTTCATACAGAATATAGTCTACTTGATGGTTTCTCTAGACTAAAGAAACTAATTGGTAGAGCAAAAGAATTAAATATGAGCGCCATTGCCATAACAGACCATGGTTGTATGTTTGGTGCTATTGATTTTTATAAAGAAGCAAAAAAACAAGGAATTAAACCTATTATAGGATGTGAAGTTTATACAGCATCACGTGGCTTAAGAGATAAAGATCCTAACTATGATAAAAGATATGGTCATCTAGTTTTACTTGCTGAGAATATGATTGGTTATCAGAATTTAATAAAACTAGTGTCTACATCGTATGTGGAAGGTTTCTATTATAAGCCAAGAGTTGATATAGAGGAGCTTAAAAAACATAGTGAGGGAATTATAGCTCTTTCTGCATGTTTGGCTGGAGATGTATCAAATAATATTTTAAATAGGAACTATGAGGAAGCTAAAAAGTTTGCTTTATTATATAGAGATATGTTTGGAGAAGGAAACTTTTATTTAGAATTACAAGATCATAATATACCAGAGCAAAAAGAAGTAAATGCAGGTCTAGTAAGGTTATCAAAAGAAACAGGAATACCTCTTGTGGCTACAAATGACCTTCATTATGTTAATAAAGAAGATGCAAAAATACATGATGTACTTATGTGTATTCAAATGGGTAAGACACTTAATGATCCAAGTAGAATGAAATTCGGAAGTGATGAGTTTTATTTAAAATCAAGAGAAGAAATGGAAGAGCTTTTCCCATCCGCAATTGATGCTTTAGATAATACAGTTAAAATTGCAGAAAGATGTAATATAGAATTTGATTTTGATACTTATCATTTACCGCAATATGATGTACCAAAAGGATATACAACAGGTAGTTATCTAAGAGAATTGTGTTTTAATGGATTAAAAGAAAGATATAAAGAACCAACTCAGGAATGTGTTGATAGATTAAATTATGAAATAGATATAATTGAAAAAATGGGTTATGTAGAATATTTTCTAATAACTTGGGATTTTATAAATTATGCAAAAGAAAATAATATAATGGTTGGGCCAGGTAGAGGTAGTGCGGCAGGTTCAATAGTTGCATATACTCTTAAAATAACAGATATAGATCCAATTAAATATTCACTACTTTTTGAGCGATTCTTAAATCCAGAAAGGGTATCAATGCCAGATATAGATATAGACTTCTGCTATGAAAGAAGAGAAGAAGTTATAGACTATGTTAAAAGAAAATATGGAGATGACCATGTTGCTCAAATAATAACTTTTGGAACTATGAAAGCTAAGGCTGCAATAAGGGATGTTGGTAGGGTATTAGATATTCCTTATAACAAAGTTGATAAAATAGCAAAGGAAATACCTTTTGATTTAGGCATGACGATAGATAAGGCTTTAGAAGTAAATCCAGGCCTTAGAGAATTATATGAACAAGATGCTGAAACTAAAGAGGTAATAGATATTTCAAAACAAATGGAAGGAATGCTTAGACATGCATCTACTCATGCAGCAGGTGTAGTTATTTCTAAGAATCCAGTAGATGAATATGTACCTTTATATAAGCATCAAGAATCTATAAGTACTCAGTTTACAATGACAACATTAGAGGAATTAGGATTATTAAAGATGGATTTCCTTGGTCTTAGAACTCTTACAGTTATAAGGGATGCACTAGATTTAATAGAAGAAAAGTACGGAAAAAGAATTGATTTTTCTTCCATGGAATATGACGATTCAAAGGTTTACGAGTTACTTTCCTCAGGAAACACTCTAGGGGTATTCCAGTTAGAAAGTGCAGGAATGAGAAATTTCATGAAGCAACTTAGACCAGATAACTTTGAAGATATAGTTGCGGGAATATCTTTATATAGACCAGGTCCAATGGACTCTATTCCTACTTATATTGCAAATAAAAATAATCCAGACAAAGTTACTTATCTGCATGAAAAACTAAGACCAATAATGGACGTTTCATATGGGTGTTTAGTTTACCAGGAACAGGTTATGCAGGTGGTTAGAGATTTAGCTGGATATAGTTATGGACGAAGTGACCTAGTAAGAAGGGCCATGGGTAAGAAGAAAATGGATGTAATGGAGGAAGAAAGACAATACTTCATTCACGGAAAAGAAGACGAAAATGGTAATATTGAAATAACTGGGTGTGTAAAAAATGGTGTTCCAGAAGATGTTGCTAACCAAATATTTGATAATATGATAGATTTTGCTAAGTATGCATTTAATAAATCCCATGCAGCGGCATATGGAGTCTTATCTTATGAAACAGCATATTTAAAAGCACATTATCCAGTAGAATTTATGGCAGCATTAATTACTAGTGTAATGGGTAATACAGATAAAGTAGTTGAATATACTAGAGAATGTAGTGCTTTAGAAATTGAAGTTTTAAAGCCAGATATTAATAAAAGTTATGGTAAATTCTCAGTTGAAGGACATAATATTAGATTTGGATTAGCAGCCGTAAAAAATGTTGGTGTAAATGTTATAAATAATATTATTAAAGAAAGACAAACAAATGGAGAATTTAAAGACTTTACAGATTTAGTTAAAAGATTGGACTCAAAAGATTTAAATAAAAGGGTATTAGAAAGTTTAATTAAATGTGGTGCCTTTGATGAAATTAGCCATAATAGAGCTAGTTTAGTTATGGGTTATGAAAAGTTATTAGAAAGTGTTACAACAGATAGAAAGAAAAATGTTAAAGGTCAAATTTCTTTATTTGATGGACTTCAAATGGGAGAAGAAATTATAGAAGTAGAACAAAAAATAAGTTCAATTCCTAATTTAGATGAATTTGAAGAAAGAGAAAGACTTGCTCTAGAAAAAGAAGTACTAGGTATGTATGTTAGTGGTCATCCCTTAGGAGAATTTGAAAAACAATTAAAGAATAATACATCCATAGACAATGGGAAAATTAATGCTTTAAAAGAAGATTTAGAATCATATTTAAGTTTAGATGATAAAGAAGTGATTTTAGGAGGTATGATTGTAAATAAAAGAATACAAACAACTAAACGTAATGATATTATGGCATTTATAGAATTAGAGGACTTATATGGAACAATTGAAGTAATAGTATTTCCGCAAGTTTTAAAACAATATAATCATATTTTAAATGAAGATAATATTATTTATATAAAAGGTAAGTTGAATATGAAAGAAGATGAAGATGCAAAGCTTATAGCTAGAGAAATTAGAGATATAGGTGATAATAATAGTTTTAAAATTAACAAACAAAACGGCAATTATAATCAAAGAAAAAAAGGTATTTCTAATGGATTATATGTGAAAATAAATAGTATAAATAATAAGGATTTAGTTAGTTCTATGGAGAGCATAATGATGAAATATCCAGGTAATGAAGATGTGTACATCTGTACAGAGGAACCAAAGAGGAAATTTAAGTGGACCAATGTTGGAGTGGATATAAATAATGACCTTATAACAAGCTTAGAGGCCTTGTTAAGTGAAAATAATGTTAAAGTTAAAAATTAGTTTAAATTGTTGTTTTATATGAAAATACAGGAAAAATTGTGATATAATACACAATATATAAATAGGTGAAAATGTTTTTTAATATAAGAAATGTATAGACCTAGTTAAAAAATATTATAACTCTAAGGATCAGTTATTATTAGGAGGTAGCACTATGAAGACTATAGGAATATTGACTAGTGGTGGGGATGCACCAGGAATGAATGCAGCTATAAGAGCGGTAGTAAGATCTGCTATATACTATGGATGTAAAGTATATGGTATTAACAGGGGATATAAGGGCCTTATAGAATCAGATTTAGTTGAAATGAATTTATCATCAGTTGGTGACATTATACATAGAGGAGGAACTATTCTTAAATCATCTAGATGTGAAGAATTTAAGACTGAAGAAGGAAGACACCAAGCAGTTAAAATTCTTAAGAAACACAAAATAGATTGTCTAGTTGTAATAGGTGGAGATGGTTCTTTCATGGGAGCTCAAAAACTTAGTGATTTAGGTTTCCCGGCAATAGGTATACCAGGAACAATTGATAATGATTTAGCTTATACAGATTATACAATAGGTTTCGATACTACATTAAACACAATTGTGGATGCTATAAGTAAGATAAGAGACACTTCTTCTTCTCATGAGAGAGTTAATATAATCGAAGTAATGGGAAGACATTGTGGTGATTTAGCTTTATACTCTGGATTAGCAGGTGGAGCAGAAACTATAATTGTACCAGAAATTGATTTTAAGATTGAAGACGTATGTTTAAGATTAGAGACAACTAAAAAAAGAGGAAAAAGACATAGTATTATAGTATTAGCAGAAGGTGTTGGCAATGCTAATGATATTGGGAAACAAATAGTAGAAAGAACAGGGGCTGACCTTAGAGTAACAGTTTTAGGCCATGTGCAAAGAGGGGGAAGTCCAACAGTATCAGACCGTTTATTAGCAAGTAGATTGGGAGTAAGAGCAGTAGAATTATTATTAGATGGTCAAGCAGCTAGAGTTGTAGGTATAAGAGATGATAAAATAATTGATATGGAAATACATGAAGCTTTATCTATGAAAAGAGATTTCGATAAAAAGAGTTATCAAATGGCTCAAATATTATCTATATAATATAATGGAGGATACAAATATGCTAACAAATGCTAAAAAGACAAAAATTGTTTGTACATTAGGACCAGCGTCTGATAATGAACAAGTATTAACAAAACTTATGGAAAATGGGCTTAACGTATGTAGATTTAACTTTTCACATGGTTCTCATGAAGAGCATAAGGGGAGAATGGATTTAGTAAAGAAGGTAAGAGAAGCACTAGATAAATCTGTCGCAATATTACTAGATACAAAAGGTCCTGAGATAAGAACAGGGAACTTTGTAGATCCAGAAGTGTTATTAGAAGAAGGTAATAAATTTATAATAACTATGGCAGATATTATAGGGACAAAGGGAATATGTACAGTTAGTTATAAAGGATTAGCTAATGATGTTGTAAAAGGCGACTTAATATTAATAGATGATGGTCTAGTTGGTCTAAGGGTTGAAGAAGTATGTGGTGAAGAAATTCACTGTATAGTTGAAAACTCAGGTATAGTCAAGAATCATAAGGGTGTAAATGTTCCAGGAGTAAAAATTAATTTACCAGCATTAACTTCAAAAGATATATCAGATATAGAATTTGGTATAACTCAAGGAATAGATTTTATAGCTGCATCATTTGTTAGAAAAGCAGCTGATGTACTTGCAATAAGAGAAGTTCTTGAAAATAACAATGCTACTAATGTACAAATAATATCTAAAATAGAAAACCAAGAAGGTGTTGATAATTTAGATGAAATATTACAAGTTTCTGATGGTTTAATGGTTGCTAGGGGTGACTTGGGAGTAGAGATACCAACTGAAGAAATGCCAATAGTTCAAAAAGAAATGATAAAAAAATGTAATGAATTAGGAAAGCCAGTTATAACAGCGACTCAAATGCTTGATTCAATGATAAGAAACCCAAGACCTACGAGAGCAGAAGTAACTGACGTTGCTAATGCAATCTATGATGGAACTGATGCGATAATGTTATCAGGAGAGACTGCTGCAGGTAAATATCCAGCTGAAGCAGTAAAAGTTATGGCAACAATAGCTAGGAGAATAGAAGAAACTTTAGATTATGATAATATATTAAGAAGTAAAGGATCTAGTAATTATAATGTTACTGATGCAATTAGTTATGCAACTTGTACAACAGCGAAGAGTTTAACAGCTTCAGGAATTATTACATCAACGTCTTCAGGACATACAGCAAGAATGGTATCTAAGTTTAGACCTAAAACACCAATTATTGCTGCAACTCCAAATGAAAAAACTAGTAGACAATTATCTTTAAGCTGGGGTGTTTATACAGTAAACTGTGAACAAGCAGGAAATACTGATGACCTTATAGATAACTCTATAGAAGCAAGTAAAAATAAAGGATTTATAAATGAAGGAGAATTAGTCGTTATAACTGCAGGAGTACCAACAGGTGTAAGTGGAACTACTAATTTAATAAAAGTTCATGTAGTAAGTGAAGAAATATGCCAAGGTATAGGTATAGGAAGAGATACTGTAGAAGGTGTAGTTCGTTTTATAAGAGCAGAAGAAACTAATGTAAACTTTAATGAAGGAGATATTTTAGTTACTACAATGACAGAAGCTGAAATGAACCCATATATAGAAAAAGCTGCAGCGATAATAACTGAAGAAGGTGGAATGACCTCTCATGCTGCTATAGTTGGTATAAACTTAGGGAAGCCAGTTATTGTTTCAGCTACAGATATAATGTCAAATCTTCAAGATGGTGAGTTAATTACTGTAGATGCAGCAAGAGGTGCTGTATATAGAGGTTCAAGTAGAGTATTATAAGAATGAAACTTAAAAGTATTAAAAATAGAGTAATAAAAAATTAAATAATACGTATCATGTAATAAGTAAAATTTTATTAATAAATTTTATGATTTATTAGAACTATATAATAATTGTTAAAAATAATTAGTAAGAATTATTGCATAGTTTGGTAAAAACTGGTACTATCATATTAAATAACCACTTAGACATAAATAAAAATCTTGGTGGTTATTTTTATAAGATGAATAATCAGAAAATTTACAAAAATTTGAAAATACTGACAAAATATGCAAAATGATGTAGAAGAAAGTAAAAGAGACGTATAGAGTTTCTGGTTATTAAGTAATAATTTTTTAGTTTTAGTCATATTTATTATAAAAAGGAGGGAGTAACAAATGGCAGAAAACAGAGAACAATGGGGTTCTAAGATAGGTCTTATCTTAGCAATGGCAGGTAATGCTGTTGGATTAGGGAATTTCTGGAGATTCCCCTATATAGCTGCTACTAATGGCGGCGGTGCATTTATGATACCATATTTCTTCGCATTAATAGTTATAGGTATACCTGTAATGTTAATAGAATGGAGTATAGGTCGTTATGGTGGGGCGCATGGACATGGTACAGTAGGTCCGATGTTGTATTTACAAGCTAAAAAGGCTGTCAAGCCTAAAACTGCAATTATAATTGGAGCTCTTGCTGGAGCTATAGCATTTGGAGTTACATTATTAGTTAACTCTTATTATATTCATATTATAGGTTGGTCACTAGGATATGCAGTGCAATCATTAACAGGAGCTTATATAGGTATTGATGGTGGAACATTCTTTACAAATTATGTAACTGATCCTAAAATGCTTATATTCTGGGTAATATCGATGGCATTACTAGGATGGGCTGTAATGAAAGGTGTATCTAAAGGTATAGAAGCTTGGGCTAAAGTAATGATGCCGACGATATATGTATTTGGTATTATATTAGTTGTAAGAGCTTTAACATTAGGTGCTCCAGTTAACCCTGACTGGTCATCAATGAGTGGTTTAAACTTTATATGGAATCCTGATTTGAGTAAGTTAACATCAGCATCAGTAGTAACTGCAACAGGGCAAATATTCTTTACATTATCTTTAGGTATGGGGATTATTTGTAACTACGCATCTTATCTACAAGCGGATGAGGATATAGTAGCATCTTCAATAGCTACAGTATCATTAAATGAATTTGCAGAAGTAATACTTGCTGGTTCTTCTGTTATACCTATTTCATATGCTTTCCTTGGACCAGAAGGTATAAAAGGTAGTATAGGACTAGCGTTTATGGCTTTACCAAATGTATTCGCAGGTATGACAGGTGGTGGAATATTTGGTGCAGTATGGTTCTTCTTATTATTCTTTGCTGGATTTACTTCAGCTATAGCAATGTACAACTACTTAGTTACATTACTAGAAGAAGACTTAGGAATACAAAGAAAGAAAGGAGCAATGATTATATTTGTTGCTTACTTGATAGTTGGTGCTCCAATAGCTTTAGAATCAATAATGACTAATACAGCTAACTTATTCTACTTCACAGAAGTGGATAACTGGATAGGTAACTACTTATTAATAGTTCTAGGATTAATAGAAGTTATAGTTGTTGCTTGGTTAGTTAGAGATCCGGCGTTGGAAGAAATGAATAAAGGTGGTTTATGGAAGGTTCCAAAATGGTTCTTTAGATTATTCCATCAGTTCTTGACACCAGTTTCTATAATAGTATTTTTAGGTATATTTACTAGGGATTACGCAATAGCTGGTAACTTTAAAGCAATACCATCTTATATGGCAGGAAATGAGCAATTTGTTATATGGGTAAATCTTGCTAGAGCAGTCGTTGTATGTGTTTTAATAGCTGGATTTATTCAATCATATAAATCTATTAAAACTAAATATAAATCTGAAATAGAAAATAATAAAGTAGAAGCTTAATAAGAAATTTTAATCTTATGGAGGATTAAATTTAAAGGATGGTGAATATAATGACAGGATTTGCTTGGACTTTTATGCTAATAGTGTGGGTTATTATATTAAGTTGTGCTGGAATAGCATTAAGCAAGATAGTAAGTCATGGTAAATAAATTTATAATTAAACAATAAAGTGATCATAAATAGTAAGAGCCCTACAAGTTTTGTAGGGTTCTTTATATAAAAAATCAATAATTAATTAATAAATATATATATAAAAGAATTTATAAATAATATTATTAAAATATAGCGACTGAAGTACCTATATAGTATCATAAATATAAGGGGGTGAATGTATGAGTGCAGGATTAGTAGTTATGACCGTTAATCAATTAATCACTGAAACTAAAAAATTCAAGGGAATAAAGGAACGAAAAAGAGACAAATATCTATCTGATTTGGAAAGATTAAAATCCCAATATCAAGATATAGAAGTACCAGAATATTTTAGTAAACAATACAATCAGCTTAATGGAAAAGGTAAAGAATTAATAAAAGATATGAAAATGGGTAGAGATATCCAAGGTGTAGAAAATGATTTACCTATATATATAAGATATTTAAAAGCATCCTTAAGAGACTTTAAAGGTGAAACTAATGTATTAAAGAATTATCTTTTAGCATTTTATTTAACTGCTGCATTATTTTTAGCATTAACGCCTCAATTCTATGGATATATGCTTCCATTATTGTTTTTAGTACCAATTATATTAGGGGTCAAAGGTAGTAAACAAAGATCAATTAATGGATTTTATATGAGTATGAGTATAGTACCTATGGGATTAATGACAGGCGTTACATGGGTAAGGTATGGATATGGAGCAATGCAGGATTTTAGCAAGTACGTACAAGCAATTATGGAATCGGGATTTTCACAAAGTTTGGCAGAAAAATTAATTTACATAGGATCTGTAGGTGGTGTGATATTACTGCTGTTAGCGTGCACACAATTCTATCTAGGATTAAAAAATAGAGATTTATTTATATAAGGACTTTAATAGTCCTTATTTTTTTGATAAAATAAGTCTTTGTAGTCTAAATATTATTGTTCGGAGGAAAACCTATGTTATCAAAAGATAAGATATACACTGTAGAGATAGTTGATATAGGTCAAGGTGGAGTTGGAATCGGTAAATTCGAAGGATTTACAGTTTTTGTAGATGGCGGATTAGTTAAAGATAAGATTAATGTAAAAATTATGAAATCAAAGAAAAATTATGCAGTTGGAGAAATAGTTGAAATAATTGAACCATCACCATATAGAGTAGAAAGAAAATGTAGCAAAGAATTACAAAACTGTGGAGGATGTCAAATTCAAGAATTAGATTATAAAGAACAACTTAACGTAAAAACCAATGAGGTTAAACAAGTTATAAGCAGAATAGGAAAACTTGACGATGTGGTCATTCATGATGCTTTAGGAATGGAAGAGCCATTTAGATATAGAAACAAAGCTCAATTCCCTATTCAAAAAGTAAACGGAGTACCTGTTATAGGTTTTTATAAAAAGAAAAGCCATGATATTATACCAACAGACCAGTGTATTATACAACATGATGTAAATGATAAAATAATAAAAATAATTAAAACATATATAAGAGCTTATAAAGTAAGTATATATGATGAAAAAACTCATACAGGGGTGTTAAGACATTTAGTAACGAAAGTAGGTTTTACTACTAAAGAAGTAATGGTAGTTTTAGTTGCTAACGGAAGAAAATTACCATACTTAAATGAATTAGCATCTGTATTAAAGGAGAATATACCAGGATTCAAAACTCTTGTTGTTAATGTTAATAGAGACAAAACCAATGTTATATTAGGACAAGAAAATAGGATTATTTATGGAGATGGAAAAATTAATGATTATATAGGAGATTTAGTATTTGAAATATCATCATTATCATTCTTCCAGGTAAATCCTGTTCAAACAGAAGTATTATATAATAAAGCTTTAGAGTATGCTAATTTAGGGGAAAATGATACAGTATTTGACATATATTGTGGAATCGGAACTATATCCTTATTTTTAGCTAAAAAGGCTAAAAAGGTATATGGTATAGAGATAGTTGATGAGGCTATAAAAGATGCAAAAATAAATGCTAAGTTAAATAATTTAGATAATGTGGAGTTTTCTGTAGGAAAGGCTGAAGAAGTTGTTCCGAAGATGTATAAACAAGGAAAACGTGGAAATGTAGTTGTAGTAGATCCACCTAGAAAAGGATGTGATGAAAAGGTGTTAGATACAATTGTGTCTATGCAACCAGATAGAGTAGTATATGTTTCATGCAACCCATCTACATTAGCTAGAGATTTAAATTACCTACACGAGAGAGGTTATAAGTGTCAAGAGGTTCAACCAGTAGATATGTTCCCTCATAGTGTTCATATTGAAAATGTGGCTCTTATCGTTAAGGAACAATAAGATAAGTATAAATTGAAGTGGAGAATTAATTTTCTCTGCTTTTTTTATGTGCAATTATACTAAAAAAAATTAATTATTGCCGAATATTTTATTAGTTTAATTGTAATAAGATATTAAAATTCAACGTATATTATATAAAACAATAACTTATATTTAGTTCAATATGACACACTAAATAAAAAAATAAAATAAATATAGTACACAATATTGTTATTTTTACAAAATAGTACTACAATATATAATGAATAGTATATGATATAGTCGGAAAAAATTAAAAATAGGAGGATTTAAAATATGTGTAATGGTGAAGCAGTAGTTAAAGAAATTGGTTTAATAAAAGTTTGTAAGGAATGTGGAGAAAGGAATTATGATGGAGTAAATTTCTGCCAAGATTGTGGTGCTATGTTAGTAGAATTCAAACATATATTTTGCCAAATCTGTGGAACTAAAAATGAAGTTGAAAATAAAATTTGTAATGAATGTAAAATAATACTTTAAAATAATCATATTTTAAATTAATACTAATAAAAATAAACTCATTTCAATGGGTTTATTTTTGATTAAAAAATAATTAATTATATGGAAAATGAGTTTGGGACTACTTACAACTCTTATATTCTAAAAACTAAGGATAAAGTTGTGTTATTTGAAACTGTTAAAGATAATGATACTTTAGATTTGGGAGATAAAACATTAAGATTTATGTCAGCACCAAATTTACATTGGCCAGATACTATGTATACTTATATAGAAGAAGATAATACATTAGCAACTTGTGACTCTTTTGGTTCTCATTATTGTTGCGAGGATATTCTTTTAAGTAAAGTAACTGATAATGAAGGTTATATGAGAGCTACTAAATATTATTTTGATAATATAATAGGGCCATTTAAACCATATAGGTTAAAAGCCTTAGATAAAATAAAAGATTTAGAGTTAGATATGATTTGTACAGGACATGGACCAGTAATTGATTGTAGAATAGATGAAATAAAAGAAACTTATAAAAATTGGTGTACAGTAATAAATCCAAATCCAAGAAAGACAGTAATAATACCATATGTAAGTGCTTATGGATATACAAAAGAATTGGCTAATGAAATAGCAAAAGGAATAAAAGATAGTGGAGATTGTGCTGAATTTAATAATACTAATTATGGGATATGGCCACAAGCAGTAGAAGAAAATAGACCATTTAAGAAGATATTTTAGATATAATTAATACTGTGGCAAGTATTAAAAAAGAATAGAAGAGGTTGAAGAATGTTTGATTTTAAGGGAGCAATATTTGATTTAGATGGAACATTAATTGATTCTATGAAAGTTTGGGAGAAAATAGATATAGATTTTTTGAAAAAAAGAAATATAGAAATGCCTAAGGACTATATAGAGATAATTAATTCAATGAGTTTTGATCAAGTGGCTAAATACACTATAGAAAGATTTGGCTTGAATGAAAAGGAAGAAAATATTATAAATGAATGGAATGAGATGGCTATATATGAATATGGAAATAACATACAATTAAAAGCAAATGCCAAGGAGTATTTAAATTTATTAAAAAATAATAATATTAAAATTGCTTTGGCAACGTCATCTCCAAAAAAATTATATGAATCAGTATTAAAAAATAATGGAGTATATGACTTATTTGATAATTTCGTATCTATAGAAGAAGTGACCAGGGATAAAAATTATCCAGATATATATTATCTAGCATGTGATAAATTAAATTTACTACCAAAAGAATGTGTGGGATTTGAAGATATTTTATGTGGAGTAAAATCTATGAAAGTTGCTAATTTAAAATCCATTGGAGTTTATGATGAGAATGCAGAGTATGAAATGGAAGAGATAAAAAGCATATGTGATAAATTTATATATGACTTCAATGAAATGATGTAATAGAAAAAACCAGATTCATTTGATATAAGTGAATCTGGTTTTTGTTTATTTAGAAGCGACTAAAAATAACCTTTCATAATTAAATAAGACAGAACCGTTTGGTCTTGGGAAGTATACATTTTTTAATTTTATATAAAAGTTATTTTTAAAATTTGAAATTACTTCATCATCTTGAAAAGCATCAAAGTAAGGAACTAAAGTTGTACTTTCATACCATTTAAGAATATCATCAAGACTATCCATAGCGTGAGTATATGTAGTTGACCATATATAGATGCTTTCAGGTTTAAATAAAGATGATAGAATATCGTAGTAATATTCAGTAGATTTAGTATTAAATCTTATACTTTTTCCATCAAGATATTGCTTATATTTTTTTACATGTTCTAATTCATATAGGGCTTGCTGAGCTTTAACTTCATCTACTAAAGGTAGTTGAATGGCAAGAATACCATTATCATTTAATAGGTTTTGTAATGATTTGATTAATACATCATGATTAGGAATACGTTGTATGGCTGCATTTGAAAATACTATATCGAATTTTCCTAAAGATGATAAATCTTTAGAAGCATCTTGTAAGATAAATTTTGTATTATCATAAAGAGTTCTTGCTTTTTCAATCATAGCTACAGAGTTATCTAAACCAATTATTTCAGCATTAGGCCATCTTTTCTTTAAGGCATGAGTGCTATTTCCAGAGCCACATCCTACATCAAGTATACGTTTAGGGTTAATTACTTCTATTCTAGAAATTAAATCTTTTGCAGGTAAAGTTCTTTCTTTTTCGAATTTTAAATATAAATCTGGATTCCAATCTAACATTTAAAGTCCTCCTTTTATAATAAATAAGTAATAAATCTTATAATATGAAATTAGCACTATAAATTGGAAAATGCAAGAAAAAAATAATATAATTCAATTTTCATCAAAATAAAAAAATAATAAAAATATGTTTAAAAATAGTTAATATTGCGTATAACAAAATTGTAAGATTATTTTAATAATATAAGAGGGGTATTATGTTGTATACTTAAAGGAGAGTTAAGAACAAATATTAGGAGATAACTATGGATAAAAAAAATAATAAAGCATTATGGAGATATGTATTTTTAATTGCCTTAATGGTAGTGACTATAAACCTAGTTATAAAGAATTTGGATATAAGTATGCTATCTAGTGTAGTTACAATGGTGAGTAAGAAATACTTAGCAGTAGGGGCGTTAGCAATAATATTTTATATTATCCTAGAGGGGATAATATTACAAATAATAATAAACGAAGAAGAAAAAACAAAAAATAGATTTTTAGGATATAAGTTAGCAATTATGGGGTTTTACTATAATTTAGTTACTCCATTTGCATCAGGAAGCCAACCAGTTCAAATATATGTGTTAAATAAGCATAATGTATCACTGAGTAAAGCAACAGGGATTATAACTAATAAAACAATACTTTATCAAGTGGTTACTACTGTTTATTGTGCTGCATTTATATTATTAAATATAGGGACTCTAAAATATCAAATGAAGGGTATTATACCCCTTGTTATATTAGGCTTAGGTGCAAATATATTTACTTTTGTAGTAGGATTTTTAGCAATAGTAAATACTTATAAGGTAAAGGAAATTAGTCATAGAACAGTAAATTTTTTAATAAAGTTTAAGTTATTTAAATCTTTAAGTGATAAACACCATAAAATAGATAAATTTATAGAAGAATATACAGACTCTGTTAAGTTCTTTTTGAAAAATAAGAAATTACTTGTTACTACTGTAATTTTAACAGTAGTACAAATTTCAGCTTACTTCAGTATTGCTTTTTGGATATATAAAGCATTTAACTTAGATGGTCATGGATTTATATACTTATTAACATTACAAGTATACTTATATATGGCAATATCACCAATACCGACACCGGGCAATATAGGGGCAAATGAAATTGCATTTTTCACAATATTTAAAAGTGTATTCCCACAAACTTTACTTGGATATGCAGTATTTTTATATGGTGGATTTATGTATTATTTAATATTAATATTTAGTGGTATAGCAACTATATATTTACATTATAAAATGGATAAAAGAAATAAATATAGCAAAAATTTAGAATCAACATTGTAAAAGGAGAGAGAAAATGTCATTTGAAAAACTTAATGAAACTTCAATAAACAATCAGAATGAGAGAAGTTGTATAATGGTTGTTAATTTTAATAAAAAAGAAATAGGTATGATTAAAAATATTGGAAGATTAGTAGGAATAAGAGATTGTATATCTTTAGATTATAAAAATGGTCAAAGTAAAATAGTAGATATATTAAATGATAATGTACTTACTGATGGAGAAGAAACTTGGACAAATAAAGCTATTATATTTAATAATATAGAACAAATGAAAATTAATGGATTTTTAGAAAGTCTAAAGAAAATGAAAATTCAAAGACCTCTTAGTGCAGTTGTAACAGAAACAACTATTGATTGGACTTTAAGTAAATTAGTTTATAATTTATTAGAAGAAAGAAAAGCATTAAATTTAGGTAAATCTGCTCATAAATAAAAATATTAAGACATATAACCTGAAAAAATGGACAGAATAAAAGTAACTAATAGATGTAGATTTTTCTAAAATATATATCTATTTGTTCATATAGATGAATCCTTCGAAATTTTTTTGAAGGATTTTTTTTGCTTATGTATCAAATTATTAGTGAGAGACAGTATTAATCTGTAGAAGAATAGTAAGACTGAAAGCACTTTTAAAAGAGTGCTTTTATTTTATTATAAAAATAAGAAATCGAAAGATTACATTATTGACATTTTATACCATATGAACTACTATAAAAGTAACAAAAAGGTAACAGACGGAAATACAAAAATGAAGAATGGGGGTATTTAATGAGGGGTAAATTCAAAAAAATAGTAAGTAGAGCCATAGCTATGTCAATTTTAATTGGTCAATTTGCCATGCCAATGAATAGTGATGCTCTTGCGCCAGCAAATATTTCATCAGGTTACTATAATTTTAAAAACCTATATAGTAGTAAATATTTAAATGTATCTGGTGCGAAAGATTCAAATGGTACAAATATAAATATTAATGCAAAAGATAATTCAAAAGGTCAAACTTTTAAAATATATAAATTAGGAACTTCTTATGGTATTGCACCTAGAAGTAGTTCAAATGGAAAATTAGTGAATATAAAAGGTGATTATGCTAAGCCTAAATCAAATGTAATGTTATATTCTAAGGTTGGAAGTGGTCACTCTACACAAAAGTGGATTTTTGAAAAAGTTTCTGGTGGATACATAATTAGATCTGTTAATAATAGTAAATATGTTTTAACAGCAGATGGAAATAGTAATGGATCAAATATAAATGTTCAATCATATAGTAAGAAAAATAAAAACCAAATTTGGACACTTCAATCAGTAAAAGTAGATAATAATTCAACTGTAACTAAACCAGGCAATAATACTTCTTCAAAAGGAAAGACTGTTACACAAATAAAAGGTCAAATTCAAGAAACGTATAAGAAAAGTAGACGAATGACTGGAAGAAGTCATTTTAAAAAGCAGTGTTCTCTATATGTATTTTCCCAATTAAAAGCACTTGGAATATATCAAACACCAAATACATACTGGAATGGGAATAGATGGTACTCTAATTTGAAATCAAATGGAGTAACGAAGACAGGGTATGTTCAAAAGAAATATTCAGGTAAAAACTGTTTAAATAAGGTAGTATCAGCAAATAAAAAAAATATTTATAATGTAGTGGTAACCTTCCCTCATAGCTATACTAGTGGAAAGAATAAAGGATCTGGAGGGGCGGGTCATGTATTATTTATACATGCAATAATAGATGGAAAAGTTTATTATTCAGATAATTATAAATATGGATCTATACCAGAAGGTGGAGTTATAGTTAAGTCTATATCAGAATTTAATAATTATTTCTCTTATCACTATGGAGGAATTACAGGAGCAGTACATTTTGTAAAATAAATATTTAAAGATAAATAGGAATGCTTAGGAGCCACATAGGTGGTTCCTTTTTTAATGGAAAAAAATAGTTGACTTAAATAAAATCATGGATTATTATAGATATATGGTTAATTACTTAAGTAACTAACCGTGTAAGGAGGTGTACTATTGAAGTTAATACTTAACGACAATGAACCTATATTTATTCAAATATCAAAAGCAATAGAGGATGAAATAATTTCAGGTAGTGTAGAAGAAGAGATGCAAATACCTTCTACAACCGAATTATCTAAATTATATAAAATAAATCCAGCTACAGTATTGAAGGGAATAAATATTTTGGTAGACAAAGATGTTTTATACAAAAAGAGAGGGATAGGAATGTTCGTTGCTAAGGGAGCTAAGGAAGTAATTAAGAAATCAAGGAAAGATAATTTCCAAAAAGTATATATAAAAGATTTAATTCAAGAAGCTAGTAAATTAGATATAGAAAAAAATGAATTATTAGAAATGATAAAAAATTACGTGGGGTGATAATATGGAAATGGCTATAGAAGTAAAAAATGTTAGTCATAATTTTAAGGATAAAATAATTTGTGATGACATATGTGTGAATTTCGAGAAAAATAAAATTTATGGACTATTAGGGAAAAATGGTGCAGGTAAAAGTACTTTAATAAATATAATTACGAATCAGTTGCTTTGTAAAAGTGGTGATATAAAAATATTTGGAAAAAGTTCTAAAGAAGATATTAGTGTACTTGATGAAATTTGTGTAGTTAGGGAAAAAGAGTTTTTTCAAAAGGAGTGGAAGGTAAAAGATATTTTCAAGTCATACTCATATTTTTATAAAAATTATGATTATGATTTGCAAGAAAGACTTTGTAAGTTATTTGAAATAAATCCAAAGTTATTATATAAAAAACTTTCTAGAGGTATGAAGACCTTAGTATCTAATATAATAGGAATTTGTTCTAACGCACCTATTACTATTTTTGATGAACCAACTATAGGATTGGATGCAGTGAATAGACAAGAATTTTATAGCATACTGCTAGAATCTTACATGAATAACAATAGAACTATAATAATTTCAACTCATCTTATAACAGAGATAGAGGAATTATTAGAAAAGGTAGTTATTATTAAGGATGGAAAAATAAAAGTTGATGATTACATAGATGAAGTTAAAGATAAATCATACTATATAAGTGGTAATAGAGAAGATTTAAATAGATTATCTATACTGGATGAAATGACTCTAGTAAAGTCCTTTGGAAATAATAAAACTTGCTCGTATTACGGAAATTTAAAGGATCAAGATTTAATGTTAATAGAAAATCTTAATATAGACTTAGATAAAATGAGTCTTCAAGAATTATTTATCAATATGAATAAAAAGGAGGATGTTTTATATGAGAGATAATCCGTATTTTAATTTTTTAAAAAAAGATTTTAACCAAACTTTAATGGTTTTTACATTGGTGGTAGTAATAAATGTGGGGATAACAACAGTTTCAAATATATATATGGCATTAGAACCATCTTTTGATAGACAAATAAATTTTTATAGTCAAGCATCGCCTATGGCAGCTATGATGTGTTTTATAATGGGGATTATGTTTATACTTATGAATTTTTCAGGTGGTATTAGCATTAGAGGAGATAGAGCAGGATTTTTAAAAGCATTTGCATTATGGTCAATAATAATGGCTGTATTTATGGCTTTATTTGGCACTGTTTTTGAAATGGTAATGAAGTCATTAACAGAAGCAATTACTCATAGAGAAGTAATTTTAATAAGTGATGTTCAATGGGTAGAATTAAATGGTGTAGAGTTTTCAGTTTCACAAATAAGTCCTATTTGGTTTTTAAAGACTGTAATTAATAGATCTATAAGTAATTTGATGTTGCTTTCACTAGGATATATGCTAGGGTCTATTGGATATAGATTGAAGAAGAGAACCAATATATTAATATTTGTGGTACTACCTATTGTGTTAATCGGGTGTATAGTGAATAGCAGTATAAGAGGTGATCAATTTATAATAAATCTAGGTCTTATGATTATAAATACAGTAGTTTATCTTTGTGAGAATCCTATGTTGATAACCATAATACAAATTATAGGATTAGGAATATTCTCATTTATAGGAACGAAGTTCTTAATAAAAGCTCCTACAAATGATTATGCACATGATTTAATATAATATCATTTCATTTCATTTCATAGTCATTTAAATTAGTTGTATAAATTGGCTTAACAATGATTTTATTATTTTTCTTATAAATCTAAGGAAGAGGTTAAAAATTTAAAGAATTAAGGCTTACATCCACTAGGTCTTTAGCCTAGTGAATGTAAGCCTTGCCGATAGGCTATTTTGATTATGTTTAGATAATAAGTTTTCTATTGTTTCATCTAATAGCTTAGATATTGGTATTCTAGTTATTTTAGACAGTTATTGTAATTTAGTATATAATTACTTATCAACCGCAGAGCCTATTTTGGTTCTGTTTTTTAGCATATAAACATCAACCTTCTTGATAATATTGATATTTTCAATAAGTATGATTTCAAAATATTAGAAATAGAAGTTGATAAAGACCATATACACCTAATGATTGAAAGTGAGCCTAAAGTTTCGCATTAGCTAATGAGCAAATGAACTTAGATAAAGTATATAAAAACTTTTTTAGAGATAAATCAGTAGGATTTCCTAAGTTGAAAACTATGATAAAAATAAAGCAACATAGACAATTTGAAGGGGCTATAAAAAGTTTTACATAGGCTTCTATACATTTTAAATATAGATAAATTTTGAAAATATTATTGACTCTTACGTTACGTAATAAAATATAGTTATAAGTGTAGTAGGGAATTTGAATAGAGGTGAAAAAATGAAAATAAGTGAAGTAGCCAAGATGACTGGAATAACGGTTAGAACCCTGCATTATTACGATGAAATAGATCTCCTAAAACCTACAGAGATTACAGCGTCAGGATATAGATTATATTCAGATAAGTCTTTAGAAATTTTGCAGCAAATATTGTTTTTTAGAGAACTAGATTTTCCTCTAAATGAAATAAAAGAAATAATGTCAAATCCTAACTATAGTAAATTAGAAGCATTAAATAAGCACAGAGAATTGCTTATTCAAAAAAGACAGCGCTTAGATGGATTAATAAATTTAATAGATGATTCAATAAAAGGAGAAAATAAAATGAGTTTTAAAGAGTTTGATATGAAAGAAATTGAAGCACATAAAAAGAAATATGCTGATGAAGTTAAAAATCGTTGGGGAAATACTGATGCTTACAAAGAAAGTAAGGAAAAAACAAAAAAATATAGTAGTAGCGATTGGGAAGGAATTACTGAAGAAATGAATAGCATTTTAAAACAGTAACAAGTAGTTTATAAAATCTTATAAAAAGATTATAAAAATATAAA
>JAVXJA010000026.1:0-36371 GCA_036648085.1 Terrisporobacter sp.
GGACACCCTGATTAAAAGTCAGGTGCTCTACCGACTGAGCTAATGGATCATATTTGGCTGAGATGTTGTTTCGACTTTTTTCGTTCGCCTTACCAACAAATATTATTATATTAGCTTTGTTAACTTTCGTCAACACTTTTTGTGATTTTTTTTTATTTTTTTAACTAAATTATTCAAATACCCTATTTTTCAATGGTTTAATCCTATAATTATCATATTATTTTATGTATTTTTTATAAAAATATTCAAAATTTCATTTTTATTTTTATTTTCTTTTTTTATTTTTTTTATAAAAATTTTTGTAATATAATATATATATACTAAATAAAGGGGATAAATTTATGAACTTTATAAAAAAAGAAAATCATACATTTACATTTTCAAATTTAAATAAACCAGTACTTAAAGTAAAATCAGGAAGTAATATAGTATTTGAAACTTATGATTGCTTGTGCGATCAAGTAAAATGTAGCACTGATAATTTAGATAGAATAGATTTCAATAAAGTAAACCCAGCTACGGGACCTTTATATATAGAAAATGCAATGCCTAATCAAACGTTAAAAGTTACTATAGAATCTATTGAATTGCAAGGAGATGCAGTTGCAATGGCAGGTCCTGATGTAGGTGCTCTTGGTCATAGATTAGATACTATGACTCATAATATTTTAAAAATAGAAAATAATAAAGCTTTATTCAAAAATTTGGAACTTCCTTTAAATAAAATGATTGGTGTTATAGGTGTTGCTCCAGCTAATGAAAGTATAAATTGTGGAACTCCTGGTAGCCACGGCGGAAATATGGACTGCAAAATAATAGCTGAAAGATCTAGTGTTTACCTTCCAATATTTATTGAGGGAGCTTTGCTTTCAATTGGTGATATACACGCTGTTATGGGCGATGGTGAAATCGGAGTAAGTGGTGCTGAAATTGGAGCTTTAGTAAATGTTCATGTAGAAGTAATTGATAACTTTAAATTAAACAATCCAATTGTTGAAACTGATGATGCTTATTATACTATAGCTTCTGCTGAAACATTAGATGAGGCTTATCAAATTGCTATTGAAAATATGTTTGATATTTTACTTACTAAATCCAACCTATCTAAAAATGATTTAGTTATGCTTCTGAGCTTAACTAGCGATATTGAAATTTGCCAAGTTGTAGATCCTTTAAAAACTATAAGATTTAAAGTCAAAAAAGATATTTTAAATAAATTAAATATTAGTAAGTTAATATAATAAAAAAAGTAGTTAATGAATTCATTAACTACTTTTGCTTTTATCTATTATAAAATTAAAATATATTTTTTCTTATTATAGTTTGAGCTCTGTTTGGTCCAACTGAAACCATATCAACACTAACTCCAACTAATTCTTCTATCTTAGCTATATACTTTTTAGCATTTTCAGGAAGTTCTTCGTAATTTTCCATCTTTGTTAAATCATCAGACCAACCTTCTAACTCTTCATATATAGGTTCGCATTTAGCTAAATCTTCTAATGATGCTGGGAATTCTCTTAATACTTTATCTCCCATTTTGTAAGCTGTACATATCTTAATTGTATCAAATCCGCTTAAAACGTCTAATAACATTAAAGATATACTAGTTAACCCATTTACTCTAGCTGCATATCTAACTATTACAGCATCGAACCATCCACATCTTCTAGCTCTACCAGTAGTTGTTCCGAATTCTCTTCCTTGAGTTCTTATTTTATCACCTGTTTCATCGTTTAACTCTGTAACAAATGGTCCTTCTCCAACTCTAGTTGTGTATGATTTAACTATACCTACAACATCTTTTATCATATTTGGCCCAACACCTGCTCCTATAGAGAAACCTCCTGATGTTGGATGAGATGATGTTACGTATGGGTACGTACCTAAATCTAAATCTAATAATGTACCTTGAGCTCCTTCAAATAGAACTTTCTTTCCAGCTTTTATAGCATCATATACTATAACTGATGTATCATCTACGAAAGGTCTTATTTGCTCTGCATATCCTAAGTATTCATTATATATAGCATCGAAGTCAAATTCTTCAGCTCCATATATATTTTTAACTAATTTGTTTTTATCATTTATTTGAGCTTTTAATTTTTTAGCAAATATATCTTTATCCATTAAATCACATATTCTTATTCCAGATCTCTCTGTTTTATCCATATAACAAGGTCCTATACCTTTTTTAGTAGTACCTATTTTATTATCCCCTCTAGCTTCTTCAGCTAAAGCATCTAATTCTTTATGGTATGGGAATATAACATGCGCTCTATCACTTACTTTTATATTTTTAGTATCTATGTTATCTGAATTAAGTTTAGCTAATTCGTCTAAAAATCCTTTTGGATCAAATACTATTCCGTTACCTATTACGTTTATAGTTTCTGGATTTAAAACTCCTGATGGTATTAGGTGCAATGCATATTTCTTTCCATCAACAACTAATGTATGTCCTGCATTATTTCCACCTTGTCCTCTTACTACTACATCAGCTTGTGTAGCTAAATAGTCTATAACTTTACCTTTACCTTCGTCTCCCCATTGAGATCCTACTATAGCAACAGTTTTCATATTAACTCACCTCTATTTTATTATTCGAACACTTACTTCTTTATTCTACCAAACATTCGCTTTATTTTCAAAACCTTTTTTATTAACTTATTTTGTTTAGTATGTATTTTTCTACTTTTTCTAAGTCTTCAAGTTTCTTTATTTCAACTTCATTTGATAATATAAAGTGGATAATTTTATCTATATCATTTTCTTTTGTTATAAATATATTATCCCCTGTCATTGTGTTTGTAATGTATATATTTAAATTATTATCTTCTTTTACTCCAAATATAATTAAAGTTTCTTTTATTTTATTATCCACAATTCTACATATATTAATTTCATTGTTTATAAATTTTATATTTGGATATATATATATTATATTTATCATTTTTTCTCCCCCGTTAAATAATAATTTATACTAATGAACCAAGAAAGCAAGCTTAAATAGCTTGCTTTTTTTATTCACACTTATCCACATTTGCCTTGTGGAAATTGTGAGTATTTATAAAACCAAAAAATATCCACATGTTGATAAATTTTTTAAAAGATATCATATGTGGATATTTTCATTACATTTCTCTAGCTTTATTAGCAAATTTCTGTATTTCACCTAACCAAACTAATTCAACAGATCCTGTTTCACCATGTCTATTTTTAGCTATGATAATTTCACCTATATTTTTTCTATCAGAGTCTGGATGATAATATTCATCTCTATATAAGAACATAACTATATCCGCATCCTGCTCTATTGCTCCAGATTCTCTTAAATCCGATAACATAGGTCTATGGTCTGATCTTTGTTCAGGTGCACGTGATAACTGTGATAAGGCTACAACAGGGCAATTAAGCTCTTTCGCTATTACCTTTAAAGATCTAGATATTTTAGATATTTCTTGTTGTCTACTTTCATTACCACCATCACCTTCCATAAGCTGAAGGTAGTCTATAAGTATCAAATCTAAACCTTTTTCAATTTTCAATTTTCTACATTTTGATCTTAACTCACTGATTTTTATACCAGGAGTGTCGTCTATATATATATTTGCATTAGATAAAACAGACATAGCATCTATAATTCTAGGCCAGTCATTTTCATCTAAACTTCCATTTTTTATCTTCTTTAGTTCTACATGTGATTGAGCAGATAACATACGTTGAACTAATTGCTCTTTTGACATCTCTAAACTAAATACTGCTACTGATGCATCTCCCTTAAGTGCTGAGTTTTGCACTAAGTTTAATGAAAATGCAGTTTTACCCATGGCAGGACGAGCTGCTATAAGTATTAAGTCAGTTCTTTGTAATCCATTAGTTTTTTTATTTAAATCATCAAATCCAGTAGTTATCCCTGTTATATCCTCTTTATTAGTATATAACTTTTCTATCATATCATAAGTATCCATAAGCACTGAATTTATAGATTGAAAATCTTCACTAGATTTTTCTTGAGATATATCAAATATTTGTTTTTCTGCTTTTTCTAGAATTTCTTCTACTTTTATAGAACTATCGTATCCTAAATTTAGTATATCATTAGATACTTTTATCAGCTTTCTTAAAACTGATTTTTCTTTTACTATGTCTGCATAATATTTTACATTTGAAGTAGTTGGAACTATTGTTGATAAACTAGTTATATAACTTATTCCACCTATATCATCTAAATGACCTTGTTTTTTTAATTCCTCTGTAAGAGTTATTAAATCTATGGGCTCATTTTTATTGTTTAATTTCATCATGCATTCATAAATGATTTTATGTGCTTCTTTATAAAAATCTTCTGGCTGAATAGTTTCTGTAACAGTAATTATTGCCTCTTTATCTAATAGTATAGACCCTAATATAGACTGCTCAGACTCCACACTATGTGGAGGAATTCTACCTATATCCTCCATTTATCTCACCTCTAGTGTTTTTCTTATTGTTTTTCTTTTACATCTACTCTCATTTTAGTCACAACTTTTTGATGTATTTTTATTTCTACAAAGCTTGAACCTAAAGTTCTTATAGGCTCATCTAATATAACTTTTCTTTTGTCTACTTCTATACCATGTTCTTTCTTTATTTGAGCAGCTATATCTTTAGATGTTATAGAACCAAATAATCTTCCACCATCTCCAGCTTTAGAGTATATAGTTACATTCATTTCTTCCATTTTTTTGCCTAATTCAACTGCTGCTTCATATTCTCTTTGTTGTTTTATTTCTTGAGATTTTTGCTTTTCATTTAATTCTTTTATTTCTGTGTTTCCTGCTTGAACAGCTAATTTTTTAGGGAATAAAAAGTTTCTAGCATATCCATCACTAACTTCTTTTATATCTCCTTTTTTTCCTGTTCCTTTTATATCTTTTAATAATATAACTTTCATTACTCTTCTTCCTCCTCTAGATATTGTTTTATGATATCTGATACCATTTTGTATGCTTCTTCTAAAGATACATTTTCAAGCTGAGCTCCTGCTATATCAATATGGCCACCGCCACCTAATTTTTCCATTAAAACATGTACATTGATAGAACCTAGCGACCTTGCACTTATAAATATAGTTCCACTTTTAGTTTTTCCTAACACAAATGATGCTTCCACATCTTTTATGCTTAAAAGCTCATCTGCAGCTTGAGCTACAACTACATTTATATTATTTATATCAGCCTTGCAGTAAGCTAAACAAATTCTATTATTTATAACTTTAGTGCTTTGCATTATTTCAGCTTTAGCTATAAAGTCTTTTAGGTTTGAATTGAATAACTTCTTAACTTCTATAGTATCAGCGCCTGCTTTTTTTAGATAAGATGCAGCTTCAAATGTTCTAACTCCAGTCTTAAAAGCAAAGTTCTTAGTATCTAAACTTATTCCTGCCATTAAACCTTCAGCTGTTAATTTGTTTACCTTAACATCATCTTCCATATATTGAACTAACTCTGTTACCATCTCACAAGTTGATGACACATAAGTTTCATGGAATAATAAAACTGTATCATTTATAAATTCTACACCTCTTCTATGGTGATCAATTACAACAACTTTTCCTGATATTCCTATAAGTTCAGGACATTCTGTAAAGTTTGGTCTATGTGTATCCACTACAATTACTAGTGTATTTTTAGCACAATTCTTAATAGCATCTTCCTTAGATATAAATATATTAGGATAATAATCAGATTCTTTAAGCCTATTAATAAATTCCTCAATAGAATCATTAGCACTATTTAAAACTATATTAGCATTTTTATTACATGATTTACATATATCATAAATACCTACAGCAGCACCCATCGCATCCATGTCTGGATATTTATGACCCATTATATATATATCTTTACTCTCTAATATAATTTCTCTAAGAGCATGACCTATTAATCTAGATTTTACTTTTGTTTTCTTTTCAACAGCCTTGGATTTTCCTCCATAGAAAATAGATCTATCCTTAGTTTTTATTACTGCTTGGTCTCCACCTCTACCTAAAGCTAGGTCCAGTGCACCTTTAGCTAACTTAAAGTTATCGTTGATTGTCTTTCCTTCTATTCCTATTCCCATACTTATAGTTACAGGTAAGTTGTTACCTTCATCTATTTCTCTTATTTTATCTAAGATTGAGAATTTATCTGATTCTAACTTATCAAGTTCATTTTTACTTAATACTAAAAAATATTTATCTTTTGATTTTTTTTCAAGCGCTCCATTACAACTTGACTCTAGCGAAGCTAAAATTTTGTCTATTTCAACATTCATTAGAGGTCTTCTTTCTTCTGGTGCGCTTTGTAAAACTTCTTCATATCCATCTACCTGTATAGTAGCTATTACATTTCTCTCTTCATCATATTTAGTTTTTAAATTTAAATATTCTGTTTTATCAATCCAATAAAGCATCATTAAATATTTAGTTTTATTTTCTTGATCACTTTTTACAACATTATAAACTATCGTATAATTTCTATCTTTATAGTTTATATCTGTATATAATTCTTTATTTTCATTTAAAACTTTTCTTAAGTCTATATTCTTAACAAGAGTTTCTATATTCATACCCAAGGTATCTTCTTTATCTGTCATTTCATGGAATTTAGTATTATACCATGTAATACTACCATCGAATTCTAAAATGCATAAAGGTATTGGTAAATTTAAAATAGCTTTTTTAGTAACTTCATCTATATCTACAGCTAAATCTTGAATATATTTATTCCATTCATTCCTTCTTATATCTCTTACTCTCCAATTGTGGAAAACAATATATATAAATAAAATAAATACAATACTGCCTATGTATATATTGAAGTACATTAACATAAGACTAAGAATTCCAATTACCACTATATATGCATTTATCTCTGGCATATTAATTTTAAAGGTCGACTTATCAAACATTTCTACCCTCCTAAGTGGATTTGTAGTTTCTTACCTTTCTAAAGTCAATTGCACTATCTAACATTCCTACAAAACTTAAAATCATAGTTCCTGATAGTAAAAATACCGCTACAACTGCAAATACTATTTTTCTCGGTGATTTTTTTCTCCATTCTTTTATATAATAAACAGATACAGCTACCCCTTGTAATAAGAACAGCACACTAAATGTCAATTGAACATTTAACATTATTATATCTGTATATAACCCTATTTTTAACATTTCTAATCCCATTATTAATAAATACAATAAAAGAGATGTTAATATAGCATTTCCTGGTAAATAAAAATCTGAGAATTTTGGTAAATCATAATTTAATTGTTTAGTTCTTCTTAAAATAAACGCTTCTACATAATATGTTATTAGTGATGCTATTATGCTATATACAAATAACATAGTCGGTAGTATATTCTGAATAAAACTAACTATGTCCTTAGATGTAATTTCGCTTTTTGGCATCATATTAGCACTTTTCATAATCTCAAATTGAATTTCTACACTTTTCTTTATCATTTCTGATAATTGACCTAATAAATCTATGTTAAAGACTGCTTTAGCCATCATGAAAAATACAATTATAGATAGTGTAAATGCTACCGTTCCAAAGTATATTGGTGTGAAGTTTTTATTTGATCCTTCTTTTTTGCTATCTTTATTAATTTTATATCCAATTGCTATCCCTGGTAATATACTTATTATAACTAAATTTAAAGCATATACGAAATTAACGGTTAACATCAATATAAAAAAAGAGGATATAGCTGATATTAATGCGTATTTATGTCCTGTCATTGTTGAGATTATCGCATATGGAACAGGAATAATAAACACTAGTAACCCTATAAACGGAATATATACAGTAGCAAGACATAAAACTATTGCTAACAATGTAATTATAACCGCTTGAGTTAATTTAGCTCTATCATTCAATTTAATATCACTCCCTGTTATCTAAGTAATTTTTAAGATTAGATAAATCGCCATACCATCTTTCGACGCTATGATCTTCCTCTATTCCTTCTTTTATTTTGTCCTTTATTTTATAATCTATTTCCTTAAAGCTGATCCCCAGTCTCTTTGATAGTAAATATGTAACCATTACTATATTAGCTAGAGTATCTTGTAATATTTGATCCACTGGCCTAGTCCCTTTAAATAAAAGATTAAACAAATCCCCTAAACTAATAATTAATTCGGTTTTCATCCATTCAATTATTTTTATATTCTTCGTTATCTCTGAATTTTTATCTAGTCTCAATGTTTCCCCCCTCCTTAATATATAAACATTATATCATAAATTATAGTAGTTTTAACCAATAAAAAAAACGAGCCCTTAAAGGCTCGTCCTTTTCTTAGTCTAATGTATATGGTAATAAAGCTAAGTTTCTAGCTCTTTTTATAGCAACTGTTAGCTCTCTTTGATGCTTAGCACAAGTACCAGCTATTCTTCTAGGTAATATCTTACCTCTTTCAGTTACGTATTTTTGTAATCTTTGAGTGTTTTTGTAGTCTATCTTAGCATTTTTATCTGCACAGAATTGACAAACTCTTTTTTTCTTACGTCTCTTTTTGTTTATCATAGTAGTTTCCCTCCTTTTTAGAATGGTATGTCATCATCATCTATCGCTTGGAATCCTTGAGGATCTAATCCTGTAGGCTCAAAGCTTGGTTCAAAGCTAGGCTCGAAACCTTGATTTTGATTTTGACTTGGATATGGACTATCCGATCTATTTTTATTACTATCTAAGGCTTGTATATTTCGTGCACTCACCTTAGTAAAAGTTCTTCTTTCACCTGATTGAGTTTGGTAGTTATCTACTCTTATAGAACCTTGTATTGCAACTAATCTACCTTTTGATATATAGTTTGCACAAAATTCAGCAGGTTTTCCCATTACTTCAACTGGTATAAAATCTGTTTCTCTACTACCATCTTTTTTAGAGTAATCTCTATCGATGGCAATACTGAATGTTGCAACGGCTGTTCCTGTTCCTGGGATATATCTTAACTCAGGATCCTTCGTTAATCTTCCCACTAATACAACATGATTCATTTAAACACCGCCTATTTACGTAAAATTTATATATTAGTTATTAAGCAACAACTATCATATGTCTTATTACGTTCTCGTTTATCTTTAAGTTTCTGTCTATTTCCTTAGGAACATCAACACCTGACTTAAAGTTAACTAATACATAGTAACCTTCAGTGAATTTAGCTATTGGATATGCTAATTTCTTAGTACCCCAAACATCAACTTTCTCAACTTCACCTTCAGTAGCTACTACTTCTTTAACCTTGTTTAATACAGCTGTTTTTATTTCCTCATCTGCATTAGGCTTTACTACGAAAACTAATTCATAATTCTTCATACATTTCACCTCCCTTTGGACTTTACGGCTCTGCTACGCAGAGCAGAGAAATGAGATTAAAATCTCATACTTTACACATTTTATCACTTCTAAAATAAATTGTCAATTTAATTTTATTCTATACTATTCTAGTATTTAATAATCAAATTGAATTAATAAATACAGTTATTAGCGCATAATTTTGTTAATTTTGTTAAGTATATTATATATATCCCATAACTTAAATATATTTAATCTTAATCTCCAAATAAAAAAAGTGGCCAAATGGCCACTTTTTTTATTTATGCATTTACATCTTCTAAAAGCGCCTCGTTTAAGGCATCAGCTAATCTCTTAACTCCTTCAACGATTTTTTCATCAGGCATATTAGAGTAGTTTAATCTAAATGTATTTTCTTTACCTCCATTAGGGAAGAAAGATCCTCCTGGAACATAAGCAACATTATTCTCTAAACATTTTTCCATTATTTTTTTAGCATCTAAATGCTTAGGTAAGTCTATCCAAGTAAATAAACCACCTTCTGGATATGTATGTTCTATTCCTTCTGGGAAACATTCGTCTATAGTTTTTAACATTAAATCTCTACGCTTTTTGTAAACTGTCTTTATCTTTTCAACATGTGCATCTAAATCATAAACATCTATAAATTTACTTACTTCTCTTTGAGATATTGTAGATGCTTGTAAATCTGCTCCTTGCTTAACAAATATAAACTTAGATAGTATTTCAGGTGATGCACAAACCCATCCTATTCTATATCCTGGGCAGAATATTTTTGAGAAAGAACCTAGGAATATGATTAACCCTTTTTCATCCATTGATTTTAAAGATGGTAATATATCACCTTCAAATCTTAGTTCCCCATATGGATTGTCCTCTACTACTGGTATTTCAAACTTATTTATGACATCCATGAATTTATTACGTCTATCCATAGACCATGTTTTTCCTGTTGGATTTTGGAAATCCGGTATAACATATATCATCTTTACATTTTCTGTTGTTTCTAATATCTTTTCTAACTCTTCAATTATCATTCCATCCTTGTCAGTTGGAACCTCTATAAACTTTGGACAATATGCCTTAAAAGCATTTAATGCTCCTAAATATGATGGACTCTCCACTAGAACTACATCGTCTTCATTTAAGAATATTTTACCTGCAAAATCTAACCCCTGTTGAGATCCACTTGTTATTAGTAAATCATCTTTTGAGATACTAGTTTGTAGTTTTCTATTCATTCTCTCTGCTATTTGTTCTCTTAGTGGTCCAAATCCTTCTGTTGTTGTATATTGTAGAGCTTCTCGTCCTGATTCTTCTAGAACCAATCTTGATATTTCCTTCATTTCTTCTACTGGAAATAACTCTGGAGCTGGAAGCCCTCCCGCAAAAGATATTACTTCAGGTTTTTCTGTTAACTTTAAAAGTTCACGAATTTCAGATCCTTTTAATCCATCCATTCTTTTTGCAAATTTGATAGCCATATTTAAGTTTCCCCCTTGGTAAAATGTTTTCCCAATTTAATTATACCAAATGAAAACGTTTCTTTACAGTACTTTTACTTTTTTTATTCTTTTTTCTAAAGTTTCTCTATCTAATTGAACTATTCTTAAACATTTTATACACTTTATTTTAAAATCCATGCCTGCTCTAGTTATTTCAAAATCCTTGCATCCACAGGGATGTTGTTTCTTTAATTCTACAATATCACCCACATTTAATTTCATTGGCATCAATATCACTCCTATCTTAACTTAGTTATTTCCTTTTGGCCTCCACTTACTCTACAAACTTTAAATACTCCATGGTATAAAATTTCATTTTCTTCAAGTGTTTCAACTATTGTATCCATATCGTCTTTTAGAAATCTTACTGATATCCCACAACTTGAGCTTATTTCTCTAGGTGTTGGTAAAGTTGTTACCTTTATATCTTTTTCATTTAAAACCTTGTCCGTTCTTATTGCATGGTGTGTTGAGTTAAATGCAACTATATACATTTCATTCATTTTTATTATTCCTTTCTATGCCTTTATATATTGATTATATTACTAAATAAAGACTACACAATCTTTATTATGTAGTCTTTATTGTTTATATAGATATAGTTTTTGATGAATTATTCATTGTTTCTACTATTGTATACATGTTCGTTACCGTTCCAACTTTTAAAGCATCCTTTAGATCATAGTAATCTAAACATGTACCACAAGATAAAATTTCTACACCTGACTCTTGTAATATTTTTAGATTTTCTACTGTAGCTTCATTTTCAGTTGTTAGTTTTATTCCACTATTAACAAATAGTATACTCTTTGGATATGGTTTACTCTCTGTTAAGGTATATATATAACCTTTCATAAGAACATGTCCTAATTCATCATTTCCATTTCCCATTTTATCTGAATTTATAAATATACATGTATCCGATAAAGACTCTTGTGATTTTTCTTCTATTATAACATTTTCACCTTTTATAATCTCTATACAAATTGAATCTTTTTCTGATTTCAATATATTTGCTTCGTAATTCATCGATTTTACTAATTTTAAAATATTTTCTTTAGCCATTTCATTATCTACAGTTACAACTACTACCCCTTGAGCTATATTATCTAGTTCTTTTTTCGTATTTATAACTGGCTTAGGACATGCTAATCCTCTTGCATCTAACTCTATTCTCATGAATACTCATCTCCTTAATATAATACTTCCTTAATTTTAACATAGATGATTATATTTTGTTATAGGTTATTTCTATAAGAATATAGTCTATTATAAAAGCTAACTATTATTTATTTTATATTAATTACATGTATAGAATTTTCTAGTTGAACTATTAGTATATTTTCTTCTATTAATTCTATATGCTTAATTTTCTCTTTAAAACTCTTTAACTCTACACCTTTTTTTGTAATCAACTTATTATTTGTAGCAAAAATTGCTATATCTTCAAAATTTATAACTTCTGTTAGATTTTTTTCAGCCATATTTATAGGTTTTACATCTTTATTAATAAATTTTACATTTCCATCAGCTTCTATTACATAAATGCTATCTTTATATATATTACTATAAGCTTTTATATCCTTAACTGGAAATTCATTTATAATTTTCAATCCCATATCCATTTTGGTTATTTTATTTGTTTCAATAGAATATATGTTTTTACTTTCTTTAATTAAATCTATTACTATTGACTCACTTGTATCCTTTTTATCCTTTAAATTACCATTATAGTCATAACAAGCAACAGTCCCATTTAATTTTTTTTCAGTATTAATTGAGGCTATATAAATTTGATTAGATGAATATTCTATATCTGTTATCATTCCATCAATATTTATAGACTTGATTAAATTAAACTCATAATCATATATATTGACTATATTTTTATTTTCTTTCCTATATGCATATATGTAGGAATCATTTTCTATACTCTTATATATCAAGCTATCTTTTTTCATATTTTTTTTAAATGCTACTTTACCTTTTTTATCTATACTGTAAACAGTATTGCTCTCTTTATCTAATATATCTATAAATTTATTACTTTCTAAGTTTATGTTATTAAAATTAAGATTTAATTTGAAAACTTCTTCCCCATTCTTATTTACACTTTTTATAGAATTATCATTGTAGAAAACTAAATTGCCATCATATTCTATAAAATCAAAATCACTAGATATATCAATACTTGTTACAGTTTCTATATCTGTAGATTTTTTATTTAAACTTTCACTTAAGATGTTGAATGTTTTAGGATTTATTAATATTAAAAGTAACAATATAACTAATACTTTCCACTTATTTTTCATTTATTTCCCCCCAAAGTTTTAATATTAATAATTTCTATATAAAAAGAAAAGACTCCTTTAATAAAGAGTCTTTTTAGATAATTTCTAAATTTTGATATAAGCAAACACCTTTTTGATAATACTCTAATTCTTTTTCCTTAGATATATCTGCATATAATTTTCCTAGCTCTATATACAAATCAGCAAGAGTTTTTCTATCTTTTAAATCTTTTATTATACTTATGCATTTAAGCAAATACTCTATTGCTAATTTATTATTATCTTCTTTCTTATATATTTGAGAATAATATTTAAGTGATTGATATTCAAAGTATTTATTTTTGACTTTTATAGCACTTGCCAGTGCCAACTTAGAATATTTTCTAGCTTCTTCATAATTATCCATTTTTATATATGATTGTATTATTTTTATTATTACATCCATAGAACAGTCATCTTCATCATATTTTTTTATATCATATGCTTTTCTAGAATATTCTAAAGCTTTTTCACTATCTCCTATACTTTCATATACCTCACAAACTCTTAAATAAACATTAGCTAAATCTGTTTTATTATCTTCTTTTTCTAATAAATCTAAAGCTGTCTTAAATTGTTGCCTTGCTTCCTCATACTTACCCATTCCCATTAATTTGTTAGCTTTAGACACCATTAACTCAGCTTCTTCTTTACAGTTAACTAAAATATCTAAGCTTTTAATTTTTTCTATGTATTCTAATGCTTCATCATCTTTATTTAACTGTGTATAACAAAATGATATGTTACTGTATAAATCTTTCTTAATATACATATCATTTAATTTATTTTCTTCTAATATTTCTTCTGCAAATTTAAAATTGCTTAATGCCCCTTTGTGGAAGTTTTCCTCAATGTATATTTTCCCTATGTTTATATAACATCTAGCTATATTTTCTTTATCATTATTTTGTATGAAAAAATATAATGATTTTTCAAAATTAATTATAGCTGCATTATAGTCCTTTTGCTTTAAATTTATCGTAGCAAGTAATAAATTACATTTACCGTAGTTATCTATAAGTTGGTATTCAGTACATATAGACATTACTTTCTTTATTTCTTCCTTAGACTTCTCTAATTCCTTACACTTTATATAAATTTCACTTTGTATTATCAAATTATCAGTTAATTTTTTAGCTTGCATTTCTTTTGTTTCTAGTAAGTAATCTACACTAACTTCTAGACAACTAGCTAAATATTCTAAAAGTTCATAACTGGTATGTGACTTATCTCTTTCTATATGACTTATTTGTGCTGCAGTTATTCTTTCTCCAGCTAGTTCCTTTAATGTTAAATTTTTTTCTTTTCTTAACTTTTTAATTTTCTCTCCTAAGCTTAGAATTTCCATGTCTGCCCCCCTAGAAAACATTTTCTTATAATCAAATTATAACTTATATTTATCATAAATACACTATTTTATTTGTTTATGCCTAATATATTTTTATATTTTTACAAATTTTCACTATTTTTTTATATGGTTTTTGGATTTTAAAATTAAAAAAACAGACTTACTTAAAGTTTTTAAGTAAGTCTGTTTTTTTAATTATTTATCTCTTTTCCTATCTCTTTTAAAGCTTCTATAGTTTTTTCTATTTCTTCTTTTGTATTAAAATATCCTAGACTAAATCTTACCGTACCTTGTCTTAATGTTCCTAATGTTTCATGTGCAAGAGGAGAACAATGTATTCCTGATCTTGTTTCAATATCATACATATCATCTAATATAAATGTTAATTCTCCAGAATCTATATCTCCTATATTTACAGAAATTACAGCTGCTCTTTTCTTACTATCCATTGGCCCATATATTTTTATATTAGGAACTTCTTTTAATTTATTTAACATGTGTTCGCATAATTGTTCTTCATGATCTCTTATTTTATCTATTCCTGTTTCTAAAACAAACTTAACCCCAGCATTTAGTCCAGCTAATCCTGGAGTATTGTGTGTACCTGACTCATATCTATCAGGCATCATATTAGGTTGGAATAATTCTTCTGAATTACTTCCTGTTCCACCTTCTTTTAAAATATTAACATTTATTCCTTCTCTTATATATAATATTCCTGTTCCTTGCGGCCCTAGTAAACATTTATGCCCTGGAGCGGCTATCATATCAACATTAAGTTTTTGAACATCAACATCATATACTCCTAGTGTCTGTGATGCATCAACTAAGTATAGTATATTATTTTCTTTAGCTATACTCCCCACTGATTCTATATCTATTATTGTTCCACATACATTAGATGCATGAGTTGTAACAATAAGTTTAGTATTAGATTTTATGGCTTTTTTTATATCCTCAGGATTTAATTGTCCATATTTATCACATTTAACTATAGTATTTTCTACTCCCTTTTTTTCTAATGCTTTTATAGGTCTTATTACTGAGTTATGTTCAACACTAGTTGTTATAATATGATCTCCAGACTTAACAACACCTTTTATAGCCAGGTTTAAAGAATCTGTTGCATTATGAGTAAATATAATACTCATTGGATTTGTCACATTTAAAAGTTTAGCTATGTTTTCTCTGCATTCATATATCTCTCTTCCTGCTCTCATTGCTAACTTATGGCCTGCTCTCCCTGGATTTGCTCCATAGTTTTCCATACAATCTAAAACTGCTTCATATACTTGTCTTGGTTTTGGAAATGTTGTAGCTGCATTATCTAAGTAAATCATATTAAGTCCCCTCTCTTATGCTTCTTGTCCTTCTAGTAATAATGATACTATACTATTTAAGTCTTCGTCATTATAATACTCTATTTCTATCTTTCCTTTTTTCTTACCTTTTGATATATTTACTTTTGTTCCAAATACATTAGTTAATCTTTCTTCTACATCTACTATAAATATATCTTTTGGTTTTGCCTTTTTTTCATTGCCTATATTTTCATTCTCAAGTATTTTTTTAGCTATTCTTTCAGTTTCTCTAACAGATAATTCTTCTTCTATTATTCTTTTAGCTATTTCTAATTGAGTATCATGATTTGGTATTCTAAGTAGTGCTTTCCCATGCCCTGGCGTTATTCTATTTGACTCTACCATTGACATTACATTCTTACTTAAATTTAAAAGTCTTAAAGTATTTGTTATATGTGGTCTACTTTTTCCCACAGCCTCTGATATTTCTTCTTGAGTAACTTTATAATGATCTATTAAACTCTTGTAAGCTAATGCCTCTTCTATTGCATTTAGATCTTCTCTCTGTAAATTTTCTATTAATGCAATTTCCATTAAATCTTTCATAGGTATATCTTTTATAACAGCCGGCATTTCTTTTAATCTTGCTTTTTTTGAGGCTCTATATCTTCTCTCTCCAGCTATTATCATATATTTTCCAGATTCATCTGGCTTTACAACTATAGGTTGAAGTATTCCATAATTTTTTATAGAGTTTGATAATACTTCTATCTTGTCTATGTCAAAAACTTTTCTTGGTTGATCTGGATTTGCATAAATTTTATTTATATCTATATTAACAATATCTTTTGAATCTATATCTTCTTTTATATTAGGAATCAATGCTCCTAGACCTTTTCCTAATCTATTTGATCGTCTCGTATTTTTTTCCATTCTATATCACATCCTCCTCTAAATCTATAAATTCTTCTGCTAATTCTAAGTACGCAACTGCTCCTTTACATCTTGCATCATAATAGATAGCTGGTTTTCCATGACTTGGAGCTTCTGCAAGTCTTACATTTCTAGGTATTAAGGTAGTATATACACTTCCCTTAAAATACTTTTTAACTTCTTCTACAACTTGTATAGATAGATTTGCCCTTCCGTCAAACATACTTAAAACTACTCCCTGTATTTCCAAATTTGGATTTAGACTTCGTTTTATTAGTGATATTGTTTCCATTAACTGACTAACACCTTCTAATGCATAGTATTCACACTGTATAGGTATTAGCACACTATCAACTGCCGTTAGGCAGTTGATAGTCAACATTCCTAGAGATGGAGGACAATCTATGAATATATAATCGTAATTATCTCTTATTTTATCTATGGCCTTTTTTAATATATATTCTCTTTCTTCTACACTCGTAAACTCTATTTCTGCTCCAGCCAACTCTGTTGCTGATGCAACTATATCAATATTTTCAAACTCCGTTTTAATTATTGCCTCTTCTATATTATCGCTGTTTATCAATACTTCATAGATAGTATTTTCAACCTCGCTTTTTTCTATTCCATATCCACTAGTGGAATTTCCTTGTGGATCTAAATCTAAAACCAAAACTTTTTTTCCCATTTTAGCTACACTTGCACTTAAATTTACATTTGTAGTTGTTTTTCCAACTCCACCTTTTTGATTAAAAACTGCTATTACCTTTCCCATCAGTCTTACCCCCTTTAACCTTTTAAAAAAAGATTACTGCTAAGCAGTAATCTCTTATTTTTTAGGAATTTTTACAACAACCTCTATATGGTCACCCTTATCAACTTCTTTATATTTGGCTTCTAATCCTGTGTTAGTTATAGCCTCATAAGCTTGTTTTATAGTATTTAGATAAATTCTCATTCCCATTATGCCTTTTACAGTTTGTTTTTTATCTTCACTATCTTTAGGTTGTTTAATATCTTCTAATATATCTGCTATTAGTTTTTCTGTTTTTTTAACATTCAAATCGGCTTTAATTACCTTTTCTAAAACTTCTCTCATCATTTCTTCATTAGGTAATTTTAATAAAGCTCTAGCATGTCTTTCTGTTAAGCTATTTTCTACTAATTTTATTTTAATATCTGTAGGTAATCTTAGTATTCTAATTTTATTAGCTATTGTAGATTGATTTTTACCTAGCTTTTCTGCAAGTTGTTGTTGCGTAAAGCTGTGTTCTTTTATTAAATTTTCATATCCCATAGCTTCTTCTATAAAATTCAAATCTTCTCTTTGCAAGTTTTCTAATAATGCTAATACTGCCGAAGATTCATCAGACATATTATTTATTATAACAGGAATAGTCTCTAATCCAGCTAATTTAGATGCTCTTAGTCTTCTTTCTCCCGCTACTAGTTCATATTCATCGTTACTTTTACTCCTAACAGTTATAGGCTGTAAAATACCATATACCTTTATAGATTCACTTAATTCTTCTAATGCTGATTGTGAAAATACTCTTCTTGGTTGGTATGGATTTGGAACTATATTATTTATAGGTATCTCCATCACTCTTTTATCTTCCATAACATCCCTCTCTCATCCAAAACTAAATATATTTAAAACACGAAATTACCTTAGTTACTTATGTGTATACTATTTCTGCATTTACTTACATATTCCTTCTAAAATATTTTATTTAACATATATTTTTAAAATATTTCTTTGGAAATATTAAGTTTTAATTCTATTTTATCGGGCTTTTTACTGGTTTTCCAGCTTTTCTTGGGTATTTTGCTGGCGTACTATTTACCTTTTTAAAGACAACTATATTATGTTTTAAATCTGTTTCTGGAAGCTCTACATCTATTTTTTCAACAAATTCTAATCCTAGCACTTCCATTGCTTTTGCAGATTCTTCTAGTTCTGTGTCTGCATTTGGCCCTTTTAAGCATATAAAATATCCGCCTACCTTTACAAAAGGCACACAAAACTCCATTAAAATAGGTAATCCTGCAACTGCTCTAGCTGTAGCTACATCATATTGCTCTCTATAGTTTTCATCTTTTCCAAAATCTTCTGCTCTTCCGTGTATTAGTTCAATATTTTCTATATCTATATTTTTACATACTTCATCTAAAAAGTTTATTCTTTTATTTAAAGAATCTAAAAGTGTAACTTTAGTGTTCTCTAAGCATATTCTTAATGGTAATCCTGGAAATCCTGCTCCAGTACCAACATCTATTATAGACATTCCATCTTTTATATATCCTTTTTTAACTGCAGCTACAGAATCTAAAAAGTGCTTTATATACACTTCTTTTTCTTCCTCTATGCCAGTTAAATTCATCTTTTGGTTCCAATCAACTAATATTTCTCTATAAATTCTAAATTTATCTATAGTTTCATCTGTACAATTTATTCCTAATTCTTCTATACCTTTTTTTAGTATTTCAGCATTATTCATTTCTTTCACCTCTACCTCTTCTTTGTTGTTCAAGATAGATAAGTAAAACTGATATATCAGCTGGTGATACTCCAGATATACGAGATGCTTGCCCTATTGATCTAGGTTTTATTGCATCCAGTTTTTGTCTAGCTTCTATTCTTAGTCCATCTATCGATGAGTAATTTAAGTCTTCACTTAGCTTTTTATTTTCTAATTTTTTAAACTGATCTATTTGTTTTAATTGTTTATCTATATAACCCTCGTATTTAGTCATGATTACACACTGTTCTTTTATAGCATACGGAACGTCTTCTCCCGCACCTTTTCCTGCAGCCTCTATCATTTCATAATCAACTTCTGGTCTTTTTAAGAATTCATATAAACAGTATCCAACTTTTATAGGAGAAGCTCCCTTTTCTTCTAGTAGATGGTTAACTTCTTTAGGGGTGATTCTTTCTGTTTTTAATCTTTCTAATTCTTTATCTATTAAATCTTTTTTATCTGTATATTTGTTGTATCTATCTTCATCTACAAGACCTATATCATGCCCAATTTGAGTAAGTCTCATATCTGCATTATCTTGTCTTAAGTATAATCTATATTCACATCTAGATGTCATCATTCTATACGGTTCATTAGTTCCTTTTGTAACTAAATCATCCAATAAAACTCCTATATATGCTTCTGATCTATCTAATACTAACGGATCTTTTCCTTCTATTTTTAAAGCTGCATTTATACCTGCTATTAATCCTTGAGATGCCGCCTCTTCATACCCTGATGTTCCGTTAAATTGTCCAGCACTAAATAAGTTTTCTACCCCTTTTATTTCAAGAGTTATTTTTAATTGTGTTGGATCTATGCAATCATACTCTATTGCATATGCAGGTCTCATTATTCTAGCATTTTCAAGACCTTTTACACTTTTATACATTTGTATTTGTACCTCATAAGGTAAGCTTGTTGATATACCTTGGATATACATTTCCTTAGTACTTTCACCTTCTGGTTCTATAAATATTTGATGTGATTCTTTATCACTAAATCTTACTATTTTATCTTCTATTGATGGGCAATATCTAGCTCCTGTACTGTCTATCTCTCCTGCATACATAGGAGATCTTCCTAAGTTATTTCTAATAATTTCATGTGTATGCATGTTTGTTCTTGTTAAGTAACAAGGCTCTTGCTCTCTATCTAACTCATCATTTAAGAATGAAAATGGTGTTACACGCTTATCTCCCTCTTGTATCTCCATAACAGAAAAATCTATACTATCTCTATTTATCCTAGCGGGAGTTCCAGTTTTAAATCTTCTCATTCTTAATCCTAAATCTACAAGTTTATCAGTTAGGAATTTGCTATATCCTAATGCATTAGGCCCTTCATTAAAGGCAACTTCTCCCATATATATTTTCGAGTTTAAGTATACACCTGTTGCTAATACAACTGCTTTAGCATTATATATACATCCTAGCTTCGTTACTACACCTTTAACAACATTACCTTCACTTATTATATCTACAACTTCATCCATTACAATATCTAAGTTTGGTTCATTTTCTAAGGTTTGTTTCATCTCTTCATGGTATCTAGCCTTATCTGCTTGAGCTCTTAAAGAGTGTACTGCTGGTCCTTTTGCAGTATTTAACATTCTACTTTGTATAAATGTTTTATCTATATTAATACCCATTTGTCCACCTAGGGCATCTATTTCTTTAACTAATTGTCCTTTACCTGTTCCTCCTATAGAAGGGTTACATGGTAATAACGCTATAGAATCTAAAGAAAGTGTTATTACTAATGTTTTGTGTCCCATTCTTGCGGCAGCTAAAGCGGCCTCACATCCTGCATGACCTGCTCCAACTACTATTACATCATAATTTCCTGCATCAAAATTTAACATATATTCTCCTTTCCTTTAAAAAGCATTGATGTTTCACGAAAAACATAAGTGCTTATTTTCCTATACAGAAGTTACTAAATATTGTATCTAATAAGTCTTCTGTTAATGTATCTCCATTTATATATCCTAAGTAATCCCATATATTTTTGAAGTCAACTTCTATGAAATCTAGTGGCATATATGATTCTATAGCCATTATTGCATCAGCTATTGATTGTTTTGCTTTATAAAGTGCATCTTTATGTCTAGAATTCGTTACTACTAAATCTGATGAATTTCTAACCGTACCTGCAAATACCATATCCTCTATTTTATCATGTATTTTCTCTATACCTTCATTTTGTAATGCTGATATATTTATTATATTTTCTTCATCTATATATTCTTTTACCTTTTCTATATCTATAACTTGATTTAAATCTGTTTTATTTAATAAGACTATAGTTTTATTAGATTGAACAACCTTTAGTATTTCTATATCCTCTACATCTAATTTTCTTGAAGAGTCTAGAACTACTATTGATAAATCTGCAGAATTAAAAAATTCTTTTGATTTTTCGACACCTATTTTTTCGACTACATCTTCCGTTTCTCTTATTCCTGCTGTATCAACTATTTTTAAAGGTATACCTTTTATATTTACAAATTCTTCTATTATATCTCTAGTTGTACCTGGTATATCAGTTACAATAGCTCTATTTTCTCCTAATACAGCATTTAATAATGATGATTTACCAACATTTGGTTTACCTACTATTACAGTTTTTAATCCGTCTCTAAGAATTTTTCCACTCTCAGCAGTATCATATAATGTATTTATTTCTCTTTGTAATTCTAACGATCTTTCTTTTAATGTATTATAAGTTATGTGCTCTACATCTTCATCTGGAAAATCTATCGCAACAGTTATATGAGCTAACATCTCTGTTATATCATGTCTTAAGCTTTTTATTTTATTAGATAAAGATCCCTCTAATTGTGATTGAGCTACAGTATGAGCCATATCTGTTTTTGCATTTATAACATCTATAATTGCTTCCGCTTGTGCTAAATCTATTCTTCCATTTAAAAATGCTCTCTTTGTAAACTCACCTTGATCTGCTAATCTAACATCTTTAGATAAAACTAATTCTAATATTTTCTTTACAGAAATAAATCCTCCATGACAATTTATTTCTATTACATCTTCAGTTGTATATGAGTTTGGACCCTTCATATACGCTACTAAAACTTCATCTATAGTTTTCTCTCCGTCTAATATATGTCCATATATTAAAGTTCTTGTATTATACTCTTCTATCTTTTTTCCTGTTACTGATCTGAATACCTCATTGGCTACTTGAAGTGACTTTTCTCCACTTATCCTTATTATTCCGATTCCACCTTCACCAGGAGCTGTTGCAATTGCAGCTATAGTATCGTCTATAAACAACCCGATCACCTCTTTTTTTAGTATTTTTTGTATACAAACTCGTAAAGTAATATTTTATCATTTTATATACTATTTTGTAATAATATCTTAGCAAAATTTATATAAGCTCTATCTAATATAATACCATGTATACCTGTCTATTCTTGTATACTTTTAAATTATTTCCTTAATCTAACTATTATATATAATATTTTTCAAAAATAAAACCCCCTATATATTAGGAGGTTTGCTTTTATTATTACTTTTTATATTCTATTACAAGTCTTCTATATGGATCTACACCTTCACTATAAGTTTTTACAAACTTATCATTTTGAAGAGTTGAGTGAACAATTCTTCTCTCATATGGATTCATATAATCTAACTTTTTAGTCCTTCTAGTTTTAGCTACTTCTCTAGCTACTTTATTAGCATATCTTATTAAAGACTCTTCTCTCTTAGATCTATAGTTTTCTATATCAATAAGAACTTTACTATGAGAATCTTTATTTGCTTTGTTTAATGCTAGTCCCGCTAAAAATTGTATAGAATCTAGAGTTTCTCCTCTTCTTCCAATTAAGCAAGATGCATCTTTTCCTGTTATATTAATCTTTATAACGTTTTTTTCTTGAATAACATCTATATTAGCATCTATATTTAGGTTGTTTATTATATTTAATATAAACCCTCTAGCTACATCTGATTCTTTTGATTCTGCGTTAGATTCAATCTCAGTCTCAACTTTGACTGACTCTGCTATTTCATCTAATTCTTTTTCTTTAACAGTTATTTTATATAAACCTTCTTTAGCTCCTATTAATCCTAAGAACCCTTTTGTTGGTTGTTTAATAACTTCTACTTCTATATCTTCCTTGTCTACACTAAACTGTCTTAAAGCTTTTGATATTGCTTCATCAATATTTTTACTTTTTATTTCTAGGCTTTGTTTCATCTACTACACCCTCCCCAGAATTAGCAAGTTTAGCTTTTAATGGATTCATTATTAAGTAGTATTGAGCTAATTGGAATAAGTTACTTACTGTCCAGTATAATGCAAGACCAGCTGGGAAACTTATACCCCACCAAAACATCATAAATGACATGAAATATGTCATAAATTTCATAGATCCTTGTTGTTGATCACTTGGCATAGTTAATTTTTGAGTTATAAAAGTTGTTACTCCTGCTAATATAGCTATTATGAACGTTTTATCTGGAGATGATAAAGAATTCATCCATAAAAAACCTGTATCTGCAGCTGTTTTTGCAGCTTCGTTAGCAAAAACTCCATACATAACTGGATTTCTTAATACATTGTAAAGACCAATTAATATAGGAAATTGTATTAATAAAGGTAAACATCCTGCCATAGGATTTACTTTAGCTTCTTTGTATATCTTCATTATTTCTTCATTTTGCTTTTCTGGCTTACTTTTATATTTATCTTGTATCTCTTTTATTTTAGGCTGTATATCCTGCATAGCCTTCATAGATTTTGTCTGCTTTATAGTTAGTGGTAATAATATAACTTTAACAACTATAGTAAATAAAACGATTGCTAAACCATAGTTATTTACAAATTCTATTATAATTTTAAGAATTTGCCCTAATAAGTCACTAATTAAACTCAATTCTTGTACCTCCTAAAGTGTCTTTTTCACTTATAAATTATTTTAGAGGATCATATCCTCCAGGATGGAAAGGGTGACACTTTAATATTCTTCTTATCGCTAAATAAGATCCTTTTAGTGCCCCATATTTTTTTAATGCTTCTATTGCGTACTGAGAACAAGTTGGATAAAACCTACAGGTAGGACCTTTTAAAGGAGATATGTGCTTCTGATAAATTCTTACTATATATATAAAAACCTTAGTTAAATTCCTATTTATATTCTTTAGTAAGCTTGATAATTGTTTCAATTTAATCCCCCATATCCTTTACCCTTGGTTCAGTTTTGCTTTTTTTATTAAGCTTTTTACTGATTTCTCTATGTCTTCATACTCAGCATCTTTACTAGCTACTCTAGCTATGAATACTAAATCATATCCATTCTTTATATATTCATCACAATTTAATCTAAAACCTTCTCTTATTCTTCTTCTTATTTTATTTCTTATGATAGCTTTTCCTACCTTTTTCGAAACAGAAAATCCTACTCTATTAAAGTCTGATTTATTATCCAGTATATACATTACTAAGTATTTATTTGCAAAAGATTTGCCGTGTTTGTATACTTTTCTAAAATCAGAGTCTTTTTTTATACCTTTAGTATTCTTGAAATCCATACTAAATCCTCCTAAAACACAGCTTAATTTATAATTTTTTACACAAAAAGGCTACTTTTCAGCAGCCCTTTTCTAAAAAAATTAATGAGTTAATCTCTTTCTTCCTTTAGCTCTTCTTCTCTTAAGAACATTTTTTCCATTAGAAGTTTTCATTCTCTTTCTAAATCCATGTTCTTTCTTTCTTTGTCTTTTCTTTGGCTGATAAGTTCTTTTCATTTTTTGCACCGCCTTTCAAGATTGTTTTTCCGTTTATAAAAATAATAACTTTACCCTCAAAGTAAGCATAACACGTACAATTATAAATCCTTTTAGGCTGATTGTCAACGTATTTTTGAGCTACTTTTAGCAACATTAATCCATTTATTTCTACAGTTAATTTTGTTAACTTTTTTATCAACAAGCAGTTAATTTTGTGGATAAAATGTATATAAATCATTGAAGTTTAGCATATATTCTGATATTATAAATATACTTGTTGATAATGTTTATAAAACTTATTAACATATAAAATTTATTCACAAGTTGTGGATAAAAATGTGCATAACTTATTACGTAAAAGATAATAATCTTGTTATAGACTATATTTCTATTATTATTGATATTATTTATAACTTTATATACATATTGTTTATATTTTATATAAATTACTACATCTTTTTTATTTTTTACAAATTATCCACATGTTTATCCATATTTTTTTTGCTCAAAAACACATTTTTTAAATAAATCATAAATTTGTTAATAACTTTGTGGAAAATGTTAATTATTTCGTTCGGAGGTTTTAAATTATGGATATAGTTTCTTTATGGGAAAAAACATTACAACTTATAAAAGGTGAATTATCACCCCCTAGTTTTAATGCTTTTTTTAAACAAATAAAACCATTGCAAATGCAATCAAACACTTTAATACTATTAGTTCCAAATGATTTTACTAAAGGAATATTAGAAGATAGATATTTAAATTTAATAGAAAGTTCTGTAAATCAACTTTCATTAAAAAAACACAACGTCAAATTCGTTTTAAGCGAAAGTGAGGTTCAAGGTTTAGATAACCGTTACAATAATGAAGAAGATAACAAATTTAAAAAGAACTATCCTAATCTAAATCCTAAATATACTTTTGATACCTTTGTAATAGGAAATAGTAACCGTTTTGCACACGCTGCTTGTGTTGCTGTAGCAGAATCTCCTGCTAGAGCTTATAATCCACTATTTTTATATGGTGGTGTAGGTCTTGGAAAAACACATCTTATGCATGCGATCGGACATCATATAATGCAACAAAAGAAAGATCCAAAAGTAGTTTATGTCTCATCTGAAAAGTTTACAAATGAACTTATAAACTCTATTAAAGATGACAGAAACGAAGAATTTAGAAATAAATATAGAAATGTAGACGTTCTTTTGATAGACGATATTCAATTTATAGCAGGAAAAGAAAGAACTCAAGAAGAGTTCTTCCATACATTTAATTCATTACATGAAGCCAATAAGCAGATAATCATATCTAGTGACAGACCTCCTAAAGAGATACCTACTTTAGAAGATAGACTTCGCTCAAGATTTGAAATGGGGCTTATAACAGATATTCAAGCTCCTGATTTTGAAACTAGAATGGCTATACTTAGAAAAAAAGCTCAAATGGAAGATATAGATGTTCCTAATGAAGTTACAGTTTATATTGCAAAAAATATAAAATCAAATATAAGAGAATTAGAAGGTGCACTTACAAGAGTTGTAGCTTATAGCTCTCTTACTAATAGAACTATATCTTTTGAGTTAGCATCTGAAGCTTTAAAAGATATAATAACTACATCAAAACATGAAGAAATAAATGTAAATAGAATAAAAGAAAAAGTATCTTCTGTTTTTTCTTTAAAAATGGAAGACTTTAATTCAAAGAAACGAACAAGATCAATTTCTTATCCAAGACAAGTAGCGATGTATTTATCTCGTGAACTTACAGACTTATCACTTCCTAAGATAGGTGAAGAATTTGGAGGAAGAGATCATACCACTGTTATTCATGCTCATGATAAAATAGCTAAGGATATAGAAAACAATGAAGATTTTAAAGAAAAAATAAATAAAATTATATTAGATTTAAAAGGGTAAATTATACACAATACGACTGTGGATATCGTCTTGATAAAATGTGTACATATTTTTTAACCACAAAAATATACATTTTATCCTATCAAAATACACAAAGATATTAACATTTTATACACATGTTGATATCTTTGTATTTATTTTGATTGAAGCACTTATCCACATTATCAACAACACCTACTATTATTACTACTAATTTTTTTAATTTATTTTTGTATATAATCACTTAAGGAGGTTATCCACAATGAAGATAATTTGTAATCAAAAAATACTTGCAAATAAAATAGGAATTGTTCAAAAAGCCATTAATGGAAAAACAACATTAGAACTATTAAAAGGGATATTATTAACAGCTAAAGGAGATCGTATAAACCTAACAGGATACGATTTAGAAATTGGAATAGATACTTATGCACAAGCTGAGATTATTGAAGAAGGTCAAATTGTAATAAATGCTCGTCTTTTTGGGGATATAATAAGAAAACTACCTGATACTTTTATTGAAATAGAAACAGACATAGATAATAATGTGTACATAAACTGTTTAAATTCAAGATTTAAAATAAAAGGAGATTCAGCAGTTGATTATCCTAAACTACCAGATGTAAACAAAAATGATTTATATGATATTCCTCAAGATTTATTAAAAAACATGATAAAACAAACTGTATTTGCAATATCTCAAGATCAAACAAAACCAATACTAATGGGGGAACTATTAGAAATAGGAAATGGAAATATAAGTTTAGTTGCAATAGATGGATATAGATTAGCAGTAAGAGCAAGTGAGCTTAAAAATAGTGAAGAAGATATAAAGGTTATAATTCCAGGAAAAACACTTCACGATGTAAATGGATTACTAGCAGCAGAAGGTAATTCTATAAAAATAGGATTTGATGATAAAAATGCTATTTTTACAATAAATGAAACAAAAATAATAACAAGATTATTAGAAGGTGAATTCATAGATTATAAAAAACTTCTTCCTAGAGAATATGGAGTTAGAGCTAAAGTCCATACAAAAGAATTGCTAAATAGTATAGAAAGAGCTTCACTTTTATCTCAATCAGAAAAAAATAATTTGATAAAATTATCTATAAGAGATAATTCAATGGCTATTACTTCTAATACTGAAAAAGGAAACGTATATGAAGAAGTAGCTATAGAACTAGAAGGAGATTATTTAGACATAGCATTTAACTCTAGATATTTTATAGATGCACTAAAAGTAATTGATAGTGAAGAAATATTTATAGAATTCACAACAAATGTAAATCCTTGTATTATAAAACCTGCTGATGGAACTAAATATACGTATTTATTATTACCTGTAAGAATATCGTCGAATATATAAATTAAAAGTAAACCCAACTGAAAAAGTTGGGTTTTTATGATATAATATATTTTTAAATATATGTTAACAATGAGAGTATAAGAAATTTATTTAATATATATTTGATATAATCAAAGGAGGAAGAAGAAATGATTGAAATAGCTATAGATTCTGAATTCATAAAATTAGATCAATTTTTGAAGCTAGTAGATGTCGCATCTACAGGTGGACATGCAAAATTCTTAATTCAAGAAGGTCTAGTAAAGGTTAACGGAGAAATAGAAACTAGAAGAGGTAAAAAATTAAGATCTAATGACATGGTGGAAGTAGAAGGCAATAAAATAAAGATACTATAAAAGGGGTGCCCTTTGTGTATTTAAATGGCTTAAATTTAATTAACTTTAGAAATTATGATGCTCTGTACTTAGAGTTTAATCCAAAAATAAATTTACTTATAGGCAAAAACGGACAAGGAAAAACAAATATCTTAGAAGCTATATATTTATTATCATTTGGAAAATCTTTTAGAACAAATAAAGATAAAGAAATGATTAAATTTGAAAGTGAAAATTTATATATAGGTGGAAACTTTACAAAATACGATAGAAATAGTCTAATAGAAATAGGAATTGGTAAAAATAATAAAAAAGGCATAAAGATAAATAAAATAAATATAGAAAAAATATATGAATTATTGGGAAATCTAAATGTAGTCATATTTTCGCCAGAAGATTTAAGACTTGTAAAAGAAGGTCCAAAGGAACGAAGAGTATTTATTGACAAAGAAATAAGTCAAATTACGCCTAAATATTATAATTATCTTACCAATTACAATAAAATATTATTTCAACGAAATAAATTACTAAAAAGTAGCTATGTAGATATAGACCTAATAGAAGTTTATGATGAAAGCTTAGCTAGATATGGTAGTTATATATATATTCTAAGACGAGATTTTATAAAAAAAATAGGCTCTATATCGAGTAAAATGCATAAAAAGCTTACGAATGAAGTTGAGGCGTTAACTATAAGATATAAAAATCAGATAAATATTACCGATGAAGATACTATAGATACAGCTTATGAAAAACTTATTAAAAAGCTAAAAGAAGGACGCCAACACGATATAGATACTAGAACTACAAGATATGGAATTCATAAAGATGATTTATTAATTTGTATAAATGAGTTAGATGTTAGACTTTATGGATCACAGGGACAACAGAGAACAGCCTCTATTTCATTAAAGCTTTCAGAAATAGAATTAATAAATAATGAGGTTGGAGAGTATCCAATTTTATTATTGGATGATATTTTTAGTGAATTAGATGAAACAAGACAGAAGCTATTAGTAGACAATTTAGATAAAGTTCAAATGTTTATAACAACAGCAGAAGCTTCTCATAAAAAGATATTCAATACTGAAAATACTACTATTTTTAATATTGAAAAAGGCAATGTAATTAGTATAGAGAATGGAGGGAACTAGATGAAACAAGAATACGGCGCAAGTCAAATACAGGTCTTAGAAGGATTAGAACCTGTTAGAAAAAGACCTGGTATGTACATAGGGTCTACGGGACCTAGAGGATTACATCATTTAGTTTATGAAATCGTGGACAACAGTATAGACGAAGCTCTAGCTGGATATTGTTCAGATATATATGTTTCTATAAATGAAGATGGAAGCATATTCGAAAGAGATAACGGTAGAGGTATACCAGTAGAGGTACATCCTAAAACTGGGAAATCTACACTAGAAACAGTTTTAACAGTACTACATGCCGGAGGTAAATTCGGTGGAGGCGGTTACAAAGTTTCTGGAGGGCTTCATGGAGTTGGAGTTTCTGTAGTTAATGCATTATCAGAGTGGTTAGTTGCAGAAGTTCATAAAGATGGTAAAATTTATAGCCAAAGATATGAAAAAGGAGTTCCAACTTCAGATATAAAAGTTATTGGAGAAACAAAAGAGACAGGAACTAGAGTTCAATTTAAGCCAGATGCAACTATATTTGATGAAGTTGAGTATAAGTACGAAACATTAGAGTATAGACTAAGAGAATTAGCATTTTTAAATAAAGGTGTTAAGATAGTTCTAGAAGATAAAAGAGAAGGTCAAGAAAAGATAAAAGAATTCCACTATGATGGCGGTTTAATAGAATTTGTTAAATATTTAAATAAAACTAAAACAGGAATTCACCCTGACATAGTTTATATAGAGAAAAAAGTAAAGGACTACATGGTTGAGGTGGCTTTACAATATACTGACGGTTATACGGAGAACATATATTCTTTTGCAAATAATATAAATACCCATGAAGGTGGTACTCACTTAAGTGGATTTAAGACTGCTATGACTAAAGTTGTAAATGATTATTCAAGAAAAAATGGAATACTAAAAGAAAAGGATTCAAATCTTTTAGGAGAAGATATAAGAGAAGGTCTTACAGCTGTTATATCTATAAAGCTTCCAGATCCACAGTTTGAAGGTCAAACTAAGACAAAATTAGGAAATACTGCAGTAAGAGGAATCGTAGATAGTGTAACTGTTGAAGAAATAGGTTCATTCTTAGAAGAGAATCCAACAACTGCTAGAATAATAGTTGATAAAGCTTTAAGAGCCCAAAGAGCAAGAGAAGCTGCTAAAAAGGCAAGAGAATTAACTAGAAGAAAGAGTGTATTAGAAAGCACATCTTTACCTGGTAAATTAGCTGACTGTGCTGAAAAAGATCCTTCAAAAAGTGAAATATTCTTAGTCGAAGGGGATTCTGCCGGAGGTTCTGCTAAACAAGGTAGAGATAGACACTCTCAAGCAATATTACCACTAAGAGGTAAAATACTTAATGTTGAAAAATCTAGACTAGATAAGATTTTATCATCAGACGAAATAAGAAATATGATAACTGCATATGGATGTAGCATAGGTGAAGATTTCGATTTAGAAAAAGCTAGATATCATAAAATTGTAATAATGACCGATGCCGACGTCGATGGGGCGCATATAAGAACATTATTACTTACATTCTTCTTTAGATACATGAGACCTCTTATAGAAAATGGATATGTTTATATAGCACAGCCACCTCTATACAAGGTTAAAAAGCAAAAGAAGGAACACTATGTATATTCAGATCAAGAGTTAAACACTTTATTAGAAGAACTTGGAAGAAGCGGTGTAGAGCTTCAAAGATATAAAGGTCTTGGAGAGATGAACGCAGAGCAACTTTGGGAAACAACTATGAATCCTGAAACAAGAACTTTATTACAAGTGTCTATAGAAGATGCATCTATGGCAGATGAGATATTCTCAATGCTTATGGGTGATAAAGTAGCTCCAAGAAAAGAATTCATAGAAGAAAATGCTAGATACGTTAGAAATTTAGATATATAAGAGAGGGGATGAGTGTTAATGGATGAAAATAATAGAATACTCCCTATTGAAATAGGTCACGAAATGAAAAAATCGTATATTGATTATGCGATGAGTGTTATAGCTGGACGTGCCCTTCCAGATGTAAGAGATGGACTTAAGCCAGTTCACAGAAGAATATTATACTCAATGAGTGAATTAAATTTAACACCAGATAAACCATATAGAAAGTCTGCTCGTATTGTCGGGGACGTTTTAGGTAAGTACCATCCACATGGAGATAGTGCTGTTTACTTAGCAATGGTAAGAATGGCACAAGATTTCTCGACTAGAGGACTTTTAGTAGATGGACATGGTAACTTTGGTTCTGTAGATGGAGATTCACCTGCTGCAATGCGTTATACTGAAGCTAGAATGAGTAAATTAGCTCTTGAGTTATTAAGAGATATAGATAAAGAGACTGTAGATTTTATACCAAACTTTGATGAATCTTTAAAAGAGCCATCAGTATTACCATCTAGATTCCCTAACCTTTTAGTAAATGGATCTAATGGTATAGCAGTTGGTATGGCAACATCTATACCACCTCACAACTTAGGCGAAGTAATAGATGCTACAATACATCTTATAGATAATGAAGAATGTGGTGTTGAAGACTTAATTCAGTTTATACAGGGACCGGACTTCCCAACTTCTGCAATTATAATGGGTAAAGAAAATATATCTGAAGCCTATAAAACCGGAAGAGGAAAAGTTAAAGTTAGAGCTAGAGCTTACATAGAAGAACTAGCTAAAGGAAAACAACAAATAGTTGTGACTGAAATACCATATCAAGTTAATAAAGCTAAATTAGTTGAGAAAATCGCTGAATTAGTTAAAGATAAAAAACTTGAAGGAATATCAGATCTAAGAGACGAGAGTAATAGAAATGGTATGAGAGTAGTTATAGAACTTAAGAGAGATGCTAATGCAAACATAGTATTAAATAAGTTATATAAACATTCTCAAATGGAAGATACATTTAGTATAATAATGCTAGCATTAGTTAATGGAGAGCCTAAAGTATTAAATTTAAAACAAGTTCTATATCATTATGTACAACATCAAAAAGATGTAGTTACAAGAAGAACTCAATTCGATTTAAATAAAGCTGAAGCTAGAGCTCACATATTAGAAGGATTAAGAATAGCATTAGATAACTTAGATGAGGTTATAAAGCTTATAAGAGGTTCTAAGACTGGTCAAGAAGCTAAAGATGGGTTAATCAACAGATTTAATCTTTCAGACTTACAAGCACAAGCTATTCTTGATATGAGACTACAAAGACTTACAGGATTAGAAAGAGATAAAATAGAAGCTGAGTATGCAGAATTAATTAAGAAGATAAATAAATTAAGAGAAATTTTAAGTAATGAAACATTACTTATGAATGTTATAAAACAAGAGTTATCTATAATAAAAGAAAATTATGCTGATGAAAGAAGAACTGAGATAAGACATGCTGAAGGCGAAATAGACATGAGAGATCTTATAGAAAATGAAGAAGTAGCCGTAACTCTTACTCACTTTGGATACATAAAAAGAATGCCTATAGATACCTATAAGAGTCAAAATAGAGGTGGAAGAGGAATATCAGCACTTACTACTAGAGAAGAAGACTTCATAAAAGAGTTAATAACTACACATACTCATAGTAGATTACTATTCTTCACAAATAAAGGTAGAGTATACACTCTGAACGCATATGAAATACCAGAAGCTAAGCGACAAGCTAAAGGTTCTGCGATTGTTAACCTTTTACAATTAAATAGTGATGAAAAAATAGCTACTATGATTTCAATAGATGATGCTAGTGATAATGAATATTTATTATTATCAACTAAAAAAGGTATAGTTAAGAAAACTAAGCGTGAAGAATTCAAAAATATAAATAAATCAGGTTTAATAGCAATAGGATTAAGAGAAGATGATGAACTTATTGGTGTTAAGGTAACTGATGGTAGTGAAGATGTTATATTAGTTACTAAACATGGTATGTCTATAAGATTTGACGAAAATGATATAAGACACATGGGTAGAACAGCTATGGGTGTAAAAGGTATATCTTTAAATAAAGAAGACACAGTAGTAGCTATGAATCTTTGCAGTGAAGGAACTGACTTATTGGTTGTTAGTGAAAATGGATTTGGTAAAAGAACATCAATTGAAGAATACAGAGCTCAAATTAGAGCAGGTAAAGGTATAAAGACTTATAATATATCTGATAAAACAGGTGAAATTGTTGGAGCGCAAATGGTCAATGAAGATGATGAAATGATGATCATAAACTCAAATGGTGTATTAATAAGACTTAGAGTAAATGAAATATCTTTATTTGGAAGAGTAACTAGCGGTGTTAAGTTGATGAAAACTGCTGATGAAGTAAATGTAGTTTCAATTGCTAAGATAGAGATGGAAGAATAGGGTATACAAACCCTATTCTTTTTGTATAATTATGGATATAATAAATATGTAAAATAAATATACAAACATGAAAGGAGATTAAAATCATGAGTAAAAATAAAGGTAAATATTTTATATTTGGTTCTATAATTGGATTTTTATTAGGATTATTCCTAGCACCTAAAAAAGGTTCTGAGTTAAGAAGAGAAACTAAAGTTAAAATGAATGAAATAAAGGATAATCCAAGAGAAGTATTAGATGGAACTATACAAACTGTAAAAGAAAAAATTGCAAATATAGTTGAAGAATGTGATATTGATGACGTAAATATAGTTGAGGATGAAATAATAATAAGTAAGACTTTCGAAGAAGAGGGAGATAATATATAATGGATGCAGTGGGATGGCAAATAGGAGCAATTTTATTTGGTGTATCAGCGTTAATAATTGCAGTATATTTAGCTAAACTAATTAACAGTACAACTAAAGTAGTTGAAAAAGCATACAAAATAGTAGACTATAATGAGCGATACATACATGAAACTATAGAAAATGTTGCAGCTATTACAAAAAGTACAGAAGATATAGTTGGATTAGCTAGCGGAGTAACTAATATAACGAAAGCATTCAAGTTTTTCAAAAAGTAAATAGGAGGTATAGTTATGTCTGTAAATATAGAATCAAGACTAGACAGTAATTTTTGGAATGTAGGAATAAATGGAGAGTTAGATGTTGCAGGAGCAGATAAAGTAAAAGAGCATTTAAATGGATTAATAGAAGAGCAACCTGTTGATTTGAAAATTGACTTTACTAACTTAGAATATATAGATTCTACCGGATTAGGTGCACTTATAGGAGTACTTAAAAGATTAAAAGTAAATGAAAAGGATATATATATATTAAACGCTAGAAAAAATGTAAAAAAAATATTCACTATAACAGGACTAGATAAAATATTTAAAGTGGAGGGATAAACTTTGGAGCTAGAAACAATAAAAATGGAAGTTACAGCTAACCCAGAATATGTAAGTATCATAAGACTAACAGTTTCAGGAATAGCAAATAAGATAGGTTTTTCTTTAGATGATATAGAAGATATAAAAGTAGCTGTATCAGAAGCATCTACAAATGCTATAAAGCATAGTCTAGATGATAAATTTGTAGTTAGATTTTCTATACTAGAAAATGGATTAACAATAGATGTACAAGATAAAGGAACAGGATACGATGTGGATTCATTACAAGAGCCTGATTTAACAAATCCAAAAGAAGGTGGATTAGGTTTATTTATAATAAAAACATTAATGGATGAAGTTAGTACAATATCTAATACTGATGAAGGTACAAAAATAAAAATGACTAAATATTTAGGAGTTGGTATTTAATGAGGAACGTAGCTAATGCTACAAGCTATATGGATATGGAAACTAAAGAATTGTTTAATATATATAGCAAAGACAAAAACGTAGAAATAAGAAATATTCTTATAGAAAGACATATGTATTTAGCGAATATATTAGCTAAAAAATATATTAACAAAGGTGTTGACTTTGATGATATCTATCAAGTGGCGTCTTTAGCGTTAATATATGCCATAGATCGATATGATATTGAAAAAGGCTATGAGTTCTCAAGTTTTGCAACACCTACTATAATAGGTGAAATAAAAAAGTACTTTAGAGATAAAGTATGGACAGTTAAAGTACCAAGAAGAATACAAGAGTTAAGTAAAAAAATAAGTGAAGCTAAATTATATTTAGAACAAAAGCATAAAAGAAGTCCAAAAGCTATAGACATAGCTAATCATATAGGATGTACAGAAGAGGAAGTTTTAGAGGCTATAGAAGCTTCTTATGGATATCAACCTATGTCATTGGATACATCTAGTAATGATGATTCAGATGATAAAGAAATAACTCTTAAAGATAAAGTTGGACAAGAAGAAACTAGCTTTGGAAATATAGAAAATATGGATTTTATAAATAAATTTATAGAAACTTTAAATGAATTAGAAATAAAAATATTTAAAGATAGATTCTTCTTAGACAAGACACAATCCATAATAGCTAAAGAATTAGAGATATCTCAAATGACTGTTTCTAGATTAGAAAGAAAGATTATAGAGAAGTTAAAAAAAGAATATGAAAAGAATTTATAAAAAAATAAAAAAGTTTTTAAAAACTGTTGACTTACTGTTTAAAAGGTAGTATAGTATTACTTGTCCTTAAGAAAAGGGCAAACGAGAAAATGAACTTTGAAAAT
>JAVXJA010000027.1:0-34933 GCA_036648085.1 Terrisporobacter sp.
CACTACTTGTTACAAATGGACTTTCTGGATCATTTGGTATTGTATTTTTATTTACTGTAATGCCTATTTTTTCTAAAGCTTGATCAAACTGTTTTCCAGTTATTTTTTTACCTCTTAAATCTACAAGTACTATATGATTATCAGTACCTCCACTAACTATTCTAAATCCTCTACTCTCTAATTCTTTAGCCAAATATGTAGCATTGTCAAGTACTCTCTCCATTGTTTTTATAAACTCTGTTTCTATTACCCTTTTAAACATATTTGCTTTTGCTGCTATACCATTTAATTGTATAGAACCCAATGTTCCTGGGAAAGTTGCTCTGTTTAAGGCTTTTGCATATTTTTCTTTACACATTACAAATCCACCTCTAGGACCACATATAGTTCTGGAAGGTCTTCTTCTGTTTTATTTACAAATACAGACCCCATAAGTTCTAATATTTCTGTAGGTGCAGAACTTTCTGATGCTATCATTTCTATATTATATTTTTGTCTTTCTAACTCATCTTCTACTATTGCATATAATTTTGGGTCAGTTATTTTTGTTGTTTTTAACATTATTATTTCCCCTAAAAAGTATTATTTATATTTGCAAAAGTAATTAAATGTTAATAGACTATTATATATATTTTAATTGCCTATACTCAATTTTAGTTTAATTATTTTTAATTAATTAAATTTCATTAACTACATAGCAGCATATTCCTTTATGTACCTATAAATACTTTTTATTTTCTACTTGTCCACTTTAATTTTTTCTAGAATTGATAAGATGCTTTTCTCACACAAATCTATGAACTCATTAAATTTATTATCATCATATAAATCAAAGTAGGCATCATTAAATTCTCTAAAGTTAGGACTACTACTTTTATCATTAAATGGCAAATAATCTCTATAAATCCACCATCCAATATGCTTTTCTTCATCATCTTGTAGTATCTCTCTTATTTCACGCAAATCTAATTGCTTGCCATCGGATTCTCCATCTTTAGGTGTACAAAATCCCGCATATAAAAAAATATCTATTTCAAATCTAAATAGTAAATCAATACCTTCTCCGTCTAAACTTTTAATAAAGTAACTAAGACCTGGACATTTACTTGCCTTGGGATAATATGTATTTACAAGTTTATAGTTATTAGATTTATAAGAGTATTCATTTACTTTGTCTTCTTCTTTAAAAATATTATCCAAACGTATTTCAATGCTTTCTAATACTTTTTTTACCATATTTATTTTACATGTTTTCAAACTTTTTTCTATATTAATTGCATTTTTAATATTTTCTGTTGAAGAAGATATCGTCTTTGCAATTTCAACTTCCTTTTCTTCTACTAGTAAATTAGTCATACTTCTTATCCCCCCTATAAACTGTAATATTATCTCTCTAATTGATGCTATTTTAATAGTTTCATTATGTGAAAGACACTTATTTAACCAGTTCAGTATATCATTTTCAAATGATATTTGACTTACTTCTATATAACCACCATCTGTGCTTTTTGTTAGTCCCTTAGCACTTTCTTTACTTGGAGATCGTCCATCTAATGTTAAATAAAATACATTTGAATTTTTAGCATAATGATTGTAATAATCGTAACATTGTTTGTTTTGGTCAGTTGCATAAATTTTCACTTCAATTGGAATACTTTTATCTGCAATTTCGATAACTAAATCAATTCTTCTACCATTTTTGATAACAAACTCTCTGTTAACAATAGCATTTTCATATTCATAGTTACTAAACTTCATATTTAATACATTTTCTACAAATAGCTTTAAATATGTATATCCTTGATAATGACTACCTTTCGGATTTATTAGTTCATATATAAATCTACATACACAAACTTCATCCCTATTTATATTTGCTATATCAAAAATATTAAAACATCTTCCTGTGCTTTTATTTATCAAATCATATTTATTTGAAATATGAGATACATCCGATAATAGTAGCTCAATTCCCATAAAATTCCCTCCCTATTAATTACTATTAATAATTTTTGAATCTAGTATTACATTTGACACATGTACATTCTATATTTTTTCTTCCCAAGGCTCCGACACCAAGGCCAACTAATGGATTTATTATAACACTGGTTACTAAAGCCTTGCCAACACCATATCCTTTTTTGCCAATATAAATATTTGTTGATCCACACTTAGGGCATTTAATAGTTTCATCTATTTCTTTTTGCACTACAGAAGTCCCTCTTAATTCTTTAAATTTAACATATTCAGATAACTTTCCATGTCTTTTAACTATAGATTTATTAGAACTTTTTAACATGCTAGTATGTTGGCTCATTATAAATTTACCACTATTTTTACTTATTCCATTTTCATAATTGTATATTGCCTTATCAGCATTTTTTAATTCTAGATCTATTCCCTCTACTAAAATATTAACTTTTGGACTCATATAAGTAGCTCTATCGTCTTTATTATCTATAATTTTCTTTACTAATTTAATGTCTTTTAACATTTCTTTTGTTTGTAATAACATTTCTTCCATTCTTCAACTACTCCTTATTGAACAGTACTAAAATTAATATAGAATTTACCTTATTAATTTTATTTTTATACTATTTGTATTATAAATGGGATGATTATAAATGTAACTAACCAATTTTTGCTAATTTAACGTTATTACTATCTTATGTATTTAGGGCTTACTTCATATACATATTTTTTCCTAAAAAATCTTCAACACTCCCCCCAACCTATCTAAAATAGCATTAGCTTTTGCTGGAGATCAAAATATTTCACTCCATTTTGAGAAATTTGAATTAGTAGTTATTATGGTACAATGTTTTTCATATCTTCTAGAAATTAACTGAAAAAATAAATTTTATGCATCAGTATCTATCGGTAAATAACCTATTTCATCAATAATTAAAATTTTGTACTTTGAAAAATGTTTAAGCCTAACGTCTAATCTATTTTCGGCTAACGCCTTTTTAAGTTGCTGAATTAGTTATTGAAACGATATAAAATATGTTGAGTATCTATTTGTTGCACTCTTTATTCCAATGGAGGTAGCAAGATGTGTCTTGCCAACTCCAGATGTTCCTACAAATAATATATTTTCATTATTTTCTATAAATCTAAGCAACGGATTTTTATTGCCTGTTGCCTATTGCCAGAAACTCTTACGCGCGTATATAGGTGTTTTTTATATAAATAACCTATTTTACTCTCTATATAGAAAATATAAGCAATAGCTTTTTAAAATTAACAATAGCCTCTGCCCAAATCTGATCCACACCTTTCAAATCCCAAGGACTAAGTTTACTTTCTCCATTAACATGAACAGGCCAGAATCTTCTATTTCCTGTTACATCTGGTAATAAAAAAATTTTATTCAAATTAAATGAGTCAAAACAAGAAGATACATATACAACAGAAATACTAAAATCCTATGCTGATGCAGAAAACCTAGAAAAATTATCTCAAGATGATTTAAACAACTACAAAAGATACAAAAAAATCTTGAAAGAGAGCGCACATGTTACTATGCATCCCAATCAGTAGAAAATTTAAGTAGAGACATTTTTTGTGATGATGAAATTTACGAATTTGATGTACTTAAAGAAGATATACAGGAGCAAGACATAATAGACACTATAGACCTAATATTGGAAAAGCAGATTTTCCAACCAAAAGGCTATGAATTAGCTACTTGCGTAGGTGCTAGAATTGTTGAAAGTTCTACTACTGAATACGATTTAGAAGTATAGTCGGTAAGTAGAAATGGATAGTATCTCTGCGCTGATTTCAAATCTTGGCTTCCCTATTGCTATATCAATGTATTTGTTGATTCGCATTGAGGGTAAGCTGCAGGGTTTGACTGATAGTATTAATGAGTTATCTAATAATATTATCAAACTTAAATAGTTTATTTTCCCCCTTAAAAAGAGCCTGTAGTTGTTAAGATTTTCTTAATAACCGCAGGCTTTTGTAATAAAGTAATTCTTATATTCAAATTCTTAACCATATTTAATCCGGTGTGAATTTTTTATATTTCAAGTAATATTTTCTCTACTAGTGTATGAACTGTGGTATATGGATTCATTTCTTTAAGATTGTTTTTAATATCTAAACCTTTATATGTATTCTCAACTGTTTTTGCATTTTTAATTGCATTTACTGCATTTTTTCCATCATCTATAACTTTTCTTATAGTTCCTTCACTTGCTTTTTCTTTAGATTTATACTTATCTGTTCCTAAATAATCTGCCATTTTTGTATAAGCTTTAGTTTTAGTAATTGGATTTTTTAATTCTTCAAAATGCATTATAAGCCATACTTCAAAAACTTCATTAGTTAATAATAGTTTATATTCATTATTAGAGTTTTTCATATCTTCAATTACATTCTCTATTCCCTCTTTAGGAGCATCACAGTCAAATACTAAATATTTATCATATAATTTATATTTATTAGGTGTCTGACTTAACACTTGCTCTGCTTTATCATATACAGCTTTAGCATCTGAACCTACATGTACAAGCTCTATATCTATATGAGAATACTTACTTTTGTTATTTAGAATTTTTGCATAATGGTTAAAATAATTTTCCTCTGTCTTTCCCTCACAAAATATTAATACTTTACCTAGATATTCTCTTTTGCTTCCTTCACTTCTTTTTTTCATAGGATTTAATCTAGCCATTTTTACCTCTCTAATAAAACATCTGCAATTATTGGTATTCCACCATATTTACCTTTAAAATAATCTTTATTAAAACTTGCATCTTCTCTTATTTGTAAATCAGATAAAGTATATAATGATGATTTTCCACTAATATCTTTGTCCACAATTGCTACCTCATCTCTTCTAAATTGATCTTTATTCATTATAGAGACTTCATGCGTTGTAAATATAAGTTGTGCATTGCTTTCATTTAACTCTGATTGAAAAATATCAACAATAAATTTAGTAAGTAAAGGATGTAATCTAGATGATAATTCATCAACTATAAATACCCCTCCCTCTTCTATCAATTGTACTATGTATTGTATATAAGATAAAAATCTAATTGTTCCTGATGACTCTTGATGTATATCAAAAACTTTCTCTCCTATTTTATTTCCATTATCATCATATATAGGATGAACTGTTTTTACTACATCTATTTCTTTTTCCCCTTGTGAACTTGATATTTTTTCTTTTTCTGTTATTATTTTTTCAATTCCAACATCTATTCTTTTTATATATTGGGAAATTATATCTTTAAATTCTTCATTTTTAGCGATACTAGGATGTAGTGTAAATAGATTTAAATTACTTTTTATAGATGTTTCAAGTATTATTTCTGTATATATATCAAGTTTTTCAATTATATATTCTTTTATAGTATCTATTATTTCTTTTATTTTATCTTCTGTTATAAAATAATCTAAAGTTGATATATACAGTCTATCTTCTCTAAATTTAGTGTAATTTTTTAAAATATCATTATACTTACTTCCAAACTCAATATTTTTATTTTCTCTTTCAAATACTTCTTCATTATCTACTAATAACCATTCCGATACTATCAAAGATTTTTCCATTACATATCCATATTGAAATATTTTGTTTTTATGATAAAATACCATTTCAAATTCAACATTATTATTTATTTCATCTGTTAGTAAAAATGGCTTAATATCTATATTACTGCTAGATACATCCATATTTTTACTACTTTCTGAGTCTATATAAAATTGACTTGCTATTAATTGTTTAAATTCATATACAGCTCTTATTAAGTTTGATTTCCCACTTGCATTTGCTCCATATATAGCTACTGTTTTTAATAATTCATATTCGTCTACTTTAAATATGTGTGATGGATGTTGCTTGTATGATGTTTTTCTTAGGTCTAATATTACATCTTCTTTAAATGATGCAAAGTTTTTTGCCCTAAACATTATAAGCATAGTTTCACCTTCTTTTCGATTTTTTCTAATTTATATAATTAATTTTAGTTTATTTCGTGAGTGAAGTAAATGTATATCATTATTTTTTCGTATTTTTCTGATTTTTATACCTATAACCCATTTACTTTTATATACACTTTGCACTGAGTAGTATTATTAAGCTTCTATAGCAAAACTTAACACAACATAAAGTCATTACAATTACTTTACTTGTTACTAGTTATATCTTCTAAATTTTTTTTAAAGAATAACTTAGTTATCTATATAACTATAATCTCCGTTGATATAAATATAATTGTCTACATCGTCTAATGGTACTTCTTTATCAGTAATAAAATCACCCATATGGTTAGCCCATACAAACTTCTCTAATGTACAAAACCACTCATCACCCTCATCGCTATGTCTAATAGAATATTTATTATACCCTTCTGGGATTGTATCTTTAAAAGCTGATGCTGGAGTTATGTCTAGTAATATTTCCATATCATTACTTGATATTATTTCAACTGATGGCATAAGTAAATTTATATTTTCATTATGTGTTAAATATTGTATCAAATTTTATTGTAAATAGATCTACAAAAAGGATGTTACATTCTTAGAGTAACCTCCTTTACATTTCAATTTTTAGAATAAACTTAACAAAAGATATCTAGTTATTCATCATCTAGCATTAGAATAACTTTGCTTGCTATAAATACACATATATTATTTTGAAATTCTTTGCTTAATTTTTTATTTGTTTAAATTTTATATATATGATATTTTAAATTGGAGGTGATTTTATGAAAAAAACAATTAAAGTAGTAGCTGCAATAATAGAAAATGAAGATAAAGAAATTCTATGTGCTCTAAGATCTCCACAAATGTCTATGCCAAACCTTTGGGAATTTCCAGGTGGCAAAGTTGAATGTGATGAATCTTTATTTGATGAGAACACTCATGAATATGAAAAAGTCATAGTAAATCTTATTGGTATAAAATGTAATATAGTTGAGGGTGTTCCAACTGCTAAAGAACATTCTAAACTTATTTATCTTAATAAAGAAAATTTAAGTTCATTAGTTTGGGCTCCTGCTGATGTGCCTATTGTAGAGAATTTAATAAAATAAGGGATATATTTTTACATTCCATTCTATATTTCTCTTTAAAGCACTCTGAGTAAGATTTGAAGAACCTATTATTATCTTATAGTTATCTTCATTTTCAAAAATATATACTTTTGTATGGAATCCTACTTCTTTATCCGCTATAAATATTTTCATATCTATGTTATTGAATTCTTGTATTCTTTCTAGTGCTTTTGGCTCTGTAAAATTTAAGTATGTTGTTGTTGTTGTTGTTATTATTTTTCCCTTTATACCATTTTCTTCAGCTTCTTTTAAAGTGTCTAGTAATAGTTGTAGACCACTATAGTTTATAAAGGCTACTGAGAAATAAAAGGATTTACATTCTTTTAAACTTTGTTTTAATTCATTTAGTAAGTTTGTGTGTTTTGAATTTATTATTAACTCATTTGTTGCTTGCATTTACGTGTCCCCTCGGTTTTCTAATTTTATGTTTAAGTTATATCATAAAAAAATATATCCATAAGGCAATTCCCAATAGACATATAATTATTAGCAATAACTTGCTATCAATAAAAAAATAAAGACGCCTCCTATTTCTAGTACGTGCAGGTAGTATAAATTTTTATCTTTTTCTTCATCATAGTCAGGTGGTAAAACTTGACACAGAAAATCATCATTCCAATTTAAAACTCAACTTTTAAAGTTATATTACAGTTATTGCAATTACTTGACTTATTTTCAAAAATTATTTATCATATACTTATATCAATTTATGTAATATTATTGCATAATTATTTTGTACTATAGGGGTGATTGTTATAGGAATAGATACAGATCCTCTTATCTTAGCTGCTAAAAGTTACGAAAAGTTAATTAATAAGAATTTTGATATAACTATAGATACTAAAGATGGGAATACAAAGACTATTCAGGTTCAATTCAAAAAAGATAATTTTTATCATCTTATTGGGTTTCACTATTTAAAAGATTTACCACAACTTAATACTAGACACAACAAAAAAAATAAGATTTTTAATAATGTATTACAAGGTAGTATTACATATAGTTCATTAAAGAGTAGTTCTTATTTTGATGATAAAATGAATGACAGGGTCAGCTATTTTCATAATATAGATAAATTATTATTTGAGCAGGTTATTTTAGACTTTGATTCATGTAATATAAGTCTTAAAACTAATTTAAAATGCAATTACATGTTTTTTAAAAATAAGGATGGAAAGTATATGCACCTTAGCTTAGCACAAGATAAAAATCATTATCCAGAAAGTTTTTTTGTTAGAAATGATAATATATATATCAAAAATCAAGATATATTTAATATTGTTTCAATTAAAGAAATTAAGAAAAATAAACCTAAGAAGGCAAAAAAAGCATCTAACATAAGTTAGATGCTTCTAAATTTCATTAAAATGTATTTTTTGTTCAAAGTTAAAAACTTCTAGTCAGAAACGGCTAAATACAGAAACCGTTGATAAAATCTCCGCACTTCACTTCTCTGACAAAGCAAGCACTTCATAGATTAATATAACATAGTTAAATATGCTATACTTTTATTATATACAAATTTCTTATGTTTGTATACATATTTTTTATTAGTTCAAAAAACTATTTGATACAAATAATTCTAAACAATTTTACATTCTATCTTACTCAAATCATAATAATACCTAAAATACTCCATAAAAAGCTCCTCCTTCTCAAGCATAGGACTCATCATAATATTTATGCATAGTTTGTATAGTTGCAAATAAATATGGCGCTTCTTTTTCCTTTGCACTTCCTGTAACAGGCCCGTAGTTATATTCTTTTCTTGCTATTTATAGTTTCTATATTTTGCATCTAGATAAACTCTCTTTTCACATATAGTTCTGGATTGTAAATCAGGCTAATTTAACCTAATTTTTTGATTTTTTATTTATATTTTATATAAAACATCTTGCTGAAATAATATCCTCTATTTCTAAAATATTACCATAGTCATCAATCCATTTATTTTTTTCTTGAGAAAATGAAAATATATATAATATTGATTCATTCAATGCATTAGTTAAAATAGCTACTCTATAACTATCTTTATATAATTTCATATTATTATACTCATTTGGTGTTAAATTAACTAATATACCACTACTTGATGTTCCCTTAACCTCTACTCTCAGTAACATTCTTTTTAATCTTACTTCTAAATCCCATCCAACATTATCTTCTTCAACGGATTTTACATCATAACCTAATTTAGTATAATAATCAGTTGCCTTTTCAATAGCAGCTATTTCTACCTTCTTTTTTAAAGTTGAATCTTTTAAATTTTTTATTTTAGATACTCTTTTTGCTTTTTCTTTCTCGTAATTATCAATAAAAGTTAAAACTTTCCTACGAAAATCATTCATGTTATCAGAATCTGCATACCAAACATTAGAACGACCCATACCACCTTTTCCTTTTGGTATTGGTTCAAAAACACCAACTCTTTCATCTTTATTTAGTAAAATTGCATCCTCTGCATTAGCTACTGCATAATACCCTATATATTCATCCTGATATTTTCTTTCCTCTATTCTAGTTTCTTGATAATCACTATATACTGTAGCATTTTTATACCATCCTACAATGTATGTTCCTCCTTCTCCATGTGTTGCTGTGAATATAACCAATACACCAGATAAACTCTCCGTATTTTTTCTTACCCCTAATCTTTCAAGATTATTTCTTCCAGTAGGCTGAACATAGCCATAAACTTTACCTTTTATATTTTTAAAATTATATATTTCATGTCCATATCCATTTTGTTCAACATATGAACCGCCCATATAAACCTTATCCTCTTTGCCTTGATAAGAATCCATCCACGTAGTATTAAAGAATACTATTTTTTCCATTTTTGCTACTCCCCCCTCTTTTAAAATTCTACTTTATTACTAGTTCTATCTTAACAAACCTTGACCAAATTGGCTAAGTGATCCTTTTTATTAACAGTCATCTCTTAAAATATGTACGTAAAGTTTTTATCTGATTCATTTGTATTATTGTCTTCTATTACTATATATATGTTTGATAGTATCTTAAGATGTTATATGCAAACCTTTCTAGACAAGTTCTATCCAATTGGATGATTGGCGCTGCTAGAGAATTTAATATTGTGTATGATTTGATGAGGAAAGAATTATTAGAAGCTGAAATGGACTAGAGCGTATGCTAACTGGTACTTAGTTATAAATCAATTAAATATTGTTTTCAGTGATATTTTAGATGAAAAAAAGGACTCTAAATTAGGATAACCCTAAAATAAAGTCCTTTCCTTATTTATCTAGCGTATATTTAGACCATACTAAATTAAATAAAAATATTAAATTTAATTATTATTTCCAAGAGGAAATTTAGGATACACAAAATAATTTACAGGCTCTGTCAATTACTATATCACCTGTAGCCTTAGTTATCTTAACTTATTAATAACCTACATCAAACATGATGAGGTTATTGGTATGTATTTATTTTAAGTTCTTAGATAATTCTAATTTTATTATCTCATTTCTCTTTTCTATAAACTCTCTAAAGTTAGATATACTTAAATCACCACTAGGTATATAGTATTTTTGCATATAATCATTTATTATATTATCATCACAAAACTCTTCCATTATCCATAAATTAAATTCTTCATCAGATAATATAAATGAGTTAATTTCAAACATTTGCGTAATCGATTTCTAAAATTTCTTCGTTAGAAAGTTCTCTACATAAAATGTCAATAACTGCACCTCGGGCATCATAATTCAGTCATTTCAATAACTTGACTTTCTAACTTATTCACTTAGTAACCTTTCACAAAGTAAGTCATACATTCTTCTTTCTACAGACAACTTATTAAATTTCTCTCTAAGCTCTTTGAACATTATTTTAACAATACCTAGAATTTCTTTTCGTATTGATAAAACTTTTCTTTTTGTCTTTATCCTTAGTTTTGTCTTTTCTATTTTTAATTTTATTTTTTCTGAAAATTCCATATGTTTCAAGCAAAAAGCTTCTTCCATAGCTACTTTATCTAATTTATTCATAAGTTTTCCTAAATCACTTTTTTTAAATATTTCATCTATATCAAACATGTCTTCATCAAAAGGATATAAGTCATCAAATATACTATCCAAGTTTACACCCGCACTATCTGTGCCATCTAATATATTTTTATATGAATTATATATTTCCTGTATTGGTTTTATTGATTTGTCATATTTTAATTTAAGACTCTTTAGTTCACGATTATATTTAGTTTTAATTGCGTTTACTATTTCATACTGTTTTCTAACCATTTTGCCATTGTTAAATTCTTTAAATTTTAATACAGACACATTATTTTCTATAAATTTAATGAAATCATCTTTAAATCCATCAATTAATTTTTCATAAATAAAATACGCTTCATTAATATATTGACTTGCAACCTTTTTAGCTACATCTTTAAAAAAAGTTTCAAATATGCTATCAACTATTTTTGCTCTTCCATATTGTTTTATTTCTCCACCTCTTGTTTTTTTATTGATACTGCAAACTCTATAAAATTTGATATTATCTCTTGTACATTCATTTATCTGATTTGCTATGTATTGTTCCATATTATCTGCTTTTTCACATTCATTCTCTTTATAGTGAGTTAATACTATGTGTATATTTTGATTTATATCTCTGCTTAACTCATTTATTAATTGAATTTCAAAAGGCTCAAATCTTTGGTTATTCATATGTAGTAAACATCTCTTGCGTTATAGGTTCTCCAACACCAACTTTTGCAGATTTGTTATCGAGCAAATAGTTTATAAATGATGATTTTCCAACGCCAGTTCTACCTAAAATAAGTACTTTTGCTACATTTGAATTATTCATTTAATTCTCTCCCGATTTTCATAAATTGCTCAAATAATTTTTCTATTTCATCGAAATTAAACATATTATCTATATCAATTTGTTCACCGTTAAGTATTTTCTTACTATTTCTATAGCATATCTCAGAAATGCTGTACCCTAATGCATATGTTATTGAACTTGCAACACTTGCATTTACTACACTTCCGAAAGGAATAAGTTTTAATAGTTGACTCGCTAAACTCTTTCCTATTTGTGTTATTATTAAATTTGATACAACTCCTTTTGACATTGAAGCTATATTATCCATATCATATATACTTGTAATACGTGCAATCATCGCTAACTGTCCAGGAACTAATACTACTGCATCTGCAAATGGTATGGGAACTGCACCTATACCAGCCGCACCAGCTGCTGCTACTGTTATTACCTTATTTGCCCTGTTCTTTTTCAATTCAAGATTATTCCTTTGCCCTCGAATAAAGTTTTCTTTAATATCTTCATCATCTATCATATTAGCTGATGTTTCTATAAGTTTATTTATTCCTTGTAAACCACACTCTTCTTCTATACTTTTATTTACATTTTCATCACTACTCACTTCAAATATACTTATATTCTTAAATTTATCATTAGGTTGTTTTTTTATTATATTTTTAAACTCATTTGCACAAGTTCCTTCTTCATCATCTTCATCACATTTTGTTAATACTACACATACTTTTTTATCCAATTCACTCATAGAGTATATTGAGGTAAGTACATCTATATCCATGTTCTCTATTCTGTTACTGCCAACAGAAATACAAAACCATACAACATGTATTTTTGCTTCTTTACTTTCTCTTTCTATTATCTCTTTTTTTATCATTTTCCCCCTCTATATTTCATCTTGAAACAATCCTTCATCATTTAATTGTAAACCATTTTACCAACTCTTTCTATCCCTCATTCTATTATCCCAATAGCGTTTTGAATATATGTGAGTAGTCCTTTCACAAGAATTTTTAAATGCAACCATATTCTTATAAATAGCACTATCCCATTCATTATCTGATGTTACAATTTTATCATGAATATATTTATACACTATAACATGCTACAAAAGCATCATAGCCCTTACCCTTTAACTCCTTCACCAAATCTTCCGCCCTATCCCTATTTGAATAAGATCCAGCCACAACTCTATAAACCACACCATCATTAGATATATTTACTTTTCCATCCTCAACATATCTAACCCCCAAAGTCTTGCAAACACCCTTCAAAGTACCCTCTGCACAATCTCTAGCAAACTTCTCACTGCACATTCTCTTAACATCCTCCCAGTTATCCATAAAACCATACTCCACAAGGACAGCAGGCATCTTAGTATTTTTCAACACATATAAGCTAAATCCAGATATATCAGTATCTTTTCTCACACCATACTTACTACCACCATCCTTGTACCAATTAACTCCATCCTTCAAATAATCATAAACATTCTTAGCAAGTACCTTAGTTTTTTCCTGGCATATTTCATGTATTATAACAACAAGTCCGTAAGCCTTACTTTGCCACTTACCACTAAGTGCATTGGCATGAAAACTTATATATAAATCTGCCCCCTTAGCATTTGCCATACTTACTCTAGTTGCTAATGGTACATCACTATCTCCCTTAGCAACTTCTAAAGTATTTATATTACATCTTTTGCATCCTTCCATAAACATTTCCATTATATTTTTGTTAAACTCATTTTCGTGGATGTAACTTTCCTTTTGAGCAACGGTCGAAGCCGTTAGCGACATGAGTGGAACGAATTTTTTATATACCTTCCCTCTAAATTTAATATCTTCTTTAAGTAATGGTGTTCTTTTTCCAGCTGTGTTTATTCCATGACCATCATCACAAGCTACTAAAAATTTACTCATATTTCTACCCCCTTCATAATTTTATTACTCCTGCCTCATGTAAAATCTTTCTCATATGTCCTCGACTAATTCCACATCTAGCTCTTAGCATATCTATATTTTTTCCATTATAATCTCTTATTAATTCTCTATTTCTGCCTCCAATAATAATGTTTTTATACATTGGTATGTAAACATTTGTACCACCGTACATCTTACATATTTCTAAAAATTTATCATTACCTATTATGTCTAACAGTTGGTGTAGCTGATATGGTACATCTTCTTTTATAATCTCCATAAACAAAACCTCCCAAAGTTAAATTTTAAGCAAAGACTTAGACGTTGGCGCTATAATTTTTTATCTGGTTTCCTATCTCGGTTTCCTATGTCCAAAAAACACTATACGCGCGTATACGTGTATATATATGTATATTTATATTAAAACAATACATTTTATGCTCAATAGTAATTTATAGGAAACCAAGGAAACAAAATGTTCAAACCAGCTCGTTGACTTATATTGAACGGTTTCCTATGTGTTTCCTATGTATGTTTTATATACTTTATAGGAAACCGCTAGGAAACCAAAATTTGTAATTATGGTTTCCCATCGGTTTCCTATGTGTTTCCTATCTCCTTTTCTTAGGAAACCATATCATTCCTTGAAAATGTTTTTTGTACACCATATAAACGGAATTTAGATTTACCAGATTTGCTTATAGTATACTTATCCCATCCTCCAATACGAGCTAATATACTTTCTATCTCATAAGAGTCACTTCTTCTAATGTTGGCACGCTCATTTAGAAAACATTCACACCAAATTTCCATAACACAAACTTTATTTCTTTTCATCTTGCTACTATTAGATTCATCATCGAAATTATAAGTATTAAGATAACTCCTTCTCTCGCCTAAATCCATATAGTCCCAGTTACTTGGCAACAACTTGTCCAAGTAACTCATAACAATACCTTGTCTATCGTCATACTCCATAGATTCCTTTTGCACTTCTTTAGCCTGAGTAGCTGCGTCACCTTTTAAAAACAGCTCCTCACCTTCTTTATACTTAACAATAGCCTCGGCCCAAATCTGATCCACATCTTTCAAATCCCAAGGACGAAGTTTGCTCTTGCCATCAACATGAACAGGCCAGAACCTTCTATTTCCAGTCACATCTCGCAAAAATCCATCTTCTGAATTTGTAGAACCTACTATAATATTACTTCTTGGATGACTTTCCACATTTACACCATAGGCTTGTCTAAATTTATCATCTGTTCTCGTAATAAATGATTTTACTACTTCCACATCCATTCTTTTAATACCAGCTAGCTCCCCAAGCTCCAATATCCAGTACCCTTGCAATTTTTCTGCTGAAGATTTATCTTTCATATCAGTGATGCATAAAGAATCCGAGTACCACTGTTTACCTAAAATCTCAAACAAAGTTGATTTTCCAATTCCTTGAGGTCCATTTAGCACTAATATGGAGTCAAATTTTATCCCTGGCTCATATATTCTTGCCACTGCACCGCATAAAGTTTTTCTAGTAACCGCTCTTACATATTCACGGTCCTCTGCTCCTAAATAATCCACCAAAAGTCTATCTATTCTTTCCTCACCATCCCATGTAAGTGTTGAAAAATACTCCTTGATAGGATGATATAGTCTCTTAGTTGAAACTACAGCAATCAAAGCATCTCTTAATTTTATAGGAGACCAAATTCCATATACTTTTTCAAAATAAACTTTAAGACAAGATAAATCTACATCTCCCCAGCCTGGTTTTGATTGTTTCCAAGAAATTTTTCCAATTACATCTATACAGGATTTAAATTGGTTATATACAATATTTTGTAAATTTTCGTCGTATCTTATAATATTGGCAATGTTAGATAAACTATCTTTTATCCTTCCTTGCTTATCAATTTCTAAAACAGTTTGCCAATTTTCCTTATCTATATTTTCAACAGGTGTAAATTCTAATTCTGCCAAGGCTCTACGTTCCTTTGCCAGTTGTAATTTTACATTTTCATCACTTCTTGCAAAATCTGTCATAGCCTTATATGAAGGTAGATTTAAATTGTTATTATTTTCTTCTGAGATGTCTTTATCTAGATGTGAGAATTTGTGAATTCTCACTAAGTCGAAGGCGTTTAATAATTTCCCACAAGCTATATCACTGGCATGATGAGAGTAAGAAAATTTATCATCATATATTACTAATCCTCCTTGAGAGGTAGCTCTTATATAATCATATCTGCCTAATATTTCACTACTTTCATATACTTGTGACAAAAACTTATCTATGGCACTACTAACACTATATGTCCTGCAAAATCCACCAACTATTCCTTCTTTCTCTAGAGGATTTGCTTGTTCTTTAATATTCTTTTCTATAATAGTTGTTTTTCTATTAGATACAGGCCACTGTTTAGAATCTTTCCAGTCATTATATTTTTCTAAAATTTCCTCTGGATTTAAAAATTCTCCCCCTATTTCTTTATAAATAAATTCTCCATCTTTAGAAGTAGATGGCCAGTACATCAGCCTACTTGGGTCATATGTAGTATCATCAAATAACTCTATTCCTATTTCTGCTGCTACTTTTCTAGATATAGCAGTGTATTCTTCTGGACCAACATTTCTACTTAGTGGAATAATCAAACGAAGTCTTGGCTTTTCTTTTGTATGCTTATGAGTTGAATAAAAATAACATTTAAAAGAATTTTTCTTTTCAATTTCTTCTATTATATTAACTGTGGCAAAATCCATATCAAGAGTTAAAGCACTACGACTTATGACACAATCTTTTCGTCTTCTATTGTCTATTAATTTACCAAGAACAAATCCTCCTACATCTTTAATATCATCTTTTCTACCCTTTGGCATTTTATTATATTCTTCTTGTGTTTCTGCAGTTCTAATAGTTGTTGAAATACGCTTTACAAAATCCTCCAACTTCATTTCTTCATACTTCCAAAACTTATCTCTACGTGAATTACCAATACTTATCCCTATCATAATTTATATCCCCTTAATATAATATTTTTAGTAACGGATTTGCCTGAAGCGCTAGCAAAGGCATATCGTTGGCGCTACTACATTTTAATGTAGTATTTACATTTATAACCCTCTGCACTCAAAGGTAAATCCATCCCCCACATAGGTGGCAAAGTCATAATTTCACATACTTCCTCCACACTATGCTTATCCTTTTCCACTTCTAGGACAACCTCATCATGAACATGCATAACTATATCAAATCCCTTGTCTCTAATATTTCTCATAGCATGAGCTAATATATCTCTGCTAATTGCCTGAACTATATTTTCCACCAACTTAGGACCATAAGTTTCTATAGGACCCCATTTTTTATTAGTGCCTATGCCTTTATAAACCACACTTTCACTGTTGAACTTATTTATTTCTATACTAGGATTTATATAAGTAAGCTTTCTCTTAGAAGGCAACTCAATAAATAGATATTTGTCTTTGTAATAAAAATTAATTTTATTAACACTAGTAGAAATCCCCTTTTTCACTGTATAAATTGCCATTTTATGAACATCCCACCAAAACTTAGTTATACTAGGATTATTTCGCCTATATTTAGCCACTAGTGGTGATAATTCTTTTTCATCCAACCCCATATCTAAAGCACCCATGGCAATTAAAGCTCCTACAGATCCTCCATACCCCAGGGCTAATTCAGCAATTTTGCCCTTTTGCCTAAGAATACTGTCTTTAGTAATTTCTTCTAAAGGAACTTTGAACATGTTTGAGGCAGAGGCTTCATAGATTTTCCCGTGGCCTTTAAACACGTCTAATCTCCATTTTTCATTACTTATCCAAGCTAACACCCTAGCCTCTATGGCAGAAAAATCCGCAACTATAAATTCATGTCCTTCTTTTGGTATAAATGCAGTTCTAATAAGCTGGGACAACACATCTGTGGTTGAATCATAGAAACGCTCTATATCCTCATATTTGCCACTTTTTAAAATATTTCTAGCATTGTCTAAGTCTTCCATATAATTTTTCGGCAAATTTTGCACCTGAACAAGTCGACCTGCCCATCTGCCTGTACGGCTTGCTCCATAGAATTGAAACAAACCACGAACTCTATTATCAGAGCATACTGATTTTTCTATTGCTTCGTACTTTTTTATAGAAGTCTTTGACATTAAAAGTCTTAGTTTCAACACTTCTCTTATTTCATCATCTTCTACAACACTTAATAAATCTTTCACAGTTTTTCTATCTAAACTACAAACTTCTATTCCTTTTTCAAAAAGCCATTTTCTCAACTGAATAGGTGAATTAGGATTGCTTAATTTAGTTAATTCATAAGCTCTATTAATGAGAAAATTATTGAATTTCTCATTACACTCTATGGCATTATGTACTAACTCCTTATCCACCAAAATTCCTCTATTATTGATTTCTATATCCATAATATAATTTTCCACTTCATCATCATTTAAGGGGAAATTAACAAGCATCTTTCTAATTTCTCGCTCAACTACCACATCTCTAATGCAGTACTTTTTAAAAAGTTCCCATTTTTCCAAATTATCTTCTGGTAGATTTCTTTTATTTTTATTTAAAATAGTAAAAAACTTAATTAAATCTTTTCCTTCTTTTAACTTACCTTTTTCCAATTGCAAAACTTCTCCTACCTTTTCCAAAGAATGTGGAAGAGAAAGCATAGCACATTGAACAGCAGTACAATTCCATGTTCTAGGATTTAATTCTATATTTAAATATTTTGAAATACATACTCTTTCAAAATTAGCATTAAAAGCAGTTTTAATAATATACTCATCTAACAAAGCTGACACCACATACTGTGGCAATTTCTCTCCTCTTGCTAAATCAACTATCTTCACTTCTTCATTATTAAAGGCATAAGCAAAAATCAAAATCTGAAAAGCAGGACTATTACAATAAGCATAAACTCCACTTTTACTTAAATCCACATCACTAAAAGTTTCTATATCAATTGCTAAAGTGTTTGCTACCATGAGAAATCCTCTGCCTCCACCATATCAAATTCATCTACAGCATCTACACGATTAGTTAATTTCTTACCATCTTTAATCTTTTGAATATTTCCAAGTCCTGCAGCTATACCATAAACACCATCTACATGATATCCATAAAAAGTAACACTAATTCTTCCATAACACCCAGAGTAAATTTCATTTTTATCAAGTATAGGTTGCACCTTACAATTAACCACTTGTGGCGCATCCTTGCTATTTGCATTGAAAAAATAACAACTCTTATATACTTCATTGTCTGTAAAATCTACATCGCCATCTCTTAGAGGTGTTTTTATATTCTCTGGTGTAAATCCCCATTTTGCTATAGATTCTTTTTTAGCGACTTCTATAGCCTTGTTAATTTCTGATATAGTTTTTTCATCAGATTTTGGAACTATTGCACATAATCCATATCTAGGATCATCACCATTTATACTGTGTGGTTCAAAACAGTTTAAATAAGAAAATCTACAACCTAGTATTACTTTTCTTGAATTTATATTTTTGCTCATAATTATTCCCCCCTAAAATTTTATTTATCTTAAGAAAACACCTTTTTATGACTATCTACATAAGCTAAACTTATTTAAAATACTATCGATGATTACGCTATCATTAGTTGATATGTAACTTTTTAATTTTTTTAGTATATCTATTTCGTCAGTATTTAAATAGTTTTTATCTAAATGAAAGTTTTCGTGGATTGTTACCCCTCCACCATATCGTCCTCTTATAGTCTTTATCGGATAAGACTCTGATAAATCTTTTAAGTCACTTCTAATTGTGCGAGTTGTAACTCCAAATTCTTGTCCTAGCTCATCCATAGTTACATATCTTCTTTTACAAATATAACTAATAATTTTCATTCTTCTCTCTGTTGGAGTTTTCCAATCATTACAACCTATTGCCACTTTCTCACCACCTTTCTTATCTAATTTAATAATAAAGGTTAAACAGGAAGACCCGTTTCCCCTTAAAAAAAGTTTTTTTAAAAAACTTTTTACATATTTTTCAACTTATTGAATAGAAATTAAAAAATTGTTATAATTATTTATTGAATTACATAATTCATACATTTATAAACAATTTTCATACTTAAGATAGTAGTATTAATTGTTTTAAATGTAACGGGGATGAATTAGGGATAAATTAGGGATAAATTAGAGAAAATTTAGAACAAAAATTAATAGGAGGGGTACCTATGAATATTTTAAATTTTGGAACTTATACGAGAATTATAAAAAATGGAATGAATAAAGCTACAAATGAAAGTGTGTCACAAGACTTACTTGGTATAATTATAAATAATGAAAATTTATTTCAAGCCAAACATGGGATATATCACATAGATTCTTCTCAGGCTAGCAAATGGATAAATGGTAAAGAAAATATTCCAAATAAAATAAGAGTAATAGCAGATAAATTTGAAATAGAAAACATTTCTGCTGAATATTTTAATAAAAAAATTTTATTCAAATTAAATGAGTCAAAACAAGAAGATACATATTCAGCTCTACTTAAATTAATAAATTCAGATACTACAATTTCTGAAGAAAAGAAAAATATTTTAATAAGTTTCTACAATAATGATAACTATTGCGAATTCCTTGCGAAAACATTTTTATACGCTATTCAAAAACATAATATTATTAAAGTAAAAAACAAAACAGTAGATAAAGTACATACAACCATAGCTAATTTAAAAAACACTACAAACAAACTAAAAGAAATATACCAACAATATCCCACACCTAAAACTGAAACTATTCCCCCAAAAATACAAAACCATGAAGAAACATATATAACAGAAATACTCAAAGCCTATGCTGATGCAGAAAACCTAGAAGAATTATCTCCAGAAGATTTAAACAACTACAAAAGATACAAAAGAAGTTTTGAAAAAGAGCGCACATATTACTATGCAGCCCAATCACTAGAAAAATTAAGTAGAGATATTTTCTCTGATGATGAAATTTACGAATTTGATGTACTTAAAGAAGAAACCTTAGATGGTGTTATTCGTATCGCTGAGAAAGATTATCCCAATGGATTAATAAGATTAAACACAGTTATGGAACATGTAACAACTCTTTCATTAAATAAATCACAACTTGTTAGATTTACTACTTGGATTGGAGTCAAAGAAAGGATGGGAATTTGCCATATGTTAGTCAAAGATGGTCAAATATCATGGGTCTATGATTGAAATCTGAAACTTTTAATCCTATTTCTTCAATATATATTGTACCTATATATTCTAACTTTAGACTTAATTACTGATGTATTATTTAATTAAATACATAACAAAAGGAGGTAATAATATGGCTGTTATAGCAACACCTAACGCTTCTTCACTGAAGATAAAATTTGATTGTGGTACTGATGAAAATGGTGACAACATAATGAAAACTAGGACTTTCAATAGTTTAAAATCAGCTGCTACTAACGATGACATTATGACAGTGGCAAAATCAATAATAGGCTTACAAAAGAATACTTTAGAAGGCATAACTAAAGTGGATAATACTTCATTATCTGAGTAGTACATGATTATGATTGGTAAATACTGAGCAACCTGTTTGCCAATCATTACATGCTGCTTCATGCAGTTAAGTTGCTCAAAATTCGCTGCGCTCATGTCGCCAACGATATGCATTTGCTACCGCTGCAGGCATATCAGTTGCTCAAAAAAAATAATTGGAGGTAATAATATGGATGAGAAAAAACTTGTAATGAACTTTAAAAACACTCTTGGCAACAGTTTTTCTGTTGTGGTATATGATCCTAGAGAAGATATAGAGGAGCAAGACATAATAGACACTATGGATTTAATATTACAAAAGCAGATTTTCCAACCAAAGGGCTATGAATTAGCTACTTGCACTGGTGCTAGAATTGTTGAAAGTTCTACTACTGAATACGATTTAGAAGTATAGTCGGTAAGTAGAAATGGATAGTATCTCTGCGCTGATTTCAAATCTTGGCTTCCCTATTGCTATATCAATGTATTTGTTGATTCGCATTGAGGGTAAGCTGCAGGGTTTGACTGATAGTATTAATGAGTTATCTAATAATATTATCAAACTTAAATAGTTTATTTTTCCCCTTAAATAGAGCCTGTAGTTGTTAAGATTTTTTCTTAATAACTGCAGGCTTTTGTAATGTTTATATGATAATTATATGTGTATTTTATTAACTTCCTAAAGTAGGATGTCCAAATAAATTGAATATTTTTATTTATAATTATATAATATATTGTATAGATTAAATGGAGGTGATTAATGGTATGTATAAAATATTACACTATGTTTCAAAATATAACTTTATGGTTTTAGTTTATGCTATATTTTTGGCACTTACTTTAACATTCATTAATACATCTTACTTAACATTTATTCTAACAAGTGTTATTTATGTTTTTTTAATAAAAAGAAAAATACTAGTTTTTACTTCTAGTTGGATTGAAGAAGATAATTAAATTATCTTCTTTTTTAGTTTTTTTCATCCTCTGTTATGATTACTTCCTCATTTATATTAGAAATACTATCGGGTAATTCTAACTAAAATTATATGTCTTTAAAATCAATTGGTTTCATTTATATTTCTCCTTAAATGTTAATACCTTGGATTTGCTAAGCGTCATCTTTAGATAATTCATAGTTACCCTTTAATATATTTACTAATCCATATTTATTAACATTCATAGATGATCCCCCAAATATAGCTTATTTTATTTAATCACTTTAATAATATAGTACATCATACCTTTTGGAGCAACCTTACCTTTTTTACTTTGATTTATAGTTCTATTAAATGAATTTGCTTTTAAATATTGTATTCTAAATATTACTTCTTGTTTTCTATTTATCAATTTCTTTGCCATTTTGCTACCAGGCTTAATATCTTTTAATTGCTTATTTATTTTTTTATATTCATCATGTGCTTCTTTCCATGTCATTATTGATACATCCATAGTTATACATTGTCCTTTATTATAATATTATTTAGTATCAGCCATTACAGACTATTGTTTAGCAGTACGTACACTTATAAACAATTTGATAAACATAAGTTCATCATCAAAGTCCCTAGGTAATTACTATAATAACTCCTCCACTTCTTTTTCAATTTGTTCTAATCTTGCATATATTTCTTCACATCTGTGCTCCATGTAGTAAAGTCCACCAACATACTGAATATACTCTTCTTTGCTCATGTTTTTATATTCACTTTCAACTTCAGATTGTGCCATACTTATAGCTTCATAAAGTTGAGCCGAACAAGGCCCCCAGCCTCTCATTAATGTAGTAAACATAGAAGATATACACTCTAGATCATATTCTTCATCTCCATCATATTTATCTGTTACATATATTCTAGATCCATCTTCACTTATGATTATTTTTTCTAATACGTTTTCACCTAATCTACTTTCTTCTTCTCTAAATTCTATGATTAGATCTTTTGCTTCATTTGCTAATTTTAATCTTTTTTCTAAATTTGTCATTGTACCATCTCCACCTATATTTTTATTATAATAAATCACCTATTTTTTAGGCATATTTTTAATATTTATATATTCTCAAAGTATGAGATCATCCTCAATTATCTTACAAAAACAAACTCCTTGTTACTAACTCATATTTATCTCCCTGATTATATATAAAATTCATACAGACCTAAAATTATATCATTTTCTATTCTATATTGGTAAGCTATAAGCTTACAATCATGATGTCTGCTATCTTTTTGTTCCTACTGCATTATAAATAATAGATTTAACTCCATTCATTTGATCATATTTTTTTAAATCTTCTGGTATAATTCTTTTTGTACTACAGTCAATAGAGTAATCTAATGACTTTTGAGAGTTTGTTTTTGAAATATTTTGTAAACGGTTAAATTTATCATCAGTAGATAAGTATTTATTATTTATTACACATTCTTCAAATAATAATTTTTTAATCGTATAATTTTCATCTATAAATTTCTTTTTCAAAACTTTATTTAAATTATTTATTTCTTCATCATTTAGGTTTGATTGTTCAATTATATCTTCTGTAGCTTCCATAAAATCAAATAAATCTATTATTTTATATAGATATTTGTGATATGAGTACAAATAAACTTCTTTATCCTCTATTTTAGAAATAATTTCACAGTATTCTAATTTTTCATTTATAAATTCTTCCTTCATAGCACTCTCATGTTTCAATCTCATTTTTTCACGTTTATTTTTCTTTCTTTTCCCCATTATTCTCCCACCTTAACCATATAAATGCTTTAAAACACATATTATCATTCTAATATATTCGACGTAATTAGCCTACCCCAAGTTTTTTTGAGGGAAACTCTGTTTTCCTATTGCTAATTACGCCTTAAGTTTATCTATTATTTAATAAGCTCTCTTTTATCAATAGAACTATATTGATGAGTCTTAGAACCAAACACACTTGTAAAATTAGCTGATTTTATAATTTCATTTTTCTTATTTTCATACTCTTTTATATCTTCTATTTCAAGTTCTCTATATCCTGTATTTGTGTATTTATAGTAAATCATTTGGTCTTCATACTTCCATATCTCGTCTCTTTGGTTTCCTGAATTATCTGCATAATTAATTTGACACCCAAATAATAATTCTTTATTTTCTATTTGATTAAACTGTAATTCATACTTAAATCCATCATTTGATTCCATGATTTTATTTATTATTGGTGCTTCTGAATACTTATCTACTAATTCAATCAAATTATTTTCCTTAGTTTTTGTAAATATTAATAAAGGCATTTCCTGTTCTTCACCTAATTCATGGAATTGAATTTTAGCGAAATTGTCTAAATCAACATATAATCCTGATAGACTTAATATATTAGCGAAATTTAATATACAATCCATACTTCCTAATCTTTCAAAAGTTATAAGCTTTCCATCTTCAGACATTATTTTTTTAATAGATTTGAATGCTTTAATAGTACTATTTGCTACCAGTGGTGAATTTAATCTTTCTTCTAATGTCCAAACTCTCTTTGGTTGTGATATCATTATCATCTCTAATACTGAACGTACTGATACAACTAAATCAAACTGATTTTCATCAAATGATTTATCTAATTTTTTTCCGTCCATTACTTTAAACTCTACATTTGTTAAGTTTAATTTCTTAGCTAATTCTATACCACACTCTACACCTTTTTTCTCTTTATCTACACCAATTACCTTTGCATTTGGATAAAGTAAAGCATAGAAACATGTAACAATTCCATTATCACATCCTAAGTCTAATATATTCTTAGGATTTAAATCATCATTTTTTATTAACCATTCAAAATATGATTTGTATAGATTAGCTGAGTATGCTGTAAAATCTATACTTAATTCTAAACTAGCATTTTTAAGTTTGTATATTTTATTGCTGTTCCCATTGCCATTTCTCATAGTCATGGCATTATTTAATGTATTTACAACTACATTTCCATGTTTCTTTCTTAAATCTTCTAAGAACTCAAAGTAATCTTGTCCTTCTTCTAAATTTATCTTATTTAAATATTCTTTTATAATGTTATTTTCTATTTGTCTATTCATATTTATTTTGTATTCTCCTTGTGATGTATATTTAATATCTAGATATTCATATCACTTAATAAATTTCTAAGATTCTTTAACTCATCAACTGATAAAGTTATACCTTTACCCATCTTTTCATGTTCCGTAGACCAATCTCTTAAGTCATATTTAGCTTCTCTATCATTCCAACTAACTAAATTTAGTTCTTTAGACCATCCCGTTTTAGTTTCTGATATTCTACCTAATTCTTTTACTATTTCGTATTTAATTCCTGCCATTTCTGTATCTCCTTTTAATATTTATATTTTCCTGATCTAATTTCTTTCCCATATTATTAAAAGAAGCATAATATTTAAATTTATTAACTAAATTAATCACTACGCTTCTTTTGTATTTTATTTATTATAAATTATCTTTTACTTCATCAAAATCAGTAGCAACCTCATATCTTATATCTGATTCTAATACTTTAAAGTGTTTCTTAGCACATCTAATTTTATCTTTTTCTCTTCTTCTTAAATCATCATCTTCCAATGATCCTTTAGTTTCAACTACAAAATATAACTTCTTCACATCATCTCTTTCCATAAGTATAGCCCAGTCTGGGTTATATCCACCAAGTGGCGTATCCACCGTAAACCAACCTGGAAGCTTAACATACAGTCTAACCTCTTCATCTTTTTCTAATCTTTCAACAAAGTCTTTTTCTACATCTGAATCATATACAACATAATTAAATAAAGACCTTGGATCTTCATCACTAGTGGCTATTGCATTTTTCTCTAAATAGCCTACTAAAGCATCCTCTTCTTTCTCAACTTCAAACTGACTTTGCTCATAATAATCATCTATTTTCTCATACTTAATTCCATCTACAATAAGATCTCTCTTAACTGAATTAAATATCTTTATCGTTTTTTCTATAAACTGATGTGGATTTAACTTAAACAATTCCCATTTATCAGCTTTAAGTAAAATATCTATTATAGTAGACCTGGTTATCATCGTAGCATCTTGAATTTCTCTTATAATATCTGGTAATCTATATGTTCTTTGTTGTAAATCTTGCTTTATAGTATCCTTAAAGTCTACCTCAACACCATTACGCTTAATCTCTATATCCACTCTATCTATATTTATTTTACTTCTTCTTGGTCTTAACTCTTCCATTTTTTCAATACACAGTTTTGTAAATCTTTCATCATCAAACTTTACTCTATATGTAGTCTTTTGCTTTATTCTATCCCATAAATCCTTAAACTCTGGACTTAATAAAACCTCTTTTCTCGGCTTTATTACAACCTTATCCTTAGTATTTTCTATAGGAAGTCTTCTTGTAGATTTTTTAATAACATTGATTATCTCGTTTTTAATATCGTTATATTGAGAAGGTACTTCTACAGTTTCATCAACTATAGCTCTCTTAAGACTTTCATTTATCTTACCTTTACTAGCACCCTTTGAACTTATATATCCCCTATCCACCATAAACTCAAATATTTCCTTAGAAGCTTCATATCCTAATTGAGTATCTTCATCATCTTTATATACAACTATATTTTGGAATGCATTCTCTTCTAAATGCCCAAACTTGATTCCACACTCTTCTTGTATCTCCGATTGAAGTGTAGCTGCAAATTCTTCATAAGACTCATTTGCTATTACAGTTAATACATTTACAGTTTCATCCTTTTGGTGAGTTACTCTTTCACCATCTTGATTTACTGCTAAACGAAGACCTCTACCTATTTTTTGTCTTTTAGTAAATGTATCTTTAGTATCTACTAGCGTACATATTTGGAATACATTTGGATTATCCCATCCTTCTTTAAGTGCTGAATGTGAGAATATAAACCTTACAGAAGAGTCATAACTTAATAATAATTCTTTTCTTTTCATTATTAAGTCAAATGCTCTTACATCATCTGCACTAAATCCAGACTTTCTTTCTTTTGAGTCTTTTAATTTCCCTTTATTCTTACCATCTTCTGCAAAGTATGCTCCTTTTACTCTTTCAGCATCTTGTATGTTTCTTATCTTACTGCTTAAAAGTGGCTTATACTTTGACTTTGATATTAACTCATTATAAGCTTGTTCAAACATTATCTGATACTTACCTTTAGATACAGTTTTATCATCATTGTATACTTGATAATTCTTAACCTCATCTATGAAGAATAAACTTAATACCTTTATATCTTTTTTAACTAATGATAACTCTTTATCCAAATGAGCTTTTATTGTTGCTTTTATTTGTTGATATTTAACTTCATCGTTATTTATATCTCCAATAGATTCTCCAACCTTTATAGGATCTTGATTTTCAAAATAAACTACTTTGTTATCAGGATTATAATCTAAGTTTGATATAACGTAACCTGAGTATAAATCTCTTTTAGTTTTATCTTTTAAATCATCATGTGTTTTTACTTTGATTTTCTTTCTAGTAACTTTACCTTTTGCACCTTTAACATCTACTTCTAAATCTGCATAAACACCATTTTTATTATATACATCTAGTACCTTTATGTACGGCATATTAAAATCTTCTTCAGGTCTAACTGACCATACTTCTATCTTCTTAACTAACTTTTGCTCAAATGCATCTACTGGATCTAGTCTATATACTAAGTTTTGTATTTTCTTATGTGTAGCTGAATATCTTAATATACACATTGGTTTTAACTTTTCTATAGCTTCTTTAGATCTTTCCGTATTATCAACACTTTGAGGTTCATCTATTATAACTATCGGGTTAGTTTGTTGTATAAGCTCTATAGGCTTTTTACCACTTAAGTGTTCACTACTTCTATATATAAGATTTGATTTTCCTTCATCATCTTCATCAAAATCTTTTCTAAATGCATCTATATTAATAATCATTATTTGTATATCATTGCTTGTTGCAAATTCTCTAACTTCACCCATTTTAGATGAATCATATATAAATGATTTACATCCTACTCCTGGGTATAACTCACTAAAGTGTTCCGTTGTTATTTCTAAAGATTTTTTTATACCTTCTCTTATAGCTACACTTGGTACAACTATGACAAACTTTCTAAATCCATACTGTGCATTTAATTCAAATACCGTTCTTGTAAATACATAAGTCTTCCCTGTACCTGTTTCCATTTCAACTGAAAAGTTATATGGAGCTTTTATTTCACTTCTAGCACTTTTAGTAAGTCCATTAGCTAATTGTATTTTATGGATATTTTCAAGTATATCCATATCTTTTAAATCAAGCTTATTACCTATACCTTCTTGCTCATAAACAGTTCCTATTTCTAGTTCTTGTCTAATAGCACTAAATGCAGATTTTTTTCTTTCTTGTCCATCAAATATATTTACTATAGAATCAATAGCTTTTAGTTGGTAGTCTTGATTTTTATCAAATTTTAATTTTAAATTATTACTCATGATCTACCTCCTATATAGTCCTAATGTCTTTTACACCAAGTTCTTTAAGTATTCTTTCTCCGTTTGTTTTACTTTCATTGTCTAAACCTTTATCATACAGAACAACTCTATTAGGCTTTTGATCGCCTATAGCTTCTATTAAATCTAGGTTTATATCTTCTTCTAGACAAATCATTAAGTATCCTAACCCTACTGAATATACTTTAGAACCCATTATTTGAACTTCTTCTATTGGCATAGATAAATCTACTCCATATTTTAGAAGTATTTCATATATAACGTCTTCTTGACTTCTTCCATCTTTTATAGGATTCTCTAGTGCCATAGCCATCTGTTTTATTTCTTCTGTATCTTGTATAGTGTCATCCCACTCTTTTATATTTGTAGTATCTAGTTTAAATACTTTAAATCCTATATCTAAATCTTCAATACCTTCTTTATCTTTATTTTCTTCTACTATCTTTTTACCTGCTCTTCTTATACGCTCTTTCCCTATTTCACATATATTTTTGTATCCATTTTTATATGCTTCGCTCTTTTCATCAGTCTCTTCTGGAAGTTGTACCATTATAAACTTACGATTCCCACCATCTTCTGCATTAAGCTGCATAACTGCATGAGCTGTTGTTGCTGATCCAGAAAAGAAATCAAGAATAATTGACTCTTCATTAGCTTTAGATATTTTTATTGAACGTTTTAACAATTCTATAGGCTTAGGGGTATCGAAAACTTTTTCAGGTATTAATGCTTTCAAATCAATTTGTGCCTTTTTATTCCCTTCAATATCATTCCAAATATTAGATGGACGCTTTGTTCTTCCTTCTAAGTAAAATTTATAGTATACTGTCCATTTTCCATTATCATTTTTAAAGTATATTTCATTGTTTGCTAACATTTTTTCATAAGTTTCTCTACCTACTCTCCATCTACTTTCATAACCAGTTGGTCCCATAGGATATATCATTGTTCCATCTGGTGTTTCTATTCCATAGTACATACTCGGCCTATCTTCTCTTCTATCCTCTCCACCCGTTCTACGTAGTTGTAAAATCGAAAATCTTCCTCTTTCATCTTCTAAGTTATATCTAGCTCTATCTTTTTCATCTAAGTCTATTCCACCTACATCAAATTTTTCTGTCTTTGAATACATAAGTAAATAATCAAAAGATTTACCTAAAGAATTTGTACCTTGTGCTGTCGTTGTCCCTGTCGCTCTACATATATTTCCAACAAAACATTTATTACCAAATATTTCCTCGCATATTTTCATCAGATTATTTAGCTCATTATCATCTATACTGATTAAAATTGCACCGTCATCTGATAATAAATTTTTAGCTAATTTAAGCCTTGGGTACATCATATTTATCCAATTTGTATGAAATCTACCACTTGAATCCGTATTTGTTTTATAAGATTCAGACATAATTTTTTTATAATTTTTCATATTATCAGTAAAATCATCTCTATATACAAAATCACTTCCTGTATTATATGGAGGATCTATATATATCATCTTAACTTTATCTCTATAAGAACTTTGTAAAGCTCTTAATACCTCTAAGTTATCTCCTTCAATATATAAATTCTGAGTTTCATCGAAGTTTACACTTTCTTCTTTACATGGTCTTAAAGTTCCTGTAGTCTGCTTTTGAGACATTCTTATAGCTTCTTTCTTTCCTTTCCATGTAAATTCATATCTTTCTTCTCCATCTTTGTTACTTTCATTATCTTCATTTCTGGTTTTATCAAACAATAAAGCCAACTTATCAACATCTACTTTTCCTTCAGTAACTATCTCTGGAAAAAGTTCTTCAAGCTTCTTTATATTGTCACTTACCACATCAAATGTTTTTCCATCTAATTTTTCCATTTAGCATAACTCCTTCATCTTTTGTTTTACATCCTCTAACTTCTTTTCAGCCTTTTTTATCTTAACATGCCATTCCATCTGTCTTCCAAAGTTAGATTCAGCTTTTCTATTTTTCTCATATCCTTGTACCTCTTTATCTATAACTTCATACTTTTCTATTAGCTCTAATACATTTTCAATACTAGAGCTATCAGCTATGTAGTTTTCTACATAGCCAAATAGCTTAGTTGCTACTATATAATTTTCTATAGATTTATATAACTCATATAGATTTATTTGAGGTTGATTAGTTATTTTTATAAGTTCTAAAAACTTACTTTCATAGTTTTTTGTCTCTTCTAATGTTATAAAATCACTACTATATATTTCATCCATAATAACTTTCATATCATCATGTTTATTAAGTCTTTTTATAGCCAAAGATAAATCTAAGCTTCCTTCATATGAAAGTACTAATATTACAGGATTAGGTATTGCATTATGGAATATTCTTTTTATATGCTTAACATTATTTTTATTTCTTAACTCTATATTAAGAACCATTATTTCACTTATATTATAATCATCATTTTGTAATGGCATAATATTAGTTGTAGCTTTGTTTAATATAGAATATATATATATAGCTTCCACATCTGATGTTAGTATATCAAAGTCCTTTTTTTCTATCATTTTTTGAAACTGGTTTTTTGGGGTTTTCTTATTTACCACACTCTTTTTGGGTAAATCTAGTATATCTTTTAATTCCATTTTTTCACCTACTTTATAACTAAGAAAGATATTAATTCAAAGTCGTCTTTAGAAGAATTACTGTCATCTAATATTGATGATTCCCCTAAACTAAATATCGACTGTATGCTTACTTCCTCTTGTTTTCCAAGTATATTATTTATAGCTCCATCTAGCATATCTGTATACTTAGTCATATTGCGTCCATATCTAGTTTCTTTGTTAAATATCTTAACTAAGCCTTCTTCTATTTCACTTTTACCATTCGATAATTTTTTATAAAAATCTAATATTTGTTTAGTGTGTACATAATTGTATTCTATTTCTCCATCCTCATGAACATATATCATATAATATGGGTGTAGTGAGTTATATTCCTCTGATAGTTCATTATCATTTGTTTGTCTTAAACAATATATAACTCCTGGTCTTATTTCTTCATTAAGCCCACTTGACTCTAGAGAAGTTACTGCATACATTCCCATAGGAGCTTTTTCTAGCTTTCTTTTGTTATCTTTCATATATTCTAATAAATCCATTTTAAAATCATTCATAGTCAGATCTGTTATTGATATTCCACCTGAAACATCCTCTAAGTTTAATACTGATTCTTGTAATTGCTTTAACTGCTTCTTTCTGTAATCAAGATCATTCATTTTTTTATTTTCGTCATATTCAATTACATTTTCCTCACCTGTAGCTGATATATCTAAAAGTATCATTCTACCACTTACCCTAGCTTCTAAGTTTATATACTCATCTAGTTCCATATGTGGCCAGAAATTTACAAGTTGTATCTTATCGTTAGTAGAACCTAAACGATCTATACGCCCAAATCTTTGTATTATTCTAACTGGGTTCCAATGTATGTCATAGTTTATTAAGAAGTCTGCATCTTGTAAGTTTTGTCCTTCACTTATACAATCTGTCGCTATCAATATATCTATTTCTCCATTTATATTTTCAAATACTTTACTTCTTTCTTTTGATTTTGGTGAGAAGTTTATCAATATATCCGACATATCAGCTTTTATTTTAGGGAAGTTAGTTTTATTCCCCCCTCCACCTGTTATAAGAGCTGAGTGTATATTGTAGTTTGTGTAAGCCCATTTATTTAGGTTTTCATATAAATATTTAGCAGTATCAGCAAATGCAGTAAATATTATAACCTTTTTATTATCTTGATTTATAGGATTCTCAATTTTATTTTGTATTACTTCTTTTATTTTCTCTAATTTAGCATCTCTTTCTATACTTATTTTTTTAGCTTCTTTTAATAAGTTTTCTAGTATTTCTTTATCCTCTAATAAGTCTTGTTTCCATCTAATTCTATCTACATCTGATATTAATACTTTTACTTTATTTCCAACTAATAAGTCACTTAGCTGTTCATCATTGTTTATATCATCTATAGATAAATCTTCAAGTTCAGGACTTATATTTTTTTCTAATCCTTCTATACCTTTGTCCACTTGATATAGTAAACGTTCTAAAGTTATTGTGAAAGAATTTATAGAACTTTCTAGTCTTTTAAGTAAATTTACTCTCATTAAATGTACTATACTCTGTTCTCTATCTGTTTGTTTAAATACACTCTTTCCATTTTTAACTTTTACATCATATTTCTCACTATATACTGCTCTCTTTTGAGGTAATACATATTGTAGTGGAGAATATACAGCTAAATTAAGTCTTAATATTTTTTTATTTATACTGGATATAGCTTCAAAACTTCCTTGTGTATCTATATCTGCATGAATATTTCTAGGTTTTAATCTTTCTGGGAATTTGCCTATTTCACTCATGTTATAATATTTTTCTATATGTTTTCTTGATCTTGCTATAGTAATGGTATCTAGCAGCTTAAAGTAATCAAAGTTTATCATTTCTAAGAATGTTTGAGTACTTCTATCTTCCTCTGGAAGTTTGACCCATTTATTAAATATCATTTGTGCTTTTCTAAGTGTAGCTTCTATACTTTTTATTCCTTCATTTTCAAAGTGTTTATCATCGCCTTCTGTTATAAATGCTATTTGGTTCTTTATATCATTCATTTTATTATTTACAGGTGTAGCTGATAATAATAATACTTTAGTATTTACTCCTTTTTTTATGATTTCTTTCATAAGTCTAGAGTATCTTGTTTCTTTATCATTTCTAGCTTGATTATTTCTAAAGTTATGCGATTCATCTATTACAACAAGATCGTAATTTCCCCAGTTTATAGTTCTAAGGTCTATACTTCCACTCATACCTGAAGTTCTTGATAAATCTGTATGATTTAATACATCATATCTGAATCTATCTTCTAAAAGTATGTTTCTTGTGTCATTTTGAGTGTATATAGTCCAGTTATCTCTTAATTTTTTAGGACATAATACTAAAACTCTATCATTTCTAAGTTCATAGTATTTTATAACTGCTAGTGCTTCAAATGTTTTACCAAGACCAACACTATCTGCTATAACACATCCATTATATCTTTCTAATTTTTCTATAGCTCCTAATACTCCATCTTTTTGGAATTTGTATAACTTGTTCCATACAGTAGTATTTTTAAATCCTGTTTTTCCTTTTATTATTTTATCTTCATCAAATTCGTCTAAATACTCTTTAAATATATTGTATAGTGTCACAAAGTATATAAATTCCGGAGTATTTTCCTTGTACATAGTTTGTACACTTTCTAATAATTCTGATTTTATATCTTCTACAAATTCATCATTATTCCAAAATTGATTGAACCAACCTACAAATTGTTGGGTAGCCATCTTATCTTTTGTAAATTGATTCATAACATATGCAGGCGATGGAGCATAACCTAATCCACTTGCATCAAAGTCTAATGATCCTTGAATAACCGATTCCTCAGTTCCATTTTCTATTGATATTCCCTTAAACATTATTTGTGGTCTATTATTTATATCTTTTACAGATCTTACTTCCACTTTATCTTTTATCCAAGTTGCAAACTCCTTAGCTATTGAAGTTTGATTTAATTCATTTTTTAATGCTATTTCATATTCATTTCCTGCTAATGATTTTTCTCTATATTTCTTTTTTAATAAAAATTCTCTTGTCTGTTGTTTCGTCTCATTTTCATTTGTAAATGTAGGTTCAGTAAATAAGAATCTAACACTCTCTACATTTGATAATTCATCTCTTAATTCTTTATAAGCATATATTGATAAATGTGCAGCTAATATAGATAGCTTTGCTCCATCTTGAATTTCTTCTTTTAAAACATCCCCAACTGTACCTGAGTTTCTATTGTCCAATATCTTAAACATATTCCTCTCCTTACTTTTTATTTCTTCCTTAATATATAATACCATATCATATATGCATTACTTAATACTATAATAAGGAAGAAATATGTCTAATATACTGTCACAGATTTGATTTTTCCCAAATCATAATAATACCCCAAATACTCCACAAAAAGCTCCTCCAGCTCCTCCTTCTCAAGCATAGGACTCATCACAACAGGATACGCCT
>JAVXJA010000028.1:0-34462 GCA_036648085.1 Terrisporobacter sp.
TATAGTCCTTTTTAATATACCTCTTTATAAAAAGGTAATAATATATTTCACTAACTATTTATAGTATTTCTTTAACTCTCCCAACTATTCCACTTTCAAGCATTACCTTGATTCCATGTGGATGGTTCTTAGAGTTTGTTAAAATTCTTCCTACAATACCTTCTGTTAGTTTTCCACTTCTTTGATCTTGTTTTTGAACTACTAGTACTTTACTTCCAATTTTTATATTATCTCTATTATTTCCATTCATTGTAATTGCCTCTATTTTCAATATTTTTTATAAAATACCTTGTTCTTTATAACTTTGTAAATTCTTTAATATATAGCTTAATGTACAAAACTCTTTGTCCACCTTTTCACTTAATAATACTAAACCTTCTGCAAGACGTTGTTCCTTAAATTTATCTAAAAGTATCATTATGCTTATACTATTTATTTCTCCATCTTTTGTATCTAATGTTCTAGATTTTTTGATAAATTTATTTTCCATTGCTATCTTTAGTGCACTTTCTAGTTTTTCACTTATTTCTAAAGTTGGCATTTCATCAAATATTTTAACTTCACCTTCGTTAAAATTAAGATTTGTAGCTTTACTTATATCACAATTTACAAATATAGTATTTTTAAATGTAGCTGAGGAGAAATCTACTCCATCTAATTTAGCTCCTTCAAATACAGTATCCTCAAACTTAGCTCTAGTAAATTTACTGTTTTTTAAGTTACTTCCTACAAATTCTGCAAATGTAAATGTACATCCAAAGAAATTACAACCTTTAAAGTGAGCCCCTCTTAAACTTGTGAAATTAAAGTTTGATTTTGAAAAATCACAGTTAAAACAATTACTTCTTTTTAAATCTTGGTACATAAAGTTTTTGTTCATTTTTTGAGCCTTATTATATTTTAGTGCACTATCTAATTTTTTATTATTTGTCATATTTATCCTCCTTGTATAAAAAAAACCCTTATACCAAGAGATATAAGAGTTTTTTATTAATACTTATAATTGGTTGCGGAGACAGGACTCGAACCTATGACCTTTGGGTTATGAGCCCAACGAGCTGCCAACTGCTCCACTCCGCGCCGTTATTTATTACTACTTCATTATAGTAACACATAAGATATAATATAACAACCCTATTATAAATATTTACTTAATTATTTTTTAAGCATTTTTATTTGATGCATTTTTTCTTCCATTAGAGTTCCATTTTTTTGAATTATCTCTATTTTTACTTACTTTGCTATTACTATTTCTAGTATTTTTACTTCCATTACTTTTATTATCACTTCTTCTGCTTGAATCATTTACTTTAGTTTTTTGGCTCTCATTACTTTTATTATTTGCTCTTTTTGAATCATTATTCTTTTTTCTATTGTCATTTGTTGTTTTGTTATTAGTATTATTTCTTTTATTATCATTGTTTTTTCTGTTTGAATTATTATTTTTTCTTCCTCTATTATCTTGCTTTACTTCTGCTGCATCATTAGCATTGTCTGCAAAAGGATGAAGAGTTACAAGATCTATTTTCTTATTTATAAGTTTTTCTATAGACTTATGAAGATCTCTTTCTTCTAAACAACAGAATGACATTGCAATACCACTCTTACCTGCTCTACCAGTTCTACCTATTCTATGAACATAAGTCTCTGCAACTTCTGGTAAGTCAAAATTAATTACATATGATAATTCATCTATGTCTATTCCTCTAGCAGCTATATCTGTAGCAACTAATACTTTCGTTTTACCTAGCTTAAAGTCATTTAAGGCAATTTGTCTAGCATTTTGAGACTTATTTCCGTGTATTGCTGCTGCTTCTATTCCTACATTTATAAGCTCTTTAGTAATCTTATTTGCACCATGCTTAGTTCTCGAAAATACAAGTACTGATTCCATCTCATTAACTATTAAAATATCTTTAAGCAAAGATATTTTTTCTTTTTTACTTACAAAATAAATCTTTTGCTTAACTGTTTCTGTGGTAGATGATACTGGTGCAACTTCTACTTTAATTGGGTTATTAAAAATAGAGTCTGCTAATTTTGATATTTCTTTTGGCATAGTTGCTGAGAAGAATATATTTTGACGTTTCTTTGGAAGATGACTTATTATTCTCTTTACATCATGAATCATTCCCATATCTAACATGCTATCTGCTTCATCAAGTACAAAATATTTTACATTGTTTAAATCAATATACTTTTGTTTGTGTAAATCAAGCATTCTACCTGGCGTTGCTATTAGTATGTCTACTCCCTCATTTAACGCTCTTGTTTGAGGATTTTGCTTAACTCCTCCAAATATAACTAAACTTTTTATATCCATGTGTCTTGAATAAGCCACGAAATTTTCTTCTATCTGAATAGCTAATTCTCTTGTAGGTGCTAAGATTACTGCTTTAATTGTTCTTGGCCCTCTGCGTAATTTCTTTTCATTATATATCTGTTGTAATATTGGAATAGCAAAAGATGCTGTTTTTCCAGTTCCTGTTTGTGCACATCCTAACAAATCTCTTCCTTCTAATAATGATGGTATTGACTTTTCTTGTATTGGTGTAGGCTCTGAATAGCCTTCTTCTATTAATGCCTTTTGTATAGGCGAGATTATATCTAAGTCTTTAAATAACATTTGTGTCTCCTCTTATTTGTTCCTTATATTAATTTAGTTGTTTGCTTCATAAAAAAAATACTTTTTAAGATGAGTCACAATACTCAACTTGAAAAGTATTTACTTTATATATTATACATCATTTTCACTAAAATACATTATTTTATTTAATATTCTTTTTCTTACTATAATTTTCAAGTTTAATTTATTTATAAATATGTAATTATTTATAAATTTTGTTTCTTGTAAATACATATTACAGTATTTATGGTAAAGTTAAATATGTAGTAAAATATTATTAAATTATTAATATTAAATGGTTGGAGGGTAATAATGAGAAGATATGAAATAGACTGGATTAGAAACATAAGTATACTTATGCTTTTTGTTTATCATACATCAGCTATATTTTGTCACTTTGGAGATTTTTATGTGGTTTCTGAACAAAAGAATTTGTTTGCAGATTTATTAATTTTATTATTATTTACATGGTATATGCCAATGCTATTCTTTTTAGCTGGAGCGTCTACTCATTTTTCATTGGAGCGCAGAAACCTAAAAGAATATGTAATAGAAAGAATTATCAAACTTTTTATACCACTTGTATGTGGAATACTAATCTTGGTTCCTCCCCAAACTTATTTAGCAAGAGTATGGCGAGGAGAAGTTAATTTAAACTATCTCCAACATATAAAGTACTTTTTTTCAAATGTGACTGACTTCACTGGATTTGATGGAGGGTTCACACCAGCTCATTTGTGGTTTATTTTATATTTATTTGTAGTTTCTATAGTAGGAGGAACTTTAGTATTCACCATATTTAAAAGAGATATAGGGAAAAAGATAATACCGAGTATAAAAAAAATATTTTGTAATAAATTTAGCTTTATATCATTATTAATTCTTGGTATTTGCACCGATATATTTCCTAGTATTATGGGCAAGAGTATATTAGGATGCCTTATAATATTTTTATTTGGGTATATTGTGTATCACGATGAAAATATTTTAGATAAATTAATAATGAACAGATTTAGATTTTTAGGAGGGTTTATAATATTTTCACTAGGTGGTGTTTTTTATACCTTTTTACTAAGACCAAGTGAAATAAATTCCACTGTATGGCTAATAGATGGATTATTTAAAAATGGTATGTTGATTTCTGCAATTTGTACTATAGTAGGATTTAGTTGTATTCATTTAAATAAAAGTAATAAATTGCTTGTATATTTGAATAGGTCTGCTTTTCCCGTATATTTAATACATCAACCTATACTACTTCTGTTATCATGCATAATAATTCCTTTTGTTAAATCAACTACTATTTCTATGATTTTAATAATTATTATTTCCTTCGTAATAACCTTTTCAATTTATGAGTTTTTAAATAAAGTAAAGATATTTAATTTTATGTTAGGAATAAGTAGTACATTTCCAAATAGACCGTAACATTAAGACTGTTACTAATTTACTTATAATAAAAAAGACAGGTTTAATGAAAAATCTGTCTTTTTATTATTTTATTTTTATTTAAAAAATATTAAAGTATTTCATTTATACATGTTTTACATTTTATAAAAGCATCATAGCAATTGATAGTATAATTGCTGATGAAATAAATATTACAACTATAACCTTCGTAACAAATTTAACCCATGTGGCATAATCTACTTTTGCTATGGCTAGTGTACCCATTATAACACCACTTGTAGGTGTCACTAGATTCACTATACCACTACCGGCACTAAAAATAGATATTATGACTTCTGCTGGGAATCCTAAACTAACTGCTAAAGGCCCAAATATAGGCATGGATAAACCTGCTAAACCAGATGTTGATGGTATAAAGAATGATAATGCCATATATATAACTAAAGCAACTATAGTAAATACTATTGAGGACATTCCACTTAATATTGATGATGCTGAGTTTAATACATAACTATCCAATCCAGTAGAACTCATTATTACTGATATACCTTTTGATACACCTATAACTAATGCAACTCCTACCATATCTGCAGCACCATCCAAAAAGGCACCTACCATATCTTTTTCTTTCATTCTATAAACCAAGCCTATAATTACTGACATAATTACAAACCACATACCTAAATCTGAAAACCACCAGTTCCCTAAAGAAGATCCTGTTAAGAAATCTGTTTTTGTAAATAATGTTATTCCAAATTTCTCCCAAGGAATTATACCTGATACCATTATTAAAAATGTAAATGCAAATAATCCAAGAACTATTTTTCTCTTACCAGTAAACTCTATAACTTCTTCACTTGATTTATTACCTATAAAGGCTTCTTTAGCTGCATTAAATTCTCCTTGTGACAATAATGTGGCATTTTTATCTTTTTGAACTTGTTTAGCATATCTCATTACAAAATATATTGAAATAAGTAAAGATGATAACCATAAAGCTATTCCTGTTCCAATTACTATAACTTGATTAGCTTGTATACCTACTCCATTTAGTGCACCTATGGCTGTAGAAACTAAAAATGGATTTACTGTTGATCCTAGTACTCCACAACCTGCTCCAAGTATTAATGTTGCCACTGATACTAGTGGATCAAATCCAGCTACAATCATTGTTGTTGTAACTAAAGCTGTAAAAGCTATTGTTTCTTCTGCCATACCAAAACTAGTTCCCCCCAAAGAGAAGATACACATTAGTACAGGTATTAATACTAATTCTTTACCTTTTAACTTCTTAACTACAGAGCCTATACCTGCATCTAAAGCTCCTGTTTTTGTTGTTACTCCTAAAAATCCACCTATTAATAATACAAATATAGCTATATCAATAGCTTCATGTAATCCATTTATTGGAGCCATTACTAAATCAGAGAATTTAGCTGCTTTAACTCCCGGTATGAATTGAGTTGCTAATGCTATTAATGCAGTTATAACTAGTAGCACTGTATACGCTGTTGGCAGCGTAAATGTTTTTTTATTTTTTTGTTCTGTACTCATTTTACATTTCTCCTTTGATTACATTTAAGTTGTTATTAATTTGCCCAATTAAAAAAAGTGTAGACATTTTATCTACACTTTTTTTATAACATACTTATATTGCCATTTTTTCATTATTTTTATTACTAATATCATTAACTCTATTTTGTTTTTTTCTGGTTATTTTATCCCATTTATGTTTGCTATTTTTATAACCTATAAACCCTGATATTCTATACCATGAAGTTAACTGTCGATAACCAAAACTTTCTAAAATTGAAAAACACATTAATTTAAATATTGTTCTATTACTTCTAATATGTTTAAATACATAACCTTCAAGAACTATAGATGTTACAGATATAACTACTCCAAAGCCTATATAAAGTAGTAAGAAGGTAATTACAAAATCCATATTTAAGAATCCAGCAAAATAAGAAATTGTAATTATAGCTAGACCTAGCACATCTAGAATACAAGAAAATAATTCGTATACAATAAAATATAAAAACGAAAAAATTCCCACTATTCCATATTTAGGATTTAACAATATGTACTTATGACTATATAAACTACTCATAAGTCCTATATGCCAACGCCTTCTTTGTCCTTTAAAATCACCTAGTTTTTCAGGTACTTGAGACCAACATATGGCATTATGTGTATATTTTATACTATAAGGTATTTTGTTTTTTCTATAGAATGAATGTAGTTTTACTACAAGTTCCATATCTTCACCAATAGTATCATCATCATATCCACCTATATTAACAACAGAATTTTTATTAAATAATCCAAAAGCACCAGATATTATTAAGTTTCCGTTAAATTTATTAAACCATACTCTAGTTGTTAAAAACACTCTATAATATTCTATTGTTTGAAATATTACTAGTAATTTTTTCGGTGAAAACACTTTTACAACTTTCCCTTTATCTAGCACAACTTGATTTGCAACCTTTATATTTCCACCAACTGCAATAGTTGTATCATCTTCTATAAATGGTGTTACAATATTTTTCATTGAATCATTTTGAAGTATGGAATCTGCATCTAATGTTACAAACAAAGGGTACTTAGATATGTTTATTCCCATATTAAGAGCATCTGCTTTTCCACCATTTTCTTTTCTAACTAAAGTTAACTTTATGTTATTCCTTAATATTCCTTCATAAATAAATTTTTCTTTTTTACTTTTAACCACTCTTCTAATGGGCCTAGCAACCTTTTTCAAATTAAAAGCATCTATTACTACATTTGATGTATTATCTTTTGAACCATCATCCACAACTATGATTTCGTATTCTGGATAATCCAAATGAAGTAAGGATTTTATACAATCATTTACTGTCTCTTCCTCATTATATGCTGGTACCAATATGGATACAGGTATATAGTTATCTTCATCTTTTATTCTTATATTATTTAAATATTTTTGTTTTCTTTTATATTCATTTAAATCCAGTATGGAAAAAACTGTTGATATGAAAAATATTACAGCATATATAAATACATAATACATAAAAAATATATTTAGGTAATCAATAATTAGTTTTAACATTTTATACTACCTCTACCTTTCTTGATTTTTCTAAATATTCTTCATATGATATTTCATTATTATCAAACATTACATAAAAAAGGATATCTCTAGAATATTTATCATTTTTTTCAAGTACTTTAGATATAATATAACTCTCATTAAATTTCAATAGTGTGGTTGCTGAGTTATATCTAACATGCCAATTTTTATCGCTTATACTTTCTATTAAAGCATTTGTTGTTTCTTCATCTTTATAATTTTTCAAAGCATAGGCACAGACTACTCTATATTCCCATTCACCTTTATTTAACAACTTAATCATTTCATCCTTTGCAAATTGCGATTTTATACTGCCAAAATACCTTATTATACTAATTTTTGTTTCTTTTTTAGTATTACTATCTTTCAACAGTCTTAACATTTGATCTTTCACATATGTCACTTTATTTTTAGTATAATTTTCAACTATCACCTTTTGAAAATCTTCTTTTAATTCATCAAAACATTCCATAAAACTTGTATTAAGTAATACTTTATCTCCACTAAATTGACTTAATATATCTACAAAAACTTTATTATGTATATATTTATCTTCTTTAGATAGATACTTTATAGCATTTAATAAAGTATTTAAATTACCTATTTTAGCTACAGTTTTTAAAGATGCTACCCTCAAGTACATGGACTTTGTTTTTAAAGATCTAATTAAAAACTCACTTATTTCATAATTACTTATCCTATACTCTCCTAAAACAAATACCATATAAGATTTTATCGTGTCATCTTTTCTTTCTACTTTCTTTATTTTCAACAATATAATTTCTTCAAAATAAATCATATACTCTCTAGTAACTAAATGGTTCTCTTCGTTTTCATTAAATTTTATTATAACATCATTAAATACTTTTACATATTCATTCTTATTTAATTTTTCCTTTATATAGTCTAAGTCCATTTTAGAAACACTATTATTTAATTTAACAGCACTTAATTGTTTTAATACTTCTTTTCCAAAGCTATGAGTAAGTTCATTAGTTTTTTTATTAAACTTATCTTCAATTATATCTGTTACTATCATGTAAGTAACAGAACAGAATATTATATATACGAAAAAACTCAAAAGCACATATATAACAGTCATATACTTCATAATATTTACCCCATTTATTTTTTAGTTAATTCTTTCTGTACTATATAATAAGATTCTTTTATTCTTTCATGGTATTTAGGTATAGCCCATCCATTTAGGTCATAAATTCCACTATTTAATCTACTTATAGTATCATCCTCATTTTTTATGCTTAATCCTACTTTTATATTATCAATAAATAAAGGTCTAGTTTCAAATAAGACATAAAAATCATTTTGTATTTGTTTAGTCGATGGATCCATAAAGTTTAAAAGTCCCCAAGGAATTCTTACTTCTATTGATTTTTCTCCAACATAAAAATCAGAAACAGAATTAAAATCTTTTGAATTTGGATTTCCATTTCCATGTACCAACTTTCCACTTTCATAAATTTGTTTCTGAGCAAAACCATTCCTTGCTTCTATATACATTTTCGGTCTAGTTTCTATATATATTTTTGAAAATTTATCCATATTTTTAGTTTGATTTATTAAATCAGGTCTTTTCATATTTTCTTTTTTACTTTGATAAAAGTTGAAATTATTATAATACTCATGTACTAATACTTCTGCATCTTTTTTATCATTTATTTTTAATATAAAATCTACAGGATTTTCAAATTTCAAATTATACTGATTACTTTTTTTACTTCCAGATTTTGGTGTTACATCTAAATCAATGAATATATCTTCTTTTTTTAAATCTATATTTTTTGAAAATTTAATCATAAGATATAAATATTTTTCATCACTTTTTACAGATAAACTGTAGGCGTCACTTTCCGTTAATTTATCTTCTTGTGACCACTCTTTTATACTGTTGTCTGGATAGATTATATCTTTCTTTCTTCCTGGTTCAAAAGTTATAAGTCCAAATTGTTGACTATAAGTTTGTGCATCACTCCAGTAAGGAGCTCTATCTAAAATCTTGTTATTTTTAGTATTCCAAGATGAATTATGCCAACTATCTTGAAATTGGAATATAAAGCTTCCATCACATTTTGATGATTTTATAGCTTTGTACACTTCTACTAAAGCTTCACCTTGTTGAGTTTCATTTATTGAACCTTTCTTATTAAAATCTCCACCGCTTCTTGATGATGGTATCCCAAATTCATTTATTATCACTGGCATTGTGTGATGTTGCTCTATTTTTTTAAAATACAAAGATATATCATCTTTATATTCTTTTAACTCTGAATAAGATGGATATACATTATAAGCTGCAAAGATGCCTGATTTGAATTTTCTTTTTATCTTTATGTTTTCTGGATCTATATATTCTTTTAACTTTTTATTTTTAGTATCATTACTATCTACAGAATTTTTTTCTTGTTTTTCTGTATTACTTACAATTTCATATGGCGACCCTATAAATCCTATCAATCTTTGTTTTTTGTAGGTTTTTATTTCATAGTCCGCTAAATAGTCACCAATACTCGCAAGGTATGACTCAAATGATGATGATTTTTCATCAGCGTATAAATATTTACCTTCATAACTATTCTTTGAATTCATAATTTCGCTGTATATAATATCATGTTTTGCAAATTCTATTCCTAATGTATATCCAATAACATAATTTGATATATCTGTTTTATAATTTTGCAAAATATCAGGTCTGTCAATATTTAATGGATTTCCATGTATTGAATCTACTATAAGTTTTATATTAGTTTTAAATAAAGATTCCAATTTATTACTTTGTGCATCATAACCATCTTTTAAATTTGTTTCATCGAAATAAATACCTTGTACTATATAAATAGGATTTTCTTTATCTTCATTAAATTGATTTAAAGCATTGTAAAAATTTTCACTCATTAAATTTGATACTTTTATACAGTTAGCACCAACATCATAAATTTGTTTTATCCAACTTAAAAATTCTTCTTGTGATACATTATTTTCACTTGGAAATGAGCCTGGCTTGCCACCATCTAAATTAACACCTACTAGCTCCAGCTTTTCCCACTTTCCATTTTTAACAATATAAAAATCTTCATTTACAACTTTTGTAAAGTAAGAATCATCACTTAGTGTGATTTTATTCGTCACAAGTTCACTTATAAAACTTACTCCGAATATAAATACTGCAGTGGCAATTACTAGGAATTTTTTCATTTTATCTCACCCCCATTATTTTGCCCATTTATTAAGAGTATCTATGTTTTCATCAATCCATTTGCCTCTATTCACTATGAAGTTCTTCATTAAACTTATTTCTTCTTCAAATGACTGTGCCTTATTAGATGTACTCTTTAATAAGTGTTGATTATTATCTAGAAACTCTTCATATTTACTCACATCAGATAAATAATTATCGAATACATCCCCATTTTCTTCAAATACTTCAGCTTGATTACATATTTTAATATCCCATTTATTGAAATTACGCTTAGGTGCATCTCCTAATTCTACTACTGTTTTATCAATAAACTCCAATAGGTAGTCATCGCTAAGATATGTATTTCTTAATTCTTTATATCTTTCCTTAACTTTTTTTGAAAAGTTTATATCTTCAGATAACCTATTAAACCATGGTCTGCTATTCATAAAAAATCCTGTGTAATCAAAATCTTTTTCTATTTCATTATTATAATTTCCAAGAGACCTATTAAAGTCCCATACAGGCCCTGCTTTTATTTTTTCTTCGTAATCTTTGTATATATACGTACTATACATACCCGCATCAGTATTTTTGAAAAATTCATTTATAATATAAAAATCCACAAAGGAATCAACATCTATATATTTTTCATATCCATTTATTGGATCATTAAATTTGCCTGAATATAAAATTCTCTCAAACTCACTTATATGCTTTTCTATATAGTTATATTTTTCCTCTGTTAAGCTATTTTTAGGGTATATCACATTAAATCCATTATTATATAAATATGTCTCTTTTCCATATGTTGATATACTAACATCATTTTCTCTTTGTCTATCTTTTGCTAAAATAAAACTAGTTTCAGATAAATTATCTAAAGATTTAGTTATGTCAACTCTGTCATCATCCCTCTTAATCTTTTCAATCATAATATAAACACCTCTATAGTGTTTTTCATCTATACTTTTACTGTTATCATCTAATAAAAATACTTCACAGAACTTCACATTTGGGGCGTAATCCATAATATTTCTTGAGGTTTTAAGTGCTATATAGTTTCTAATAAGTGATTTATCAGCGAAAGGCCCATTTAATACCCAGTCTGAATTTCTTTTCATTCCAAGTACCCTTTGCTTATTCTCTTCACCTTTTTTATTAACTAATTCAATAGTATATTGTTTTTTAGGATACTTACTTGTACTGTTTCCTCTTATTTTCACATTTGCTTCACTTACAACTTGTGGATCATTACTTAGTGGTGATTCTCCATCCTTATTATCGTATATTGAAATATTTGCTGATATTTTATTATATCGTTCTATTGACTTTCCCTCTGAATCTATAATTACTATGGGTAAATTATAGTCCTTATTTACTATATCATTTGAATGATCTTGATTTAGTTTTTCTACTTGAATTTTCTTAGTTTCTACTTTTGCCGTTTCCTTAATATCCTGCAAAAATGCTGCACCTAATAATGCTAATAACGCAAAACTAAGAGCCATAATAAATTTAAATATGTTCTTTACCATTAAATATCACCTAACCTATTGTCTCTCCATTTTGAGCCACAATATTTACTGTATTGACACCCTCTATGTTATATAAACTGGCAACAATATTTTTATCTTCACTATTCTTCATTTTTATTTGATAAATTATCTCCATATTATCACCAACTGAGTTCTTTGCCCTTAATTGACTTCCTTTAAATGAGTTAAACACGCATTTCATTATATCTTCTTCTCTTTGTCTTGGTCCTCTTATTATAAGAATATATCTATCTTCTTTTCCAAATCCACTAAAGCTAAATACAGCTAAAACTACAAACAAGAATACCGATCCTACTTCAGCTATTAAATAATTCCCACTACCTACACTTAATCCTATTGCTATGCACCAGAATATATATACTGAATCTCTTGGATCTTTAATTGCAGTTCTAAAACGAACTATGGATAAAGCACCTACCATACCTAATGATAAGGCTATATCACTACCAATAACAATCATAACCATAGTAGTTACTAAAGTTAACATGACTAGTGACACATTGAACTTTCTGTTGTACATAACTCCACTAAAAGTTATTTTATAAGTCCAAAATACTACCATTGATAGTACTAAAGCCATAGTCATCATTTCTAAAGCTGAAAATAAAGTTACAGTACCACTTGGTGCTGTTAAATATTTATATAATGTTTCTTTCATATTGTCACTTCCTTATAACATATAATTTTCATAAAACCTTCTTGAACTACAATATTTGCTCAGAGATTGATTTGTTGTATCAAGACCAACTAAAACTTCTGAAATCCAGCAAAATAACTCTCCATCGAATTTAACTTCCAAAATAGCATTATAATAATCAACAATGGGAGTCATCATTACATCATCACTAAACATATCAAAGTTAAATTCATTAGATTTTATGTCACTATCTAATGTAACTCTTATATTATTTTCATTATGCATATAGGCTCTTCTGTTGTAATCAACTAAAACTACTGGGCTATATTGACCAATTGTCATAATATTATAAGCTGAATGTGCTGTTTTATTATCATATTTTAAAAGCACACTATAATCTTTATCTATAAGTTTTATAGCATCTGCTCTGCTTATTATTGTAGTCTCCTTAATTTGACTTATATTTATTTTTCTTTTTATTTCAAGTTTAACTTTATCCGTCTTTGTATCATAAATTCTAAGCCTTATTTTCTTTCTTATTTCTTCTCCGTCCATCTTTGAATGATAATCATCATTATTTAATCCATCAAAATATAAACTTCGTATTGTGTATCCATACTCTTTATTATTTGGATCTGGAGTTAAAACTTCCTTAAACAATTCATTTACTTTAAAATAATCCATATCCCCTATAGGGTATTTTAGTTCTCTCCTATTGACTATCATATATTCCTCCTTTCTTTTTCACTATAAAAACTGTTTTTTTGATATTAAAATCGTTTATTCGATATAATATAATTATATATGACTAATTATATTATATTTTGACCTATATGTATTATATATTCTTATTTACGTAAAACACAACATTTTTATATAAAAATAGACCAAGATATACCCTTAGTCTATTTTTAAAAAAGCAACTAAGATTGCTTTCTTAGTACTTTAACTCTTAAATATATTAAATTATAAAATCTTCATCTTCTAATTCTTCATAAATTCCTTTTTGATATCCATTACCCTTAGTTGAAAAGAAATCATGAGTTTTAGTTTCAATACTTAAACCATTTAATACTATCGGATTTATAGCTTCAACTTTATAATACTTTTCAAATCCTAAATTTTCTAGGGCTCTATTAGCATTATATTGTAGGAAGTTTATAACTTCCGCTTCTAAATTACTATCCTTATAAATTAGATTTGTATATTCTATCTCATTTTCCATAAGATTATTAAATATAATATACATTCTATCACTTAATTCTTTCTTTTCATTTTCATTAAATGTAGAATAAATTTCCTGTGCAAGAAGACCTATATATTTTCCATGTAGTGATTCATCTCTTAGAATAAGTGATATTATCTCTCCACTGGCTACCATTTTACCTTGCCCTGCTAAGAATAGTGGATAGAAAAATCCTGAATAAAATAGGAAACTTTCTAAAAATACACTTGTAATCATCGATAAATATAAGCTTTTTTTATCACTTACATTTTCATATGCTTCTAAAATTAATTCAGCTTTTCTTTGTAAAGTTTTTTCACTTTCTATCCATTCAAATAACTCATCTATTTCTCTATTAGAAAGAAGAGTTGTAAAAATAGAAGAATAACTTTTTGCATGTATTTCTTCCATGGTTCCCATAAATGATAATACTGCTTTTCTTTGTAGATTATCAGTTAAACTCATCATAGATGGTATTCCATTATTACCTTGCTTCGTATCTAGTAAAGTTAATCCAGCTAATACTCTTTTATATAGTTCTTTCTCTTTATCATTTAATTCATTCCAATTTTTAAGATCCTTTGAAACAGAAATTTCTTCTGGAAGCCAGAATTGTTTTACATTCTGTTCCCAAAATGCTTGTGTGAAATTATCATCTTCTTTATTCCAATTAACTGCCTTGTGTATTTTATTTAATTTAAATGTCATAATTTTATCTCCCTATACTGAACACATTAGACATTCATTGTCATCTCTTGTCATTTTTGTTCTTGTGTAATATAAACTTTTTAAACCTTTTTTATAAGCATAAATATAATGTCTTGCAATATCTCTAGTTGTTTTATCATCAGTAACAAATAAAGTTGTAGATATACCTTGATCCACATGTTCTTGAACTGTTGCTACCATATCTATAACTTTTCTCATATCCATTCTATAACCTGATTGATAATAAAGCATATTTTCATTAGTTAAAAATGGCATAGGATAAATAGTAGTTGAATCCCCATATGTTCTAACTTCCACTGGCTCTGTAATTGGCATTATACTTGAAGTTGCATTTTGCACGTAACTAATACTTTGAGTAGGTGCTATAGCAGTTAAGTATGCATTGTATATACCATTTACCTTAACTTCATCTAGTAACTTAGACCAGTCGCCACACGTTGGTATGTCAATCCCTTCAAATAAGCCTTTTATCTTTTCTGATTTTGGTAAATAACTTTCACTATAATACTTAGATAAAACATCACTTTGTCTACCTTTAGCATATTCTGATTTTTGGAAATCTTTAAAGGTTTCATTTTTTTCTATAGCTATTTCCATAGATGCTTTAATTGCATAGTATCTAATCATTGCAAAAAATACATTAGAAAACTCTACTGCTTCTTCTGAAGTATATGGTATATTTTCTCTTACTAAATATCCATGTAAATTCATAGCTCCAAGGCCTATAGCATGGGATTTATCATTACCATTCTTTACTGTGGGAACTTGCTTTATATTAGTTGTATCTGATACAAAAGTTAAGGCTTTTATAGCTGTGTTAACAGTTGTTTCCACATCTTTATTGTCCATAACATTTGCTATATTAAGTGATCCTAAATTACAGCTTATATCTTGTCCCCAATTATTTTGTACCCCATAACCTTTTATATCTGAAGGTGTTTGATATTGGAAAATTTCACAACATAAATTAGACATCTTAATCATACCAACATCTTTTAATACATGTTCCTTATTTGCTCGATCTATAAACACAACATAAGGATATCCACTTTCTTGTTGCATCTGTGCTATTTTAGTTAACATTTGTCTCGGATTTATTTCTTTTTTTCCTATATCCTTATCATTTACTAGCTTATCATACCATTCATCCATTTTTATATCATCTAAATGTACTCCGTATTTTCTATATACTGTTTGAGGATAGAATGCATAAGCTATTTCATTTTTTTCTGCTAACTCCATAAATTTATCGTGGATAATTGCCCCCAATGATAAAGAAGCTAATCTAATTTTTTCATCAGCATTTATTTTCTTTGTATCCATTAATAGTTCAAAATCTGGATGGAATACACTTAAGTATACTGCTCCCGCTCCTTGTCTTGCTCCCATTTGATTAAAATAACTAAAAGATTGTTCTAGCATTTTAGCTACTCCAATGGGTCCACCAGCAGCGCCTTCTATTCCTTTTATAGCTTCTCCTGCTGCTCTAAGTCTACTTAGATTTAAAGCTACTCCACCACCTATTTTAGATAAGTGATTTGCCGAAGATACAGCATAAGAAATTCCTTCTGTACTGTCTTCTATTGATAATAAAAAACATGAAACCATTTCTCCTGCTCTTTTCCTTCCAGCATTTAAAAAAGTAGGTGTAGCCGGTTGAAATTCTTGTTTTATTAATTTGTTTGCTAAGTTTAAAGCTAATTCTTCATTTCCATCAGCTAATGCTAGAGATACTATTAATACCTTATCATCATAAGTTTCTAATATTATTTTTCCATCATCGCTTTTTAGTGCATAATTTTGATAAAATTTATTTGCACTCATATACGATTGGAATTTAAAATTATTATCAGTTATAAGTTCGTAGATTTTTTTTATAAAGTTCATACTATATTTATTTATAATATTTTCACCATAATAGTTATTTTCTATTAGATATGTAAGTCTATCTTCTAAGCTGTTAAATTTTTTAAGTCTTGGTGTTACAAAATCTTCCATATAACTTTCCAGTGCTTCTTTGTCTTTTTCTAGTTGATATTTGCCTTGGTTATCTTTTATGATAACTTGATTATTAAGTTCTATCCAGTTCATTTTTACCATCCTTTTAATCAAATACATTTATATAGTTTATATTTTTCTCATTTATCCTTAATATATATTCATGTATGTTTTCCTTCCATCACACTACATATGGTATTTGTAAAGAATACACACACTACATACAGTATATACACATTTTTTTATCTATTTAAACTTTTTTCATGTAAATGATTAAAATAAATATTCATTACTTAAATTCTATACATAAAAAAAGTGAAGAACTTTTATCAGTTCTTCACTTTTTTATTAAGACTATTTTATGTTTTCAAGTAAAGCTACAAGGTAATTCCATGTTCTCTCTGTAGATAATATATCTAAATGTTCATTTGGAGTGTGTACATCATATAAGTTAGGTCCTATAGATATAGCTTCTGCTCCTTTTATAGCATCTAGTAATAATCCACATTCAAGACCAGCATGAAGAGCTGCTATTACTGGTTTTTTACCTGTTAGTTTTTCATATGTTTCTACACCTATTTTTTCTAACTCAGAATTTTTAGCATATTCCCACTCTGGGTAATCATCTAATAACTCTAATTTAACTCCTAATAGATTACATAGTAATTTCATCTTATCATTTATTTCATCTTTTAAAGTTTTCACTGAACTTCTAGTTGCAAATTCAAATACTATTTCATCATCATTTGTAACTACTACACCTAAGTTTGTAGAACTTTGAACTAATCCTTCTATGTCCATACTCATTGTTTGTATTCCGCTTGGCATTAAATTAGATATAGAAATAACATTATCTCTAACTTTATCACTTAATACTTTATCATAAGTTTTTTCACTTTTATTAAAAAATAATTTAATATCAGGATCAGATGTTTTAAATTCATTTTTAAATATATTTAATATGTTATCAAGTTCTTTTTCTACAGATGATACATTTTCGCTATCTAAAAGAATTACGACTTCAGCTTCACGAGGTATAGCGTTATTTTTAGCTCCACCTTGTATAGATACTAAATCAAATGGTATTTTTGCATGATTAGCTAAATGATTTAAAACTCTTCCCATCAATACATTTGAGTTAGCTCTTTGCTTGTTTATTTCCATTCCAGAGTGACCACCAAGAAGTCCTTTTATGTCTATAGTGTAAGCAACTTTTGAAATATTGGCTTTTTTATATTCTTTTGTTATCTTTACTACTGCCGTAACTCCACCTGCACAACTTACTGTAACTGTTCCTTCTTCTTCTGAATCTACATTTATTATATATCTTCCTTTAAATAAATTTCCATTAAGATTCATAGCCCCATTCATAGTTTCTTCTTCATCAGCTGTAAATACTACTTCTAATGCAGGGTGAGCTAAATCATCTGAAGCAAGTACAGCAAGTCCCATAGCTATAGCTATCCCATTATCTGCTCCTAATGTTGTATCAGTTGCATATAAATAGTCACCATCTACTCTTAGCTTAATTGGATCTTTTTCAAAGTCATGATCTGTTCCTTTATTTTTTTCACAAACCATATCCATATGTCCTTGAATTATAACTCCAGGACTATTTTCATAACCTTTTGTAGCTGGTTTTTTTATTATTACATTTAGGAATTCATCTTGAATAACTTCTAGTCCTAATCTTTTAGCTTCATTCGTCAAGTAATCACTTATTCCTTGCTCATTCCCAGATCCCCTTGGTACTAAAGATATTTCTGAAAAGTATTTAAAAACTAATTGAGGTTTTAGATTTTCTATTTGCATTGTCATGTGATTTCTCCTTTTTATATGTATATATAATGATATTTTTTACTTAAAGTTTAATAAAATTCATTTTTTGAGCAAGATTTTATTAACAATCTTGCCCATTAAAAAAATCAGATTTTATAAGAACATCATGGCTACTGATAATATGATAGATGATGAAATAAATATTGCTATAATTACTTTAGTAACAAATTTAACCCATGTAGCATAATCTACTTTTGCTATTGCTAGTGTACCCATTATAACTCCACTTGTTGGTGTTACAAGGTTTACCACACCACTACCAGCACTAAAAATTGATATTATTATTTCTGGTGAGAATCCTAAACTAACTGCTAAAGGCCCAAATATCGGCATTGATAATCCTGCTAAACCAGATGTTGATGGTATAAAGAATGATAATACCATGTATATTAAGAAAGCAACTATTGTAAATACTATAGGAGACATCCCACTTAATACTGATGAAGCTGAGTTTAATACTTGACTGTCTAATCCTGTAGTAGACATTATTACTGATATACCTTTTGATACACCTATAACTAAGGCAACACCAACCATATCAGCAGCACCTTCCATAAATGCACCTACAATATCTTTTTCTTTCATTTTATAAACTAAACCTATAACTACTGACATTATTACAAACCAGATACCTAAATCTGAGAACCACCAGTTACCTAAAGATGATCCTGTTAAGAAATCTGTTTTAGTAAATATATTTACTCCAAACTTTTCCCAAGGTATTATACCCGCTACCATTACTAAGAATGTGAAACTGAATAATCCAAGAACTATTTTTCTCTTAGTAGTGAACTCTATTACTTCTTCACTTGATTTATCTCCTATAAAAGCTTGTTTAGCTTCATTAAATTCACCTTCTGATAATAATGTAGCACTTTTATCTTTATGAACTTTTTTAGCATAACTCATTACAAAGTATATTGATATAAGTAAAGATGATAACCATAAAGCAACTCCTGTTCCAATTACTATAACTTGATTTACTTCTATACCTACTCCATTTAAAGCTCCTATAGCTGTTGAAACTAAGAATGGGTTAACTGTTGAACCTAAAACCCCAGAACCAGCTCCAAGTATTAGTGTTGCTACAGATACTAATGGATCAAATCCAGCTATTATCATTGTAGTTGTTACTAATGCTGTGAAGGCTATAGTTTCTTCAGCCATACCAAAACTAGTTCCTCCTAAAGAGAATATAAACATTAATACCGGTATTAATACTAACTCTTTTCCCTTTAACTTATTTACAACATTACCAATTCCAGCATCTAATGCTCCAGTTTTTGTTGTTACTCCTAAAAATCCACCTATCAGTAATACGAATATTGCTATATCAATAGATTCATTTAATCCGTTTATTGGAGCCATTATTACATCAGATAACTTAGCTGCTTGAACTCCTGGTATAAATTGTGTTGCTAGTGCTATTATTGCTGTTATTGCTAATAATACTGTATACGCCGTCGGTAGCGTAAACGTTTTTTTCTTTTTTATTGGTGCGCCCATTTTCTAATCTCCTTTTGATGCCTTTTTAATATGATTTTTACCCCACAGATATAATCCATCTGTAAATTTATACATCTACCCCAACACACTTATTTTTTTATAAAGTTGTTTGTTAGAAACTTATACTTTGCGTGTCGTTTTCCTGTATGTGAAAATAATATCATATTTCAAAAATAATATACATGGTAATTTTTACAAAATCATGATTTTTTTAATACAAAAAAATAATCTAAAAGTTATTAAACAGCATTTTAAATACAATAATTTATTTATAAATATAATTTTCATATTTTACCTATTTAGATCTAAAAGATATATAATTAATAATAGATAGAGTATTTAAAATTAATAAAATATATTTAAGTAGAGGTGAATAACTGTTGAAAAAAGAACAAAATAAAAATATAAATAATTATCTAGCACAATTAGAGGATTATTATGAAGCTGCTGGTATGCAAAATAACTTCGAACAAGATATAGAAGGAAAATCAGATAAAGAGATTTTAAATATCTATAATAGTATTTTCCAAAAGACAGACAATAAGTAAATTTAAAGTAAAACAGAGTTCTATCCGTCTGTAATTTATAAATACTTAGAGTATATTGTTATATAAAAAGGAGTTATCTCTCGATAACTCCTTTTGTATATTCATATATATTTTATTTGCTTACGCTGCAACTTTTCCACTATTAGCTTTGTTTAAACTAGCTTTAAGCATAGTTACTGCTGTGTAAAGTACAACTGCTACTACTAACCAGTTTAACCAGTATACTGGCATGTTAGTTACGAATAATATCGCAAGTACTGAACCTACTATACCACCTAAAGTTATACCCATAGCTACTTCTCTCACATAAGCCCCTTCTTTTACGAACTTTGTACAAGCTATTGGTCCAACAAATGCACATGAACCCATCATTATTGGGAATGCAGCCATTGGATTCATTCCAAGCAATGCTACCATAGCCATACATGGCGCGTATAAACCTATACCTGCAGTCATTAATGCTCCTAGTATAAAGTTACCTACAACCCCTATTATTAGCTTAGTTCCTTCAAGACCTATTGCATCTCCACCTGCTGGCATTATACCTAATTGCTTAGCTATTAATAAACCTGCAGTTCCAAATAAAGCTATTCCCATAGTTAACTGTACTTTTTTCTCTGGTAACTTAGATATTACACCTGCTCCTATCCAAGAACCTACTACTGCTGCAACTATCATACATATTAATGTTATTATATCAATTTCTATTGCTGTTAAAGACATAAGTGCTTGTGCTACCATTGGTAATGCATGTGCAACGTTTAATGTTCCTGGTAATAATTTATCAGGCACGTTGACCTTTTTATCAAATTTTAAAATTGCTGTTGTTGTTGCGAATGATCCTACCCCAATTGCATCTAAGAAATCTGTTACAAATCCTATAACTAAACCTCTTTTAAATATTCCATTCTTTGCAGAATCTCTGTTTTTTCTGAAGTCATTCACATATACTGCTGAAAAACCTGTTGAAATTACTGCTATTGCTCCTAAAATTGCTTTTAACATAGCTTCCCTTTTCCTCTTCTTTCTCTCTGTCTTTTATCTTTTGTCTTTTGTCTTTTTTCGACAGACTTATAATAACATTTTCAGAAAATGTTTTCCATACATTTTAATAATGTTATAATATTAAATTCATTCTGAATATTGAAATATTCAGAATATTTCTTTATGTAAAAAATTATGTATGATAAAACCATTTTAATATTTAATAAATTTTCATCTTAGTTTTTGCATATCTCTTGTATTATGTGAATAATTATAAGCAATAATAAACATTAGATAAGTTACAAAATTAAGGGGTGATAATTTGTATAGTAAAGAAACAATTGACAAAACAACATCTATGTATTATTGGGCTAAAAGTAAATTTGATACTAATCCTAGTAATGAAATATATTTTAGTAGATACTTTAACTTATGCATAAATAATGCTAATGATAATTCCTTCAATATTGAAGTAAGAAATGAATACTTAAAAGAGTGTTTTAATATTCTCGATGTTTACTGTGACTATATTTTCTTAAATGAAGATTCCTTGCAGTTTATTAAGCAACAGCAAAACAAAGTATTAAAAGCTGCTGATAATATTATAAATTTTGAATATGATACTTTAATAGAACAATTATTAAATTAATATAAAATTTACACACTCAAATAAAGAGAACTACCATTTACTTAGGTAGTTCTCTTTATTATTTAAAATACTACTTTATCTTATTTAAATCTAAGTAAGCTTCTATTTGTGGAATATATATCATATTTTCTTTCAAGTGAGTATTTCCAAATTCCCTGAGATCTAACCCTTCTTTATCTTTTGTTATCTTATATTTAATAACTTCCTTATCATTTATATCTGCATGAAAAAACAGTCCTTCATACTGTTTAAATCTGAAATTATAATCATCTCTTGTTAGTTTAATATTTATGTGTGTCATTTTTACCATCCCTATTTCATTTAAATAATTTATTTATCTACCTTGATATTCTTTAAAAACATTTCTATAAGATCTACACCATATGAAGAAAGAGGATAATTTCCTTCACAAATACACCAATCATATAAAACTGCTCTTTCTTGTAAAGCATATATTTTAGCTAATTCCCAATAAGATTTATCACTTTTTATTTGATTTTTCCTTTGGCCTTCGCTTATTATTTGTTGTAAAACTTTATAGTATACTCTAGATTGATCAAGTAGATGCCTTTTACCCTTTTTAACTATTTGTGATGAATATAAAATTGCTAGTAAGTCTACTGGAACATTTTCCTCTATAAAACGAAATAAATACCTCGTTGTTTCTATAAGCTTATCAAAACTGTTCATATTAACATCTAGAGTTTCCATTATTTTTGTATATTCATCATCAAATACCTCTGATAATGTATTTAATAACTCATCTTTAGCACTAAAATAATGGTAAAAATTTCCTTTTGATATTCCACATTCATTTATTATTTGATCTACTGTAGTAGCTTCATATCCTTGTTCATAAAATAACCTCCAAGCCACAGAAGATATTTTTGACTTAGTTGGATTCATTTGTTCCATTTACGTTCCCCTTTGTATGTACTTTTTTCTAAAATATATACATTTAATTATATTTAATTATTATTATAACATATATAAAAATTATTGACATACTATGGTCAGTATATAATCAAATTTCACTATAATTTATTTAAATCTCAAACAATAAATCAGTTAATTCTTCATCATATTTTTCAACTGTTTCCTCATCACTATCTATCACTGCAGTTTTTAATTTATCCACCATAGATTTAATTTCACTTCCCCTTATTTCATCCAAGTTCTTCATTTTTTTCTCAGCAAGTTCAATAGTTCCTCTAACAACACTAGCTAAATCATAGTTAATCCAATTATTTAAATTTGATTTGTGGTAATCAGATTCATCTATTAGCCCGTCTTTAGGTAATTTAACTAATTTAAAATTATCTATAATTTTATTTATAGACTTTCCTGTGCTAACTATAGTTGCTTTAACTTCCAATATTCCATTCAAATCGTAATCAAATTGTATATCTATACTTTCTTCTCCTGCTTTACCCTTTGGTACACCTTTTAATATAAAGTCTCCTATTTTTGCATTATCTTCTGCGAAGAATTCGTTTCCTTCATATACCTCGACTCTAACTTCTTCTTGATTATCAACTACAGTAAAATAAGTTTTCTTTTGAGAACAAGGAATACTACTATCTATTGAAATTAAGCAATCAAATACACCTTCAGTTACTTTTCCATCTGCAATTTTAATTATACTAGTACCAAGATTATAGCTGCATTTGTCTGTTACTATTAAAGTTTCCTCACCTGTTATTTGATTGCTCTTAATTCCTGCTTGAATAGCGGCTCCCAAAGCTACTGCTTCATCAGGGTTTATGCCTGATGTGATTTTATTTGGAAATCTTTTTTCCACTAATTCTTTTACTGCTGGCATTCTACTTGAACCCCCTACTAGTAAAACTGTATCTATATCTTTTTCTTTTAACTTAGCAGCTTTCAATGCTTCATTTATTTTTTCTGTAGTAGAATAAACTAAATCCTTCGTCAAATCTTCAAATTTATCTCTAGTAAATTCAAAGCTAATATTTATTGGTTTATTATCTAAAACAGTTATGAAAGGTATATTTATGGTAGTACTAAGTTGAGTTGATAATTCTTTTTTAGCATTTATAGCGACTTCCTTCACTCTTGATTTTATACTGTATTTCGTATCCATATCTATATTTTCATATAAACCCACATTGTATTGTCTTTTAAATTCATCTTCTATATATTTTTCTATTCTTTCATCGAAATCTTTTCCACCTAGTCTGTCATTACCTCTACTTGATTTTACATCTAGTATTCCGTCAAACATTTCTAATATGGATACATCAAAAGTACCTCCACCTAAATCAAATACTAATATCTTTTCTTCCTTCTCACAGTTTTCTATTCCATATGCCATAGCTGCTGCTGTTGGCTCATTAATTATTCTTTCAACTTTTAATCCTGCCATTTCACCAGATAGCTTAGTTAATTTCCTCTGAGAGTTATTAAAATTAGCTGGAACTGTAATTACAGCTTCTACTACCTCATCACCCATATATGCTTCTGCATAACTTTTTAATTCTTTTAAAATCATACTTGATATTTCATGAGGCAAATATTCTTCTTTCCCCAAAGGTATTTTCATATCTATTCCCATTAATCTTTTTACCTCAGACACAGTTCTATCTGGTGCTGATATAAGTTGATTGTAAGCTACTTGTCCTACAATGATTGTTTCATCTTCTTTTTTTCCTACTACAGATGGTACTATTCTATTTCCAAAACAGTCTGGCATAATTTTAGCTTCACCATTTTCCATATAAGCTACTTCACATGTTGTAGTCCCCAAGTCAATTCCTATTATTTTACCCATTCTTTATATCTCCTCCTTAATTTTCTTTGAAATAATTACTGATGCAGGCCTAAGCACCTTTCCATTTAAAATATATCCATTCTCAATAACACATGCTATCTCATTAGGTTCTTTTGAACTGTCCTCTTCTATTCCGATACATTTATGTATATCTGAATTAAATAATTCCCCTATTGATCTAATTTCAACTAAATTTATTTCTGACATTTCTTTTCTAATAATCTTTTTTATAAAATCCAAGCTATCAATTAGATCCTTATTTTCCAATTCCTCTGCAACTTTAAATATGTAATCAATTTGGTCTAATACTACTAAAATTTTCTTATAAATTTTTACTTCGTTAAATTGTTTTTGCTCTAAATCCTTTTTTAGTTTGAAAGTTTGTTCTTTATTATAATTTATGTCTTCTCTTAATGACTCTATAGACATTATGCTTTTCTTACTATTTTTATTAATTGATTTCATTTCTTTTTGTAACTTGTTTAAAATTTCATGAAAGTCTTGTAACTCTATATTTGACTTACCTAATTCTTCTGATATTTCCATCATCATCCTCCCTACTTTTACATTTTAAATACAATAATTCAAATAAAACTATTATTTATTAGACTTATTATATATATATGATTGCTAGCAAAAATTATTTTATATATAATTTAGTTATATGTATAAATATTAAAATATTGGGGGTTTAAATATGCCTGTTCTTGAAGAATTAGTGATAAAAGGATATATTGACACTAGATGTGATGAAAAGCATTCTGGTTTACAAAAGGTTAGTTGTCCCTTTTGCAATTCAGAATACAATTTAGAAGACGGTATCTATAACTGTACTTTTTGTAATAAATCTTTTAGAAAAATTGGACTTGCCACTTACGACGCACAAAAAGTCACAAATGCTGCTGCTGACTGTTTAATCCAGCTTCTAACATTTTGTGCTAAAGCTGATGGGAAAATCTCATCTTCTGAAAGGGATTATATTATTGAATATATTCTCTCCTTTGATATTAATGATGACCAAGAAAGTTGGGCCTTTGCTCAATACGATTATGCACGATATAAAGATTATAATAAAGAGTCTATTATCTTATTAAAAGAATCTATTTCACAATTAGTAGATAAATATAATTTAGAGCTGGAAGTGCTCTACGAAATGTTTAATCTTCTTTTAATCGATACTACTGAATTTAACGATAATCAAATAGACATAATTGAGGATTTCATATCTGTTTTTCAAATACCATCTAAATTATGCGAGAAAATAATGAACGAGGTATTAAATGACAAAAAAAATAATCATGAAAGTGAGAAACAAGAAAAAAAACATATAAATGATCCTAATAACCTTGATAAATACTACGAAATATTAGGCCTTAAGAAGGGGTGCAGTGAAATGGAAATCAAGAAAAAATATGCATCTCTGACAAAAAGTTTTCATCCAGATAAATATAATAGCGAAGAAATGCCACTTGAAGTAAAAAAAGAATTAGAAGATATGTACAAAAAAATCAACTTGGCTTACGATAAGCTAAGAGGTAATATTTAATTTATAAATTTAAGGAGGCTCTTACTATGGATTTTTTAATTTCAGTAGCAATAATTGCAATAGTAGTTACATTTATATACTTTATTTCCAATAAGAATTCTAAATCTAACTATAAAAAAACATCATTAGAAAATAAGAAAAAAACATCTTCAAAACCTGAAAAAAACAGTCAATCAGAAAGTAACACTGGCGCTACACTTACATTAAATACTCTTAATAAATATGTTAATCCTAAAAAATCTGAGGACTTAATAAAATATTCTATACCTTCTTCATTTTCAATATTAGATGATAATGCATTGAAAGAATGTATTAATTTAACTGAGTTATGTATACACGATAAACTCTTTTTATTACAGGACAAATCCTTTATTAATTGTGTTAACTTAATAAATATAAATGTACATGAAGATAATAAAAACTATTACAGTAAACTAGGTGTACTTTTTTCAAAAGATCATAAACAACTTATTACCTACCCATCATCAAAACAAAGTTCTACTTATTTTATTCCTCAAGAAGTAGAAAACATAAACTCTCATGCATTCACAAATAATAAATATTTAAAATATATAATTGTACCAAACTCTGTCACTACTATTAGTGAAAATGCTTTTGTTAATTGTAAGTCCATTAAGCAAATAGTAGTTCCGCAAAACGTTATAACAATACATCCTAGAGCTTTTAGTATTTGTCCTAGATTAAGTGTTCGTGGATATAGGAATTCAATAGCTGAAAATTATTGTAAAAAATACTACATCCCATTTGAATATCTTAGTAACTAATAAAATATAAGTTTCATAATATATAAAAAACCTGAGAATCACTTCTCAGGTTTTTACATTTATATTTTATTAATCCATGCTTCTACTCTTTTACCAATATCATCATATTTTAATATATCTGAAACTACAGCATAACCATCTGGATTAAATCTTTTTAATTCACAAACATTATCTAAAGTTATTCCACCAATTAATACAAAAGGTATTTTTACTTCTTCTATCATTTTATCTAAAGTATCAAAAGTAACATTCTTAGCATCTAATTTAGTACTAGTACTAAACATAGCTCCAATTCCTAAATAATCGGCTCCATCTTCCTTAGCCTTCTTAGCTTCTTCCACACTTCTTGTAGATACTCCTACTATTTTATCTTCTCCAATTAATTTTCTAACAGATAATACATCTATGTCACTTTGACCAACATGAACACCATCAGCATTAACAAGTTGTGCAATATCTATCCTATCATTAATTATAAAAGATACATTGTACTTTAAAGTAAGTTCTCTAAGTTTTCTTGCCTTTTCTAAAAATACTTTTCCATCTGTATTCTTTTCTCTTAGCTGAATCATAGTTACTCCAGCTTTTATTGCATCTTCTATAGGTTTGTAAAAGTCTCTTCCTTTTAAGATATCCGAATCTGTCACTAAATAAAGTTTAAGACTTTCTCTAAGTTTTTTTACATTAACCATGATATTCTCCTTAACTTGCTTTATTTATAGTTGCTATTTTAGCCATTTTTCTAATTTTATCAAGTGGTATAATTGTAAGTACAAAGCTACTTAACCATCCTTCTATGCCCTCACCAGTTATATTATATATTAATGAATATACTAAAGGATTCATCCCTGATGGCGCATACTCTGAAAAGTATATGCATCCAGATAATACATGAGTTATTACCTTAAATGTTACAGCTAATGTACATCCAATAAGTATGTTTTTCTTAGTATCTGAACCAAACATGCCACTAAGCCCTAAGAACATAGTTGGTAGTATATAGTCTAATAAGAACTGTGCTGGATGAACTATAAATAATTGGCCACCTATTATAGATACTACAGCTGAAACTAAACCACAAGTCATACCAGTCATTGGTCCATATAATATTCCCACTAATAAAATTGGTAGTGATGCTAATAAATTAAAACCTCCACCTTGAGGATATTGTACAAACTGTATCTTTGATAAAACAAAATGAACAGCAGTAAATAAAGCTATTACTATCATAGTTTTTGTATTTAATTTATAATTCTTAAGTTTAAAAATATAATATCCTATAGGCGCTAAAAATAATACAAATAAAATCCAATTTAACATTATTTAACCTCCTTATAGGCCATATCCCAGAATTTCATCTCATAAAGACTGACATTTATAAATATTTCTTTTAATTTTTCTTTTTTCTTATCATCTATATTTGCACAAACTTTGTTAGCAAAGTCTATATTTTCTTTTGCACACTGTGCATAATCATCACAAGAATAAGATTCTATCCAAGATGTGTAGAAGTTTCCTTCTAATTTATCTCCGTATTTTTCTTTCATGTTCTTAGCTATGTAATAGTAACTCCAAGCACAAGGTAGCACTGCTATAGCTAAATCTTGTAAATCTCCTGTAAGTGCCACACCTTTCATATAGCTAGTATAATTATCATTTTCAAAAGTTATTTTATATTTTTCTAACTGGTCTATTTTTTCTCCAAAGTTTTTTAGATAAGTAATATGAGTAGCACTTTCATCCTCCATTATTCCATTTATACTTTCTTGAAAAAACTTCATGTCTTCTATATTGTCACTTTTCACAAGTCCCATAGCATATAATTTTGCATATTCTTTTAAATATAAATAATCCTGAATTAAGTATCTTCTAAATTTATTTTTATCTAAAATTCCTTTACCCATTTCTGTAATAAATGGATGTTTTAAATATTCATCCCATATTTCTTCTGCTTCATTAAATAAATAATCTGTAAGTAACATATTTTCTCCCCTTTTATAAAGCATAGTTTAATTGTATTTCTTCTACTTTTGCATATTTATTTATTGTTTCTTCATCTAAGTTAAACATATAGTCAAATAGATTAGTCTTAAAAGTTCCTATAGGTTGGTTATTTTTATCAGCTAACTCTCCACTTAAAGACATTGCTAAGGTCCCCATTACTGCTGCTTCTATTTTTTTGTCACTACATGGTAAGAAACTTCCTATTAATGAAGTACTCATACATCCAGTACCTGTTATAAATTTAAGTTTTGATGTTCCATTGTATATTTTATAGTTTTTTTCTCCATCACTAACTATATCAGTTTTTCCTGATGCCACTACTACACACTCTAGCTTCTTAGCAACCTCTCTTACTACAAAAGAAGCATCACTTCCGTCATCAAAAGAGTCAACGCCTTTTCCTTTTACGTCTAATCCACCTAAAAATTGAATTTCAGATATATTCCCTCTTACTACATCAAATTTAACTTCGTTTAACAATTTATTAGTTAAATCAGTTCTAGCCTTTGTAGCAAATACGCCCACTGGATCTAATATAACTGGCTTATTATATTTGTTTGCAGCTTTTCCTGCTAATACATATAAATCTATTTGGTCACTATTCATTGTTCCTATATTAATTACAACTGCGCTGGCTATTTTCACTATATCCTCTACTTCTTCATAAGAAAAACTCATTAGAGGACTAGCTCCTATAGCTAAAGTCGTATTAGCACAATCTGTTATTGTAACGTTATTAGTATAATGTAATACTAATGGGTTTATTTCTTTTACTTTTCTAATTAATTCAAACATATTTGTATCTCCCTTAGTTTTTATTGAATTTATAAAAATGATGTACTGGCCCTACTCCATGACCTATATCAAAACTATGTCTTATTGCTTCTGTTATATATTCTTTACTTAATTTAACTGATTCTTTTATATCATAGCCTAATGCTAAATGAGATGTTATGGCAGATGATATAGTACATCCTGTACCATGAGTATTTTTTCTGTGTACTCTTTCACATTGATACACTTCAAATACATCTTTACCTATAAGCACATCTACACAGTCACCGTCTAAATGACCACCTTTCATTAATACAAATTTAGGCCCTAGCTCTAATATTTTCTCTCCAACTTTTTTCATATCTTCTGCAGTTTCTATTTTAATTCCAGTTATTTCTTCTGCTTCAGGTATATTTGGTGTAACTATATAAGCCATTGGTATTAAATATTTAATTAAATTTTTCTTAGCTTCTGGTCTAAGTAGTGAATATCCACTCTTTGATATCATTACTGGATCTATTACTAAGTACTCACATGGATATTTATTTAAACTTTCTACTATATCTAAAATTATTTCTGGACTAGATACCATTCCTACTTTTATAGCCTTTGGAGGAATATCTTCGCAAACTGCCTTTATTTGTCCTTTTATGATTTTTCCACTTAATTCTTCAACATCAAATACACCTTCAGTATTTTGAGCCGTAATTGCTGTAATAACACTCATCCCATATGTTCCTATGGCAGAAAATGTTTTTAAATCAGCTTGTACTCCTGCCCCACCAGAAGAATCAGATCCTGCTATTGTTAATGTTGGTATTTTGTAGTTTCTCATGTCATCACTCCCTTTTGTTTTTTTCAATTAAAAAATGCTATACCTAAAGGCATAGCATACAATTTCCAATTATAAACACTTTTCCAGCTTATAAAATAAATTTTTTGTATGCTTTCCTACGCTGGTATTACCCAGATCAGGTACAAGGGTCGGTAAAACCTCTCAGCCAATGGCTCCCCTAGCATTTTTTCTTTTCACTTTAATTATAGTTCACTTGCAATAATTGTCAATGTTTTTATAATTTACATCATAAAACACCAAGTTCTATTTGAAAATCTTTTTCTACTTCTTCTATAAAATCCAATGGATTATCTATAACCCATAACTTCTTTTGTCTATTTAGTTTTTTTATATAATACTCTAGTTTCATAGCTTTACTTTTACTTTCGCTTACAAAAAATACTTCTAATTTAAGAAAACCATTTGCTTTTGTATATTTTGAATTTATACCAATCTCATGTTCATTCATCCTTCTAACTATGTCAGTAGTGTAACCTGTGTATAATGAATTATTTTTGCATCTAATTATATATGTATAGAACATCTATATCCCCCTGTAATTAAATAATGTTCATTATACCCTAAGCTATACATAATAAACAAATTCAATAATAAAAGGACCATCTTGATACTTTATAAAATAGTTCTAGTAATTTCTAATTTTTTTAAATTTTTTTCTTTAGGTTTGTTAAAATAAAATTAACTTCACTAACTTTAAGAACTACAACACTTATACCATACACAAATGCGCCTACTACTATTGATATTACTAAAGTAAGAATTTCTTTTAAAGTACCTAAACCTAGCAAGCTTGATAAATTCTTATATATAAATATAGTAATTATCGCCATTAATAATGCTGATAATATAGATTTTACAAACACAATGACTATAGATTTCCCTCCGAAAGGTCCTATTTTCATTCTTAAATTTATAAATAATAAGATAATCGTAACTAAAGCCGAAATACTAGTAGCAAATGCCAGTCCCGCTAGCTGCATGTTTGTGAACTTAACAAATAAAATATTTAAAGTAATATTTAATCCCATGGCAATAACTCCATTAATCATGGGAGTCTTTGTATCTTGCAGTGAATAAAATACCTTACCTAGAATATCCCTAAGACCAAATCCTATCATACCTATGGAGTAAAATACAAGGGCCACAGAAGTCATATAAGTGGCTCTAGCATCAAACTCACCTCTTTGAAATAATATCTTAACTATAGGTGTTGAAAGTATTATTGCCCCTACCGATATAGGTATAACTATTAAAATCACAGTATTTATAGAAGTAATTATAGACTTATTAAACTCCGTCTTATTGTTTTCCGTTGATAACTTAGATAATATAGGATATACAACTGATGATATTGACACTATAAACATACCCATTACAAATTGATTAAGCTTATTCGCATAGTTTAATGCCGATATACTACCTTCAACTAGTGTAGATGCAATTGTTCTATCTACAATTGTATTTATTTGATTTACTGCTACTCCTATTAAAACAGGTCCTATAAGCCAAATCATCTTTTTTAGATACTCATCTTTTAAATTTATATAAGGCTTATACTTATATCCTCGCTTCATTGCAAAAGGAAGTTGAAAAATAAACTGTCCCAGTAATCCTATAAGGGCACCAAATGGTAATATGTAGGGTGAAATTTTAACACTTAAAAGTATGGCAATTATAATACATATATTATATGGTATTGGCATAAGTCCAGGTATTATAAAATTCTCTTTCACTTGTAAATAAGCCATCATTATGTAACTTATTCCTAAAAATGGAATACCCAATAACATAATCCTTGTAAAATACACGGCTTGCTCCATAGTTTCACCTTTGAATCCTAAGGCAAATAGTTTTACTAATTGAGGAGCAAAAACTGCTCCAAGTAATGCAAGTATTATACATATAATCACAACCACGTTAAGTATATTATTTGTATATTTAACTGATGCTTCTTCACCTCTATTTGATTTAACTTCACAAAATAGTGGTATGAATGCAGTTCCCAAAGATGTTCCTATAGCTGTAAATATTACAGCAGGAATGTTCATTGCAACTAAAAAAGCATCACTTGTTGATGAAGCACCATAAGCTGATGCTAAAGCTAATTCCCTACTAAAACCCAAAGTTTTTGCTATTAATGTTGCTATCATAAGACCTATTGCTGCTTTTGCTATTTTTGACATTTTACTCTCCTATTTTTTCTACCTTTATTATTTGTCATTAATCTACCCCTTATTATTCTTTAATAATTGAAATTTCATTATATCATTATTTAAAATATATACTGCTTTATTGTCTTCTATCTTAAGTATAATTATTAACATATTTTATACATATTATTCCAATTCAATCTTACTTAATCAAAAAATTAAAAAGAGCTATTAATATAAATTAATAACCCTTCATTGTTCTTATTCAACTGTTATTGCATCAACTGGGCAACTATCTGCTGCATCTTTAGCCTCAGCTTCAGCCTCTGCAGGAACTGGGGTTGCTATTACATGAGATAGTCCCTCATCGTCCATTTCAAATACTGCTGGGCATACAGATGGACAAACTCCACATCCTATGCATGTATCTCTATCTACTACTGCTTTCATATATGTATGGCCTCCATTTTAGTATTAAATATCATATATATTATTATCTACTGCTAATCATTTCATACATATGTTTTTATTTATATTTTCCAAGTAAGTAGGTTTTTTTTAATATATAATCTAAAATAGGTTGTACGTTCTTTTTATTAGTCTTATCTATATTTATACTTTCATTTCTTTCGTATCCCTTATAAAGGAATTTACTTCCAGCAGAATTATTATTCTTAAGCTTTTTTATATGAGTCTTGTCAATTTTATTTAACTCTTTATAATTCAAAGCTCCCTCTAAAAAATACACTTTTATCTTAGATTTCATCTCTTCTTCCGGAAAATTATAATCCATGACTTCCTCTCTACTTTGCAAATTTAATCCTACACAAAAGACAATAATATTTTTATTTTGAATAGTTTTATATCTATCTAAAATATAATTAAGGCCATATATCTCGCAGTTATATATGGGACCACCATAAACAATAGTTCTATATTTTAATAAGTCCCATCTTTTAAGATCCGATACTTCATACAAATCCGCATTAAGCTTTATTGCCAGCCAGCCAGCATATTTCATAGTACTTCCATGTTTAGTTTTATAAACTATTACTATTTTTTTATTATAAGGCACAAAAATCCCTCCTTATTTATATATATTAAAACAGTGAAGGAATTATTAAATCATTTTTAAATTTAAATGTAAAAAATTCACTTTGCTTCAGCCACGTATTAACAAAACATTTTGATACCCCTTTAAGCTATGTCCTAGGCACCACACTTTAGACTTAGTTAAAATCCAAACATACGCCCCCCTAATAAAGCAAATGATTGTAGAGTTAAATATGCTCTAACATCAATAGCTTCATTGCTATTAATATAATTTAAAGCTTCTTCTTGGGATACAAGAATTGCTTCTATATCTTCATCTTCTTCTAAAAAATCTCTACTAATAGTACCATCACAAATACAATTTACAAATGCTACAGATTCATCTGTCATTCCTGGTGATAAATAAACTTGATTATGACTTTTTTCTTCATTTATGCTAATTAAATCTAATCCAGTTTCTTCTTTTAACTCTCTTCTTACTG
>JAVXJA010000029.1:0-6741 GCA_036648085.1 Terrisporobacter sp.
GAATCAGTAAAAATCTCCATATGGGTATATATGTCCATATTTTGAGTAGCAGATACATTATGAAACATGAGTGGAGAAAAAAAGAAAAAAATTACTATATACCAAAAGCTAAACCAGAAATAGTAAATATAGAAAAGTTTAAGTTTATTAGCATAAAAGGTAAGGGCAATCCCAATGACGAGGCATTTTCTCAAGCTATAGGATTACTATATTCCTTATCATATGCTATAAAAATGATGCCGAAAAATGGAATAACTCCAGAGGGGTATTTTGATTATGTAGTATATCCATTAGAAGGAATTTGGGATTTAACAGAAGAAGGTAGAAATAAAGATACATTAGACAAAGATGAACTACTATACACTATAATGATTAGACAACCAGACTTCGTTACAAAAGAAGTATTTGAAAATGCTTTAAATATTGTTAAAAAGAAAAAGCCTAACAAACTCTTAGATGAAGCACAGTTTATTGTTATAGATGAAAATATGTGTGTTCAAATGATGCACATAGGATCTTTTGATGAAGAGAAAAGAACATTTGAAGTTATGGAACAATTCTGCGAAGATAATAATTTATCTATAAAAACTAAAGCTCATAGAGAAATTTACATATCAGATTTTAGAAGGACAGCTAAGGAAAAATTAAAGACGGTTTTAAGATATATGGTGGAAGAAAAATAATATGAAATAGTTTTAATAATAGATTTAGTTTATAAAAAATATTATAAGATTATTATACTAAGAGGTGAACATATGAAGATAATAGATGTGAACTTAGAAAATTTAGATAAAGAACATATTTGTTGTGCACTTTCTGATAAAAAAGGTGAGTGCCAAGTATCATCTAAAAAAGCTTGGTTAAAAGATAGATTTGAAGAGGGATTAGTATTTAAAAAGGGTGATGTGAGAGGTAAGGTTTTTATAGAATATATTCCAGCTGAAAATGCATGGTGTCCCATAGTGGCACCAGATTTTATGTTCATTAATTGCTTTTGGGTTTCTGGAAAATATAAGGGTAAAGGAATTAGTAATGTCTTACTAGAAGAATGTATAAATGATAGTAAGGAAAAAAATAAGAAAGGTTTAGTTGTATTAAGTTCAAATAAAAAGAAACCCTATTTGTCAGATCCTAAGTATTTAAAATATAAGGGTTTTAAGGTAGCAGATAGTGCAGGTCCCTATTTTGAATTATTATACCTACCTTTTGAAGACAATATAGAAATACCTAAATTTAAGGATACTGTTAAAGTAAGCAATAGAAAGGAATCTGGTTTTACCTTATATTATTCAAATCAATGTCCATTCACTTCCAAGTATGTATCAATAATTGAAGACTACGCAAAGGAAAAGGATATAGATTTTCGTGTAATTAAATATGAAGATAAAGAACAATCACAAAGCTCATGTATACCTTTTACAACATATAGCTTATTTTACAATGGAGAATTTGTCACACATGAGATATTAAATGAAAAAAGATTTGAGTATATATTCTCAAAATATTAATAAACAATTATATTATATTTCTAATTTGCTTTAAAATTAATTTTTAAGATATAATAGATAGAGCATAAAAATTTTATACATAAAAGCAAAAAGGAGATAACATGTCAGATTTAATAACAACATTTTCAAAAGTAAGTTTTAATCCTTTAAACCCAAGTAAAGATGATATTCTAATTGAAGATATAGCTCACTCACTTTCTCTTATAACAAGAGCAAATGGTCATTTCTCAGAGTTTTACTCAGTAGCACAACATTCAATAGCTTGTTGTGAAGAAGCAATTGCTAGAGGATATAATAATAAAGTGATTTTAGCATGTTTATTACATGATGCCAGTGAAGCATATATATCAGATATTATAAGACCAGTAAAAAGAAATTTACAGGGATATTTAGAAGTGGAAAAACAATTACAAAGTACAATCTATGAAATATTTTTAGGAGAAGCTATAAATGAAGAAGAGCAAAAACTAATAGATTCAGTAGATGATACTTTGCTTTATCATGAATTCATACACTATATGGATAAAGAGTTACCTCTTAATAAAGAAGAATTAAGAAGTAAACCAGAATTTAAATTTGTAGACTTCAAAGAAATAGAAGATAAATATAAAAACTTATTTTATAGCTTTCAAGATAAAATAACTTTAAAAATATAAATCAAATACATATTAACACTGTTTAAAAAGATGAACTTATTTTGTTCGTCTTTTTTTCATTGTAGATATAAATATGAAAAATGTATTATTATCTTTATATAAGAAAAACTAATGAGGGTGATATTCTATGTTGAATTATAAAGAAATAAGCTGTACTACAGCATATAATAAATTAAAAAGTACATCTTGGAAAAGAGAAATAATAAATATAGGTGGAGTCACTGATTCTTATCAAAAAATTGAAGAAAAAATGACAATAAGACTAATAAAATTTCCAAAAGTTATGTTAGATGAATTAAGAGATCCTGTAAAAGGAACCTTTTATCTAACAATAGGTATGGTAACAGGAAGAGTAGCCAGTGTAGGAATGGGTGGTGTAATACCTAAAATAGCACACTTTAGACTTATCCCGTTGCTAAATATAGTACCTATTATTTTAAATAACCATCATCAGTTACAAGTCCTGAAGTTGCATCTATAAATTTAACATTAGTAAAATTATTACAATAACTTTTTATAATAGCATTATAATTAATTATCCTATTAAGAGTAGCTTTAGAAAAATTCTTACCAAGAGGGAAGACTTTTTGAACAGATATAATCTTATTAGGATATTTATTTACTAATTTGTTTATTAAAGTTTTCATATCACTAACAGTACTATTATACTGTGATGCATTCATACCATTAACACCTAGCAACAAACTTATTCCATCTACTGAAGAGGAATTAGGCATTTGGCTAAAGTTATTAAGCCAATAAGAAGGAACATAACCAAATCCACTGTTGTACTTAATTTTATACCAAGCTGAATTTTCTTTTTTTACTATTTCTACTTTAGTTCCATTGCTAATTTGACCGAATCTATTGTAAGAAGTAGAAGGACCGCCTCTAATATTAAGTGATTTAACTCTCTTCCCAAATAGATACCCACTTATTATGAATGTTGATTTATTTTATAGCTATATATTATGATAATATGTTAGTAATTGGTAATTAAGGTAGAATATGTAAAAGGTCTTTTCTCATTAATTTTATATGAATAAAAATCAATAATAAAAAAATATTATGCAATATTTTTAATTTTTAGATAATTTAATCTATAGATTAATAGTTTTTATTATAAAAAAAAGTAAAAAATGGGCAAAAAACTGTATTTTTTTGTCTGATAAAAACTCTATTAAAGCATACAAATATACTTATGGAGGCAATTAATCTGTCGCTTGTAATAAAAATACATACTTATGATATAAATATATTATTCACATTGACCAGGAAAATATTTTCTGTTACATTTCTATTGTGGGATTAAGATATTTCTACAAAATAAATTAAAAAGAAAAATCATTCTACAAATTAGTTTAAATTAAATTTAAAAGGGGTTTAGGCTAATAATGGTTAATTAGAAATTCTAAAATAAAAAGTCAGAAAAATGGAATTATTGTATATATTAAAGTAAATAGACTGTTAAATACAATCAGAATCTTTACACTGACAAATGTTTTTAGAAAATTTCTACTGCCAACGAAATCATAATTATTTGGAGGAGAAAACATGGAAAACACAGTAAAACAAAAAAAGAAATATCCTTTTGGCTTTTATGTATGTGCTCTATCATTTACTTTAGAAAGAATGGCATTTTATTCTTCTAAATGGTTAATGGGTATATTCATAGTTGCTTCAGTGGCTAGTGGTGGACTTGGATTAACAGACGTAATAGGTGCAAAGATGGGTGCAAACTTAGTAGCATTTACTTACTTAACACCAATACTTGGTGGTTATATAGCAGATAGATGGGTAAGTCCTAGATTATGTGTTATATTAGGTTCGGCTTTAATGGGTCTTGGATATATGTGTGGATGGCAAGCATCTGCTCAAGGTTCTTTAGGTCTTGTATGGGCAATGATAGCTCTTGTTTCTATAGGAACAGGATTATTCAAAGGTAACGTATCTGGAATAAATGGTAAATTATTCGATGATCCAGATCAACTTGACTCAGCTTTCTCAGTGCAATACTCATTTGTTAATGTAGGTTCATTTATAGGAACTACTGTAGTTGCTTTCATATCACAAGCATTTGGATTTGGTGTTACATTCTTAATATGTGGTGGACTATTATTCTTAGATGCTGCTTGGTTAGCAATAGCTGGAAAAGCTGCATGGGGAGAGATAGGTAAAAAACCTTTCAAAGCTGATGAAGTTAAATCTAGCACTAAAAAAGCAAAATCTGAAGATGCACCACTTACTTTATTAGAAAAGAAAAGAGTTGGAGCAATCATACTTGTTACAATGTTCTCTATAATATTCTGGGTAGTTTGGTACTTAACTTACATGCCAGTATTATATCACTGGGCACCAGAAACTGCTAATAATGCAAACTGGATGATAGGAAACTTCCAAGTTCCTTCTGCTTGGTTCGATTCATTAAATGCATTTATGTGTATAGCCCTTGGACCAGTTTTAGCTGCTTATTGGACTAAACGTGCTAACTCACCAAAAGGTGACTTAAGTATGTTCAAAAAAACTGCTTTAGGTATGCTATTCCTTGGAGCTGCTTTCGGTGTAATGGCTCTTGCAGAAGTAGTTAGAGGAGATGGACAAGCTAACTTAATGTGGATAGTAATGATAGGTGTATTAATGTCAATAGGTGAAATGGTATTCTCACCACTTGGAAACGCATTTATATCTAAATTCTCTCCAGCAAAAGTTTTAGGACTTATGATGGGTGTATGGCCATTCGCTATATTCATAGCTGGTAAATCATACGGATACTTATATGAAGTATTAGGTAACTTCTCATTCGCTCCTGCATATGCAGTAGTTGGTGGAATAGTTGTAGTATGTGGTATAGTACTTTGGTCAATGGATAAGAAATTATCTACTCTTGTAGAAGATGAAGATGAGCAACAAGCATTAAACGCTTAATCTGAAAATAAATATTAAAACAAAAAGAATGTATAAAACTAATTAATACTTAGTTTTATACATTTTTTTTATTTTCTTATAAATAGATATGGATATATATGGTCTATAAATGAAAAGTTATGGTAAAAAAGAAGAAACTCTTAGGTTGACCCATAAAACTCTTTCTGATATATTTCAACTATGGGATGGAATATTATTCCAAAAATAAAAATGGAGGTAAATATGGATAATACAGTAAAAACAAAAAAGAAATACCCAAAAGGCTTTTATATCTGTGCATTGTCTTTTACTTTTGAGCGTATGGCATTCTATTCTGCTAAATGGTTAATAGCATTATTTGTTGTTAAGACATTAGCAGAAGGAGGACTTGGACTTACAGATGCAGATGGTGCAAAAATGAGTGCTAACTTAGTAGCATTTACATATTTAACACCTATTTTCGGGGGATGGATAGCTGATAGATGGCTAAGCCCAAGGATATGTGTGCCTTTAGGAACACTATTAATGGGACTTGGATATTTATGTGGATGGCAGTCAGCTATTCAGGGTTCAGTAGGTATGTTATGGTTAATGATAGCCCTTGTTTCTATAGGTACAGGGTTTTTCAAAGGTAATATATCAGCTATAAATGGTAGATTATTTGAAGACCAAACGCAACTTGACTCAGCATTTACAATTCAATATTCATTTGTAAATATAGGATCATTTATAGGAACTACTTTTGTATCTTTTATAGCATATGGAGCAGGATTTGGACCTACGTTTTTAGTATGTGCACTTATATTATTTTTAGATACTATATGGTTAATTTTTGGTGGAAAAGCTTACTTTGGTGAAATAGGTAAAAAGCCTTTTAAAATTAATGAAACTAATATACAAACAGAAAAAGATAAACAAAAAAGTGATGATGAACCACTTACTAAAAAAGAAAAATTAAGAGTGGGAGCAATTATACTTGTAACTTTATTCTCTGTAATATTCTGGGTAGTTTGGTACTTAACATATATGCCAATTATGTATCACTGGGGACCAGATTTTGATACTGCAAACAAAGCTAACTGGGTAATAGGAAACTTTACGGTTCCATCTTCTTGGTTTGACTCTCTTAATGCTCTTTGCTGTATATTTATGGGACCATTACTAGCTGTAGTGTGGTCTAAAAAAGCTAACTCACCAAAAGGTGACTTAAGTATGTTCAAAAAAACTGCACTTGGTATGTTATTACTAGGAGTAGCATTTATGGTAATGGCAACAGCAGAAATAGTAAGGGGTGCAGGTCAAGCTAGTTTAATGTGGATAGTAATGGTAGGTTTATTAATGTCCCTTGGTGAAATGGTATTCTCACCACTAGGAAACTCATTTATATCTAAGTTTTCACCACCTAGATTACTTGGGCTTATGATGGGAGTATGGCCATTTGCCATATTTATAGCAGCTAAGTGTTATGGATATTTATATGAATACTTAGCAAAATATTCATTTGCACCAGCGTATGGAATTGTAGGAGCTATAGTACTTATTTGTGGTGTTGTATTATGGTCAATGGATAAGAGATTTAACAAACTTGTAGAATAATAAAATAGAATAATAAAAATTATAGGCTATGTTTTAATATAGTGTTGGTATTAGAAATAATTTTAATAACAAAAAAA
>JAVXJA010000029.1:6841-33757 GCA_036648085.1 Terrisporobacter sp.
ATCCTGATTTACAAAAACAAATTATATATTAGAAAGGCAGCCTTTTAATAAAGTATAATATATTTAGATATATTTTCCAAAAAGTGTATCGTCGAAAAAGAAATGGGGATTTTTGATATTTATATAAAATAAATAAATTTTACAGAAATAATATGGAGAGAAAAAATGAAATTTAAACAATTGAAGAATACACTATTTTTAAATAAAAAAGAGATAATATTAAACAAAAAAGTTACAGTACAAGAAAAAGAATTAATTTTATTAAGCTTTATAGAAGGTGAAGAAAGTAATAAACTATATGCTTTGTATAAAGGTAACAAAGAAATAAAAGAAGAATATTTTTTACCAGATACTTTTCAGTATGAAGATATAAATGACTCAATAAGTGAAGAAAACTATGATGAAAATGACTATGAATATAAAGACAATACAAATGAAGAAGAATTAATAAATAATATAGAATCTTCAAAGGAAGATATTAATATATTTTTCAAAGAAATGATAGTACAAGGAAAGAAAATAACTTTCCAAAGTGCATGTAGTAATTCTTTGGAATGTACTGACACTGAAGAAATGATAATAATACAACATTATATAAATTTAGGAATAATAAGTGAAGAGTGGGATGAAGTACATATAGAAAATATGATTCTTGCTAAGTTTGAACAAAGTGAGGAAGAAGATTTTCCTATTATAGAAGATGAGAGAACGATATCAATTACATTAATAGCAGATGAACAAAGTAGAGAAGTATTAATAAACCATACTTTTAGTGTAAATATAGGCAAGTATGATAAAGATACTAAAATTTATTATATTAATGAGGAAAATAAAGAGGAGTTCTTTTATTTAGATGAAATAGATAGATATGATATCTGGAAAGATATATATGAAAATTTAGATAAAAATATACAGCACTTATGTGAGGGTGAAAGAAAAGAGTTTAAAGAAGAATATATAAGATGTAGTGAAGAAGAATGTCCTAGAGATATGGATTTGTTAACTATAAAATACGAAACTGAGGATAATACTCAATTAAGCTTTTTTACAAAGAATTACTTAGAAGATGATGTATATGATTATTCTTCATCTAGTACTATAATGCTTATGTCTTTTGACGTGGAAAAAGGAATTAACGGATATGAAAAATATACTGAAAATTTGAAGCCTATAGAAAAAGATGATAATTCATCTATAGAAATTGTATTATTCTCTAAGCATGTTAATATACCAAGTGAAATTTTAACTTTTGAAATATAGTCTAATTTAAGTTAAAGATTGGAAGGTGATTGGATGATTGAAGTAAAAAACTTGTGCAAATCTTTTATTAGAGAAATAAAAGATGATAGCAAAAAAAATAAAAAGGGAAAACTTAGAACTAAAAAAGAAGAATTTTTAGCAGTAAATAATATATCTTTTAATGCTAAGGAAGGTGAAATAATAGGTATTCTTGGACCAAATGGAGCAGGTAAGACTACATTACTTAGAATGCTTGGTGGAATTTTAACTCCTACCTCTGGATATATAAAAATAGCTAATCATGATTATAGTGAAGATAAAAATGCAGCTAAAAAAGAAATAGGTTATTTATCAGGAAATACTAAGCTATACAATAGGCTATCACCTAGGGAGTTGTTATCAACTTTTGGTACTTTATATGATATGGAAAAAGATGAAATAGAAAAATCCATAGAGAAAATAATAGAAGTTATGGATATGAGTAGTTTTATAGATAATAGAATAGAGCATTTATCAACGGGACAAATGCAACGTACATCCATATCAAGATGTCTTATTCATTCGCCAAAGCTTTATATATTTGATGAACCAACTTCAGGTCTAGACGTAATCAGTAGTAAATCCATAATAGATTTTATGAAAAATGAAAGAGATAATGGAAAAACTGTTCTTTACTCCACACACTATATGGAAGAAGCTGAAATTCTTTGTGATAGAATTTACATGATTTATAAAGGGGAATTTATAGCAGGTGGAACTTGCGAAGAGTTGAAAAATAAATACAACTCCAATAGCTTAAGAGAAATATTTCTAAATCTAGCAAGTGAAAGGGGAGATATAAATGAGGATTAAAATGGTGAAAGCCATATTTAAGAAAGAAATGATAGATATACTTAGAGATAAGAAAACCTTGTTTATGGGAATTGTTCTTCCTTTAATTTTATATCCTGTTTTAATGGTATTAATGACTCAAGTGATGACTGTATCAAATGATACTATGGAAAAACAAGAAATCAACATATCTTTTGAAAAAACTCCTAATAAAAGCTTAATCAATATATTAAATGATTATACTGATGATACTACATCTAATATAAATATAGTAAAGAGTGAAGAAATTGCAGGATCTTTACTCGGTCAAATATTACCTGTCATACTTATGATGGGTGTACTTTTAGGAGCCATATATCCAGCAATAGATTCCATGGCGGGAGAAAAAGAAAGAGGAACTTTAGAAACTTTATTTACTCTTCCTATATCAAATTTAGAATTAGTAATGGGAAAATATATGGCAGTATCTTTTTGTGCCATAGTAACTGCTGTTCTTAATGTAATTTCTATTTTGCTTACATTATTGTATTTAGTAACTACTGGAGGTATGGCAGGAGATACATTTTTACAGGATTTTAATATGTATCAATTAGCAGGTCCACTACTAATAACTTTAGTTTGCATCTGTTTATTTGCTATGGTGGTCTCAGCAGTAAGTATGTGTGTATGTTCCTTAGCTAAAAGCTTTAAGGATGCTCAAAATTATATAACACCAGTAATGTTTTTAGTTTTGATACCTTCTTATGCATCTATGATACCAACTATGTCATTAAATAGTACAACAGCTGTAATACCTGTAGTGAATATATCATTATTAATTAAAAGTGTACTTAGTTTTAATTCAAATTTAGGATTAATATCTTTGGTATTTTTGACAAACTTTCTATTTGTAATATTATCAGTAGTACTATTATCTAAGATGTTTAACTCAGAGGAAATTCTATTTGGAAATAGTAGAAGCTTTACTTTTTTAGAAAAACGTTCAAATATAAAAGTAGGAACTATGCCAAGTATTAGTGATGGAATAATTTTATATGCACTTGGTTTAGTATTATTAATATACCTGGGAAGTTACGTTCAATTAAGATTTAAAATGGGCGGATTAGTTATGACTCAGATTATGATACTTGGACTACCTTTATTATTTGCTTATTATATAAAGTCGGATTTCAAAAAAGTATTTAGTTTGAGATTACCTTCTTTTGTTCATTTAATAGCATCCTTTAGTCTTTGGATAGGTACTTATATGATTGTAAATCTTATTACTCAAATAATTTTACATTTCTTCCCTCAAAACATGGAAGTTATAGAATCATTGAACAATTTTATATTTGGTAATAGTAGTTTACTTGTACAAATATTAGTAGTTGCTTTGATGCCAGCAATTTGTGAAGAAATATTCTTTAGAGGATTTTTATTAACATCTTTTAGAAATAATAAAAAATCTGCTAGTGGAGCCATTGTACTAAGTGGCGTTTTATTTGGTTTTATGCATATGGACTTTATACGTGTAATACCAACAGCTCTACTTGGAATATCTTTTGCTTATGCTGTTTATAAGTCAAACTCCATAGGTGTAAGTATGTTTATGCACTTTTTAAATAATGGATTTGCAGTAGTAATTACTTATATGGTAACTAAATTATTAGGAGATATGCCAGCACCAGAAGTAGGTACTTTATCTTTATATCCTATAATTATACTTTTAGTAATGGGAACAATATTTATATCCTTGGCTGTTGCTTTGTTTAATATAAAAGAGCACAATTAAGGGGTGGTATTTTAAGTATTTGTGAAAAAGTCACAAATATATAGGATAAGACTTGAAAAAAAGGGCATTATTATATAATATATAAAGTAAATAGTCAATAAAACTGATTATTTTAAGAGGAGGGGAACAATGTTAAATGGACTTATGGATTTGAAGTGTTAGATAAATTGATAAATGGAGAATGGCTTTATAAAAAATCATCTAGGACAGTAAAGATATTAGAAAGAACGTCTCCCAAGTGGGAAGATATTACTTTACGTGGAGAACTAAAAGATGGAGAAGGTATAAAGAGATATACTAGAAAAGATTCATTGTTTATTAGTACAGCTACAGCATTTAATATTGAATTAGCTGATAATATTACACAATGGTTTTCTGATATAAAAATATTAGAACCAGATTCTAGTCCAGGACATACTATTGACTTTATTGAAGAAAATGAATATTGTAAAGAACGAATACTAAAATATTTACAAAAAGCAGATATTGGTATTGAAGATGTTGATTATGAGATAAAAAAAGAAGAAATACATGAAGCATCAGATTTAAACTTTATTAACAATATATTAGAAGATTATGAACCAAGTGATGATGTTAAACTAAAGATTGCTACAAAATCATTTAATATAAAGTCTAAACATAATATTTATGATGTTGATAATAATTTGGTAGATGGTGTATTTCTACCATTTGAGAAATATGAATCAGAAGGTACTAAAAAATTATTTACTTTGCTAGGTCCTATATTTGAAGCTTTAGATAATGGAACATTACTAATAATAGACGAAATAGATTCAAAACTTCATCCAGCTATAGTAAGATTGATTATAAATATGTTTAATACAATACATATTAACAAAAATAATGCTCAATTAATAAGTACAACTCATGATGTATTGTTACTTAATGAAGATATAAGAAGAGATCAAATATGGTTTGCAGAAAAAAATATGTATGGTGAGAGTGAACTATATTCATTAATGGATTTTAAGGGTGTAAGAAAAGATGATCCTATTCTTAAAAACTATTTACTAGGAACATACGGAGCAATTCCTTTTAAAAAAGGAAGTGAAGTATTTTAAAAAGTAAGATGAGTAAAGCTATTGAAAACGCTAAAAAGGCCCATCAAAGATATATGGTAAAAGGAGGATTTCCCTCAGCATGGTGTTCATGTACAACAGTTTATCAATTGATGGAAGAATTAAATAGATGGAAAAAATAAAAGCTAGTGCATTTTAATCGCACTAGCTTTATTTAATTATGTATTTTTTTAACTAAAAATAATTTTCATATATTATATCATTAATAAATTTTCTAGTTCTTTTAAAGAAGATACTTCATGAGTGATTTTCATATCTGTTGTATTTTTAAGGTTATTAGGATTATACCAGCATGTGTCTATGCCAAAGTTTACTCCACCTTTTATGTCGGAAGATAAACTATCTCCAATTATTAAAACTTCACTTTTATTCATGTGATTTATATTTTGTAAAGCATGCTTTAAAATTTCTGGATTTGGTTTTGAAATTCCAATTTCTTCAGATATAACAATATCTTTAAAATATTTTGCAATTTCAGATTTTCTTATTCTTTTTTCTTGAACTGATGTAAGACCATTAGTAACTATAGTAAGTATATATTTTTTACTTATACTTTCTACAACTTCCATAGCATTTTCAAATAAAAATGAACCGTCAGCTAAATTTCTCATATAAGCTTTAGCAAATTCATTTTCATCAAATATAATTTCTAATTTATCTGATAATCTTTTAAATCTTTCTACTTTTAATTTAGACTGAGTAATAAGACCTTCCTCTAACTCTTTCCAAATAGCAGTATTTATAACTTTATAAGTTTCAAAATGATAACTTTCATCATAATTCATACCAAATTCAAGGATAGTGTTTTTAAATGCCTCTTTTTCAGCCTTTTTAAAATCAAATAGTGTTTCATCTGCGTCAAATATTATAACTTTGTATTTCATATTTTTGTCCCCCATGTTGTGTAATGAAAGTATTTCGCTGACAAGTTCCTCAAGGGTCGCGAATTTTTTCTTAGATATATTATGACAGATATTTTAAATTTATTAAAGAATTAATCATAATTTCATAAAAAGTAATGTGTCAAAAATGTCACTTTACTGTAAGGATTTTTCTATACTAGAAATAAAACAAAATATGGAGTAAGACTATTCGGATGGGCAGTATTTATGCAAGTAGGAAATATAATTATAAATTCAGTTTTATATAGTAAAGGTGTTACTGTTCATAACAATATATTTGCCACATTATTTATGGGATTTGTTACAATAACAGCTTTTGAATATGGTAAAAATAAAGAAGGATTTGAAAAATTTGGATTTAGAATATTAGGAATAATATTAGCAGTAATAGGAGCTATGACAACAGAAGGTGGAATTTCAGTTATACCATTTATATTAATAACTTATTTCTTCAGAGGAAATATGAAAAAACAAATAATAGGATATATAGCATTGGCAGTACCACTATTTGCAATGTCACTTCAGATATATCCAAGTTTTAAAGAAACCTTTGATATGTTGATGTTTAACTCAGATTTCTTATTAATATTAGCTATACCTACTATATTAATGTATAACGGTGAAAGAGGTATGAACAATAAATTTAGTAAATATTTATTCTATGTATTCTACCCATTACATTTATGGGTGTTAGCAGGAATTAGTTTTTTAATAAAATAAGCTAAATAGAATCTTGTGTCACAGTATACAGGAGATATTAAAAGGAGAGAAATATATGAAATTTAACAAAAAAATAATAGGATTAATAGCAGGAGCAGCAGTTATACTTTTTGCTGGGAAATTTGTATATGATGAATTTATAAATGATGATTATACACATTCACTGATGTATATATCAGTAGAAGGTAATGATAAGGAAAAAGAGCAAATTGATGCTATCAATAAAACTTTAAAAGATAATAGTTGCAAAAGTGAAGAAATCCATTTTAACATGCTTAAAGTAGATGATAAAAATAACATGGTAATAAAAGAGTCAGAGTATAATAAGTTAGCTAAAGAAAGCGGATTAAAAGAAGTTAATGTTAAAGAGAATGAAACTATAATTATACCTAGATATGATGGTATAAAAAACACAAAGTATTTAAAAGAACAAAAATCTATAAAAGAATTTAAGATTAATGATAAAACTTTAAAAGTAAGTGGAGTAGGAGAGGAAAAGATATTTGTTACAGGTTTATTTGATAATCAACTTATTGTAAGTGACAAAGTTTATGATGAATTATGTAAAAATAAGGATAATAAAGATGTTAAAGTTATGGCATATGATTATAAGGTAAAAGAAGATATAAAAAATGCTATGACTAAATTTAAGCCAGATAGTCTTTTCTCAAATAATAATGATTCATTTTACTTTATATCAAAATAGTATTTAAGAATAGAAGGTGCTACATCTATAAACATAGATGTAGCACCTTCTTAATTGTAAAGATTTTATATTGTATATTATTTGTAATTCCTAGATCATTATATTAGTCTTAATCTTATGTTATAATAATTCCATTATAAACATATAAAGGAGATACTAGTTTGATAGAAATATTAAAAGAAATAGATATAGATATAAAAAGATGCGAAGATGTAATAAGAGAAAACAATTATTTAGAAATAGTTATTGCTATTGAAGAAATTAGTGATAAATATAGAGATAAAATAAGTCACATGAGTGAAAATGAAAATAATGTAGTATGGAACTATAATAGAAAAAATTTAGAAGAAATAGAAAAGCATTTAATTTCTTATAAAGAGGAGCTTATTTTAAAAGAAAAAGAAAGAACTATAGCAGAAAAACTAGCAAATATAAAAGTATATATAGAAGAAAACAATGTAAAAAATAAAAATATAATACTGGAAAATATAGATTTTATGGAAGAGATAAATAATAAAGATATTACTTTAGATGAAAAATGGATGGAACTTAAAAAATCTTTAGATTTAATAAAAAGTTTTTCTAGAGAAATCAGTATTTATATTTTAGAAATTATAATTTTAATAGCAAAATAGAATTTTAGAAATTTATAGCGTGGTTACGTTATTTGCCAATTTTATTGTAATCTTGTTACTATATTTAGGAATTAAAATGCTAAGGTTTATAAATTAAAGGATTTAGGACAAAATGAAAAATAGGAATTTATAGAGCAAATTAAGTGAACAATTTTAATATATAGTGTATAATAAGATTAATAAAAAGTATATATGAGGTATTTTGTAATGGATAATAAAGAAGAACCTTTATATGATATTTTCCAACGATATTCATATAGTCAATTACAAAAGTTATTTAAAAATTCAAAAACGAAAGAAGAACAAGACTTTTATATGACTTTAGCGAATATGCATTTACAAAAACAACAAGAAAAAATTATAAGGAAACAATAATATGCCTACATATACAATTTTTGCTGGTGTTAATGGTAGTGGAAAAAGCATACTTAAAAATATTGAAAAATCAAAAGAAAATGGTTTTTATATAATTGTAAATTATGTAGGTTTGGAAAGTCCTGATTTAGCAAAAGAAAGAGTTAGACATAGGGTTAAAATAGGTGGTCATGGAATACCAGATGAAGATATTGAAAGAAGATATTATGAATCATTACAGAATTTAAATAAAATAATAGAAGTTTGTGATGAAATAAATATATATGATAACACTGAAAAGCTTAGAGAAATCATTTATTTTAATATATTTTAAAAAAATGGGAATCATATACCATTAGATAAAATATATGGAGGTAAAATTATGAAAGCTTATGTTAATGATGACACTTGTATAGGATGTGGAGCATGCCCAGAAGTATGTCCAGAGATATTTCATATGACTGATGAGGATATAGCTCATGCAATAGATGGTGAAATACCATCAGACTTAGTATCTAGAGCAGAAGATGCTAGAGATAGCTGTCCAGTTGATGCAATAAATTTAGACGAATAATATTATACATAATAATAACTTTGGATTATGTCCAAAGGATGAATAAAATAAGACTCAAACTTTTAAAAAAATAGTTTGAGTCCTATTTTATTTTGTAGAAATTTTTTTTATGTGCTTTAAATAGGGATATAGGAGTAAAATGAAATTAATCAAGGTCAGATCTTGTTGAACAAATGATAAGAACAGCAGAATCATATTCAGGTACAGAATATGTAGTTGGTACTTCTGGTACTCCAAGATATGAATTTGAGTCTAGAAATCTTTGGAATCTTCCGAAATTAAAAACTGTTAAAACTCCACAAAGGGGAGATTTAGTATTTTATAAAAATAGTGCAGGAAGAATAATTCATGTAGCTATATATTACGGGCCAAAGAGATAGGAGCATTTGCTCCTATTTTTTACTTATAAGGATTTTATATTTTATTTATTTTGTTATAAAAAATCAATCCCAATAATAAAATACCCTATGGGGATTTAAAAGCAAGTATTTAAAAATATTAAGCTTGGGGGGGATTAATATTGGATATAAAAAACAAAATAAAAAACAACTTGTTGAACTAATCTATATAGTTCTGATTTCCTTACTTATTTTAGTAGGAACAAACTATATGAATGACTTATACAAGACTAATGTTGAGGAAGAAAAACAATCACAAATGGAGGTTGATAAAAAAATAAAAGCTAAAAAGGAAGAAGAAACTTTAATAATTGGCCAAAAAAAAGAGTATTCTCAAAAATATGGATATGATGCAAGAAAAATCATGAAAAGAATTCAAACATATAATTTTTCTAATGATGAAAAAAAGATGGTTTTTCTAACTTTTGATGATGGCCCATCTATGACTAATACTCCTAAAATACTAAATATACTAAGAGAGAATAATGTAAACGCAACTTTCTTTATATGTGGTTATAGTATTAGAAGTGATGAAGAAAAAGCACTTTTAAAAAGGACTTTTGATGAAGGAAATGCAATTGGAAATCATACTTTTTCCCATGATATGAAAAAGCTTTATCCTAATGGAAATTTAAATATTGATGCATTTATTGAAGATTTAAATAAAAATGAAGAAGTAATGAAAGAGATATTAGGGGAGAAATTTTCCACACGAGTTATAAGGACGCCAGGAGGATTTTATTCATGGAAAAACATGAAACCATTGCAAACATACTTAGATAAAGAGAAAATGGCAAACATAGATTGGAATGCTTTAAATAAGGATGCTGAAGGAAATCGAAAAAATAGTCAACAGCTTGTTGATGCTGCTATTGAAACATCAAAAGATAAGGATATAGTAATTATGCTTATGCACGATACTTATGGTAAGGAAGAAACAGTTAAATCTCTTCCAGACATAATTCAATATTTTAAAGATAATGGTTATGAATTTAAGACTCTAAGATAAGATTATTCAAATATAAAAAAGTTCCTATATTATCTAGGAACTTTTTTTATGTTTAATTATTAAATTACTAAAGAATATCATCTAAGGTATATTCATTGAATTTAAGCTTAAAGGAATCCAGGGCATTATTTATAATAGGTTTTAATTTACAAGTACCATTAAGATTGCAAGTGTTATTCTCAGCAGAAAAACATTCAACAATATTTAAGTTATCCTCTGTTATTTCAAGAAGTTTGCCTAAGTTTATATCCTTAGGATCCATTACAAGCTTTATACCACCATTTCGACCTTTAGAAGATAGGATATATCCGTTTTTAGCAAGCTTGTATATTATTTTTTTTAGATGATGAGTAGATAGACAAAGAATATCAGATAATTCATCTACTGTAAAAAGTTCATTAGGATGATTTCCTAAATAAATTAATATTCTAAAACTGTAGTCAGTAAATTTAGATAAATACATAAGAGCTCCTTAATTAAGAGTTTAATTTTATATTTAATATTATAAATTAAGTTAATATAAATACAAGGTTAAATAAGTATATAAAATATATATTATTTTCAAATTGGTATCCTATGTTACGGAAAACTAAAGTATATAAGTATATAATTTGGAATATGATAATCAAACATCTGAGAACACAGACTTAAAATTTATTATAGTTTAAATATAATTTTAAATGGGTATATAAAATGCACAATTACAATTTAGTAAGATAATGTATCTTCATAGTCATAGAATAGGAGAGATTTATGAATCAAGTTAGAAAAATAATATTAATTGTTATTGGATTAATATCACTTGTAGCAGGTATTATAGGTGTTATATTTCCTGTATTACCAACAGTACCATTTTTACTTCTAACATCATATTGTTTTGCTAAAGGGTCCAATAAATTTGAAATTTGGTTTAAATCTAGTAAAATATATAAAAATTATTTAGAAGATTTTGATACAAATAGAGCAATGACACTAAGACAAAAGATAAGTATATTAGTTTTTGCAGATATAATGATTGCATTTCCATTGATAATTTTAAATAATTTATATATTAAGCTGTTTTTAATAATGATAGTTATATTTAAATATTATTACTTTATATTTAAGATAAAAACTATAAAATTGGCTGTGAAATAAAAAATAAAAAAAGATGTTTAGAATGTTAAAACAGTAGGTATATATATTAGTATAAAAGAGTATACAAAATACACATTAAAAAATAGAGATAAAAGAGGAGATATAAATTATGTTAAGTCAAAATACAATAGATATAGTAAAAAGTACAGTTCCAGTATTAAAGGATCATGGTTTAGAAATAACAAAAACTTTCTATAAAATAATGTTCGAAAACAATCCAGAAGTAAAAGGCATGTTCAACATGGATAAGCAAAACTCAGGAGAGCAACCCAAAGCACTAGCCATGACAGTATTAGCAGCAGCTCAGAACATAGATAACTTAGGTGTATTATTACCAGCAGTAAAGAAAATAGGTGAAATACATGTAAATACAAATGTGAAACCAGAGCATTATCCAATAGTAGGTAAAAACTTATTATTAGCAATAAAAGAAGTGTTAGGAGACGCAGCAACAGATGAAGTATTAAATGCATGGGGTGAAGCTTATGAAGTTATAGCACAAGTATTTATAGATGTAGAAAAAGACTTATATTTAGAAAGCTAAGATATAGTAAATAACTCAAATAATTTATAATTATAAATTAAATAAATACTCCTTTATGGCAGTGATTGTAATAGTAAATCAAATTCCATAAAGGAGTATTTTTATGTTATTAGATAAAAGACATATTTTATTAGACTCTGAGGAATTATATTATAGTAGTGGAAAATATAAGGAGGCATGATTATGGAAAATAATATGGCAATGGAATATCCTATGTTTTGTTATCAATGTGAACAAACAGCAGGAGGAAAGGGCTGTACTAAAATGGGTGTATGTGGTAAAACTCCAGAAGTTGCAGCACTGCAAGATTTACTTATATTTCAAGTAAAAGGAATAAGCTGTTATGCAAAAGGGATAGTTGAAAAAGGTGAAAATGTAGATAAAGACATAGTTAGATTCATTGAGAATACTTTATTTGCAACTTTGACAAATGTAAACTTTGATGTAGATGTTCATGTAGAGATGTTAAGACAGTCTCAAAAAATAAAAGAAGCTCTAAGAAGTAAAGTAGGAAGTATAAAAAATAACACAGAGCACGCTACATATAATTTAAGTGATACTAAAGCTGAAATGTTAAAAGATGCAAAAAAAGCAGGTATAATGTATGATCAAAAACTAGACCCAGATATTAGATCTCTTAGACAAACTATAGTGTATGGATTAAAAGGAATAGCAGCTTACGGACATCAAGCCAGGGAACTTGGATATTATGATGACCAAGTAGATAATTTCTATGTAAGAGCTTTAGAAGCTATAACTGATGATAATTTAGGTGTGGAAGAATTAATAAGATGGACTATGAGAACTGGAGATATTAGTGTGGCAGTGATGGCAAAATTAGATGAAGCTAACACAAAAACTTACAAGAATCCTTCTCCACAAAAGGTTAACGTTCATCTTAAAAAAGGACCATTTATAGTTGTTTCAGGACATGATTTATGGGATTTACAAATGTTATTAGAACAAACTAAAGGGAAAGGAATAAATATTTATACTCATGGTGAAATGATACCGTGTCATGGATATCCAGAGCTTAAAAAATATTCTCATTTAGTAGGAAACTTTGGAGGTGCTTGGCAAGATCAACAAAAAGAATTTGATAATATTCCAGGCTGTGTACTTATGACTACAAATTGCCTAATGAGACCTAGAGAGTCTTATAAAGATAGAATATTTACTACAAGTGTAGTTGGATGGGATGGAGTCAAGTATATAGGTGTAGGAGCAGATAATAAAAAAGATTTTAGTGAAATTATAAATAAAGCCTTAGAACTTGGCGGATATAAAGAAGATCAAGAACCACATGAAATATTAGTTGGATTTGGTCATCATGCAACACTAAGTCATGCTGAAACTATTGTTAATGCAGTAAAAGAAGGAAAAATAAGACACTTCTTCTTAATAGGAGGATGTGATGGAGCTAGACCCGGTAGAAATTATTATACAGAGTTTGCTAAAAAAGTTCCTCAGGACTGTGTAATATTAACGCTAGCTTGTGGTAAATATAGATTTAATAAATTAGACTTTGGTGAAGTTGCAGGCTTACCAAGATTATTAGATATAGGTCAATGCAATGATGCCTATTCAGCAGTGAAAATAGCAACTGCCCTTGCAGATGCATTTGAAACAGATATAAATGGATTGCCTTTATCTTTAATTATATCTTGGTATGAACAAAAAGCAGTAGCAGATTTATTGGCTTTATTATCACTTGGTGTAAAAGGAATATATTTAGGACCAACACTTCCTGCATTTTTAAGTCCCAATGTACTTCAATATTTAGTTGATACTTTTGATTTAAGACCAATAAGCACAGCAGATGATGATTTAAAAACTTGTTTGAAACAAGAAGTATAGAATAAAAAAGAAGCTGTGTCATATGACACAGCTTTTTAAATGGGATAGAACATTTAAATTATAGAATTTTCTATAATTTTTCCTGTTGAATCTTCTTTTGGTGCAAGTTTCTTTTTCTTGAAAAACACAGTTAATAAAACAAGAGAAATAACTAAGCACGCTGCCTCAGATACAACAGTACTTATCCAAATTCCACTTCCTCCAAATAAGGTCGTAAGAACGAATAAACTTATAGTTACTAGTACTAAACTTCTACCTAAGGAAATAATTGTAGAAGAGATTGGTTGATCTATTGAAACAAAGAAACCTGATATTATTAAGTTAAATCCTATAAATAAGAAGGTAACAGAATACTGCTTAAATACGGAAACCGTTGTATTAAATAGTACTGTTTCTTCTGGATTTATAAATAAAGCTGTAATATTGTTTGCAAATAATTGTGAAGCAATAAATGCTCCTATTGATGTAATTAAAACAGTTTTTAATCCTAGTTTAAATAAATACATTACATTTTTATGTTCATTGGCACCAAAGTTGAAACTTATAAGTGGTTGAACACCTTGTGTAATACCCATCATAGTCATTAATATTAAAGTATTCACATAACAAATAACACTATATGATATTAGGGCATCTTGACCAATTAGCCTAACTAAACTTTGATTAAATAATATTGTAACTATACCAACGCTTAATTCTGATGTACAATCCGGGAATCCTAAACATACAATTCTTTTTAAAGTATCAAATTTAAACTTAAACTTCGTAAATCTTAAAGTTGATTTTTTTCTTAAAAAATGGCTTAAGAAGAATACTGTAGATAATATTTGTGCTATTCCTGTAGCAACAGCAGCACCTTTGACTCCGTAACCAAGCTCTATAACAAATATATAATCAAGTATTACATTTGTTATAGCAGATACAACAACACCTATAGTAGCTAAGAATGGGAATCCATCTGCTTTTACTATAACTTCCAATGAATAAGACACTATAAAGAATATATTAAATAAAGATATTATAAATAAATAGTCTTTAACATAGCCGATAGTATCTGGTGTTGCACCTAAAAACTTAGCAAGTGGATCTAAGGCTACTAACGAAGATACAGTTATAATAATTGAAAGTACTGTTATTATAACTAAATTCAGCGTAAAAGCTTCATTTGCGCTGTCTAAATCTTTTTTACCAAGGTACATAGCTATAATAGTAGATGCGCCTGTAGAAAATAATACAGACATGGCAAACACAAAGTTTACAAATGGCATTGATATATTTACTGAGGCTAATGCCAATTCCCCCACGCCCTTGCTTACGAATATTCCATCAACAATTGTATAAAGTGAGAATACCCACATGGCTACAACTGATGGACCTAAATAACGTAAGAACTGTTGAAATAATTTTTTATTCATTTTATCACTCCTTATATTTATATAATAAGCCTTGGTATAATACCAAGGTCAAGAAAATATTGAAAAAATTCCTCATATTGTTGAAAAAACTTGTCCTTTATGAAATAATATACTTTAGCATGATTAAGAAAAGGAGACAAAATGAAGGACTTTTATAAAATAGGAGAAATATCGGAAATGTACGATATGAGTAGAGATTCATTAATGTACTACGAAAAATTAGAGATATTAAATCCCATTAGAGATGACAACGGATATAGACTTTATAGTATTTCAGACATTTGGAGATTAAACTTAATCAAAGAACTAAAAAGTTTAGGCTTTTCTTTCAAAATGATAAAAGAATATTTAGATAAAAGAGATATTAACTCAACTAATAAATTATTAATAAATGGTATAGAATTATTGGATGAGCAAATTTATACTTTACTAAAACAAAAAGAAAACATGAGAAAAAGAATGTATACAATTGCAGACACTTATGAAAACTCAAATTTAAATAATATTGAGTTAAATTATTTGAAGAAAAGAAAAGGTACCGTTTTAAACGGTCAAATAAAAAGAGATGAAGAATTTGATTTACTAATACAAAAACTTCAAAAAAAATATAATAACAAATTTGGCATCTTAGGAAATAATAGCGTCGGATCAGTATTTTCTATTGAATCTTTAAATAAGGGAATAACAACAGATTTTGAATCTGTATTTTGCTTTTTAAATGATGATGCAGAAGATTATAATATTGAATTTGAAGAAGGCTATTATGTAACTTTAATCTATGCAGGAGATTATACTAATAATACGGAACATATTCAGCATATGTTTGATTTTATTGAGGATAACAAATTAATAATAAGAGGTAATCCAATTGAAATTTACAAGATAGATATCCATGAGACGGAGAAATGTGAGGAATATATCACAGAAATTCAAATACCTATAAAATGTTAAAGATGATGTTAATAATAAACATCATCTTTTTTTATTTACAAGGACTTTATATTAGTCTAAAACTTATGGATGTAGCCTTAGAAGCTAAACAATTGTACCTATAATATATCTACTTTGTGCTATAATAGGAGTATAAATCCAATGTGTTTGAGAAGAAGGTGTGTTTTATGAAAAAAATACCAAAGAAAATTTCTAGCCTTATAATGGATACATTGCCAAAAGATATAACTGATGCAATATATATATTTGGAAGTTATACAACTGAATATTTTGATGAAGAAAATAGTGATATTGACATAGCGTGGTTTACAAATAAACCAGTTGAATATAGTAGTTTAGCGTCATATGAATTTGACTTATGTGAATTATTAGGAAGAGAAGTTGACTTAGTTATACCAGACAAGAGTAATATATACTTTTTAGTAGAAGTATTGTCTAATCCGCCAATCTATATAGGAAATGATGAATTTACCGATTGGTTAGATAGGTTTAATGACTGGGTATTAGATGAATATAAATTCATAGAAAATGTTATATCAGAAAGGTGTGATTTATTTGAGTAAAATAAATAAAAAAAGATTGCAACAAATTAGCATTGATATGAAAGATTGTTTAAATGACATGAAAGAAAACATTGAAATATATGATGATTCTGAAGAAAAGTATAAGAAATTTCTACAGCATATTAATTCATTTATAAAAAATACAAATTAATATGCTGGTGAACTTCATGAAAATTATAGTATAAAAATAACCACACTTTAGTGCTTTTAATGTATTTAGCCATAAGATGTGGTTATTTATTTAATTTGATGCAAATAATAATTTAAGCAATATAAATGGACATGAGGTGGAATCAGTTGATAAAAATAGTAATATGTGAAGATGAAAAAGAACAACAAAAGTTGTTAAAATCATATATAGATGAAATATTTGGGGGATTATCTGTTGAATATAAGTTGGAAGTATTTAATAGTGGTGAGGAATTAATCGGAAATTATCCAAAAGATAGTGATGTACTTTTATTAGACATACAAATGGGTGAAATTAATGGAATGGACACTGCAAGAAAAATTAGGAAGCTAGATGACAAAGTAGAAATAATATTTATTACATCATTAATAGAATATGCACTAGAAGGTTATGAAGTAAGGGCTTATAGATATTTAATAAAACCTGCAAAATATGATGATTTGAAAAGTAACATAATAAATTGTATAAAAGACATAGAGATAAAAAATAAGTACATCCTTATAAAAGAAGAAGGAAATAGAATTAAGTTAGATATAAATGAAATAACCTATATAGAGGTTCAAAAAGAAGATATAACTATACATACTTTAGATAAAATTTATAAAATAAAAGGAACAATGAACAATATTGAAAAAGAAATAAATTGTTGTAGATTTTTCAGATGTCATAAAAGCTATCTAGTAAATTTAGAACATATAAAAAGTATAAAACAATATGTTGCTATACTTGAAAATAGTGAGGAAGTACCAATAAGTAGATATAGATTTAAAGATACTAAAGATAAATTTTTTGATTTGATAGAGGACAAGTTATGTTAGGTGTTTATAGGGCTTTATGTGTTATAAATATGATTTTATTTATTCTATGCTTTTTAGTATTAATGAATAGAAAATGTTATGAGCATAAGCTTAAGATTAATAGTTCATTAATAGTGATTTTAATATTAAGCATAATGTTTACAATGATAGGTATTCCTTTTGGAGTAGTAAAATTACCTATATTAATTCAGGCAATATTTTTATTATTTTTAATCTGTAAGGTATTATATAAAAGAAGTACAAGAGAATCTATCATTACTTCTCTAATATATAGTTTAGTGTATGTATTAATACAATGTAGTCTTTATTGGTTTTTAACTATAAAATTTATTTTCAAAGGTCATTATTTATATGTAACAGATCTTGTGATAAACTTTTTAATTATTTTTAGTGGTGTTTGTTATTATCATAAACTAAAAGAGTTTTATAATAATAAGAAGTATTTCATATATACTAGTTTAACTATGGTTGTGAATATACTTATAATTTCATTTTTAAAAATATCCGTTGCAAAAATAGATGATCTTTATAATATAGTAATAAAAAATAATCTTGAATATAATAATATTGTAGATGCTGTTATGATATCAGGTTTTATGGAAAATGTATTTCCTTATATTATAGTTATAATAAATATAATATTAATATCTATTTTTATAAACTCTATAAAGTCAGAAAAAGAAAAAGCAAAATTGGAGTTTGTAAATGAAAAGCTAGATATGCAATATAAATATTATGAAATAATAAAAGAATCTCAAGAAAAAATGAAACAAGTATATCATGATATGAATAATCATATGGAAAATATAAAATCATTAAAAAATAGTAGTGAAGATGTAAATAAATATATTAACAATATAGAAGATGAAGTGAAAAGTAGTAAAAGCATTTATAATAGTGGAAATGTGCTTTTAGATATTATTTTCCATGAAAAAAGTAAAGAGTGCATGACAAATAATATAGATTTTAATGTGGCTATAGATTTTAGCAAATGTGAATTTATAGAGAGAATTGATATAAGTAGTATATTTTCAAATTTAATTGATAATGGAATAGAAGCATGTAAGAAAATAGATGATAATGATATGAACAAATATATAACTATAAAAAGTACTTTTATAAAAGGTTATTATGTAGTTAGATGTGAAAATAGTAAGATAAATAAAGTAGTGAGCAAGAACAATAAGATTTTTACTTCTAAAAAAGACAAATTTCTTCATGGAATAGGTATTGAAAGTATAAAGTCTTCAATAAAAAAATATAACGGAGAACTAAAAATTAAGGATAGTAGAGATAAATTTGTAGCTACTATTCATATACCAGTGGAATAAAAAATTTACTTTAGATTTATCCAGTTGCTCAAAATTTCATTGCTTTGAGATTTTAATTAGGGTAAATTAAGAATCACTCTTACTAAAAATAAGAGTGATTCAAATGATTATTATTAATTTAATTATATAGAAATTATGCTTTATTGCATAATATATTAATTATTTATCTATCCAAATAACAAATATCTTAACCTTTGAAAAATAACCATTAAATGAGTTAACCCATATTTATTTATAATAAAAACTAAAATAACACAAAATATTAATAAAAAACTAATTACTAAATTTTTTTTGTTTATTTTCATAACGTATATTCCCCTTTTGTCATTTACTCAAATCTAGCTACAGATTTTTTAAGTTTATAATTCTATCTGCTGAATCTGCAACATCTTTATCATGTGTAACACAAATTATTGTTTTACCAGATTTTTTTATATCCTTAAAAATTTCAATGACTTCATTTTTATTCTTATCATCTAAATTTCCAGTAGGTTCATCAGCCAAAACCAATTCATATGGTTTTAACATCATTCTTGCAAGGGCAACTTTTTGCTGTTCTCCTCCACTGTCGGCCTTGTCCAATAGACCTATAATATTTAATAATGTAGTTTTACCAACTCCACTTTCTCCAGTTATACAAACAAATTCATTTCTTTCTATTGATAGTGATATATCTGATAAAACCACTCTTTGTTCAAAATTTTTATTAATATTTGTTAACTTTATCATTTTGACTCTCCCTTAATTAATTTAATCTCACCTTTATTTAATAAAATCCTATTTACAACCTTTGTTGTAATGAAATCTATGAATATCATTGAAGTGGTGACTATAATCATGAAAGGAGATATTTCTTTGTATATAATAGTCATAAGTAAAAATGCTAAAATATACATATATAAGTTTGATAAAAGTAAATCTTTATAAGTATCTGTAAAGTTGTATCCATATAAAGATTTTATGACTATTTTTGATATAGATGATTTATAGTAAACGTATGTTATAACTGATATTAATGCAATTAACATAAATAATACAATTATAATTTTTAATACTAATCTTTCTATTTCATCTTTTATATAATCAATTTCTTCACCTTTTTCATTATAAACTGATAGAACTGCATTTAATTCATTAATACTATATCTTTGAGTAACATCCTTAATTTCTTTCAACGCACTATACTCATCTTCTGATTCTAAAAACATATATGCACTTAAATTTGCTGCCAAAAGGGAATTATCTACATTCTCAGTATATACAGTAACTATTGGATCTTTAATTGTATTGAAAGAATCTCCACTATGTATATTATAAGTAAAATAAGATTGATTATTTTCTATATAAATTAAGTTTATTTTTAAATCATCAATTTTCCTAGTAACTAATTTTTCATTTCTAGCTTCTTTATATATATTAGGTACATCTACTTTTTGAAAATGAAACCATTCTCTATATGATTTTTTTATAGTATCTTCATATTGTTTTAGTTTTCGAGGAACTAATATATTTAAAACATCTTTATTATTATCTATCTTATTTAGAACATTATTTTTATCAGAATAAGTTTTTATCAAGTTTCTTTTTAGATAATTTTTATCCACAATTATATCTCTACCATTAGGTGAATATAAATCTTCTTCTTTGTGAACATTAAGCATATAATTACAATTCTCTTCACTATCAATAAGGTTAGAACGTTCAAAGTTAAGTGTATTTATTATAAATATCTTATTAATTTTACTTAAATCTTTATATACACTTAATATTTTTTCATTTTGTTCATATTCTTTTGGTAAGTTTCCATAAATGGGTGAATAAATTTCACATATTTTAAATAAATTCTCTGTATCTTTCCATAAATTTAAATTTTCCTCATTTGCTTTAAGTAAAGCTCTTTGATTAGAAAAATCCTTACAGAATATAATTATTAAAATCAATAAACAGAATTTTGATACATTAGCTATTAATCTTATTTTAGAGAGTCTCTTTTTTTCATTTCTAGTGTTCAAATTAACAAAACATAAGAAAAATAAAATAATAGAAATTAAGAATAAAAGTAATAGTATAATTAAATTTATTCCAAATGATATAGGTATGAACTCCCAAAGCAATTTTTCTAAATTAAATGTACATATTATCCCAACCATAATTAAATTACAGAAAAGTATTGTTACAATAAGTGTTTTATATAAACTTTTATTCAAAATAAAATATATTTGCTTGTTTGAATATCCCCATAACTTATAAACTAAATATTTCTTTTTGTTATTTAAGTAGTAGAAAAGAATTAGTAATGTGAGAATTAAAAGAAATAAGGGTAATATGGTAAAAATGTCAGAATCCATATAGATCATAACCTTTTTTAAAGAAAATCCACTGCCTTCATATGTTGATCCTAAATTATCATAGAGTTCAGCATATTCACTAAACTCTTTTTCAAATTCATGAATAATTCTTTCATCTTTTGTATCAATATAAATTATATTTTTAAATCCAACATTATTAATATCAACAAAATTATGTGATTTTATATTTTTATTAAATAGGAGGTTAGGTATAAGCAAAATTTCTTTGTATTTATCCTTATTTGTAGAATATATATCTATTTTATTTGCACTCAAAAAGTTATACTGTGATATTTCAACATCTTTTTCTTTTGCAAAATTTGTTACTTCATCTAAAAATTCCTGATTAAAAATAGACTTCTCATGTTTCTTCTCAAATTCAAATGTAATATTTGTTTTATCATATAATACATTATCAATTAAGTTTTTATTAATATGAAGAAAAGAAAATACATTCATTAATATTGTTAAAATAGCAACTATTATAAGTGATTTTTTTTTCAAATACCTAACCTCCTTAGAATTCATTAATTAAACTTATTTAGTAGCTGCAAAAACCTTATTTCCAAATGCTGTTTGACCTATAGAAGGTGATATTGCTGTAATTCCTGGCTTTTCCCATTCACTTCTTCTTAAAAACTTTCCCGTACTACTACTACTATCGTTACTATCGTTCTGAGCTGTACATCTATGTGTTTTTTTCTTGTGAGTATACATAGCTTTAAAACTTTTACCAGTATTTGCCCATCTAGCCCAAAGAGTTCCTCCGCCAACAGAACGTTTTGTTCCATCTGTATAGTCAGCTCTTGTTGATACTGAATTTGATTCAATATTATTTTGTGAGAATGGACTTTCTACATTTATTCCAAATCCTTCCTTAAAACCTCCTGATTTTTAAAATTACAATTATACTATTAAACTTAATTTAATGTACTTGTAATTTATACCTTATATATTTTTATCAATTTAACTTTAAAAAATATTCATTTTTATGTCATTTCTGTATCAACTCATGAGAAAATTGTTGTCTTAATATGTCAAACTTCGCTTTGTATATATACAATTTGATTATATTAGACGTTTTTCTAATTGTCAATTTATGGAACATTAAGTTTTCGTAAGGTTTCAAATGAAAAATATTCAAACTATTGAGGAATATGTGCTTGAAACAGTTCACACCACTAAAATTGAGAAACATATTGTTAATGATATGCCTTCGTTATAACTTTGGACAAACCTGTTATTCAAAGGAGATGGTTTTAATTTTTATTTAGATAAAATTATTTCTTAAATTATGCTAGTTGTCGGTGAAAAAATACCACTTGTCCTACTTATATTGAACATGAATTTTAGAAATGTTACCTTTGATACAAGAAAGGTAACATTTTTTTAGAGAAATATAAGGAAGAGAGGTAAAGATTTGATTACATTTAAACTAGCAATATCTTATATGAAAAAACAAAAAGGAAAAACAGTGGCACTATTATCAAGTATTGTACTTGCAGTAATGCTTATTTTTTCTATGACTGTTATTAGGGATTCAGGATATGATTCTCAAATTAAAGAAGCAAAAGATTTACATGGAGATTATCATGTATGGTTTGAAGGGATTGATATAGAGAAAACCAATAAACTACAAAATGATAATGAAGTTAAAAGAAGTAGTAAAGTTAAATACTTTTGTGAAGGAGTTAATAAGGAAAATGGTGTCAAACTAGATCTAAACTCTTATGATAAAGACTTCCTAAGTTCACTTAATTATAGGTTGGAAGGAAGAGAACCTGTAAAAGATGGAGAAATAGTAATTGAAAAAGAAGCAGCAAAACAAATGGGAATAGATAATCCACTAAACAAGAATATTGATTTGATGTTAATGAATAATTATGTTGAAGATAATGGAGCTAACCAAATAGATAGTGCAAATAAAACATTTAAAATTGTTGGTGTTCTGGAAAAACCAGAGAGATATTATAAATCTACATCTAATTCCATAAGTGGAATTAGAACTCAAGGATTTGTATATGAAGAAGCTAAGTTTGAAGTAAAAACCAAGGACACATATAAAGGAACAATATATCTTAAGTCAGAAAAAAACACATCTAAGTTTTTAAGTAAAATGGAAAAAGAGCAAGGACTTAGTTGGGGTTATTTAAATGAAAATACTGAAGTTAGTACAGCTAAGATGTTAAAAGATAGATCTGTAAATAATATGGAAAATATTAAAAAGATAATTCTTTTAGTAATTGTATCTAGTCTTGTAATATACAATATTTTCAATATCATCCTACAAGACATGATAATACAAATTGGACTTATGAGAGCAATTGGTATGTCAAAGAAGAAAATTAAGCTAATGTTTGCACAGCTTAGTCTTATATATATAGTTTTAGGAACATTAATAGGTATGTTATTTGGAACAATCTTATCATATGTAGGGGTTAGATTAGTATATGGATACAGTTTTACATTAACAATAAGAGCTTTAAGTATAATTTATTCTTTTGTAGTATCTACTTTATCAGTATGTATAAGTAGTTTTATGGTAATTAGAAAAGCTATGAAAACGTCTATAGTAGATTCAATAAAAAATAGTGAAAAGTATGAGAAAAAATCAAAATCTAAGAGAATTAAAAGAAATAGAACACAGAGAAGTATGATTAGAAGTATTGCCATTAGGAATATATGGAGAAATAAATCTAGAACTATTATAACAATGCTTGCAATTACCATGGTTGGAACAATGTTTATATCTAACTTTGCAGTAAAAGATACATTAAAAACCAATATAGAAGAAGGAATAAATGGTGGTATCCTTGGTATGTCCTATGGAAGTGTAGATAAAACAGTAAGTGGTAGTTTTTATGGAAGCGAAAGTTTATTTTATAAAATTAATAAGAATATGATAGAAGATATAAAAAATATGGAAGGTGTAAAAAGTGTGGAACCAAACTTTTATAATCCTGATGGATATATTTTACTTCCTAAAAATAAAATATCTAAAGCTTATGAAGAGGAATTAAATAGAAGGGGTTTCTCATTTAAGCAGGGACATAATGATGAACATCCTCTTGTTATAAGAGGCTATAGTGATGAGATGTTAAAGGATAGACAGTCATTTATTTCAGAAGGAAAAAACTTGATAAATGTTAAAGAGGGAAAATACAAAAAAGTTATATTAGTAAACAATACAAACTCACAAATTACCCACTCATTTGATGCCAAGGTCATTGATAATGCCAAGGTGGGAGATATTATAGATATAAAACTTCCACTATATAAAGATAATATTAAAAAGTATGAAACAATTAAAGTTGAAGTTAGCGGTATTATGAAAGAAGTTTATGCATCATCTCAAGATGGTAATGTTGATGCTAATGGAGCACAAATAATATTTAGAGAAGATGATTATAAGGAGTTAACAAATCAAAAGGAATATAACAAAATTTATGTAATGGCTGAAAAAGGTAAAGTATATCCAGTTGAAAAAGAATTATATAAACTAACAAAGGATTATGGATTTTCATCAATCGGTGGTAAGGGTGAAGATATGAAATATTATGGAGAACAACAAAGTTCAGAGGACAGACTTGTTGTAATATATCAGAGCTTAATTTTACTTATACTTTCTGTAAACAGTATTTTTATTATGAGAAGTAATATTATTGCAAGAAGAAAAGAGCTATCAACTTTAAGAGCCCTTGGTATGAGTATTAATGATATTAAAAAGACTCTAATAATAGAAAGTGAATTTTATGGAATAGTTGCTTGTATAATAGCGGGTGTAATTGCAACGATAAATCATAACTTAGGAATTGCAAATGCAAATAAAACTCTTATAGCAGGAAGTTTTGAAAGGACTATGGAACATAATATTCCTTGGAATCAAATACTTATACTATTTACAATTTTTATAATTATGGGACTACTTGCAGTATATATATCAAAAGATAAGATAGAAAAAACATCAATAACAGAGGGAATTTCAGACAATGAGTAAGGTTATAAAAGTATAAGATAAGAATAAGGGAGAAGAGTGTTATGAAGAAATTAGTTATAAAAAATATAGAAAAGATATATGGAAAAAATGATAATAAAATATGTGCGTTAAATAATATAGATTTAGAAATACAGCCAGGTAAATTTACAGCTATAGTTGGACAAAGTGGGTCCGGCAAAAGTACATTACTTCATTGTATGGCAGGTCTTGATAAACCTACTTCTGGAAAAGTGTTTATAGATGATTTAGATTTATATACTTTAAATGATGATAAGCTATCAAAAATAAGAAGAGAAGAGTTTGGATTTATATTTCAAAGTTTTAATTTGATACCAGTTGTAAATGTTTATGATAATATAGTTCTTCCCGTTTCCATAGGTGGAGGAAGTATAGATGAAGGATATATAGAGGATTTAATAGTTAAGTTAGGTATAAAATCTCAAGTAAATAAATTCCCTAATGAATTATCAGGTGGACAACAACAGAGGGTGGCAATTGCTAGGGCACTATCAAATAAACCTTCAATAATATTTGCAGATGAGCCTACTGGTAATCTAGATAGTAAAACTACAGATGAAGTTATGGACTTGCTAAAGTTTTGTGTAGACAAGTATAAGCAGACCTTAGTTATGATAACTCATAATAATGAAATAGCCAACAGCGCACATAATATTATAAATATTAGTGACGGTAAGATTATTTAAAAAATATAAAAAATCCTGTTATTTATTAAGATTATCTTAACAATAACAGGATTTTTAACACGTGGAAGAAGTAATTATATAAGGAATATATCAATTTGGCTACAAAAAATACATATTTATTGGAATATATTGTGAGATTATGTATACTGATTTTTAGAGTTGAATAAATAGCTATAATATTTTAATTTTGTATAAGAAGGGAGAATGTAATTATGAAAATGATAATAGCTACACTTTTATCAGCAGCAATTTCTAGTTTATTATTATATATTTTAAATAATAAAATATGTGGAATATTTAAGGAAATACAAAGAGATTTAAGAAACTTAAGTAATAAAACTAGACGTATTTTAAGATTTTCAGGTTTTATTTTAGCAATTTCTTTAAGTGTTTTTTTGAGTATTCGTTTAGACATTAGTGATGTTAAATGTGGTATAATTTTAGGTTTTTTAATTTCTATTGTAGATACTTGCTTTGAAAATAATGTTATAGAAAATATTATAGAAAGTAATGAATAATTTTAACATAATATGAAATGAAGATGCTTTGATATTATATAGATAAACTTATGAATAAAGAGAATATATATCTAATATTGGCATCTATAATTAGTTTTATAGTTATTGTGATTTTGTAAATTATTTTTGAGGGGGAGAACTATGAAGTGTCCGTATTGTAATAATGAAATGGTATTAGGAGTTATACGTGGAGGAAGAGATTCTATTAAGTGGATTCCAAAAGATAAGGACAAGGGATTTATTAAATCTACTCGTTGTGCTAGTTAAATTTTTCAATAATAAAACTCCAACAAATATAGCACCC
>JAVXJA010000030.1:0-17979 GCA_036648085.1 Terrisporobacter sp.
AATGTTTTTTCTTTCCAAAAATGTTTCCTTAGTTTGTCTGGAAATTCCTTCCATAAACTAAAAAAACTTTCAGATACAACAAGAATTCCAATATCTAAGTTATTGGATGAAGCAATCGAAAACTTGTTATCTAAACATAATCAACAATAGCCTATCGGCAAGGCTTACATCCACTAGGCTAAAGACCTAGTGGATTTACGCCTTATTTCTTTAAAAAGTAATAACAAGCCTCTTCATTATATAAATATAAAAATGTGTTATTTTTAATTTTTATGTCTAACTTTTAAAGGAATCTCCATTTTTTTCGCAAGTATTTTTGATAGTTCTATTTCTTCATCACTTATTTCATCCACTACTGAGAAATTAACTTCTCTTATGCTTTCTTTACAATTTTTTGCAAACTTTAAAAGAGCTTCAAAAGAATCTTCTCCAAATTTAGGTCTACTTACTTCGTTGTACCTTACTTTTTCTGGAGCATTTAAACTTATTGACACTGCATCTATAGCATCTTTTAATAAAATTGTTGTATCTTTTTTATGAATTAAATCAGATAAACCATTTGTATTTACTCTTATTTTTATAGTTGAAATACTTCTAATATACTTAGATATTTCTATGACCTCATTAAGTCTAACTAAAGGCTCTCCATAACCACAAAATACTACTTCATCGTATTTATCTAAATCAAACTTTTTAAATTCTTCTTTTAACTCTTCTATACTTGGTTCATAATCTAGCCATAAACTTCCGCTATCTCCCAGGTGATCTGTTTCTTTTCTTATACAAAAAACACATGCACATGGACATTGATTTGTAATATTCACATAAAGGCTTTCCTTATAGTCATATAAAATTGTCATTTTCTTTTCCCCCATTAATTTTATTTATTTTTAAATATTTCTTTTATATTTAGCTTGTCAAATGCCATACCTATTATAATAAAGAATATAAAACTTCCTATTGGTTGTATCAATCCCATTAAGGTAAATACTATAGCACTTGTAAAGCTTCCTATCATAATTCCTTCTGCTACCAGGTATAAAAATGTACCAACTATACCTGCTATTATTGCTGCACATATGTTTCTTAAATTTATTATTTTTTCACTTTTATTAGTAAAAAATAACACCATTATTGGTTTTATAATTATTGTAGCTAGGGCCCAATTAGCTGATCCTGTTAAGATATCTGCCATTCCAGCACCTATTGCCGCAGATGCTACTGCATATGGTGTAGGTAGAAGCACTGCTGCTAAATATATAAAGGTATCACCAACGTGAACATATCCTCCATTTCCTACTGGTATGTGTAAAAAATATGCCGTAGTTACACAAACTAAAGCCGCAAATAAAGCTGCACTTACTAATGTTTTAGTTTGTGATGATACATTACTTCTTTGTTTATTCGTATTTTCCATAGTATCCCCCTCATTTATGTTTTGCTATAAGATAATTATAATACAAATTTACTATTTTATCTTTTTTACCGAAATTTTATGATATTGTATCCATACAATTTTATTCTACACAAAAATGACAAACTCCATTTGAGTTTGCCATTTTATTAAATATTATTTTAAAATAACACTTACTTTATTATTTTTTATCATGTTTCATTTGATGCTTAATTTCCTTAGCTACCTTACTACCTTCTACACGTTCTTTTAAATCTTCTTTTAATTCTCCAACTTCCATTGCTAATCCTTTTGCTTCATTTTTTATTTCTTTAGCTGTATGCTTAACCACATTAGTTATTTTTCCTGCTGTATGTCCAAGTCCACTTGTCGCTTTTTTTACACTATCTTCTACCTTGTTTATACCTTTTCCCATGTCATCTTTTATATTTTCCATATCTTTTCTTAAGTCCATCTTCTTACCTCCTAAATTATATCTTAGGATTATTTTTTCCTTAATCTACGAAAATTATTTATCTAAAAGTAAATGTGAAATAATACTGACTTTTTTTTATTTTCAATTTTAAATTCAAAGTTATGACTTTTTAAGATTTTGCTAACAATATATAAACCTAACCCACTGCCTCCTGTCTTTCTATTTCTTGATTTTTCAATTCTAAAGAAAGGGTTAAACACTTCACTTATATACTTTTGATCTATAATAACTCCAGTATTTTCAATTTCTAATTTAATATGTTTTGTAGTTTTCAATTTATAAGCTTTTATAATTATTTTTTCATTTTCGGGAGAATACTTGGTTGCATTAGTTATTAAATTATTAAGAACTTTAATAATTTTTTCTCTATCAGCTTTAATAATTAAATTATTAGCAACCTTAAAAACAAGTTCTATATTCTTCTCCTCAATTAAATAACTTTGTCTATTAACCAATTCCCTTAATAATTCACTTAAATTAATAGGTTGTATATTTAAATCACGTTCTAAAATCTCATTTTTTGAAATTTGCATCATTTCATCTACTAATAATTTTAATTCTTGAGTACTATCGTAAGATTTTTTTAAATAAGTGTCTCTATCCTTATATTTCCCCACGTTATATATCATACCTTCTATTTGTCCACTAATTATAGTAATCGGTGTTTTAAGTTCATGGGAAATTGTGGCTATAAATTCTTTTCTCTTTCTCTCTTCTTCTCTTTCTTTATTAATTATTTCTATTAATGGTTTAGTAATAGTATTAGAGTAAAGATAAGCTCCAATGAGGGCTATTAAAAATGCCATCAAAATAATGAAGGGCATAATCTTTCTAATTACAGTACTCGCTTCATCTATTGGTTGTAGAGGCATTATTATTTCAAGATAGTATAATTTTTTATCATCCTTTAGTCTTATAATAGCTCTTGATATATATTCTTCATGTCGTGCATTCATAGGTATTTTATTATTATATTTAGAATCAATATATTGTTCATTTTGACCATATACAATATATCCTTTTTCGTCTATTAATATCATAGATAAATTTTGCTTTTTACGTAAATAATTCAACCTACCTTTTAATTGTTCTAAATCATAAAATCTAGCATCTTCTACTATATTATTTACACTCGTTTGTAATATTTCTATTTTATACTCATGATAATATTTAGGCATAAAAAAATATAATGTGAAGTATATGATAAATGCTAATAACAAAAGTAAAGCTGAAGTTATAGTAAATAACTTATATTTTATATTTAGATTATTCCACAGCTTCAGTATCTTTTTCAAGGGTATAACCTATTCCCTTCACAGTTTTTATATAAGGTAATTTTATTTTTTTTCTAATATTTTTAATATGAGCATCTACTATTCTCATATCTCCATAATAATCATATCCCCAAATAGAATCTAATAATCCTTCTCTAGTAATTACTTGAGGATGCTTTTCTATTAATGTTTTTAATATATTAAACTCCTTAAGTGTTAATTCTATATTATTATCTTCTAAATTTAAAGAATATGTATTTAAGTCTAAACTGAGTTTGTCAAAAGTTAGTACCTCTCCACTTGTAGTATATTTTCCTCTTCTAAGTACAGCTTTTACTCTTTGTATTAATAAATTAAAAGAAAAAGGCTTTGTTATGTAATCGTCACACTCTAAGTTAAATCCTTTTAATTGATCGCTTTCCTCATCCAATGCAGTTAAAAATATAATTGGTATCGAAGACGATTTTCTAATCATCTTACATACTGAATAACCATCTAAATTAGGCATCATTATATCTAATAAAACTAAATTATATTCCTTTTGTTTAAATAATTGTATTCCTTCCAATCCATCATTAGCGAAGTCCACATTGTATCCCTCTGCTCTCAAAAACTCTACTATAAGCTCTTGTATATTTAAATCATCTTCCATAACTAATATTGATTCTTTCATTTAATCACTCCACTCCTACATCTATATTATTATTATAATATATCAAATATATGAAATTAATGTGAACTAATTTCATATATTATTTATCTTTGGGTATACAAAGAAGTCCTATAGTTTGTTATTACAAACCATAGGACAAATATTTATATCATTACAGGTTCAAGATATTTTACATCTACTAATTCTCCGCTCTCAAAAGACTCTTTGCAAGCATATCCAACTATTGTAGATAAAACTCCATCCTCAACAGTTAAACTAGGCTTTCTATTAGTTAATACACAGTCAACAAATTCTTTAACTTCTTCTAAATATGCCTCTTCAAATCTTTCTAAAAATCCTCCTACACATTCCTTACTTACACCATTTTCATCAAATACTGTAACTAGATTTTTATCAGGTGTAGTACCTATTCTAAGCGAGCCTTTTGTTCCTATTATTTCAGTTTCTATATGATAACCATGAGCACAGTTTCTTCCTGCTACAAATATACCCATAGCACCGTTTTTAAATTTAGCCATAGCCGAGCCAGTTTCTGCATCATTTATTTCATTGAACTCTTCATATTCATAAGCACCACCTATAGCCCATACCTTCTCTACTTCTGAACCTATGTACCATCTAGCTAAATCTATGTCATGAATTGCCATATCTAAAAATAATCCACCGCTATAACTATTTTTAGCAAATTTTAAAAACGGCTCCATAGCAGCTTTTGGATCTAAACCATAGCATCTAACTAGTACTGGCTTTCCAATTTCGCCATTATCTATTTTTCTCTTAGCATATGCATATGATTTATCAAACCTTCTCATAAAACCTAGCATAAATACTTGATTTGGATGAGAATTTACATAACTTTTAGCTTCCATAGCATCTTCTAGATATAAACCAAGTGGTTTTTCACTAAATACATGATAACCTTTTCCCAGCGCTAGTTTTATTTGTTCACAATGATATCCTGATGGAGATGCTATAAATATTGCATCTAATTCATCATTTTTAATCATTTCATTATAATCTGTATAACCGTACTTTATGCCCCAAGCTTTTTGCGCTTCTTTTACTTCTTCCTCAACTACTGAACATACCGCAAGTAATTCAGCATTTGGTATTTTAAAAGCTATATTTTCAGCATGAGATTTCCCAAGTCTTCCAAGACCAACAATTCCAAATTTTACAGTTTTCATAATTTAAATCATCCTTTACTTTATAATATTAACTAACTACTTCTATACACTCTACTCTCTATAATTAATATTCACCTTGTCCTTCACGTTCAGCAAGTTCAGATATAATTTTAGGATAAATTTTATCAAGTTTGTACATAAATGTAACTACTGCAACTATTATCCATACTATTAATGGACCAAACATATAAAGACTTACAATTGCATCAAGTGCTGATTGTGGTTGAACTGCAGCACCACTTGTAGAACTTATATAACCACTAATTGTCATAAGACCTGTAACTATTGCAGTTGTAAGACCAGGACCTATTTTACTTCCAACTGACCCTGCTGAAAAAATATATGCTTCTTGACGTAAACCTGATTTCCAATGACCAAATTCAACAACATCATTAAGCATTCCAAATACACAAGCATTAAGTGGCGCTGCTCCAAGTCCTCTAAGTATTGATATTACAAGTGTAAGTTTAAAACTGTATGGATTAACCATAAATATACATTGTGCTGCTAGTGCTATAAATGCACCTATAAGAACTGTATTTCTCTTTCCTATACGTTTTATAAGCATAGGACATAACATTACTCCTATTATAACTGTTATAAACTCTGAGAAATAAAGAACACTATACATCCAAGTTTCATTTTGAAATATATACTTACAGTAGTATGGAAGCATTATCCCTGTAACACTAACTGTAGCATTCTGTAACATCCATAAAATTCCAACAATCCAGAAATATTGATTTGTAAAAAGTGCTTTTATAGTTGCTTTTCCACTTCTTTTTTCCTTCTCTTGTACTTGTCTCTCTTCTAGACAAACATTTTCCTTGCATTTAGCAAAGCAAAATAAAAGAAGGAAAAGTGCAACAGTTGCCCATATTGAAATCGATATAATCCAAGCTCTTTGATCATTACCTAACATCTTCACAACAGGCATTGTAAATACTGCTATAGCTATACGACCAAAAGGTGACATCGCCATACGAAATACAGATACCATATCTCTTTCTTCTTGGTCACGAGTAAGCATAGCTGAAAGACTTCCATAAGGAAGATTTACCGCTGTATACATTATCGTGGTGCTAAAATTATACGTTACAAATATATAAATAAACTGTAGTCTTGGCGATGTTTGTGGCACCATAAACAATAATATAATGGAAATCGTATAAGGTACAGCTGTCCAAAGAATCCATGGTCTCGATTGACCATATTTAGATTTTGTATGAGATACTATATATCCCATAATTATATCTGACACACCATCAAAAACCCTTGATAAAAGCATTACTAAACCTACTGTAGCTGCGGAAATTCCAATATAATCCGTATAAAATAAAGTAAGGTATGTTCCAACTACACCAAAACTTATATTACATGCAACATCTCCGCATCCATATGCAACTTTAGTTGAAAACGGTACTTTTAAAAATTGACTTTTTTTAACAATATCGTTACTATAAGCTGTTTTATACATCTAATTCTATCCTCTCTATTCTTAGTTATATTATTTGAAAATTATATTTAATATAATTTATATTTCGGGATTATTCTGCTTAGATTTATCTGCTTATTTAGCTTTATAAATTGTACTTCAATACTGTTCATAATAAATAAATTGTTTTTATAGTGAATTATAGATATGCCTTATTATGAGTTTTTACTTGTACTTATTACTTTAAATGTTAAAATACCTTTATATTTTTTAAAATTTATCTCATAGGTATACTATGATTTCATATTATAGTATACCTATTTATTTAAAATTTTAAGATAGATGCATATTACAACATAGCTTTTTCTGATATATAATTTCTAGCTTTTAGAGCATATTCAAAAGGATTTGCTACTTTAGGGTCTTGCTCCGCTTCAACTAATAACCAACCTTCATAATTATTTTTTGCTAGTACTTCAAATATTGGTTCAAAATCTATATTCCCATCTCCAGGTACTGTAAATGCACCTTTTCTAACACCTTTTAAGAAACTTAACTTTTCTTCTTTTACTTCATCTACCACATTAACTCTTATATCTTTTAAGTGAACATGCTTAACTCTATTTATATATTTATTTAATATATCTAAAGCATTTTCACCTGAATATACTAAATGACCTGTATCAAATAATAAATATACTAGGTTTTCATCTGTCATTGCCATAAGTCTATCTATTTCTTCACTAGTTTGAACTACTGTGCCCATATGATGATGATATACAAGCTTCATATCTTTTTGAGCTGCTAATTTTCCTAACTTATTAAGACCATCAGATAATAATTTCCACTCTTCATCATTCATAATGTATTTTCCATTAAATACTGGAGTTTCCATTTGTCCTTGTATACTATTACCTTGTTCAGAAACTACTATTACTTTAGCTCCCATATCATTTAAGAAATCTCTATGAGCTATAAATTCCTTTTCAGTTTCTTCATAAGGATTAGTAGTTAAAAACGAACTAAACCACGCACTAGCAATCTCCATATTTCTAAGATCTAAGGCTCTTCTTAAAACTTTTACGTCTTTTGGATACTTATTACCTACTTCACTACCTCTAAAACCAGCAAGCGCCATTTCACTTATACATTGTTCAAATGTATTTTCTTTTCCTAAATCTGGCATATCATCATTTGTCCAAGCTATTGGAGCTATTCCTAATTTAACTTTATCTTTATTAAACATTATTAATCCCCCTATAAATAGATATTCTTTATTAATTATTAAGCAAATACTACATCCTCAACGCTTATTTCACTAATTTTAACAGGTCTTTGTTCTTTTAAAGATTTTTGAGCTGCTAGTCCTATTAATACTGGATTTAATCCATCTACCACATCCACAGGCACTTTTGTATCATTTACTATAGCTTCTACAAATTGATTAACTTCATTTGCATATGCCATCATATATCTTTGTAAGAAGAAATAAAGTGGTTTCTCTCCTATCACTCCATCCTTGTTACTTATTATTGCAGTTGAGTTACTATCATTGCCTACTTGTACACAACCTTTTGATCCAAACACTTCTGCTCTTTGATCATATCCGTAACAAGCTTCTCTTGAGTTATCTATTACTGCTAAAGCTCCATTGGATAGTTTCATAGTTATTATTGCAGTATCTATATCTCCCGCTTTACCTATTTCTTCATTTACAAGTACAGCACCCATTGCATAAACTTCCTCTACTTCACTTCCTGATAAAAATCTCACCATATCAAAATCATGTATAGTCATGTCTAAGAACATTCCACCTGATACTTTTACATAACTTGCAGGAGGAGCCTCTGGGTCTCTAGAAGTTATTTTTATTATATTTACATCTCCAACTTTACCACTTTCAACAGCCTCTTTGGCAGCTATAAAATTGTGATCAAACCTTCTATTAAACCCTACTTGATATTTTATATTTGAGTTTTCAAGTTCTTTCATTACATTTTTTATTTTGTCTACATCATGATCTATTGGCTTTTCACAGAATACATGTTTTCCAGCTCTTATCGCTTCTATAGATATTGGAGAGTGAGTATCTGTTGATGTACATATTAGCACTGCGTCTATTTCTTTATCATTCAAAATTTGGTTATAATCATCATATACTTCGTCTATTCCCATTTCTTTGGCCCAAGAAAGTGTTTCTTCATCTAATATAAAGTTATATATAGCTTTTACTCTAGCACCTTTTACGTATTTAGTTATACTTTCACCGTGTACTTTACCTATTCTTCCTGCACCTATAATTCCTATATTTATCATTATTTTTTCCCCCAATTATGTAATTTTCAATTTATTAATATTGTCTTGCTAACTTTAAGCTTTCTTTTTTAGCTTCATAAGCTTCCTTTACTCTATCTTTTTCTGATACTCCAGCTATGCCAACATGCCACCATGCATCATATCCATCCGTCATTGTTTTCGGTAATACTTTTATATCAATAAGAGTTGATATACTTTGTTTCTTAGCATCTTCTAATGCTATTTTTAATTCTTCAATAGTTTTTACAGTATAAGTTTTTACTCCGTATCCACTTGCAACTTTAGCAAAATCTATTTTAACAAAATCTCCATCTAACTTATTAGTTTCTTCATTTCTATGTCTGAATTCAGTGCATAAACTTCCTATTCCGTTACCCATTTGAAGATTATTTATACAGCCAAATCCACAATTATCAAATAATAATACATTTATTTTTTGTTTTTCTTGAATAGCAGTTATTAACTCCGAATGGAGCATTAAATAACTTCCATCTCCTACCATTGCATAAACTTCTTTATCTGGGCTAGCAAGCTTTGCACCTAAAGATGCTGCTATTTCATATCCCATACAAGAATATCCATATTCCATATGATAAGAATCTTTTTCTTCAGCTTTCCATACTCTTTGTAAATCACCTGGCAAACTTCCAGCTGCACCCAATATTATAGAATCTTTCTTTAAAGCTTCATTTATTATTCCTAAAGCTCTAGTTTGAGTAAGTATACTGTCATGCATCTTTATAAAATCATCTATAGAAGTTTCTACTCTTGCTGTAACTTCTGGTATAAATCCTTCTTTATATTCTATTTTATTTAATCTATCAAGTTCATCTTCCCATAGTTTTTTCGCTATTTTTATTTCATCTTTATACTCTGTTTCGTAATATTCTAATTTATCTTCTAAATATTCCAACGTAACTTTAGCATCTCCAACTAAACTAGTAGCATCCAATTTAGAAGCATCAAATCTAGATGTATTTATAGTCAAGAATTCTATTTCTTTATTTTTAAATAAGGATTTGGAACCTGTAGTAAAATCTGTAAATCTAGTTCCCACTCCTATTACTAAGTCACATTCTTTTGCTATCATATTTGCAGCTAAATTTCCTGTAACTCCAACTCCACCTAGATTAAGTTCTTCGCTAGATTTTATAGCACTTTTACCTGCTTGTGTTTCAGCAAACGGTATATTATATTTATTAGCAAAAGCTAACAATTTTTTTCCTGCTTCAGAATATTTAACTCCTCCTCCACATATTATAAGAGGTTTCTTTTTACATTTTATAAGATCTATAGCTTCTTCAAGTTCTTCCACACTTGGAAGTTGTCTAACCATCTTATGTACTCTCTTTTCAAAGAAACTTTCTGGGAAATCATGCACCTCTCCTTGTACATCTTGTGGTAAAGATATACATACTGCACCAGTATTCCCCATATCCGTAAGTACTCTCATTGCATTTATCATAGCACTCATCAATTGCTCTGGTCTCGCTACTCTATCCCAATATTTACAAACTGGTTTAAATGCATCATTTGTACTTATTGATAAATTATGTGGTTGCTCTATTTGCTGTAATACTGGATCTGGTTGTCTACTAGAAAACACATCACCAGGAAGTAACAAGAGTGGTATATTATTTGCAGTTGAACAAGCCGCTGCAGTTACCATATTTGCAGCTCCTGGGCCTACTGATGAAGTTGCTGCGTATATTTTTTTTCTATTATTTTGTTTTCCAAATCCCATAGCTGCAAGAGCCATTCCTTGTTCATTTCTACCTTGATGAACTTTTAAGTTTCCTGGATTTTCATCTAATGCTTGGCCAAGTCCTACTACATTTCCGTGCCCAAATATTGTGAATATTCCTTCTATAAATTTAGATTCTATTTTATCAAAGCTTATATATTGGTTATCTAAAAATCTAACTAAAGCTTGTGCTGTTGTCATTTTTACGGTTTTCATTATCTCACCCCTGTTTATTATATTTCAGGCCATATTTTCACATCTTTTTCTAGTAGCCATTTATGTTCTTCTAAGTCAACCCTTTCAGTCCATGGATTCTTCTCAAAATGTCTTATCATCCAGCAATAATACATGGCATATCCTGGTGCAGATGTTTGCGGATGTACAAGTCCTCCTGGTATAGCAGAAAAACTATTATCCACTATTTTATAAGCATCTTCTCCAATTAAAGAAAATCCAAATCCTTGTGGTTTATCAAATTTATAGTAGTAAACTTCTGGTTGTTCATGATGATGCGGTATATAGCTTGACCATTTACCTGGATAAGTTATTACCTCTCCCATTACCATATTTGAATATGGAGCATTATCATAATCAAATACTGTTCTTACAGCTCTTCTTGCAACGTCATTCCATACCCCTTCGCCAAATATGTCAGTTCTTGTATCTTCTGATGAATACAATTTAGATTCAAAAACTTCTTTATTCTCTGTTAATTGAACTAATATTTCAACATCACTCATAGCTTTAATTTCAACTCGAATACCTTTGCATACATGTAAACAAGTCGGCTCATCATCAAATACAGAAGTTCTTTTAAATATTTCTTCTTCATTTTCCCATTTAAATGTTACTTCTCCATCTATTAAAAGAATTGCCATTTCTTTATTTTCATTTAAAAATTTTAAACATTCTCCTGAAAGCATTTTTTCAACTGATATATCCATTAACATATTACTATGTCTTCCATTTACTTCAGTTAAAATGTTTTTACCACTTTTTAAACTCCCCATTCTTTCTAACATTTCATTTCCCCCCTTAAGCTCTTGCTATCATTTCTCCATACTCTTCTTTTGCAGCTTTTATAAATTCTTTTACTGCATCTGCACTTGGCATATCTTGAGAACAACTATGACTTGCAACTAGCATTGCTGCTGAAGCACTTCCTAACTCTAAAGCATCCATTATATTCCAATTTTCTAGTAATGCATATAAAAATGCTGATGCATATGCATCTCCACCACCAAATGATTTTAAAAGTTTGACTGGAAAAGGTTTTATCTTGTAGCTATTTCCATCTTGTGTATAAGCTGTAGATCCTTCTTTACCATGCTTTATAACTATTATTTTATTTCCATAATCTAGCCATCTTTTAGCTGTTTCTGAATCTGTGCTATAAGTAGTCATAAGTCCCTCTGTTAAGTCAAATTCTTCCCTAGACCCTATAATTATATCACTATCTTTAGCCACGCTAGAGTAATAAATTGCAATCTCATCCTTATTTTTCCATGTATAATTTCTGTAATCTATATCAAATATAACTACTGTATTATTTTTTTTAGCAAGCTGTACTGCCTTAAGTACCGCCTCTCTTGATGGACTTTGTGCAAGAGCTGTTCCTGATACTACTATAGCTTTGGTATTTCTTATGTACTCTTCATCTATGTCATCTACATCTAACATCAAATCTGCCACACCATCTCTATACATTAAGATAGAACTTTCTGTTGGACTTAATATTTCTGTAAACGTTAACCCTAAAGACTCACCATTTTTACATTTAGCTACTCTAGATATATCTATTCCTTCATTCTCAAAGTAATTTGTTACATATTCACCAAATCTATCATCAGATACTTTTCCTATAAACCCTACTTTTTTGCCAAGCCTAGCTAAGCCTACTGCTATATTAGCTGGTGAACCACCTACATATTTTTTAAATGTTGTACTTTCAGCAAGTGTTCTATGAACATCTAGTGGGTTAAAATCTATCGCTACTCTCCCTATGGGCACTATGTCCATTTCTCTATCATTTTGAAATTCAATATAACTCATTTATCATTTCCCCCTATGCTTTATTTTCACTTCCAAATATTTTTATATGTTTATAAACGTTTTCATAAGTTCCTCGTACTTGAGCTAAATTTAATTTAAAATAGTTTGTATCGTCATTATTTTTATAAAACTCTTTAACATATCTATCTACTGAATTAAATGTCGCTGTGGCTATATTTATTTTTTTAATTCCTGTTTTTGCACATTTTCTAAAATCCTCTTTTGTTATTCCTGTACCACCATGAAGTACTAATGGTATTTCTATAGTTCTATTAATACTTTCTAATACTTCAAAATTTAATTTTGGTTCCCCAGAATACACGCCATGCGCATTTCCAATTGCAACTGCTAATATATCTACATCAGTTTCTTTTATAAATTTCTTTGCATCATTTACATCTGTATATAATATACTTACAACGTTGCTATCATCTTCACTTCCACCTACCCTACCCACTTCGGCTTCTACGCATGCATTATATTTTTTTGCTTCTTCTATAACATTTTTTGTTAGATTTATATTTTCTTCTAATGGTAATTTTGAACCATCTATCATAACTGAAGTAAATCCTATTTCTAATGCTCTTTTAATATTTTTTAAAGTTAAACCATGATCAAAATTAACTGACACATCCACTTTTGATGCTTTAGCTGCTTCTATCATCATCGGTCCTATCAAATCTAGTGGTGAATATTCTAGTCTTCCCTCTGCTACTTGTATAATTATAGGAGAGTTAAGATCTTCTGCTGCTTTTATTGCTCCTCTAACCATTTCCATATTTGCAACATTAAAAGCTCCAACTGCATAGTTTTCCTCATTTGCTTTTAACAATAATTCTTTCATATTAACTAAAGGCACATTTCTCACCTACTTCCATAAGGATTTGTAAATATTTATTATATCGTCTTTTGTCGGTATTCTTACTGTATTATATGGACTACCACTCTCCAATGCATCTTCTGCCATTTTATCTAAGTTTTCAAGAAACTCATGTTTATTTACACCAAATTCTTTAAGTGTCATTATATTCAAATCTTTGCAAAGTTTTGTAACTTCATTGACAAAAGAATTTGCACTATCTTCTTCATTTAAATTCTCTATCCCTATTATTTTTGCTAAATAAGCCAATTTATCCCTACATCCTTCTTTAGCGAACTCTAGACAACTTTCAAGTAACATAGCATTTGATAAACCATGAGGTACATGGAATAATGCGCCTATAGGTCTACTCATTCCATGTACTATTGTTACAGATGAATTATTAAAAGCTATACCCGCTTCAAGAGAAGCTATAGACATTTCTTTTCTTGCTTCTTCATTGCTGCCTTCTATATATGCTATTTTTAAATTTTCAAATATTCTTTTTACTGCTGAAATTGCGAATGAGTCTGACATTGGTTGTGATTTTCTCGATGTGAAAGATTCTATTGCATGTGTTAATGCATCTATTCCTGTTGCCGCCGTCACTGATGGCGGTGCTGTCATTGTAAATATCGGATCTACAATTGCTAAATTAGGTATAAGTCCTGGACCACTTAAAAGCATTTTTATATCTCTTTTTACATCTGATATTATTGTAAATTGAGTGGCTTCCGAACCGGTTCCTGCTGTTGTTGGTATTGCAATCATCTTTGGTAAATCTTTTTCTATAACTTTCCCTAGATAATCACTTATTTCTCCTTCGTTTGTAATCATAACTCCTATAGCTTTCATAGTATCTATTGGTGAACCACCACCTAATGCAATCAAGAAGTTACAATCATTTTGATCATAAATATGCTTTCCTTCTTTCACCATAATATCTGTAGGTTCACTATTTACTTTACTGTAAACTGTATATTCTATTCCTGTAAATTTCAATACATCCACTACTCTATCTAAGTTACCCAACCTAACCATCATATCATCAGTTACTATTAAGGCTTTCGACCCAAAATCTTTAATATGTAATTTTGATATCTGTAATGCGTCTTTTCCAATAATAATTTTATTTGGTGTTAAAAATAAATTCCCCATATTTTACCCCTTTTAATTGATTTATACTTAAAAGTTTCTCTTTAATTGTTAACTTTTTGTTATCTCTTTATTTAATTTAAGTATAATCTGCTTTTTAAACTTTTTCAACATCTTTTTATTATTTTCTTATAATCTTTTTGTTATGTTTTGAGTAACTTTTTTATATTTCAAGTGTTTCTTTTTATATTTTTATGTTATATACTCTAATTGAGGGTAATATTTATAAGTGGAGGTTATTAAGTTTATGAGATCTAATAGAATATCAGATATAGAAGATTATGTTCTAAAAAATAAAACTGTCTCTTTAGATACTCTCTGCGAAGTATTTAATGTTTCTAAGAATACTATTAGAAGAGATATCAATGAATTAACTGAAAAAGGAACTATAAAAAAGGTCTATGGCGGTGTTTCTATAAAAGAAATAAAAGAAGAAGCTACAGTAGTTCCATTTGACGAAAGAAATATAAGAAATATTAGTTTGAAATCTAGCATTGGAGAACGTTGTGCTGACTATATAGTTGATGGGGATATAATATTTTTAGATTCCGGCACTACTACTTTAACAATCGTAGATTATTTGAGGAATAAAAACAATGTAACTATTATTACTAATAACCTGGAAGTTATTATTAAAGCATTAAATTATCCAAATTTAAACGTAATAACTCTTCCTGGTAATTTAATAAGAAAAACTATCTCCTTTGTAGGTGTTGATACTATTTCCGTATTAAGTAAATATAATATAACTAAGTCTTTTATGGCTTCAACAGGTATCTCTATCCAATGTGGAATTACAAACTCACATCCACTAGAATCAGAAGTCAAAAAATTAGCAATGGAAAAAGGTATCGAGGTTTTTTTATTAGTTGATTCATCTAAATTCGATAATTCATCTTTAATAACGTATGGTCAACTTAAAGATATTGATTATTTAATTACAGACCGCAAACCAGCTAAAAAATATCTAGAATTTTGCTTGAGTCATAATGTACAATTAGTTACTTGCGATGAATAATATTTATAAATGACTAGAGTTTATCCATTTTATAACTAATTAGATAAACTCTAGTTTTTTATTTTTGTAATAAAATCATGGAAATTAAAAAAAGCACGAAGCTATTTCTAACTTCATGCCTTTTTAATTAACCTGTTATTACATAGTCCCATCCCATGTTGATACTTTTGTATTTTTCTTTTCTTCATCATCAAACCATCTCGTAGTTACACATTTACTTTCTGTAAAGAATCTTACAGCATCTTTACCTAAACAGTGCAAATCACCAAAGAATGAGTTTTTATGTCCAGAGAATGGGAATACACCTACTGGTACTGGTATACCAACATTTACCCCTACCATTCCTCCATGAGTTCTCTTAGAGAATTCTCTAGCATAATATCCACTTTGAGTATATATTATTGATCCATTAGCAAATGGATTTGCATTCATTTTTGCTAAACCATCTTCAAAGTTTTTAACTCTTTTTATACAAAGAACTGGACCAAATATTTCTTTTTGTCCAATTGTCATTTCATCAGTAACATTATCAAATATTGTAGGCCCTATATAGAATCCATTTTCAAATCCTTCTACTTTTACATCTCTACCATCTAATATTAAATCTGCACCCTCTTCTATTCCTTTTTCTATCCATTTTAATACATTCGCTTTATGCTTAGCATCAACTACTGGTCCTAATGTACTATCTGAATGATAGGCAGGCCCTACTTTTACTTCTTTAGCTAATTTTACTATAGCTGATACTAATTCATCCGCTATTTCTTCTTCAACTGCTACTACAGGAAGTGCCATACATCTTTCTCCTGCACAACCGAAAGCTGCATTTAATATACCAGCTGCAGATCTTTCTACAGCTGCATCTTTAAGTACTAATGCATGGTTTTTAGCTTCACATAAGCATTGAACTCTTTTTCCATGAGCTGCAGCAGTTGAATATATATGTTTACCAACATTTGTAGTTCCAACGAATGTTATACCTCTTACATCTTCATGAGTTAAAAATATTTCAGCTTCATTTCTAGAGCAAGTTACTACATTTATAACACCATCTGGCACCCCTGCTTCTTTATAAAGTTCAACCATTCTTAAAGCAGTTCTTGGAGTAGCACTTGATACTTTTAATACTACAGTATTTCCTGCTGCTATTGCTCCTGGAGCCATCCAACCCATAGGTATCATAGCTGGGAAGTTAAATGGAACTATTCCTGCAAATACACCAATCGACTCTCTATATAACACTGTATCTACCCCATTTGATACGTTCATCAATGAGTCACCCATCATTTGAGTAGGTATTTGACAAGCAAGTTCTGTTCCTTCTTTTGCTTTTAATACATCTCCTTTTGCTTCATCTAAAACTTTACCATGTTCTTTCGCTACTAAAAGAGTTAATTCTTCTATGTTTTCTTCTATTAATTGGCGTATTTTATAAAGAACTTGAGAACGTTTTATCACTGGTGTAGCTGACCATGCTGGAAAAGCAGTTTTTGCAGCTTGTATAGCTTCCATAACTTCTTCTTCTGTACAGCAAGGTACTAAACCTTCAACTTCTCCAGTACTTGGATTGCATACTTCATTATATTTTTCTGTTTTGGATTGTTTATATTCCCCATTTACAAAATAATTAAACTTTTCAACTTTCACTTCTTGTCTCTCTATTGTAGTTTGCATTTTAAATCCCCCTTATTTATGTATTATTAATAATATGTTTACATTTTGGTTATTTTTACAGTCGACTGAGTATGTATTTGTTATATTATTGTTATCTCTTAATTGAATTGTATATTAATAACTATTTTTTTTCAATAACTTTATCATTTTTTAAATAATTTTAATTTTAACAATGATTCACCCAAAAATTAACCATAATATCACCATACAAAATAAGGTTATACATAGTAATCTAAAATCACGCGTGAAATAGCTCACTTTTAAAGATTTCTAAATAATTAATATTTATTTATCACATTATAAAAAAAATCAATACCTATTTTTAAATCCTTAAATCTCATAAATTCATTAACACCATGAACTACTTTTCTTTCATCTTCGCTACATCTAAAAGGTCCAAACTTATAAATATGATCACTTAAATCATCCATGTAAATAGAGTCTGTTCCTCCAACCATAATAAAAGGTACTACTTCAGCAACATGTGGATATGCTTTTTTTATACTTTCACTTACTATATCAAAATACTCATCCACTTTTGAAAATTTAGAAGGTGTTTTACTTATTAAAACTTCTATATTATATTCTTCTCCTATAACATTTTTTACGTGAGTTAATAACTCTTCTAAAGTATCACCTGGCAGTAACCTGAAGTTAACAACAATATATGCTAAGTTTGGAAGCACATTAGATGCATCTGAAC
>JAVXJA010000030.1:18079-33585 GCA_036648085.1 Terrisporobacter sp.
CTGAAGTTAACAACAATATATGCTAAGTTTGGAAGCACATTAGATGCATCTGAACCTTTTGCCATAGTAAGTGCTGTTGTTGTTCTAGCTAAGGCATTAGATGCTGGTGATTTTGATAGAGAACTTTTTACAATTGGAGAAAATATTTTATTTTTCTCTAAGGCAATTCTTGCACTTCCTTTTAAGTATTTGCTAAGTTTAACTAACATTTCACTAAGTGGTTCTGTAATTCTTACTGGCATTTGATTATTTTCTAATTTACAAGCCGCTTCACAAATCTTACCTAAGGCTGTACTAGTTGGAGGCATAGAACTATGACCACCATCAGCAGCATATGTAATTTTCAAGTCCACATATCCTTTTTCACAAGTTCCAACTAAAGCTATTTCTTCTAATAAACCTAAAATTCCATCTGTAATCATACCACCTTCATCTATTATCATTCCAAATTTAATATTTTGTTTTTTGAAGTAATCAGCTATATATTTAGCTCCATTTCTTCCTCCAACCTCTTCGTCGTAACCCAATGAAAAATATAAATCATAATCTCTTTCGATTTCATATTTTAAAGCATATTCTGTAGCTTCAAAAAATGAAATAATTTGGCTCTTCATATCTTTAGCTCCACGTCCCCACACAATTTCATCTTCTATAACTCCACTAAAAGGGTCTACTTTCCATTGATTAAGAGTATCTTCTCCTGCTGCTACCACATCCATATGACCCATAAATAATAAAGGTAGTTTATTGGAAGTATTGCCTTCTATTTTATATACAAAAGCTCCTTCATGTATAATTTCAATTTTTGATTTATCATGTATAATTGGGTAAAATTCTCTTAAATATGATTTAATTTGAAAAAATGGCTGAAAATCAATATTCTCAAATTTTTCATTAGATAAACTTTTTACTTGTATTAACTTGCTCAACCTTTTTGCAACTTCATTAATATTTACTTCCATAGTAATCCCCCCAAATTTTACTATTAAAAACCATTTCTTAATATAAAGTATATAGCCATTATATGTAATATAAAGTTAATATTAGAAACTAAATAATAAGAATATTAAAATAAATATTTGTAAATGTTTTAGTAAAAGATATATAATGATAAAAGAATTATAAAAAATGTATATAAAAGTTTGAGGAGGATAAAATTGAGGTATGTAATAGTCAGCGTTATAAAAGGAGAAGCTGGTATATTTAATAATAATTTGAGACTTGAAGTTTATGAAAAATTCAAAGCCAAATCTTCAAAACTTCCAGCTCATTTTACAATTAAAGCACCTTTTAAATGTGACGATATAAGTGAAACTGAAAAAGTTTTAGAAAATTTTTGTAAAACACATGATAAAGCCGCATATAAAATTCAAGGATATGATCACTTTGATAATAGAGTAATTTTTATGAAAGTATTAATGAGTATTGAAGGTCAAAAACTACATGATGAAGTGATAGATGATTTGTCTATTATAAAATATATAAACTTCACTAAAGAAGATGGTAAGAAAAAAATATTTCATGTAACTATTAGTTCTAAAAAAATCCAAAAAATTTATAAGGATCTTTGGTCCTATGTTACATATATTCCTTGTGAATTCCATTGCTTATTTGACAATATAGCAATTTTCAAATGGAAAAATAATACTTGGCTACTTCATAAAGAATATAACTTATCTTAATACTATCTTTTTATCATTCATTAATTAATTTTACTTTTTTATAATGCTATGTTATACTATAAAAGTTATTTTTTAGAAAGGAATACAAACCAAATGACAACAAAACATAAAATTATTAATATCGCTGTAATCGCCCACGTTGATGCTGGTAAATCAACTCTAGTTGATGCCTTCTTATCACAAAGTGGTGTATTTAGAGCAAACGAAGTAGTAAAAGACTGTGTAATGGATAGTAACGACCTTGAAGCAGAGAGAGGTATAACTATATATTCTAAAAACTGTTCAATAAACTATAAGGATTACAAGATAAACATAGTAGATACACCAGGACATAGTGACTTCTCTTCTGAAGTTGAACGTGTTATAAAAACTGTTGATACTGTTGTATTACTAGTAGATGCATCTGAGGGACCAATGCCTCAAACAAGATTCGTTTTACAAAAATCTTTAGAATTAGGTCTTAAACCTATATTATTCATAAATAAAATAGATAAATCTGATCAAAGAGCTGAAGAAGTTGTTGACGAAGTATTCGACTTATTTGTTGACTTAAATGCAACTGACGAGCAATGTGAATTCCCAATAATATACGGAATAGCTAAGCAAGGTATAGCTAAAAAAGAAATGGATGATAACTCAACTGACTTATCACCTTTATTTGAAACTATAGTTGATCATGCAAGTGCTTATCCTGATTATGATGAAAAACATCTTCAATTACAAATATCTGCCTTAGCTTACGATAACTTCGTAGGAAGACTTGGTATAGGTAGAGTTTACAAAGGAACAGTGAAAAGTGGAGAGCAAGTTGCTATCTGCAAATCTGGTGAAGTTGTAACTAGAGGAAAAATATCTAAACTTTCAGTTTACGAAGGATTAAAGCAAGTTGAAGTTGATGAAGCTCGTTCGGGAGACATCGTAGTTGTAGCAGGTATACCTGATATATCTATAGGTGAAACTATCTGTGAAATTGGACATCACTTACCAATGGAGATGATTCATATAGAAGAACCTACTCTTTCTATGAACTTCTTAGTTAATGATTCTCCATTCGCAGGTAAAAGTGGTAAATTCGTAACTACAAGACATTTAAAAGATAGATTAGAAAAAGAATTAGAAGTTAACGTTGGATTAAAAGTTGAATCATTAGATACTACTGACGGATATAGAGTATCTGGTAGAGGTGAACTTCACTTATCTATACTTCTTGAAAACATGAGACGTGAAGGTTATGAAATAGGTGTTTCTAAACCAGAAGTTCTAATGCATAGAGGAGAAAATGGAAAAGTTCAAGAACCAATAGAAAAAGTTATAATCAACTGTCCTGAGGCATATTCTGGAACAGTTATAAACAAAATGAACTTAAGAAAAGCTATGATGGAAGCTATGTCTATAGAAGGAGATTTCGTTAAAATAGAATTCTCTTGCCCAACTCGTGGACTTTTAGGATATAGATCTGAATTTATAAATGATACTCGTGGTGAAGGAAATATAGTTCGTTCATTTGCTAGATACGAAGAGCACAAAGGTGAAATACCATCAAGAGCTAACGGTGTGTTAGTATCTCAATGTGGTGGTTCTACTATGGCTTACGGATTAGCTGCTTTAAGTGAAAGAGCTTCTATGTTCGTAGATCCAGGTACGGAAATATACGAAGGTATGATAATTGGTATGAACTCTAGAAAAGATGATATGATAGTTAACCCAACTAAAAACAAAAAGTTAACTAACGTTCGTGCTTCTGGTACTGATGATGCTGTTAAATTAAATGCTGCTAAAAAGTTCACTTTAGAAGAAGCTTTAGAATTTATAGATGATGATGAATTAGTTGAAATAACACCTGATTCTATCAGACTTAGAAAGAAATTCTTAAACGAGCATGAAAGACTTCAATATAATAAGAGAAGAAAAGCTGCTCAAAAATAATAACAAAAAAGTCCAACAAATTTATTTGTTGGGCTTTTTCTATTTACACTCTTTCGTAAATTCTTCTTCAGTTTTTGTTAATGTATATACTCCATTTATTTACCAAAGTATTTAGATCTGTCTTTTCTACAAGCTCCTACGCAACCTGATTTCACATTACTTTCACCTAACTGTTCTTTTAATTTATATATATCCACTTTTGAACATACAGGGCATACTCTCACTAATTTACTCATTTATATCCCTCCCTAAATATAGTTCTTATAAAACAGATTATCTAAAGTGAAAATTTCACAACAAAAAAGACTGAATTTACTTCAATCTTTTTTATTTATTATAAATTTATTTTAATCATGTTATTTTATATTAATGCTCTAGGCTTTGATCTTCTAATTTTATAATTTCTGATAAATACGATAAGAACGACAGTCCAAGCATAACAACTACTAAAATTGCAGTAATAAGTACAATTGCCATATCAATTCCTCCTTTTGTTTATATTATATTATCCCAATATGAATAATTTATGAATTTCATAGGAATTTTACTTACTTTTTAAGAATTTGTTTTATATAAGAATAAATAAGTATTAATTCATAATGATATAATATCATATTTTATATGAAAAAAATGTTAAGATTTTGTAACAACTTCTTTTTCCCATCAAGTTTTTCATTAGTTTAATTTCCATTTTTTTCTTGACAATGGTGAAACAATAAATTAGAATTTAAATTAATTTAATATAAATATAAAGCTATGATTAGGAAGAGTAAATTTATTTCGGTTACAAGAGATGGAAATTCAAAGCTGAAAAATTTCCTTAACTAGAGAAATTGAAAACTACCTATAAGCTTCATTCTGAAGTTATCCTTGGATTTCAGTAAGAATAGACGTTAAACTACGTTATAAGTTAGCAAGTGGATTTTTTAATCAATTTGGGTGGAACCGCGGGAATATGCTCTCGTCCCTTTCCAGGGATGAGAGCTTTTTTATTTCAATTTTAAGTAATTAAAGGAGGAGTACAAATGCACTTTACAAGTACCAGGGGTAATAATGATAAGTTAACCCCTTCAAAAGCAATAATAAAGGGATTGTCACAAGATGGTGGACTATATGTTCCTAGTGATTTTCCAAATGTAAAACAAGAACTTAATAGTTTAGTAAATTTAACCTATAAAGAATTAGCATTTTTTATTCTAGAAAAATATTTAATAGATTTTACAGAAGAAGAATTAAAAGACTGTATTAATAAGGCTTATGATAGCAAATTTGATACTAAATCAATTACACCTATTAGGAAAATAAACAAGGACTATTTTTTAGAATTATATCATGGACCTACTTGTGCCTTTAAAGATATAGCTCTTACAATAATGCCTCACCTTATGACTAATTCAATGAAGAAAAATAATATAAACAAAGAAGTCGTAATCCTTACTGCAACTTCTGGTGATACTGGAAAGGCCGCCTTAGAAGGTTATAAGAATATTGATAATACAAAAATTATAGTCTTCTTTCCCCAAAATGGTGTTAGCTCTGTACAAAAACTACAAATGACTTCTCAGGAAGGAAACAACACCTTTGTAGTTTCTATTAATGGTAATTTTGATGATGCTCAGTCTGGAGTTAAAGAAGTATTTAATGATAAAGAATTTATTGAAGATCTAAGTAATAGGGGCTATCTTTTATCATCTGCAAATTCTATTAATATTGGTAGACTTCTTCCTCAAATAGTTTATTACTTCTTCTCCTATTTTGAATTAGTAAGACAAGAAGAAATAGATTTATTTCATAAAGTTAACTTCGTAGTTCCAAGTGGAAATTTCGGTGATATTTTAGCCGGCTATTACGCTAAAAGAATGGGGTTACCAATTAATAAGCTTATTTGTGCCTCTAATGAGAATAATGTATTATATGAATTTTTCTCAAATGGAATATACAATAAAAATAGAGATTTAAAGTTAACTTCATCTCCATCTATGGATATTTTAGTTTCTAGCAATTTAGAAAGATTGTTATATGAAATCTGTAACAGAGATTGTGATAAGGTTAATGAGCTTATAAATAATTTGAATACTGATGGAATGTATAAAATAAATAATTATATGAAGGAAAATCTTAAAGATTTTCACAGTGAATATGTCACTGAAGATGAGGTAAAAAACACTATTTATAAAGTTTATAAAAATTATAACTATCTTATTGATACTCATACAGCTGTGGCTTATTCTTCTTTAGAAAAATATAAAAAAGAAAGTCAGGACACTACTAAGTCAATAATTTTAAGCACTGCCAGTCCTTATAAGTTTGGTAAGGATGTGTTAAATAGCCTTGGAATAATTGATTCTAGTAATGATGACTTTTCTTCACTAGATAAATTATCTCATATAACAAAAACGCCTATTCCTCTATCAATTTTAAAATTAAAAAATGCCACAATTCTTCATAAGAGAAACTGTAAAAAATATGAGATTATGAAAGAAGTAAAAATAATATTGAAAGATTAGGTGATAGATATGTTAGAAGTTATAGTTCCTGCAACAAGTGCCAATATTGGTCCAGGATATGATTGTTTAGGTATAGCCTTAAGTTTATATAACAAATTTTATTTTGAAGAAATAAATGAAGGAATCGATATAGAAGAAAAAGAAACAGAATATATAAATGATGACAATTTAGTCTATAAATCCATGTTATATTTCTTTGATAAAGTAAAGCCAAAAAAGATACCTAAGGGCATAAAAATAAAAATCAAAGATGAAATACCTATTTGCAGAGGCCTTGGCAGTAGTGCTGCTTGTATTGTAGCTGGTCTTATGGGTGCAAATTATCTTTGCGAAGCCAATTTAGATAAAGAGGAAATTTTAAAACTTGCTACAGAAATAGAAGGTCACCCTGACAATGTGGCTCCTGCCATTTATGGCAATATGATGGTTTCTTTTATAGATAATGATGAAATATATTATGACAAGATAAAAGTCCCTGAGAACTTAAGATTTTGCGCTATGATACCAGATTTTAAATTATCTACTGCAAAATCTAGGGGTGTTCTTCCAAAAGTTATAAATCATAAAGATGGGGTTTTTAATGTATCAAGAACAGCTTTACTAATAACTGCTTTTATGAATAATAATCTAAGTTTTCTGAAAGTAGCTTGTCAGGATAAATTTCATCAAGATTTTAGAAGTCCTTTAATTAAAAATTATGATAAAATAGTATGTCATGCTAATAAGTTAAATTGCTTAGGTACTTTTCTAAGTGGTGCAGGTCCAACAATAATGTCTCTAACTTGTGATGATGATGAATTATTTATATCACAGATGAATGGTTATTTATGTACTCTAGAAAATAACTGGATAATCAAAGACTTACATTGCGATAAACAAGGTGTAGTTGTAAATATTTTAAATTAATTATATTATAAATATAAAGGGGTACCTTTCACAGGTACCTTTTTATATGCAAAAACATAAATACATAACTTACCAAGGAGGCACTATGAATAACAACAATAAAAAAATTATTATCAAAGAGGAATTTTTCCAAAAAAAATACGTGGTTTTATTTCTTGCAATAATATGTACTGCTCTATGGGGTAGCGCATTTCCCTTTATTAAGATAGGCTACGAACTATTCAATATAAGCGGTGATGATCTATTTTCTAAACTTCTATTTGCTGGTCTTAGATTTACATTAGCTGGAATAGTAGTTTTAATCTATTATTATTTCACAACTAAAAATTTTCCTAAATTAAAAAAAGAAAATTTTAAAGGCCTCTTCCTGCTAGGGTTTATACAAACAACCTTAGAATACTTTTTTATTTATTTAGGCTTATTTTATACTTCAGGGGTTAAATCTAATATTTTAAACTCTTCATCTGTTTTTATAATGGTAATACTAGCCCACTTTTTATTTGAAGACGATAAACTAGATAAATCTAAAATTTATGGCTGTTTCATAGGATTTTTAGGTGTACTCCTTGTAAATTTAGATGGATTAAAATCAAGCTTTAGTTTAAATGGTGATATATTTATAGTCCTTGGCGCATCTTGTTTTGCCATAGGCTCTTTAATTGGTAAATTTATATCAAATAAGGAAGATAGTATTATAATTACAGGCTATCAATTATTTTTGGGTGGATTTATACTATTTATAGCTGGACTTTTGGGAGGTGGCAAACTTATATTCACTTCTCTTTCTTCTTATATGCTACTTTTATATTTAATTTTATTATCATCACTTGCCTTTACTATTTGGACTATTCTGCTTAAATATAATAATGTAGGTAAAATATCTATATTTAATTTTTTAACACCTTTATTTGGAACTATTTTTTCTGCAATATTTTTACATGAAAATATTTTAGAAGTAAAAAATATAATAGCACTTATATTAGTCTGCATAGGTATTTATATAGTAAACAAATGGAAATAAATCTTTGATAAAAAATAATTTTTTTCATAAAGTATTTTCTATTTTTTAAATAAGGTTTATAATATAAATTAAGTGTGTTTTTTTATACACTTTTAATTATTTGTTTTCATAAGGAGAGTGATGGAAAATGGACAGTATTCCGATACCTTTGAATCGGACTGCAAGCTTTTTTAATCACTTGATAATATCTATTTATGACTAATACCCTGATTTTATATTATTGGTCTTTTAAATAGATATCATTAAGTGACCAATATATAAAACTGAATAAAGGATGTGTTGCCATGATAAGATATTACAAAACAATTGAGACAAAATTAGAAAAACTTGCCGACTTTGAGGACGGTTGTTGGATAAATCTTGTTGAACCAAGTCATAATGAAATAGAATTTATTTCTGAAAGATTTAATATTGATATAGATAGTATTAATGCTGCTTTAGATGAAGAGGAACGCTCAAGAATTGATGTGGAAGATAATCATACTCTAATTTTAGTTGATATTCCAATAGATGAAAGTGACTCTGACTCCGCTCACTACTCTACTATTCCCCTAGGTATTATACTAGGAGAAAACTTTATCATTACAGTGTGTACAGCCCAAAGTAAGATTTTAAATGACTTTATCGTAGGTCATATTAGAGATTTTTATACTTCTAAAAAACCTAGATTTATATTACAAATCTTACAAAAAAATGCAAGTTACTATTTATTATATCTTAGAAGAATAAATAAAATGACTATAACAATAGAACGTGAAATACACAAATCTATGAAAAACAAAGAACTTGTTCAATTACTAGAGTTAGAAAAATCCCTAGTTTATTTTTCTACTTCCTTAAAAGCAATAGAACTAGTTCTTAACAAAATGCTTAGAACCTCTACTATAAAAAAATACTCTGATGATGAGGATTTATTAGAAGATGTTATCATAGAAAACAGACAGGCTCTTGAGATGGCATCTATCTATGGTGATATACTTAGTAGAATCATGGATGCTTTTAGTGCCATAGTAAACAATAATCAGAATACTGTTATGCAATATTTAACTGTAGTTACTTTGATTTTATCAATACCTACCATGATATCTGGATATTTTGGAATGAATGTTGGTAATATTCCATTTGCCAATGATCCTAATGGTTTTTGGATAATATTATTTATTTCTGCAATAATATGCTTAGTATTATCAATACTTCTATCAAAAAATAAATTATTATAATAAAAAAGTGGATGTACCTCATTAAGAGAACATCCGCTTTATTATTTTATATAACTATTTTCATTTCTTTTTCAATACTTTCTAATTCTTTTTCTAAATCCTCATTAACTTCTAAAATATATTGAGGTATATATTCTTCATCTTCACCCTCTTTAATTATCTCTTCAAAAGGTGCTAAAAGTCTTTTATCTTTATTAATTATGATTTCTGGTAATTCATTTATTATTCTCTGACTATCGCTATAATTATTTTCACTTAACTCCACATACATTCGCTTACTTTTTTCAAAATAAATATATGCTAACATATACTCACAGTTTTTATCTTCTAATTTAAGACCTTCACTAAAATACTTTTCACTTTCTTCTATTTCATCAAGTCTTAAAGCTAGTTGACCAAGATTATATATTGATTCTACACAACCTTGTTCTCTTGATTTTTCATACCAATATTTTGCATTAGTATAATCCTGTAAATGTTTTTCCCAAATTAAACCTACCATATGTTGTGAATATATATTGTTTTCATTGGCAGTTGTATCTAACATTTTTTTAGCTTCTTCAAATTTCTCTTCATTATATAATATTCTTCCTAGATGAATAGAGCTATTCACATGGTTTTTATCTACACCTGCAACAAAATATTCCTTAGCTCTTTCAAAATCCTTTAAATCCTCATATATACATCCTAGAATATATGCTGAATGTATATCTCCATTTTCAAAAGCTTTTTCATACCAAACTATTGCTTCATCTATATTGTCAATTTTTTTGAATATATCACCTAACTTCACTTGACATGATACTAAAGTAGAGTTTCTTTGATAATAAGATATTGATTTTTCTATATCTCCAATTTGATCATATAAATCAGCAATATTTTCTACAGCAACCTTACATCCATCTACAATTGCTTCATCATAAAGTTTTATAGCTTTTTCGTAATTTTTTTCTTCAAAATATAACCCAGCTAAATTATTTTTAGCTTCTACCATATCATTTGAAGCTAAGTCATAATACATTTTTGCAGTTTCTGTTTCGTTATCTCTATTATATAAATTAGCTAGTCTAAATTTAGATAATACATCATTATGTTCTATACCTTTTTCGTAATACTCAATTGCATCTTCTCTTTTTTCTAGTCTGTCATATAAATACGCTAGTCTATATTGAGATTTTATATGATTCCCCTTTGAACTTTTTATATAATACTTTTCTGCATCATCCTCTTCTTTATTTATTTCCATTAGAATACCTATATTGTAACAACCTTTTTCGTATCCACTTCTATATAGTTGCTTGTATAAAGATATGGCGTTTTTCTCATTATCATTCTTTCTAGATAAAACTGCTAAATTATATTTGGAATCATCATTTAAAAGTACTGATCCCTTTTTATAATATTCTATAGCTTCTTCTTCCTTATTTTGATATATATATAGATTTCCTAAATTAAAACACGCCATTCCTAAATTATCATCAGCAGCTATTTTAAGCCACTTTTCACATCTCTCATAGTCATTTAATTTAAAATGAACTACACCTAAATTATTTTGTGCTTTCTTATTTCCAAGCATAGCTACCTTTTCATACCAGTATAGAGAATACTCATAACCTTCTAATTCAAAATACATATTTCCCAGATCAAAGGCTGACTCCTCATACCCATTTTTAAAAGCCATACTATACCATCTTTCAGCTTCATGATACTGTTTTCTATTTAAATAGATATTTCCTAATGTATATTGAGATTTAACATTGCCTTCTTCTGCTGAAGTCTTGTATGCTTCTATAGCTTCATCTAATTTACCTAATTTCTGTAGCAATAGCCCTTTTTTATGTGTTAATCCAGACTCTTTAGGTAAATCCTTAATTTTTCCAAAAGAAAATTTTGAACTCTTCATTTTTTATACTCCTACTTCCTAAATATATTAAATCAATAATAAGTATTATATTACATATATTCCCTTACATGAATATTTTTTCAGAATTGTAATAAAGATGTAATTTCATGTTTGCCAAATTGTAAGAATTTTATTATACTATCTTTAATTACTTTTTTTAGTTTTACTTTAATAAATAATAAAATAAATATATTATATATAAGTTGAACATGAAATTCTATGTAAGTGGAGGATTTAATATGAGTTTAAATTTATTATTAAAAATAGCATTATTAATTGTTTTAATAGGTGTTGCTTTTAAATTATTAAAATTAGTATCATCTTTTATTTTTAAAGCTGCTTTTATAATTTTAATAATTTTGCTAGTATGTAAGTTTTTTGACTTCTTCTAGCTTTTAGTGTAACTAATTTTTTTAGTTACACTTTTTATTTTTTGAAAATAAAAGATAATTATGTATGGATTTCTAAATTATTCTTAATTATAAACTAATATTCATCTTTTAAATTAAATATTTCTTCTTTATTGTTATTTTCTGAAAAAAGTTAATATTTAATAATATTATAAAGTAATAGTTTAATTTTAAAATAATTGTTATAATATGATTTAGCACTGAAGGGAGAGTAAATATGTCAAAAAATTCAAAAGCACTAATAATTGAAATTTTAGGAATGATTATAGGATGTATTCTTGTAAGTTTAGGAATTAATATGTTCTTCGCACCTCACACTATTGCACCAGGAGGACTAAGTGGTTTATCTGTAGTTTTAAGTAAAATAAGTGGACTTTCAGTTTCTACTATAATGCTTATGCTTGGTATTCCATTAGTTGGATTTTCAATTAAAATACTAGGAAAGAAAAATTCAATCAAAACTTTAATTGGTATGCTACTTTTATCTTTTTGTATAAATGTAACATCACCTTTTTCAGCTATAACAGTTACAGATGATGTATTATTATCAGCTATAACAGGAGCTATACTTCTAGGTTTAGGACTCGGTATCGTTTTTAGAGTTGATGGTTCTACAGGAGGAACTGATTTAATTGCTCTTATGATTAATAAAGCAATACCAAGTATTCCTTTATCTAAATGTTTAGTATTTATAGACGGTTTAGTAGTATTATCCTCAGGAATAGTTAATCAAAATCTTGAAACAGGTTTATATTCTGCAATAAGTTTATATGTTATCGTAAAAATGGTAGATTTTATTGTAGCAGGATTTGATTATTCTAAGAGCTTTATGATAATAACTAATGAAGAAGATGCTCTAAAAGATGCCATTGTTAATGATATGCAAAGAGGTATTACAATTCTTGAAGGAAAAGGTGGATATACTGATAGTAATAAAAGTGTATTAATTGTAGTTGTTCGTAAAAATCAAGAAGTACATCTTAAGAAATTAATTAAGAAAGTTGATAAAAACGCCTTTATTATAGTAAGTGATGTTCATGAGGTATTTGGAGAAGGTTTTGCAGCGATAAATGCTTAATTAAATTAACTGTGTATATTTCTTTTTATATGATATTTTATTCAATAAATATCATTATAAAAAGAAATATACACTTTTTTATTTTCATTAAATAACAAATTAAGTAGTTCTTCTACCATATTTCGTGCTTATATCACATATTTTTATATTTTATTACAATATTGTAATATATTGTCTTTACTTTTTTTTCATATTGCCGTATATTAAAAATATAAAGGTATTTATATTATGATATTAATTCGACTTTTTTCTCACTTAAATTCATTTAATTAAATAAAATATAAAGACTAATACATATTAATACAGGGGGAATTATATGAAAAAATTCAAGAAATCTCTTCTTGCTCTATCATTGTCATGCTCTATTGCAAATCAAAATGCAATGATAATAATAAATTCACAGGAAGTAAAATCAGACAAATCAACAGAAAAATCTGCTATTTCTCAAGGTTCTACTGAGGATACTAACTTCCAGCCAGATCCAGAGTCTAATCCAACTTATAGCATGGGAGGGAGCGCCTCTAAATCATTACCAAATTCAAATATTACAAATCTTACTAACCCTAATGCTATAGGAAATGGTAATGTAACTTCTAATAGTCTTAATGTTCGTAGTGGACCATCAACTTCTAACGAAATCTTAGGAACTGTGAAAAACGGTGAAAATTTTGATATATTAAAAAAAGAAAAAGATTGGTATAAAATTTCATTTAACAATAAGCAAGGATATGTATCTTCAAGCCATATTGCATTAAATCCAATACAAAAAGGAATAGATGTAAGTAAATGGAATGGAGATATAAACTGGAGTAAGGTAAAAGCCAGTGGAGTTGACTATGTTATAATAAGAGCTGGTTACGGTACATCTACTTTAGATCCTTATTTTAAGACTAATATTCAAGGTGCTATAAATGCTGGCCTTGAAGTAGGTGTCTATTGGTTTAGTTATGCTACAACTCCTGCTAAAGCTACAATGGAAGCTGAGTATTGTTTAAAAGCTTTAGAGCCGTATAAAAAAAATATAAGTTATCCTGTATTCTTTGACTTCGAATACGACAGTGTTGATTATGCTAAGAAACAAGGTGTAACTATTACTAAGGATAGCGCTACTAAATTTGCTAATGCTTTTATAAGCGAAGTAGAAAGTCAAGGTTATGATTCTGGAATATATACAAATCAAGATTTTGGAAATACATACTTCACTTCTGATTCATTATTATCTAATAACTTATGGATTGCTCAATATAGATCAAGTTGTACTTATACAAAACCATATATGATGTGGCAATATAGTGATAAAGGTGTTGTAAGTGGTATTTCTGGTTCTGTAGATATGAACTATACTTATTTAAAATCAAATTCCAAAGCAGTTGAAGTTAAAGATTTGTCTAGCGCTTTAATAAGCAATATAGCATCACAAACATATACTGGAAGTAAGATAAGTCCAAAATTCGAAATTACTCTTAATGGTAATACGTTATCTGAAGAAAAAGACTATACAGTAACTTATGAAAATAATCTTTCTGTTGGTGTAGCTAATATTATGATTAAAGGTATCGGTAATTATTCAGGAAGTTTATCTACTTCATTTAAAATATTACCAAAAGAAGTAACAGAACTTAATTCTACTGATAAAACTACATCATCAATTAAACTACAATGGACAAAAGTAGATGATGTTACTGGCTATGAAATATATAAATTAGATTCTAAAACTAATTCTTATAATTTAATAAATACTACTGATAATAATACAACATTTACATATACTGATAGTAATTTAAGTTCAAATACTAACTATAGCTATAAAGTAAGAGCTTATAAAAAAGTATCTAACGAAAACTTCTACGGTAATTATTCTGACATATTAAGTGCTACTACTTCATCTTCAACAATTAATCCAAGTACTCCATCAACATACGGAGTAACTACGGCTAATTTAAATATGAGAAAAAGTGCCTCTACTTCATCTTCTATCATTACTACTATAGCTAAAGGTAGTAAAATAGAAATCATTGAGAAAACTTCTTCTTCTTGGTATAAAGTTAAGTACAGCGGTAAAACAGGATATGTTTCTTCAGAGTATGTAAATCTTAATAGCAATAGTAATGATAATAATACACCTTCTACTAGTGCAAAGTATGGTGTAACTACAGACAATTTAAATATGAGGGAAAGTGATTCTACTTCATCTTCCATAATCACTACTATTAAAAAAGGTTCAAAAGTAGAAATCATTGAAAAAACGTCTTCTTCTTGGTACAAAATCAAGTATAGTGGCAAAACTGGATATGTTTCTTCTAAGTATATAACACTTAGCAACAATAGTTCTGACAATAACACTCCTTCTACGAGTTCTAAGTCTGGTACAACTACTGCCAGCTTAAACATGAGAAAAAGTGCTTCATCTTCAGCTTCTATTATTACTACCATACCTAAGGGATCTAAAGTAGAAATACTTGAAAAAACTTCTTCTACTTGGTATAAAGTTAAATATAGTGGTAAAACTGGATACTCAGCTAGTCAATATATAAAATAACAAACTACAAAAGGACTATGTAAGCAAAGAGGTTCTTTCCATTGTTATTGGAAAGAACCTCTTATATGCTACCAGATTTTCTAAGTTTCTCAAGCATAATAATCTTATGACGAAGTAACTTAAAACTATTTCTACCATACATAACTCGTTTAATATTTTTTAATTTATTAACATTTCCTTCTGCTAATCCATTACTATAATCAAATTTAATAGCATTTAAAATCGACTCATAATCATTTTGTAATCCATTTATGAAGCTATTTATGAAGCTATTTAATTCACTTATTTTTAAATCTTTTACTTTTGTTATCCAA
>JAVXJA010000031.1:0-24999 GCA_036648085.1 Terrisporobacter sp.
CCAGTATTTTTTATTTTAAACACTACTTTATAAAAATAAATAAAATCCTATCATTAATTTCAATCATGTTATCCCAATTTTTTGCCACAGAATCAAAAAACTCTACTTGCTCCATAATATACCTCCCCCTTTTTTACACAAAAATTCGCTTCGCTCATGTCGCCAACGACCTACAAACCAGGTCCGTTGCTCCATTAAACAGTTGGATATTATAAATTTATCCATAGAACAGATAAATTATGATATCCTAGGAATCAAAAAAAAGCCATGAAGATTAAAAACCTTCATGGCTTCATTGCGAATATTTATTTAACAAAATAGTAGCACTACTTACATTTTCATTATAAAAAGTATATTTTATAATGAATTATATCCTTTTATAAGTACTTATTTCTTATTAATAACTATTTTTTATTGATAACAGATTCTCTTTCCATTATTTGATATGGAAGTTCGATTTGTTTTTCTTCTAAAGCTTCACCATTTATTAATTTGATGATAGCTCTTATTGCAACAGCACCCATGTCGAATAATGGTTGATATACTGTTGTTAACTTAGGTCTATATATTTTTGCTAATTTAGTATCATTGAATCCTGCTACACTTATGTCATCCGGAACATTGTAGCCAGCATCAAATATTGCATTTACTGCTCCAACTGCTGCTTCATCACCTGTCACAAATACCGCCGATGGTATTATTTTATCGTTAAGAAGCTCTTTCATACTGCTATATCCGCCTTCATAATCAGTAAGTCCGTATTTAATTAGCTTATCATCAATTTTGATATTGCTGTCTGTTAAGGCTCTTTCGTAACCATTTCTTCTTTCTTTTTCTAATATTGTTTCTTCTCTACTTGTCATTATTAATGCTATTTCTTCATGACCACAGTTGATTAGATATTTAGTCATATCATAAGTAGCATCTTCGTTACTTGTACTTACAGTATATATATCAAAGTCTCTAGCTGTTTTACTTATGTAAACAGCCGGTATTCTACTTTCTTTCATAACATTTACATGGTCATCGTCAAGAATCCAAGATAACATTAGTATTCCTTCGACTTGTTTAGTTTTAAGTAATTTTATACTATCTAATTCTTGTTGCTTATCTGAGTAAGTGTTTACTAATAAGATATCATAGTCATACATCTTTGAGATTGCTTCTATTCCGTTAAGAATTTCATTAACAAAAGAATCTGATACTTCCGGCACTATAACTCCTATTAATTTACTTTTTTTAGTTACCAAGCTTCTAGCAAGAGGGTTTGGAACGTATCCCGTTTCCTTAATTACGTTTAACACTCTTTGTTTAACTTCATCAGTAACTGGTTTAGAGTCATTTATAACTCTAGACACTGTAGATATTGAAACACCAGATAGTTTCGCAACATCTTTTATCGTCACATTATTTTTCATTGTTTTCCTCCTAGTAATTACTTCAAACGAATTCTATATTTAAACTTTTATTTTATCATAGATTAAAGTATTTATAAATACATTATACAACATAATTGTCTAATTATAATATAATTTACATTGTATAGAATATTTTACAAATAAAAAACAAATGTTTTCACCAAATAATTCAACTTATTCTTATTATTCTCCATTATTTAATTTCTATTATAATTATTAACAATACTTGAAATAACTTGCCTATAATATATATACACATTTAGAGTTTAAACAACATATTATATTACTTGATTTTGAGTATAATAACTATTAAAAATACTAATAGGAGGAGAAACTCATGAGGATAGATAAACAACTAGTAAAATCACAAACCATAACCTTTATCTGCGTAGTAGTATTTATAGTAATATTCAAAACTATTTTTGGAGATATAAATACTTTAATTGGAGTTACTACAGTTACAGCAGCTTTAATGTTATTAGAAAGAGATTTAACTTTAAATCCTTTTAAAAATACCTTTAAATTCATAGGTATAAATCTACTTATTGGCTTGGGATCAATGTTAGCCAGTTCCAATATGTATCTAGGTACTGTTGTTAATTTTTCTATATTATTTACAATAAGCTACATATTCTGCTCCAACTTAAGAAATCCCATGTACGTTCCATTTTCTTTACAATACTTATTTTTACTAGCTACTCCTGTTACAGGAAATCAAGTATTTATTCGTTTACTTGCATTAATTACAGGTGCCATAGTAATAATGTTAGCTCAGCTTGTAGCCAACAGAAATCGTCTTGCTAAAAGTGGAAATCTTATTTTAGGAGGTGTCTGTGATTTAATTATAAGTAAGTTGGAACATACAGATGAGAATATGGATGATTTTAATAGAAACAAAAGTATTCATGCTTCCATAGATACATTTAGATCTATAATTTATGATAAAAGAGAATATAATTATTATTTAACAGAAGAAGGCCGACTTAAACTAAATATATCTGTAGCTTTAGAAAATATAAACGCCATGCTAACAGATGAAAATATTAGCCATATTGATAAAGATATTCTTGATACTTTAAATGCTTTAATTAAAGAAGTAAAATTAGTTTTAGATAATTCAAAAGAAGATAAAGAAAGTAATGATGCTTCTTCTCATATAACAAAATTATTGGAAATCTGTGAAGACAAAAATATTAGTGATTTATTAAATCTTCAATTATTAGATAGTATGCTTTTGTTATCTGATACTGTAGATACTCTTAAGAAATTAGATGTTAAAGAATTTGACTTTATTAATAAAAAACATGATATAACTGAACTTTTTTCAGATGACACACTAAAATCCTTCTTTGTAGATAAAAAGTCCCTTAAATTTTGTTATGCCATGCGTCTTGCCATAACCATAAGTGTAGGTGGTTTTATAATGGATTATTTTAATTTAGCTGAAGGTAGATGGATTTTATTTACTATTTTTTCTTTAACAAATCCTTTATATGAAGTAGCTAAATCTAAAAGCAAAGAAAGAGTTTTATCTACCTTAATTGGTTCAATAATAATAGTATTTTTATTTAGTATTTTTAAAGATACTACTAGTAGAATGATAATTATAATGATGACTGGATATTTACAAGGGTATTTTAAAGAATACAAATATAGCATGATATTTATTACTGTATCTGCCATAGGTTCTGCAGCCCTTGTAGATAATGTGCAAATACTTACACTTAATAGAATTATCTTTGTTTTAGTAGGTGCAATTTTATCTATACTTGCTAATAAATTTATATTCCCATATAAATTAACTGACTCCATTAATCATTTAAAACATATGTATCATGCTTGTATTATAGCTATGTTAAGAGAAATTTATAATTTAATAGAAGGTGAAAAAAGACCTACCCATATGAAAAATTTAATAGTTTTAACTTCATTAATTGATGCTAAGGCTAGAACTACTGTAAGTATTGTTAATAGTCCCTCTTATAATGATGTTATTACAGAAAGAAGAAATCTAGTTGCAAATATCTATGAATTGTATATTTTATTATTAGTAAAAGAAATCACTTATGATAATCAAAAACAAATATTATCTGATATTAATGACTTAATTGAGCATCCTGAAAAGAATATAGATACTAAAATTAAGGATTTGAAATATGGTATTAAAGTATCTAAAAATATAAATACTAAGATAATTTTAAGTAGTATTACTGTTATATTAAAAGAATTAAATCACTTAGATGAATTAAATAAGAAATTAGTATAAAATTCGCTGGCAAAAAAGCAAAAATGTATCTCTTCTTAGGGATACATTTTTTACTTTATATAAATTTTAATTTTTATCTATTATAATAAGACTCTTCCTTCTATTGATTTATATAGTCTATACCATTCTTCTCTGCTTAATTTCACTTTCATAGCTTCACAACAATCATGAATTCTCTGTGGTGATGTACTTCCTATAATAGGTTGTATTTTAGCAGGATGTCTAAGTACCCATGCTAAAGCTATAGCTTCTTGACTTACTGCCTTTTCTTCTGCCATTTCTTCTATAACTGCCTTCACTTTTTTGAACTTAGGAGATACATTATCTCCAGTTAAACGTCCTGAGGCTAAGGGTGACCAAGCTTGTAGAGTAATTTCTTGCAATCTACAATATTCTAAAGTTCCATCACTTCTTGTATAGCCTTCATTTTTTGAAGAATTTACATTCATACCTTCGTCTATTAATTGACTGTTTGCCAAAGAATACTCCATTTGATTAACTTCAATTGGTTGGTTTATATCTCTTTCTAACAAGGCCATTTGCATTGGATTATGATTACTTACACCAAAATGTCTTACCTTGCCTTTTTTATGTAAGATATCAAAAGCTTGTGCTACTTCTTTATAATCAACTAGTGGATCTGGTCTATGTAATAGAAGTATATCTAAGTAATCTGTTTTTAATCTATCTAAAATATTGTCTACTGAATTTAATATATGTTTTTTACTAAAATCATAATATCCATTTTCTCCAAGCTTTATTCCACACTTAGATTGAATAATTACCTTCTCTCTTAAGGAAGGATTTAACTCCCATATTTTTGAAAATACTTCTTCAGATTTTCCATTACAATATATATCAGCATGATCAAAAAAATTTATTCCTTCTTTGATTGCTTGTGTTATTGCTTGTATAGCTTTTTCTTCTGCTTCTTCTGAAACCTGTGAATTATCCCAACTTCCCCCTAGGTGCATACATCCTAGTCCTATTCTAGATGCTTTTAAATCTGTTTGCCCAATTTTTATATACTCCATAATGATAATATCCCCCTATGTTCAATATAATTATATAAATTTCCGATATTATATCTTATCTCTTATATTTTATCATATTATCCTAAGTATTTTCTTAACTTTCCATATTATACATAAAATTAAGGCTAATATAATGCCATAATAAATAAAAGGTGATATTTTTTTTGATACCACCTTTATAAGATTTATTCAAATTTACTTTTTACCAGATTCACCTATTAAAAAACCTATAGAACTACACATTAAATCTCTAATTTGAGATACAGCTTGAACATTTTCTAAATTATTTGTAATTAGAAGTACACCTAAAATAGATATACTTGTTATACATATTCCTAAAGCTATAGATATCTGAACTATATTAATTTCCTTATAAGTATAGCTTTCCTCTAAAATGCATTTATCATTTGTATTCTCCACAGACTCATCTAGGTCTTCTATGCTTGCTTGTAATTCACTTAATTCAGCTTTTATTTTTTCTATTTGCTCATTTTTTTTTCTACTATTTAACTTTATATTTGAGCTTAATAAAAATCCAACTACAGATGCTAGTGTTGATCTGAATACTACTTCTAGTGAGTTTTGTACGCCTTTTCCTCCATCGCTAAAAATAGCTATGGAAATCACTACTAATAATAATATTACAGCCACTATAATTAGGGATTTAAAAGAAATATTAAGTTCATCCCAGTCATGTATAAATTCATTTTTCAAAAATCTTTTTCTACTACATTTTTTATTTTTCATAACATATCACCACTTATTTAGTAGTATACATATATATATTACTAAATACTGCATTATGTTCCTATATACGACATAATAAATATTAATTTTGAAATGCTTTCTTGATTATGCATTACAGTATCAAGTGTACTTTTTTCTGTAATTACTCCTGAAATAATAATATAGGGTAAAAAGTTTTTTAGAATATTAAAGAGGCAAGACTATGAATGGCTAAATTCACTTTGTCTTACCTCTTTTAATTATAGTATTGGGTAATTTATATTTTATTTCCTCTATATTATCAAACATAAAACCTTAATTTATTCACTTTATCTAATCCTTTTTCATATCTATCAATCTTATGATTTAAGCGCACTATCCTTTTTCTTATTTACTAGATATGCTATTTATAGCATTAAAGATATTTTTATAGAAATCCTTATTATATTCTTCGTCTATATGTAAACCATCAGCACTGTATTTTAAATAACCCTTATCATCTACTAATCCGCTTGTTGCATCTATAAACTTTACATTTTGTTTATCTTTGCAAAATTCTTCTATTTCCTTATTAAAATTATCTATACTTTTATTTTGAAGAGCAACTTCTCTTTCTGTATAGTTTTCTCCTACTGGAAATACCTTTTGTACAAAAATATTCTTATTAGGATATTTTACAATTAAGTTATTAATTAATCTTTTTGCATCATTTATGTTTGAATCTGTAGTAACACCATTAACTCCAATTAAGATAGATACTGCCTTAACTTTAGTGTTATCTGGCATATCTCCCACCTTATCTAACCAATAATAAGGTCTACTTCCACTTTGGGCAAATATATAAGGCTGATTGTTATTAGCTTTTATTACATTTTCCATACGATGGGTAAATGAATCTCCTATAAATAGAAAATCATTTAAATTTCTTAAAGGAGATAGGTTTGATGCTTCACCTTCATCTTTTAATTTAATTTTACTTCCTTTTACATAGGCATAAGTATTCTTATATTTTATTTTATAAAAATCATTATATGTAGTATCAACTATTTCTACTGTATCACCTTTTGATAAAGTTCCTAGTTTTTTTGATTTTGTAGAAGAAGTCTCTCTCACTGGTAAAGATGAGATACCCTCCACTATTCCACTGTTTAATATAGTATTTTTTTCAGTTTGTTCACCAACTGTCATAAATGAACTACTAACATATGCATAATCGTTTTTATACTTAATTTTGTACCAACCATTATTCATTTTTTCTTCTATTTTTACTTTCTCTCCTGTTTGTAAACTTCCTAAGTATTTTCCATTGGCAGAGTTAATACTTCTTACACTTACACCGTCTATTGTTGATACTGCCACATTTGAATGTATTTTTTCCTCAACTGGCTTTTGAGCTTGTTCCTTAATTTGTTCTGTTTGTTCTGTAGTTTCTGTGTTTTTATCCTTAGTTGCTTCTGTGATTTTAGTTTTGTTATATGTAGCTACTGAGAATGCTCCCATTACTAATATTGTTGCTAATATTGAAATTCCTGCTCTTTTATTCAACTCTCTCACTCCTTTTATTTGTTTCATTATCCTTTATTATTTCTTCATCTTTCCCTCTATTTATACCTTTATACTTTTTATATTCTTATTTTATAATACTTGTTATATATTGCAAACTAAAAATAATAATTGTTGCAAATATTTTATTATTTCCTTTATCTTATATGTAAAATCAAAAAAATGAAGGGCTATAACCCTTCATTTTGTTGTACTATAAATTTAATTTTATACGATTCCTAATCCAGCTAAAGCTATACAAATAACCATTGCTGAAATAAGTATTGTAGTAGTTTTTACTTTTTTACCAAGTAACCAGTACATAATTCCAAATATCATTGCAGGAAGCATACATGGCATAATTTGATCTAAGTATGTTTGAATTGGCTCTGCCCATTCTCCACTACCTACTTTTATACTAAGTTCTAGAGCAACATTTGAGGCTGTCATACCACCAATTACCATAAGTCCTAACATGGAAGTAGCTTCCATAACTTGAGTAACTATGCTTGAACCACTTACATCTTTGAAGAATTGAGTTCCATATTTAAATCCTTTATCTAAACAGATATAACGTAAAGCAAAGTGAGGTATATTTATTATTAATAGGAATAATATTGGTCCCATTATATTTCCTTGAGAAGCTAAGGCTATACCAACACCTGCAGCTATAAGTTTTAATGTTCCCCAGAAGAATGAATCTCCTATTCCCGATACAGGTCCCATTAAACTTGATTTAACTGCATTTATACCATTTTCATCAAAGTTTTCGTTCTTTGAATTTTCTTCTTCCATAGCTCCAGATATACCTACTAATAAAGTACTTATATGAGGAGTAACTGACATAAATTCTAAATGTCTTTTTAATGCTTTTGCTCTTTTTTCTTTATCGTTTTTATATAATCTACGAATTATAGGTGCCATTGTATATGCATAAGCTACGTTTTGCATACGCTCGTAGTTCCATGATGAATCTATTGTTAAAGATCTTCTAAAACATTTCCAAAAATCTTTTCTAGTTATTTGACTATCTGGTGAAATTGTCTCTGGTTTTTTAGAATTCGTTGTCATCTTCTACTGCGACCTCCTTATTTCCTGAATAATAGTTTACGTATATTAAAGCTATAGCAAGTCCAAATAAAGCAACTCCTGTTACTGATATATTTAAATATGCTACCATTATAAATCCTAATAAAAGAAAGGCTACTGTCTTCTTGTTTAGCATCATTCTTGCTAACATGGCAAAACCTATCGCTGGTATAACTCCTGCAGCAACATCCATACCATGTATAACAAATTCAGGAATATAAGAAAGTATTGTCTCTATTACTGGAACACCTAAAGAGAAACCAAATCCTACTATTAGTGCTAAAATTAATTTATTACCTATACCGAAGATTAATTGCATACGTTCTACACCTTCAATATTACCTTCTTCTGCATACTTATCAGCAAGGTGTGAACCCCATGTAAGTACAACTGTCATAAGGAAGTTGTCTATTAAAAGTACTAATGTTGCTATTGGAACTGCAAGTACAACTGCAGCTGAAACATCTTGTCCTGTTAAAATCACAAAAGCTGTTGCAATAATTGAACCTGATACGAAATCTGGTGGATTACTTGCTCCAACTGGGAAGGCTCCCATGAATACTAATTCTAAAGTAGAACCTATAACTATACCTGTGTGTAAATCACCTAGAGCTAAACCAACAAGTGGTGCAACAACAATAGGTCTATTATGCATTGTCGAGCCTACAAAACTATGCATGTATGCAAAGAATGCAATAAGAGTAATTAAAATCACTTGTGTTATTTGCATATATCTCTCCCCCTCAAAATAATAATTATTATATTAATTTCATTACATCCGTAGCATCATCATCTGGAACTAATTGTACAAAAGTACTTCTTCCTTCTTCTGATAACTCTTTTATCATTTTCACATCTTCTTGAGACACATGAACTGCTTTAGATATGTTTTTACGGTCATCTCCTGATTTTGTTCCACCTAAGTTAATATCTGTTATAGTTGGAACTTTCTTAGCAAGACGATAAACATCTTCTACAGATTCACAAAGTATTAATAAGTTATATTTATCTGTAACACCTGAGTTAAGTGCTTTTGCAGAATCTTCTATACTTTTCATTACAAGTTTAACATTTGATGGCTTAGCCATTTTTAATCCAGCCATTCTTAAATCATCTTTTAATAATTCATCACTAGCTACTAATATACAATCAACGCTTAAAAATTTTGTCCAAGTAAAGGCTACTTGTCCATGAATAAGTCTGTGGTCTACTCTTACTAATTTAATCATTATAAACTCTCCCTCATCTTTTTAATTTCATCCATAAATGTTTTTACATGTTCTGCACTTACATCTCCAGTATCTTTGTATGTATCTTTAAAGTAACTTCCGATTATTGCTATATCTCCTACTTCTAATTGCTTTCTTGCATTTTCTAAAGTAAGTCCAGCAGCAATTACTAATGGGAAATCTCCCATATTATCACGGAATAATTGAATTTTTTCCATAGATGTTTCTTCTCCAGTAGCATTTTGTGTAACAGCTATAGCATCACATCTAGTCATACCTATTTGTAAATCTTCTTCTACAGTTTTTTCTGATAACATTGGTTGATATTTGAAACGTACTCCACCTATTAAATAAGCTGGACACTTTCCTCTATATAATTTAAAGAATTCTTCTAAAGTAGCTTCATCTCTAGGTTTAACATGTCCTACTACAGAATCAACTTGTACATAACTTGCATTAAATCTAGTTGCTAATTCAAATCCCATAGCATCAACATTTAAACAGTTAACTCCATATGGTATTGATATATCAGAAGTTGATACATACTCTAAAATTCTTTCTAAGTCATAGTAATTACCGTAGTAATTTTCTAACATTATTCCATCTACACCGTTTTCTTCAAATATACGAATTTCTTCCTTAGCTCTTTGGAAAATTTCTTCTGAGCTATCTCCTTTTAAATGTACCATTGCTATAATTGGCTTCTTGTTTTTAAATACTGATAAAATTCCCTTTTTCTCTCCCATTTAAAACACCTCTTCTTCGTCATTAATTTCAATTGTCACTTTTAAAAGTCCTGCTCTTGATTCTTCTACTAACTGATTAACATCTTCATCACTTAATGTATCTGAGAATCTTGTTAGTAATTCTAATAACATGTTTAAATTCATCCCAGAGAAAAGCTTAACATTTGGGTAAATTGTTAATTTTAACATTGCTGTACAAACACTTGCTCCATATAAGTCTGATAAGATCACATATTCAGTATCTTTATCATTTGCAACTGTCTCTTCTATACTTTCAACATATTGAGCAGCACTTTCTCCAGGATATAAACTATATGAAGTGACACAATTTGCTAAGTCACCTACTATCATTTTTGCTGAATCTAAAAGACCTTTTGAAAAGTCTCCGTGAGATGCTAATAAAATCTTTCTCATTTTTGTTCCCCCTAATAATATATTTATATATTTGCTGAAACAGCGTATTTGTATTTATCACTTCTGATGTACTGTACATTGTAATAAAGTACTTCATCATTTTCTGTGCATACTATCTGACGTACCTTTAATAATGGCATATTAACTGGACATTTAAGATAATCAGAGTATTCTTTTTTTGAGTATTTAACTTCAAATACATCTTCTACACGTTTAGGCTGAGTAGTAATATTTCTAGATATAGTCTCCATCAAAGAAGCATCTTCTAAGTCTTCTTTTAATAAAAAGGTATAATCCATTCTGAAATAATCAATTTCAAATATGGCAGGCATATCATCTATTAATCTAAGCCTTTTTATACAAATAACTTTTTCATCTTGCTCTATATTTAAAGCTGCACATACAGCTTTTTTAGCTTTTTCTATTGAAGTTGAAATTATTTTAGTGCTAGGCTTTGCATTTAGACTATGACAAGAGTTTGTAAAACTATTACCTGCACATAAAGCCTCTACCCTAGCTGGAATTGTTACATAAGTTCCCTTTCCACGCTTTTTGCATAAGATTTCCTCTTCCACAAGTTGTTTAAGAGCATTCCTTACAGTAATACGACTTACGTTAAACTCTTTACCTAAGTCACCTTCTGAAGGAATCTTATCCCCTGGCTTGTAAATACCAGCTGATATTTGTTTTCTTATGTTGTCATATAGCTGTTGATATAAAGGGATAAATGAATTAACTTCTAGGTCTTTATCTTTTTTCTGCTCTTCTTCCATTTTAGCTCCCTCCTTACTTTATAATTTTTTATAACATTATATAACAAGTTTCTTATTACATGTTATAACAAGTCGAAATTTCTGTCAATTTAATATTTATTTTTTATATATAATATTTTTAATACAAAAAAGAAATGTGCATAATTCATTTTAAGAACATGCACATTTCACTTAAGAGCCTTAACTCATATTTTATTTTATAATGATGGATTTAATATTTGTTGAGTTCTATCAAATATATCTAATCCTTGTTGTTTTAACCAGAATGGTATATCTATTAATACCCAATTTTCACATAGTTTGTCATCTATTCTATAGTAAACATCAACAACTTGCATATCTGCTCTTATTTCTCCACCTGTAAGCCCTAAGAAACCACCCATTGGAGTGTTTGATAAGTTTGGCCACCCGAAGAAGCAAGCGAAATTTCCTTCTGAGAATCTACATACATGTCCATTGAATTTCTTATCTTTTAAGTTGTTTCTAAATGGTAATTGATGTTGTATTTGGTATCTTGGTATAGTGTAAGATGCACCTATTCCAGCTGGTCCATACCATATCATATCTTTTGCCCATGATTTTTCTAATACTTCTGGTGGACATCCCATAGCTCCACTATCATTTAATGCTGATAAATCATCAACCATTTTGTTAACTAATGCTAAAGTTGCTACTCCTTCTTCTTCTGGAGCATCTTCAAATAATAGTCCATCATGATTTCTTGGTCCTGGATATACAAAGTATTGTCCTGTAGATGGTGGTAATGGATAAGCACCAGCTTGTTGCATAAATCCTATTAAATCTACAAATAAACCAGTTTGAGTTATTTTTCCATCTTCAACACAAGTAAATTCAGCATATCTTAAAGATATCATTTTTCCAGTATGTCTTACTCCTAGGAAATCTTCATCAAATAATCCCATGAAGTGACCCATACTCATTGTCCATGTTTCTCCACTTATTTCGTTAGTTCCACCTATGAAAACATCTTGTCTTCTTTGTAAGTGTTTAACTGATTGCATTAATGGGTTCCAGAAGTTTTCAACACAAGCTTCAACTCCCTCTTGAACTCTAAATGGATAAACACCTCTCCATAAATAATTCTCTGATATAAATTGTTTTATAACTTCTACTCTATTCTCAACTGTTGATTTTTCTAATGCTTCAAAGTATTCTCTAGTAATTCTTTTAGCTTCTTGATATTTACTCATAATCAAATCCTCCAAAAATTAATCATCTTTATTTTTTATATTTATTTAGATAAAATTAATAATATTATAAATTGTAATAGGAAGAATCCTAACAATATAACACCATATTTATCTATTTTAAAAGGAAGTAAACTTATTCCATCTTCATAAGTATTTCCTTCTGTTATCATTTTTTTTCTGTAGCCTAATAATGTGTATTCTTCAGCATTTTTAGGCAACTTCTCTTTTATTAAACAACTAGCTATGTATCCAAATACTATAGTTGCTATAGTTCCTACAGCAGAGTTCCACATCCAAGTAAGTCCTGCAACTTGTCCAAATATGAGTACGAATACAAATCCTAACACTGAGCCTATAGCTGTTCCTTTATCATTTGCTTTTTTTGTAAGCATTGCTAATAAAAATACACCACATGAAGGCCCACTTATATAAGAAATATAATTTCCTATAACAGCTAAAATAGATTTCGTTGTACCAGAGAAAGCTACTACTGTTACTAAACATATAAGAACTCCCCATAGTAAAGATATAAGCATTGATGTTTTTAAACTGGCTTCTTTTCCCTTTGTGATATATCTTTCATATATATCTTTTACAAATACTGTAGACATTGAATTTAATATAGAATCTACACTAGACATTGATGCTGCAAATAATCCTGCTAAAAGTAAACCTATTAGGCCTACTGGTAAATTTCCTATAAATTCAACCATTACATCATTTGAATTGGCAAATTCCATTCCTCCAAATTGAACAAATAGTAATGAGCCAAGTATTACAAATATGAAGAATAATGTATTCATAAGAATTCCACTTATCACAAGGGATTTTTTTAAATCCTTTATAGACTTAGCTGTATTCATTCTTTGTACCTGAGATTGATCAAAGGCAAAGTATCTTAGCCACATAACACTACCACCTAGAAGTGCTACCCATGCTCCATTTTCATTAAAAAGTGATGTATTTATAGAGAAATCTATAGCTGATAATTTTCCTATTTCCCCAGCCGTAGATAAAGTTTCAAAGAAACCTATACCACTGTTGGAAAATGTATAGATAATTCCACCTATAACACCACCCCATATAACTAACATTTGTAAAGCATCTGTCCATATTACAGCCTTTATACCACCTATTAAGGTATATAAAATTGCTGTTACTACTATTATTGGAATAATTACATGTATGCTTATTCCAGTAAATCTATTTAGTACTAATGACGGTATAAATACCATTGAACTTACTTGTATTAATGAATTAGCCATAAATGCTAAAACTGATATCATTCTAGTTTTATTTCCTAACCTTAACTCTATATATTCGTATATAGAAGTAAGTTTTAATTTATACAGCATAGGAGTAAATATTGTTATACTAATAAATATACTAAGTGGTACTGCTATATTTTGCATAAATGGTAATAAACCATTTTCATACCCCCATCCAGGACCTCCAATAAAAGCATTACAGCTAATCATTGTAGCTGCAACAGATAAACCTACTGGAAACCAAGACATAGATCTTCCTGCCAAGAAGTAATCTTCCTGATTTTTATTATCTTTTCCTACAAGATAACCCATTAAAAGCATTACTGCCATATATGCGACTACTATAAATGCATCAATTTTTGATAATAACAAATTTAGTATCTCCTTTCTATATAAACTATTTTTAGAAGGTTAATAAGTCTAGTTATAGTTTTATTAACCTTCTTATACAAATAACCTAGATTTATAAAATAAAATTATTTATTTAAATCTAATTAATCAACTATCGTTAAGCTATCTGCTCCTCTGAATTTGCATCATAACCTTTGTACATTTTACCTGTTTTTAATGTTTCAGGTAATGTAAACCAAATTAAAGCTGCTGCTGTGAATATTATTGGCGCTCCCCACATAGCTACTTGTAAACTTGCTATCTCTCCAACGAAAACAACTATTGATGGAGCAAATAACGATATTATTCTTCCTCCATGGAATAATGAAGCTCCCATACTTCTTAAGTGTTCTGGGAATATTTCCGTAAAGTATCCTCCCCATATAGATGCTGAGTTTAGACCTACACCATATAAGAACCCTAATACTGATAATAAAACTACATTTGTTGGTGCTACGAAGTATAAACATAACATAACTGATGATAATATAAATCCAAGTGCATTTATTTTTCTACCAAATTTATCTGCAAGTACTCCCCATATATAACCACCTATTAATTGTCCAGAAGATGATGCTGATATTAATATACCCATTGTTGCTAAATCAAACATTCTAACTTCTTTTAGGTAAACTGTAACGAATCCATTAAAGAACTGGAATCCCATAAAGTTTAATCCTGATAATAATATACAACATATAGTGAATCTAACATATTTCTTGCTAAACATTTCACCCCAAGTACCTTTTTTAACTTCAGTCTTAGTACCTTTTTCTACCTTGTCACTTGAACCATAAGGTATAACTTTTTTATCATCTGCTACGAAGAATAGCATAACTATAGCAGCTATTATTGGTGGAATTCCACCTATCCACATAAGAGTTTCCCATCCATCAGTACCAAGTATACCACCTAAGTTAGCCATTACTATTGTAGCTATTGGGAATAATATAGATGCTATAGCAACTACTTTACCTCTTACTTTGGGTTGGAATAAACCTACCATTGTAGATACAGCAACTGTATAATATCCACCTAAAGAAATACCTATTATAAATCTCATTGCCATCCATATTTCAAATGATTGAAATTTCATATTTATAATTGTACATATACCATTAATTAATGTAATGGCTATTAATGTTTTCTTTCTTCCTATATTTTCTGCGAACCAAGCACATGTAAATGCTCCGATTAATGCTCCTAAAGATTGAGCTGTATAGAATAATGCTGTTTGTTGCATAGTCATTCCATAGTTTTCTACTAAGAATGGTCTTACATAATCTATTACTGAGAAATTGTAGCAATAGAAGAAGTATCCTACCAATATAGTTATATAAGCTATTACTCTTTTAGACATTGTAATCTCACTCATATGTATTCTGTTAGTAGTGTTTAGTTTTGTTGAATTAGTCATAATATCCTCCCTGAATTTTTAATATATATAAGTAAATTAGTTTTACTTATTAACTATTTTACGTTCGGCATACGTATTCCATTTTTCTATAAAATTAATATTAACTAAATTTTATAATTAGCTAATATTGTTTTTTTGGAATGCGTATTCCTTTTCTAGAAAAAAATTATTTTTTTATATTTCTAGTTGATTGTCTAATAACTATTTCTGTACTAATTTTTTCTATTATATCTTCTGTGCTAGTTTTATTTATTAATTTAAATAAAGCATCTACTGATTTATCAATTAATAATTCAACTGGTTGATGTATAGTTGTTAAGTCATAAGACTTCCAAGATGCTTGTGGAATATCATCAAATCCAATAATAGCAATATCTTCTGGTATCTTAAGATCTGATTCATTTTTTATGGCATCTATGACCCCCATTGCTATAACATCACTGACACAAAATACTCCATCAGGAATGTTTTTCTTTTGAATTAATTTTAATCCAACTTCATATCCTGCTTCATAAGTATAGTCACAGCTTTCCTCTATAATATATTCTATTCCATGTTTTTTTAATTCTTCATAAAAACCTTGTTTTCTCTCAACTATAGTAAATGCCTGTTTTTTATAAGTTATATGTGCAATATTTTTGTGACCTGTATCAACTAGTAACTTCGCTACCATTCGACCACTTTCCCTATTATCACTATATATACAGCTTATTTTATTATGATTTTTGTAAACATTGAATAATACTGTTGGTAAATCATTTTCAATGCATTCATCAGCCATTTCTACTGAAAGTGCAGAAGATGTAATTATTACTCCATCTACTTGATACTGAAGAACCTTGTCAATTATCTTTTGAATATCTTCTTGATCTTCTAATGTAAATATAAGTGGTTGAGCTCCGTTTTGTTGTAACTTAGATGTAAGCTCAGTTATTATCTTAGAATAGAATGGACCTATAGGATTAGCTACTACAACTCCTACCATATTGGTTTTCTTGCTTACCAAGCCTCTAGCTATTATATTAGGTTTATATCCTAATTTTTTACCAGCATCTAGTACTATTTCTTTTATATCTGGTTTTACTTCTCTATTTGAATTAGGATTAAAAACCCTAGATACAGTTGATTGAGAAACTCCTGCAAGTTTAGCAACATCTTTTGATGTAACACTTCTATTACTTTTCATATTATAAGCCTCTTTATCTATTTTCGGAAAACGTATGCCGTTTTCTATATTTTGAATATATCATATTTTTTTCTAATTGTAAATAGTATTTTTTATTTTTATTGTATCTATTTTTATATAAAAGTTTATTTTGTTACGTGGCTCTGTAGACGATATACTTTGTAAATATTGCTCTAATTCTGAATTTCCCTTTATTAGATTATAGTTATCTGTAAATCTTTCTAGTTTATATATGCAGTCATCCATATCTACTTTTATCAAATTTAATCTATTAATATTATACATATTTATTTAGCTCCTCTGTGTAGGTTTCCATAAAATAAAAATCAAAGGCTATATTTTCATATATTTCATCAAATTTTATATTATATTCATCACTTTCATAGATTAATAATCCTTGAGATAGTACGTTTATCATTAAATTGGTATCATGTTGATATAAAATAGATAAGTCAATTTCTTTATTTATAGTCGTGGTTAATATATCTTTTAGTTTGTATTTTTTTGATATAGATAAATTACTATCTGTTATTATGGCTATGTCTATATCACTATCTTCTCTTTCATAAACAGTTCCATAGCTGCCAAATATATATATTGCATAGACTTTTACATCTATGTTATTAAGTATCGATGTTACTATATCGTTTTTAATTTTTAATTCAATATTTCTCATCTATTTCACCTCTTTTTTTTTGGATTATATTTTTATTATAGCCATTATTAAAATATCATACAACGTCTAATCCATTTTCTATGTTATTACATACCTTATATTTTTTTGTACAAAAATAGAGCGTTCACCTGAAACGCTCTATTAAATATTAATTCTATATTAACTCATCATATAAATCTTTTATTGTAGGATAAATCTGTTTGAATTTATTGTATCTATCTTCGTACTTTTTCACTAATTCTTCTTCTGGACAAATAGTATCAGTTACCTTTACTAACTTAGATGCAGCATCTTCTATACTATCAAATTCTTTGCAAGCAACTGCTGCAAGTATTGCTCCACCTAAAGCTGGACCTTCTTCACTTTCTATTGTATCCACCTTTAAATTAAGTACATTAGCTATTATCTTTTTCCATAATTCACTTTTTGCTCCACCACCATTTATTACAAGAAGCTGCACTTAACATACATCCCATTAAATGATAGTTTCCATCTGCATGATCAAATGAATGTAGAGCATTATTTTTATCTACACCAAATTTTTTTGAAGATATAAATATAGTTCCTGATGTTCCCAGGGAAATATTACACATACCATCTCCTACAGTTCCTGTACCTATAGCTGCTGCTGCATTATCTCCTGCTCCAGCTACTATCTTTACTGTAGTTGGTATTTCTAATTCCTTGGCAATTTCCTCTGTTACGTTCCCTACTACTTCATAACTTTCAAATATTTTAGCAAGTTGCTCTTCTTTTACATGACAAATTTCCATCATTTCTTTTGACCAACATCTATTTTTAACATCAAATATAAGCATTCCCGATGCATCAGATGCATCTGTACAATGAACTCCGCTTAATTTGTAAGCTATGTAGTCCTTTGGTAAGATGATTTTTTTGATTCTTTCAAAGTTTTGTGGCTCTTTATTTTTCACCCATAATATCTTAGGTGCTGTGAATCCTGTAAATGATATATTCCCCTCCAATTTTATCCTTTTTATAGATTTTTTATATTTGTCATATCCGACAACCCCATTACATTTTGTTATAATTGAATAACTATAAAAACCAGTAGATAATATAACTTAAAATACATTATCATTTCATTTATTGGCGTTTATAAATATAATAAATTAAAAATAATATTACTGTAGAAATATTATAAAATAAAAAACTATAAATTACTTCTGAAAAATTTAAATTGCTGTAAGCTTTAACAGTTAATAAATAAATTAGTGATAATACAAAGTTTAATATTGGTAATATTAGAGCTAATAATGACATCTTAAACTTCAAAAACAAAATTTCTAGTATTATTAAAATTAAAACAATCATTTTTTCACCTCCTTATTTATATAATAAACTAATTTTATAGTTTATGTAGAAAATATTACCATTAAGTGTTATATTATAAGTATTATATAGAATTTTATCCTAATAAATGATAACTTTTCTAGGAGGTTTTAATAATGAAATTAAAACACAATGTAAGTAAAAAAACATTATCTTTATTAATTGTAGGAGCCAGTATTTTTGCAAGCTCTTTACCATCTTTTGCAGATTCATACCAACAAAGTTTATCAGAACAAAAAAATATTGAATATAATTTCAAAACTGGAATAACAAAATCAAATTATGAAAATTGGTTAGCTCAAACTCAATCTAAAGAAACTCTAGATGAATACAATAGTCTTAGCGAACAAGATAAGGACCTTCTCATAAGTTATCTGTCCGATATAAATCTTATGTCATTAGCTTTAACAACTAATGTCGCTCCAAACCAAACAAAAACATTAGCTAATGGAAATATTGAAATTGGCATGACTGAAGATATTGAAGTAATCCCTAATGACAACTCATTAGATTTAAATGATTTTCAATCAAAAGCAACTCAGAATAGAAGAGTAACATATTCAAGGTATATACATATAAAAGGAGTAAAAATTTTACAAACCACTAGTTGGGTGACATATACTCACAATGGTAAAACTGTTACTTCCGTAAATGATAGAAATCACTTTACTTCTATAAACTTAAATCCCGTACTTAGAACAAGTTATTCTGGAATGACAAAAGGCGGAAAGGGAAGTACTACAGCCTATTCTACTGCAGATTTATCATTCACATACATAATTGAAGGTTATGGTCCTACACTCGCAAGTGGTAGATTAAGAGTAAATGGAACTGTAAAAAACGTTGGTTCTGGTTCATATACACCTTATAAATAATTTTTAATAAATAGGTTAGCTTTATTTTTGGCTACACCATGTTAGATATACATTGTAAACAGAGGGTATAGATAGATTTATGTAAAAACAAATCTACTTATACTCCTTTTTAGTATTTAAATCGGTATACTTGGAATAATACTTCTGGAAATCAGCAAGGTTTCAAACGAATAAATATAAATTAGCAAGAAGAATTAGCTAAGTTTGAAAGAATGGATGACTTAACTGGAAAAGATAGAAAATAGAGGTGTAAATAATATATTAATAGCATGTATGGATAGTTTAAAAATATTGCCTGAGGCAATTTCATTAGTTTATCCTAAGGTTAAAATACAATCTTGTATCATTCATCAAATTAGAAATTCAATAAAATATGTAATATCAAAGGATTCTAAGAAATTTATGAAAGATTTAAAATGTGTATATAGAGCTGTACAAGATTTATCTGAACTTCAGTATTTAGATATATTATCTAGAAAATGGACTTCACATACATCTAACCGTGGTCTACACTTTACTACTTTGAAATAGTTTTCTTAGAAGAATCATCTCTTGATTTTAATAAATTATTTAAATTTATTATATTATTGAAAATTTTACAGGTAATAAAATAGAATAATATATTCCATAATTAGTATTTCAAGTAATAAAATAAATATTACTGAAAACTATAATTTCCAGTAATATTTTTAATAACTATATTATATTTTCGCAAATCTAATGACAGTCTCTGTAAAAGCTAAATAACTATGTCTAATCCCTATATTTAATACGAGTTAACCCTTTTTGTAATCCCCTGTTATTATAAAATACTATATATTTATGTAATTTAAATTAAGTTACATCCGTAACCATTTATGATACAACCTTAACTATGTAATTCTTTAATTTGTATATGAAGTTTATTTTGTTGTATCTCTGCCTACGTTAAATTAAAAATCCAATTCTTCTGGCCGACTTTTAGTAGATACTTCTTATACCAACTCTTTATAAAGCTCTTTTACTGTAGGATATATTTTCTTAAACTTATTATATCTTTCTTCATACTTTTTTACTAGCTCTTCATCTGGTTCAACTGTGTCTACAACCTTTACTAATTTATTTACTGCATCTTCTATACTATCAAATTCTTTGCAAGCAACTGCTGCAAGTATTGCTCCACCTAAAGCTGGACCTTCTTCACTTTCTATCATATCCACTTTTAAATTAAGTACATTAGCTATTATATTCTTCCATAATTCACTTTTTGCTCCACCACCACATATTTTAGTTCTTTTTATATCAATACCTAGTGATTTAGCTACTTCTAATGAATCTCTAAGTCCAAATGCTACACCTTCTAAAACAGCTTGAGTCATATCACTTCTACTAGTATCCATACTCATTCCTATGAAAGTTCCTCTAGCATTTGGGTTGTTGTGAGGTGATCTTTCTCCCATTAAATATGGTAAGAAGTATACGTTGTTTTCACCTAATTTATTTATATTTTCTTGCTCTTTATTATAATCTTTTGTTTCTAAAATTTCTTCTGACCACCATTTATTACAAGAAGCTGCACTTAACATACATCCCATTAAATGATAGTTTCCATCTGCATGATCAAATGAATGTAGAGCATTATTTTTATCTACACCAAATTTTTTTGAAGATATAAATATAGTTCCTGATGTTCCCAGGGAAATATTACACATACCATCTCCTACAGTTCCTGTACCTATAGCTGCTGCTGCATTATCTCCTGCTCCAGCTACTATCTTTACTGTAGTTGGTATTTCTAATTCCTTGGCAATTTCCTCTGTTACGTTCCCTACTACTTCATAACTTTCAAATATTTTAGCAAGTTGCTCTTCTTTTACATGACAAATTTCCATCATTTCTTTTGACCAACATCTATTTTTAACATCAAATATAAGCATTCCAGAAGCATCTGACACATCTGTGCAGTGAATATTACATAATTTATAAGCTATGTAATCTTTAGGTAACATTATCTTATTTATTCTTGCAAAGTTTTCTGGTTCATTATTTTTTACCCATAAAATTTTTGGTGCTGTAAATCCTGTAAATGATATATTTGCTGTATATTTTGATAAGTTTTCTTTTCCTATTACTTCATTTAAATAATCACATTCTTTTTTAGTTCTTCCATCATTCCAAAGTAGTGCTGGTCTTATTACTTCATCATTTTCATCTAAAATTACAAGACCATGCATTTGTCCACCGAAACTAATCGCTCCTATTTGACTTTTGTCTATGTCTTTAATTAATTCTTTTAGACCTTCCATTGTCTTTTCATACCAGTCTTTTGGATTTTGCTCTGACCATCCTGTTTGCGGAAAGTATATAGGGTATTCTTTTGATACTATGTTGCATATTTCCCCTGTATTGTTCATTAAAAGTAATTTAACTGCTGAAGTTCCTAAATCTATTCCTATATAATACATACGTATCCTCCATTTAAGTGTATAAAAAAAGGCTGTAGTAAAAAAGCTTTTGCCATATTTATTACAACCTTTTTATAAAATTCTTTATTATCTAGTTTCCATTATATATTGATTAAGTAAGCTTTCAAGTAATTCTTGTCTTCCTGAAGTGTTTTTAGTTACTCCATTTTCAAGTACATAAGCTTCTAATTCTTTAAATCCTACTTTACCATCTACTATTTCTTTTCCTAAACCTTCTGAGTAAGAAGCATATCTTCTTTCTTTGAAATCTTCAAATACTCTATCTTCTATAAGTTTGGCAGCAACTTTTAATCCTCTAGCAAATGTATCCATACCAGCTATATAAGAATAGAATAAATCTGATTCTTCGAAAGATGCTCTTCTAACTTTAGAGTCAAAGTTTAATCCACCCTTTGTAAGTCCACCAGCTAATAATATTTCATACATAGCAAGTGTAGTATCATATACATTTGTTGGGAATTGATCAGTATCCCATCCTAACATTGGATCACCTTGGTTAGCATCAACACTTCCTAATACACCGTTTATTCTACATTGATTTAATTCATGTTGGAATGTATGCTGAGCAAGTGTAGCATGGTTAGCTTCTATATTTAATTTAAAGTAATCTTGTAAATTATATTTTCTTAAGAATGCTAAAACTGTTGCAGTATCAAAATCGTATTGATGTTTAGTTGGCTCTTTTGGCTTTGGTTCTATTAAGAATTGCCCATCAAATCCTATTTCTTTTGCATAATCTACTGCCATTTGCATAAGTCTAGCTAAGTTATCAAGTTCTAATCCTGTATCTGTGTTTAGAAGTGTTTCATAACCTTCTCTTCCACCCCAAAATACGTAGTTTTCTCCACCTAATTCTTTAGTTATTTCTAGAGCTTTTTTAATTTGTGCTGCTGCATATGCAAATACTGTTGCATTACAAGATGTTCCAGCACCATGAACGAATTTATCATCACCAAATGCATTAGTTGTTCCCCATAAGCATTTTATTCCTGTACGTTCCATTTCTTCTTTTATTACTGCTACTATTCTGTCTAATCTTTCATTAGTTTGTGCTAAAGTGTTTCCTCTTGGAGCTACATCTACATCGTGGAAGCAGAAGAATGGTATTTGCATTTTATCCATAAATTCGAATGCTGCATGAACACGCTCTATAGCTATTTCCATAGCATCTTCACTTTCATCCCATGGACGATATATAGTTGTTCCACCAAATGGATCATTTCCTCTATATGTAAATGTGTGCCAGTAACTCATTGCAAATCTACAATGTTCTTTCATAGTTTTACCCATTATTACTTCTTCTGGATTATAATATTTAAAGGCTAATGGATTTTTACTTGTTGGTCCTTCATAGTTTACTTTTTCTACTCCTGAAAAATATTCCTTTTCCATAACTTTTATACATTCATTTGTACTCATAATTATTCCCTCCACTGGTTTCTATTGTTTATTTTGTTTATTGACTAAACTAATCAGTCAAAATTTTTTTAATTTCTACTCATTTATATAATTTTAAATATTTAACTCATATTACTTCAATTTTCGCTAATTGATTATATACCTTCCTTATATGTGATAAAATCATATTAAATAATAATTATTTATAAAGGAGATTCATATGTCAGCTGCAAATCAAGAATTAATAAGAAATATTAATAATAACCTTATTCTTGAATCTATTTTAAATTTAGGTCCTATCTCTCGTGCAGATCTTTCAAAGAAGCTTAAATTAACTAAAGCAACTATATCTGCTATTGTTCAGGACTTAATTGATAGTTCTCTTGTAATTGAAATAGGAAGCAAGGATACCCACATAGGCCGTAAGCCAATTCTTTTAAGTTTCAATCAAAAGTGCGCTTATGCTATTTCTATAGACTTAAGTGTGGAATATATTAGTGTTTACCTTTCTGATTTAAAAGGTGAAAAAATATATTCTTCTCGTTATAAAAACCATTTAAATTCAAAAGAACTTTTAGAAAAGTTAAAAACCATTGTGAAACATACCTTAACACTTTTTCCTAATTCTAAGTTTGGTGTTGCTGGAATTACTATTGCTATACACGGTATTGTTTATAATAATAAGGTTATTTTCACACCTTATTACGATTTAACAGATTTAAATTTAGCTGAATCTTTAGAGGAATATTTTAATATCCCTGTATATCTTGAAAACGAAGCTAATTTATCTGCTATTGGCGAAAAAACTTTTTGCTATAATTATTCTAGTATGGTAAATGTAAATATACATACTGGTATTGGTATTGGTCTAATCATAGATGACAAGCTTTATCAAGGCTCTAATGGTTTTGCCGGTGAGTTTGGACACTCCATTGTTGTTCCAAATGGAAAACCTTGCCCCTGTGGTAATAAAGGATGCTTAGATCAATATGTATCTGAAACACCTTTATTAGAAGATTACTCTAAGTTAAAAGGTGTTGAAATTAAAGATATAGATATTTTAATTTCTGATTATTTATACGGTGATTTAGATGCTAATAAAATTATAAAATCCTTTATTTACTATATGTCTATAGGTATAAATAATATTTTAAATACTTTTAATCCTGATATCATTATCATAAACAGTGCTATAACCTCTTTTTTACCTAATATAATTGAAAAGATTAAAAATAGTATGAACAACCGTATGTCTAAATTTATAAATATTGTTCCAACAACTCTTCAACATAATTCTATTTTATTAGGAGGCGTTTATATTGTCACTAAAAACTTCCTAAAAGTTGATAATCTAGTTTTAGGTAGCAAGTATGATTAATTTCATATTTGCTACTCATATTATTAAGCCTATTTAAGCAACGGGATAAGTCTGAAGCTTGCAAAGACTTAGACGTTGGCGATATAGGCGAAGCCTATTTAAGCAACGGGATAAGTCTGAAATGTTGCGCCCACGCAGTGGCTTA
>JAVXJA010000031.1:25099-33368 GCA_036648085.1 Terrisporobacter sp.
AAGCCTATTTAAGCAACGGGATAAGTCTGAAATGTTGCGCCCACGCAGTGGCTTAAAGCTTGCAAAGACTTAGACGTTGGCGATATAGGCCAAGCCTATTTAGACTTATTTCTCTTCTTAGAAATAACATCAAATGCAACTGCTGCAAGCAACACTAAACCTTTTACTGCTTTTTGCATATTGGCATCAATTCCCATGATTGACATACCATTATTTAAAACACCCATAAATATTGCCCCTATTACTGCTCCTGTTACTGTTCCTGTTCCACCATATGCAGATGCTCCACCTATGAAACAAGCTGCTATTGCATCCATTTCATAACTTGTACCTGCTGTTGGTGCTGCAGAGTTGAAACGAGCCACACAAACTAATGCTGCTACTGCACTTAAAAATGCCATGTTTACATATGATTTGAATAATACCTTATTTGTATCTATACCACTTAATTTTGCAGCTTTTTCATTACCACCTACTGCATATAAACATCTTCCATTTACAGTTTTTGCTGTGTAATATGCATATACACAAACTACTATTGCAAGTAATACTAATACAGAAGGAATTCCTTTATGATTAGCTAATTTAAATCCTGCAAATAATATTACAGCACAAATTAATACTAGTTTTACTATAAGAGTTGCAAGACTTTCTGTGTTATATCCTTTTTTTACTTTATTATTACGTCCTATCAATTGTATTGCTGAAAATACAATACATACTAAGCCTGCAACTATCATACAAATTATATTTATTTCCCCACCAAATGGATCGGGTATATAACTGTTAAATAAGTTTAAATAATTTTCAGGGAATGGTGAAATAGTTAAACCACCTAATATCATTAAGGCTATACCTCTCCATAAAAGCATCCCTGCTAGAGTTACTATGAATGCTGGTATTCTTACATAGGCAATCCAAAATCCTTGCCATATACCAATCAGTATACCTACTGCTAAGCATATCACTATAGCTAAATATATATTCATGCCCTTAGTTACTATTAATGTTCCTGCTAAAGCTCCAACTAAGGCTATTATTGAACCAACAGAAAGGTCTATGTTACCACCTGTTAATATGCACATTAGCATACCAACTGCTAAAATAACTACATATCCATTTTGTGATATTAAGTTTGTCACATTTCTCGGTGCTAAAAGTGTTCCTCCAGTTTTAATTTGAAAAAACAATGCTACTACTATTAAAGCTAAAAACATAGTGTTTTTTTTCAAAAAGGTTTTTACTTTTTCCATACTATTAAATTCTTTTGTTTTTTCCATAATTCTACACTCCTTGACTAGATTTCAAAATACATGACATTATGATTTCTTGATTTGCTTCTTCTTTATCAAGCTCTCCAACGATTTTACCCTCGTTCATGACGTATATACGATCGCTCATTCCTAATACTTCTGGCAGTTCTGAAGAAATCATAATTACAGATTTTCCTGCTGCTACTAATTCGTTTATTATACAATAAATTTCATATTTTGCCCCAACGTCAATTCCACGAGTTGGTTCATCAAGTATTAGAATATCTGGTTCTGCAAACATCCACTTACTCAATAAAACTTTTTGCTGATTTCCACCACTTAGGTTTCCAACATTTTGTTCTATAGATGGACATTTTATTTTTAACTTCTTTCTATATTCTTCAGCTACTCTAACTTCTTCATCTTTATCTATAACATTTCTTTTACTGATTTTATCCATTCTAGCCATAGTAGTATTAACTCTAATTGAATTTGATAGTATTAAACCATTTCCTTTTCTATCTTCAGATACATAGGCTAGTTTATTGTTAATAGCATCTTTTACAGTATTTAACTTAACTTCTTTACTATTTATAAAAACTTGACCACTTATATTTGAACCATAGCTTTTACCAAAAATACTCATTGCAAGTTCTGTTCTACCAGCTCCCATAAGTCCTGAAATTCCAACTACTTCACCTTTATGTACTTTTATAGATACATCATCTACTACTTTACGAGCTGCAAACTGTTCATGATTTACATTCCAATTTTTTACTTCAAAGCAAACATCACCAATTTTAACATCTTCTCTTGGTGGGAATCTATGTGTTAAATCTCTACCAACCATACCTTTTATTATTCTTTCTTCACTAAAATCATCTTTTGTCTTATCTAAAGTTTCTATAGTAGATCCATCACGAATAACTGTGATTTTATCAGCAACATAAGATATTTCATTTAACTTATGAGAAATAATTATTGAAGTCATTCCTCTTTTTTTAAATTCTAATAGTAAATCTAATAATTTTCTTGATTCAGATTCGTTTAGGGATGCTGTGGGTTCATCTAATATAAGTAATTTTACTCGTTTAGATAGTGACTTTGCGATTTCTACTAGTTGCTGTTTACCAACACCAATATCCTTTATTAAGGTTTGAGATGATTCATTAAGTCCCACAGTTTCTAATAAAGATTCTGCTTGTGAATAAGTTTTATCCCAATCTATTGCAAGCTTTTGACCTTGCTCATTTCCAAGAAAAATATTTTCACCAATACTCATATAAGGCACTAATGCTAATTCTTGATGTATTATTACTATTCCCTTATGTTCACTGTCTTTTATTTCTTTAAACTTACAAATCTCACCTTTGTAAACTATATCACCACTATAACTACCATAAGGATATACTCCACTTAGAACGTTCATTAAAGTTGATTTTCCTGCGCCATTTTCTCCAACTAAAGCATGAATCTCTCCTTCTTCAACTTGAAGGTTTACACTGTCTAAAGCTTTAACTCCTGGAAACTCTTTAGTAATATTTTTCATTTCCAATATTAATTCAGCCAATTATCTCTCCCCTTTAATTCTTAAGAGAAGATATAAACAATTATATCTCCTCCTAGATTTTATATAAGTTATTATTCAACCATACTCAATTGAATTTTAACTATTATCTTTCTTTATTTTTTCTATTATTTTAATTGATCTTCAGTATAGTATTCTGATTCTATTAATAATTTTTTGTAGTTATCTACATCTGCAAATATTGGCTCACATAAGTAAGTAGGTATTATTCCTTTACCATTGTCATATGATTTTTCATCATTTACATCTACAGTTTCGCCTTTCATTATTTGAGTAACCATTTTAACAACTTGATCAGCTAAAGTACGAGTATCTTTAAATACTGACATTGATTGAGTTCCCGCTAATATATTTTTAACTGAAGTTATATCACAGTCTTGACCAGTTAATACTGGGAAATTATCTTTAGTATATCCAGCTGCTTTTAATGCATTAGTTATACCATTTGCAACAGAGTCATTTGAAGATAATACAACATCTAATTTCTCTCCACCAGAGTAGTTAGCAGTTAATATATTATCCATACGTTTTTGAGATTCTTCAGTTGACCAGTTTGGAGTTGCAACTTCTTCAAACTTAGTTTGACCTGATTTAACTACTAATTTATTATCATCTATGTACTTTTGTAATACATCCATAGCTCCTCCAAAGAAGAAGTGGCAGTTATTATCATCAGAAGAACCCGTAAATAATTCTAAATTGAAAGGTCCTTTTTCTTCATCTAACTTTAATGTATCAACTATATATTGACCTTGTATTTGACCAACTTTGTAGTTATCAAAAGTAGCATAATAAGATACAGCATCAGTATCCATTATTAAACGGTCATAAGCTATAACAGGTATTTCTTCGTTCTTAGCTTCTGTTAAAACAGTACTTAAAGAACCACCATCTATTGAAGCTATAACTAATAATTCACATCCACCTGTTATCATATTTTCAATTTGAGAAACTTGAGTAGCTATATCATTATTTGCATATTGTAAATCTACTTCATATCCTGCTTCTTCTAATTTCTTTTTCATGTTTTCGCCATCTTGAGTCCAACGTTGTAAGTCTTTTGTTGGCATTGCAACACCTATTTTTCCGCCTTCTTTTGATCCTGATCCAGAGTCACTACTTGAGCATGCAGTAAGCGATAATACCATCATTATACTCATAGATAATGCTAATACTTTTCCCATAAATTTTTTCATTTTTATTCCTCCAAAATTTTGATATTTATAAAAATAGGCTCATATTTATAGTATTAATAAATATAAAATAACTTTTTACTAGCCTACTATTATCTCTAGTTATTTACCAAGAAAATTTATATATTATTATCAATTTAATAAACAAACTTATATATGGTCATACTTTCATATTTATCACCAGCTTTTAAAATAGGTGATTTAAAGTTTTTAATGTTAATTGAGTTTGGGAAAAACTGAGTTTCTAAACAAACCCCACATCTGTCTTCATATACTATGTTTTCTTTTCCAACAGGACCTCCACTTATAAAGTTTCCTGTATAAAACTGTACTCCTGGTGTATCTGAGTACACTTCCATAGTTATATTTGTATTTTCATCAGAAAGTTTTGCTATTTTCTCTATACCTTCTTTTTCTTTATCTATTATAAAGTTATGGTCATATCCACCACAAAACTCTAGTTGTCCATATTTTTCATTAATTTGAGATTTAATTTTCTTTGTAGTTGTAAAATCCATAGGCGTATCTTTTACTGATTTTATTTCCCCTGTGGGTATTGATTTACTATCTTTTACTGGAGTAAAGTACTTTGACTTCAACCATAATTCTTGATTAGTTGCATCTTTATTACTGTGACCTGATAAATTGAAGTAGGTATGATTAGTTAAATTCATAATAGTATCCTTGTCACTTAAACCTTCATATGATATTACTAATTCATTTTTCTCCGTCAATTTATATTTAACTTTTATTTTTGAATTTCCTGGAAAACCTTGCTCTTCATCTAAATTATAGTGATAAAACTCCACATAGTTTTCATCTTCATTTATAGATACATCCCAGATCACATTGTGAAATCCTTTCTCGCCACTATGTAAGTTATTTTCATTATCATTTTGTTCTAAGTTATATTGTTTATTGCCTAAACTAATTTCACCTTTACTTATACGATTACAATTAGGTCCTATTGTTGCTCCAAAAAATTTAGGATTTATCATATAATTTTCTAAATTATCATAACCAAGTACAACATCAATTTTTTTATTTTTGCAAGGAATATAAAGATTAACTAATGTTGCTCCGTAATTAGTTAATACTGCTTTTATTCCATTATTATTGCTCATACTATAGGTGAAAACTGTTTTATCATCAACTAATCCAAAGTAATTTTCTTCTATTTTCATGGATTTCTCCTTATATATTTTTAGTAATACTTATTATTTTTTTATTTAGTTCATTCATTAAACTAATGTTCTTTAATTATATTGTATGTATTTTTTATAGCCTTGTCAAATGTTTTCCTACATTTTTTATAATTTATTGTATACAATATATACTTATACAGTAGGTTTTATATAATATTGTATACAATATATAATCAAATAGTGTACCTTATATACTATTGTAGTTTTTTATATAAAAAAGGGTGATACACTTATTTTGTGCTATCACCCTTTTTCTACGTTATTACATATCTTATATATTTCTCGCTAATTCATAAGCATCCCAAATAGCATACATAATATTATGAACCTTATTTGAATCACCTATTAATTGTATAGCTTTATATATTCCTTATAAAAATTAACCATATTGCTAATAGTATTAATATTTATTCTTTCATTTATATTGTGAACTCTATTTAAATCTTCTATCTTCATATCAAGTGGTGCAAATCTTAATATGCAGTCACATACATCTTTGAAATGTCTAGAATCAGTACCTGCCATCATAAGATAAGGAGAAGTCCCTACATTTTCAAATACAGAATCAATGGTTTTTTCTATTATCTTATATCCTTTGCTATTTATATCTGTAATATTTGAAGCCTCACTTTGGTTTAATACTTCTAATTCTAAATCGTATTTTTTGAAAATAGATTTTAATGAGTTTAAAATGTAATTAACATCATCATGTTTTGAAAGTTTTATTACTATCTTATCTTCTCTAAAGTTAATTGTACTTTTTACTATGCTTTTGGCTTCTTCACTAACTTTAGGTAAAACTTTTAAAATCATTGGCTCTATCTTTTTAGATTTTTTTAATACTAAGTCAATAGGAAATGGCATTTCTTTGCCCACGCCTCTAAGCATTTGTTCTACATCTTTTGATACTTTGCCTTTTAGAATATATTGGCTTTCAATATGTTTTTTTATTAATTCTATTTTTTCACTTAAAGAGATGTTGCTTTCTGCAAGATTATTAATTTCTTTAATTTGCAAAATAATATGTCCTTTTTCAGATATACCTACCATTGCTATAGGTCTTTTTACATAAGGCATTGGCTTATCAAGAATGGCACCCCCTTCATCTAAAACAGTTTCTAATTTTACATTTTCTTTTATTAAATGTTCTCTAATTTTAATAGCTCCATCACCAGCAATTTCTTCATTTCGTGAAGATGCTAAATATATATTAAAATTAGGTTCAAATCCTTCTTCTAATAATTCTTCTACTGCCATTAACATGGCAAACAAAGGTCCTTTTGTATCAAGGGTTCCTCTTCCGTACATGTAATTGTCTTTGATTTCTCCACTTAAACCATCACATTCCCACTCCCCAGTAATTGGCGCTGTATCCATGTGGTTCATAAGTAATAATGAGTTTTTAGGTTTAGATGCTGGTTGCCACTTGAATAACAAGCTTCCGTCTAAATTTATTTTTTCTAAGCTTTTATGTATTTTGGGGAATTTTTCTTCTAAAATTTGATGAAATTCTAAAAACTTTGTAACCTCTTTATCATTTTCATAAGATATGGTTTCTTGCTGTATCATCTTTGATAATATACTTAAATATTTACTCAAATAGTACCCCTCCATTATGTGTATTTTTAACTCTAATTGCTTCTCTTTCTTCTTTAATGTTATGTTATGTCATGTCAAAAAAGTTTGCTACGTGATGCTTTGGTATTTTTATTATATAAAAGTTTTAGCCTCTACAAATATATTAATTTCTATATTTATAGAGGCTATGTTAACACTTTAATATTTCATTTTATCAAGAAAGTTGGTATTTATATGCTAAAGACCTAGTGGATTTACGCCTTAATTCTTTAAAAGTTCTTTCTTTTTTGTTTCGAATTCTTCTTCAGTTATTGCATTTATATCTAATAACTCTTTATATTCTTTTATTTGTTCTGGTATAGACTTAGTGTCAGTGCTATTAGTATTTTCAACGTCACCATTATCACCAAGAATTACTTGAAATCTTTTTAATCCTTTTTCTATTTCCCTATATTTTTCCTGAGTCTCTTTAGCGTCATGTGTATCTAATTTAAAAACTAGCTCCTCTGTTAATTCCTGTGTGTGAATATATACAGTTATTGAATCAATAATTTCTCTCACTATATTATTAGAGCTTTCACGATAACTTCCTATAGTTGCATTATTAATCTTCACTTCTAATTTCATAATAGAATCAAAGTTTATGAATTTTTTTATTTCAAAATTGTCATGTCCTATACAGATTGTTTTATTCTTAAGTACTATTAATTGACTTTCTTCACTATACTTACTTAAGTTAATGTCTATATTGTCAGCTCCTTGGATTTCATCAAGTATGATAGTACTTCTATCAGTGTTCGATGCCTCTTTGTCTTTTTGAACTCGGAAGTATGAGTAAATAAAAAGTATTCCAAATCCAATTATTCCAAGTGAAAGAAGAGTACTTCCACCTTTTACAAGTTTATATATTCCAAATAATATTATTAATGTTCCTACAACCATTTTAGTTGTCCCTCCTTAAATTCGGTGTATAAATATTATACAATATATATTTTCGACATAAAAGGGTGTAATTTAGCAATTAATAACATGTAGTGCATTATCTTTTATTTCTACTATAATGTTTTCTTTTTGAAGCTGATGCTTCTATTTTAATTCCATCAATAGCAACCAATTCTTTTCCGTATAAACCTAAATCTATACAATAAGAAACAAAGTTATTAAATAACTGTTCTAGCGCATCTATGTTATCTTTTCTAAAATCACTTATAACTCTATATTTAGGTTTAATATCCTTAAAACTTCGCTATCTTCTTCTACGTAAGTTTCTATAGATTCTAAGGTACTTTTCGCACAACCTGCCGGGTATAATAGTAAAGTCATATCAATGACTTTACTTACTACGAATTTTGGCGTTATAAATATCTCAATTTAAGTTATTGTGATATTTATTGTAGTTGTGAACTACCAACAAGCTAAAGACTTGTCGGCTTCTTGGTCAATATGTCTAAT
>JAVXJA010000032.1:0-33146 GCA_036648085.1 Terrisporobacter sp.
AAGGAGGAATAAAATGTCTCAAAAGAATAATGAAAATGAAAATAATAAAGATATAAATGATTTACTAGAAGAGAATAAAATAAAAGGTGAAAAAATAATAGACGATGAAAAGGTAAAAGTAGAACAGGGTAAAAACTACATAAAAATAAAGAAAGTATTACCACTTATTTTAGCTATAATAGTATCCTTAGGAGTTGGTTTCTATGGAGGAAAAGAAATAGGAAGAAGTCTTCCAGCTACCCATAAATCATATTCAAAGTCACAAGTAATAGCTACAGTAGGAGATACTAAAATTACAGGTGATGATTTTAACAAGAGAATGGAGCCATTATATTATTATCAAGGATTAAAGAAATTATCAAATGAAGAAATTGAAACTTATGAAACAAATACAATTAACTATATGACAAATTTAGAAGTTTTGTATCAAGCTGCTAAAGATGAAAAGCTTACTGTAACTGATGATGAGGCTGATAGCAATTATGACACGACTATGGGTTCTATAGCATCAACTTATAACATGAGTGAAGATGAGTTTTTGAAGAAGTTTGATTTAAGTAAAGATTATGTAAAGAAACATTTAAAGAAAGAAATGATAGCTACAAAGTACTTAACAGAAAATAGTGAAGTAACTGAAAAAGAAGCTGAAAATTACTATAATAAAAATAAAGAAGACTTTAAAGAAATAAGTGCATCTCATATTTTAATTAGTAATTATGATGATAACGATAAAGAAATAAGTGATGATAAGAAAAAAGAAAATAAAGAATTAGTAGAAAAAGTTCTTAAAAAAGCATTAGCAGGTGATAGTTTTGAAGATTTAGCATTAGAAAATTCAGATGATACATATACATCAAGTAATGGTGGTGACCTAGGATTTTTCAGTGAAGGAGAAATGGAAGATGACTTTGATGAAGCAGCATTCTCATTAAAAGTTGGAGAGATATATCCCAAAGTAGTAGAAACATCTTATGGATATCACATAATAAAAAAAACAGGAGAACAGTATAGCAAATTTGATGATTTAAAAGAATCTTTAATAAAAAGTTTAAGTAGTGATAAACAAAGTAATATTTTGAAAAATGCTCAAGAAAAGTATAAAGTAAAAGTAAATATGTAATGAAAGGCCACTTTTTAATGAAAGTGGCTTTTATAAATTGATAAAATCAATGCATTTTGCTATGATTATATTACTAGAATGAGGGAGGGAACAAATTATATGATACTTAAAAAAGAGCAATTAAAAATAGAAGAAGGTAATTTAAAAAATGGAAAAGGTAATTGCAAAAGAGAAGTTTTAGTAGATCCTAAGTATTTAAAAGGACAAGCTAAATTATTTGCTAAGATAAGTATACCAGTTGGCAATTCAATTGGGATGCATGATCATGTTGAAGATTTTGAGGTTTATTATATATTAAAAGGGAAAGGTCAAGTACTTGACAATTATGAAATAATAGAAGTTAATGTTGGGGATGTAATATATACAGCAGATGGCAATAAGCATTTCATCGAAAATATTGGTGATGAGGATTTAGAGTTTATAGCTGTAGTTATAAATGAGTAAAACAAAACTCTAGGATTGTCCTAGATTTTTTTATAACTATGAAAAATAATTTAAATATGTTAAAATTTTATAGTTACATATTAAAGTATTTAAAAGTTTGAATATACATTTAAAAAAAAAATGATATAATAGTAACTAGTGTGATTTTTAATGTAATTATGGAGGAATTAAATGAGTAATACGAAATCAGAAATAGAACAAATAATAATTGATTTCTCAAACGAAAACTTAAATGAAGAATTTAAAAATAAAAGTATAGAAATATTAGAGAAATTAGAAGAGACTAATAAAGATATATTAAGTACTTCAAGAACAGACATATGGGCTGCTTCAATATTAAGTGCAGTATTAGATGTGAACGGTGTGTTCGGAAAAAAACATCCTATGTACATGACAAAAAAAGATTTTTCTCAAAAAGCTGGAGTTTCAGCAGGAACGATAAAAAATAAAGCTGACTCAGTTAAAGAAATCTTAAACATAGTTGAAAATGATGAAAGAGTTATAATATCTTCCACTGAAGAATCGACGAAAAAAGTAGAAGTTAAAGAAGAAGTAGCAGTTACTGCTGTAGAAGTAAAGGACGAAAAAGAAGCTATGTATCAAAACTTCATGACATTAGGACATGCAAGTGATGATTACCAAGAAAAAGCTGATTACTTCGAGCAAGCTATAAAAGTAGCAGTAGACATGATAGTCGATAAAAAAGAAGTTGTATATTGGGAAGATGAAGTAACTAGACCATATATGATAGCATTACAAGACCTAGGAAATACTTGTTTATTAAACAAGGACTATGAGGCGGCTACAAGAATATATGAATTATTATTAAACTTAAACCCATTAGATCATCAAGGAATAAGATATAAATTAGTAAATATACTTATTAAGAAGAACGATAGAAAAGAAATAAATGAGTTGTTTTTAAGATATAAAGAAGATAAATCTTCAATGTGGTTATATAGTAAAGTACTATACTACTATAAAAACAAGAACGAATTTATGGCTAAAGATACTCTTAAAGAAGCTGTAAATCGTAATAAATATATAGCATTAAAATTAATCAAATGGACTGCATTTATGCAAATGTCTGGAGTTTATATAAATCCTGCGCTTTTTGATGAAGCAAACTATTATTGTGAAGAATCAATAGATTTATGGAAAAGTACAAAAGGATCAATAGACTGGTTACTTAAAAATGTACTAAAAAAATAAGGCTGTAATATACGAGGCCACTGAAAAAGTGCCTTAAGTATAATTTAAAGAATTAAGGCGTAAATCCACTAGGTCTTTAGCCTAGTGAATGTAAGCCTTGCCGATAGGCTATTTAAAATCAAGGAACTAACCATAAATTCTTCAATTGTTAACTTTGATGAAACTGGAACTAGAGTTAATAAGAAAACAAAATGGGTACACAATGCATCTAATAGTCAATATACCTATCTTACTGTTGAAGATAAAAGAGGTTATGAAGGAGCGGTGTTCCTATTTACAAAGGACTTTAACGTACCTTTTGATAACAATCAAGCTGAGCGTGATGTACGTATGATAAAAGTTAAAACTAAAGTTTCAGGATGCTTTAGAACTACAAAAGGTTGCCAGGATTTTCTAGGTCTTATGTCGCAACAGCTAAAAAGCATTGGATAAGTTCGTTATTATCCTCAAAAAAAGCGCTACTAGGCGAAAGTAATTTTATTTTCACCGAATAGCGACTGAATAGTTACAATTAAATAATAAAAAATAGAGAGTAATATCAATAACTACATAGAAAAAGATACCTAAGAAATTTATTAGGTATCTTTTTTGATTTTGCTGAAAAATATTAATTTATAATGGGTTTTTCAGTGGCCTCGTAATATACGGCCTTATTTTTTATATGTCTAATTTTAAATCTCCTGGTTTAATTAAGTTTTTACTTCTCATTATTTTAGCTATTAATAGTGTAATAATTGCAGGTAATATAAAATTAAGAAGTAAAATTCCTACCCACATCATAAAACCACCCTTATTAGTAGCTTCCATAGCAGTTATTGTTCCGATTTGACCAACTAAACCACAAGTTCCCATACCAGAACCAATAGGAATATTCTCCATTTTAAATATTGTAGTAGATAAAGGTCCAATAATTGCAGAAGCAAAGGTAGGTGGTATCCATATTTTCCAGTTTTTAATTATATTAGACATTTGCAACATGGAGGTACCTATCCCTTGAGCAAATAATCCACCAACACCATTTTCTTTATAAGTCATAACTGCAAATCCAACCATTTGACAACAACATCCAACAGTTGCAGCACCACCAGCTAATCCACTAAGATTAAGCATAATACATATGGCGGCACTACTAATTGGTAGAGTTAATGCTATACCAACTAAAACAGCAACAATAGAACCCATTAAAATTGGTTGCATCTCTGTGGATTTCATTATTAAGTTACCGAAAGAAGTCATAAAAGCAGATACTGCGGGACCTACTAATTCAGCAATGAATACACCTACGATAATAGTAACTGCAGGAGTAACTAATATATCTACTTTAGTTTCTTTGGACACAAGTTTACCAAATTCAACTGCAAATATGGTTGCAACAAAAGCACCTACTGGTCCTCCTAGTTCATTTCCACAGGCACCAACTAATGCACAAGAAAACATTACAAGAGGAGGAGCTTGAAGTCCGTAAGCTATTGCCACTGCAATTGCAGGCCCAGTTACTTGTTTTGCCATAGGATTTATTACTTCTGTAAATAGACTTATGTTAAGCTTATCTCCCAAGGTATTAAATATTGTACCAATAAGTAAAGATGAAAATAGACCTAAGGCCATATAACTTAGAGCATCAATTAAATATCGCTTTACTGATATTTCTATATTTTTATCTTTTACAAATTGCTTAAAACTACGTTTTATTTTAATCTTCCCCATTTTTTCTCCCTTCTACAAAAAACTACTTATAATCATTATAAATAGTTTTTATTGTTAAACAAATACTATTTTAATAGAAATATGAAAAAGTTTAGTTTTAAAAACATTAAATAATGATAATAATTGAGTTATAAGGCAAATAGATATATAATAATTAAAATATCATTTATTAAAAAAATTAAAATGATATAATTTTTCAAATAATTGTATCTATTTAAATATTATTTTTTGTTTTTTTGTATAAAGGATTTATATGTAATATAGATAATATTAATAATAGATAAAGAATTTTTTACTGTAATAAGTACATAATGTACTTATTAGATTTGATGTATTTAAAGGAGGGTGGAGATGAGAAAAATTGATAAAAAAAAGAAAACTATATTAGCAATTGTACTGATCCCTCTAATATTTGTAGCCCAATATTACATATTTAAATTTGGGGTTATATCTCCTATGATAAAGGGAGTGAACATAAAAATTATTCAAGGAGAATATATTCAAGATATAGATAAATACGTAGTTAAATTAGGTGAACCTGTAATTTTATCACCGGGAGATTATATAAAGATTCCTAGTTATGCCAAGGACCCTAAGGTGAAATTTAGAATACTGGATAATTCAGATACAATTGAAATAAAAGACAATAGCGAAAAAGAAGACAATACTGTGATTTTAGAAGGGTTAAAAAAAGGATATACATCTATAGCCCTTATGAAAAATTCAAGAGTATTGCAAAAGGCAACTATATTAGTAGTAGATCCTACCGTAGAAAGTTTAAATGTCACATTAGATGGAAATTTAAAATATGTGGGAGACAAAGGTGAATTTTCTAGTACAGTAGAAGTAGATTATAAAGAATTCAATAATACATATGATGTAATTTATGAAAGTTCAAATGAAAATGTATTAAGAGTGAATAACAATAAAGTAGAAGCAGTAGGAGTTGGAAATGCAACTATATATGCAAAATCAAAAGATAAGGTAGAGGCACTAAGATATAATATAATTGCTAGAGTTAAGGATATAGAAATTGAAAGCTCATTTAATATATCAATTGGTCAAAATATAAAATTAAAACCTAAAATTATTACTTTTCCAGGAAACTTAAAACCACCTGTTATCAACTATAAATTTTCACAAGTTAAGCTTCCTATTGAAAGGTGTGTAAGTATTAATAAAAATGGTGGAATTATAGGTATTAGAGAAGGTTCGGAAAAGATAACAATAAGTTGTGGTGTAGGAGAAAATAAGAAAATTCAAGTTATAACTATAAATGTAAAAGAAGAACCAATAAAAGATAACATAATAACTAATTTATTTTCTAGATTTTCAATGAATGATAATGTATTAAATATTGAGGTTTCATGGGATGTTTTAAATGGAGCAACTAATTATGATGTATATATAAAAAACAATTTAATTGGAAGTAGTGAATTTGAGCTATATACTTCTGTAACACAAGAAACTTTTATAAAAAATAAGAAAATTAATATTGTACAAAATATTGATAAAGATGTGGGTGAATTTAACTTTGATATTTATATTGAAGGAAGAAATGAAGAAGGTTCATCAAATCCAAGTAATATAATTAATATAATTGGAAATACAGACTCAGAAGAGAAACCGGAGGACCCTGAAGAGCCAGAACAACCGGAACAACCAGAATATCAAAAAGATTAGATGAATCCACAGATAGATAATAACTTTAAATCTACTCATAATTTACTGATTAATATTAATATATATTAAGTAAAAGTAGTTTTAGGGGAGTGTTATTTTGAAAAGAAGAGCTGAAAGAATTAATACTATATCTAAAGAATTAGCTGAAGAGGCTTATAAAGCTTATACAGGAAAGAAAGATTATAAAAGAGCTTTAGAGATATACTGTTTATTAGCAGAGTCCCAATGTGTTCCTAATGATATCTCTAAATTTTCAAAAAATATGTTAGGTAAATTAAGCAAAAAAATTGAAGATACACATTAATAAACATGTAAAAGTCTTATATTCATAAGGCTTTTATTTTTTGAACTATTTTATTTATTTAATTATGTCATATTTGATATCATCATAAATATAAAGTTTGATTAATATAATTAATAAAGAATTAAAGGTGATATTACTCTTATTTTAGTGAGGTGATTAAAATAGATTATGAAGTAATAGTTAAATATAACGGAGATATTATGAAATTAGAGAAAGAATTAAATGTGAGTGTAGAAATTTTAAGTCCAATTTATGCAATAATATCTTCTGATGATTCTTCCGAATTTGATAAGCTATTAAATTATACTGAGATAGAATATATAGAAAAACCGTTTATATTAGAGACACAAGATGCACAGAGTTTTTCTAGCACAGGTATTACTAGCTTTAAAAATAGAACTAGCTTAACTGGTAAAGGAACCATACTTGGACTTATAGATTCGGGAATCGATTATACATTACCTATTTTCAAAGATAAAAATGGAAAATCAAAAATACTTTATTACTGGGATCAATCAATAAGTGGAAACCCACCAGACGGATTTAAAGAGGGAACCTTATATAATAATGATGATATTAATAATGCGATAAATGGAGAAATGAATATACCCATATCAATAACGGCAACACATGGTACTCATGTAGCTGGAATCTCTGCAGGTATTGCAAATGAAGCCAGCTTAATAGTAGTTAGAGTTGGAAATAGACAAACTGATTATTACTCTAGAAGTACGGAATTTATGAGAGCAATAAAATTTATATTAGATAAAGCTTTAGAATTGAAGAGCCCAGTTGCTATAAACATGAGCTATGGAAGCAATGAAGGTTCACATAGAGGTTTGTCATTATTTGAGCAATATATAGATGATATGTGCTTATTCTGGAAAAATAACATAGTAGTAGCTGCAGGAAATAATAGGGCAAAGGGGGGACATAAGCAAATTAAGCTTGCAAATAAAGTTAAAGAAGTTGAGCTTATAATAGGAGAGAATGAGAGATTGATAAATATTAATATATGGCCCAGTTTTGCAGATGATTTTAATGTTTATTTAGTTAACCCATCAAATCAAAAGACACAAAGTATTTCACTTACTTCTGGTGAAATAAAAAACTCTATAGGTAGCACAAAGATAAAAGGATATTTTTATCCCATAGCACCTTACTCACTTCAGAGGAGGGTAACATTTCAATTAACTACAAATAGTACAATAACACCTGGAATATGGAAAATAGTATTTGCCCCAACAAAAATAGTAGATGGAAATATTAATATATATTTACCAACATCAGAAGGACTTAGTAAAGACACTAGATTTTTAACACCAACTACTGAGCGTACCGTAACTGTACCAGGGACTGCAAGTAGAGTGATTACTGTTGGCAGTTACAATTCAAAAAGCGATATTATATCTATTTTTTCTGGTGAAGGAGATTATAAATCATGTGTATTCAAACCTGATATTTTATCACCTGGAGAAGATATAAACTCATATCTTCCAGGTGGAAGTGAAGGTGTATTAAGTGGAACTAGCATGGCTACACCTCATGTAACAGGAGTATGTGCTTTATTTTTACAATGGGGAATAGTAAATAGAAATGATGAATTTTTATATTCTGCAAAATTAAAGGCACTTCTTTTAAAATCAGCAAGAAGAAGTAGTAGCTATAGTTACCCAAATAATTTAGAAGGCTATGGATTTTTAAACTTATCAACTCTAGAGTTAGACCAATTAATCGATATTAATAGTGAGATGGATTATATATATAGAAAAAAAAGAAAACATACACAATCACTTATGAAAAGGAAATTAAGTCTACACCTATTTAGAGAAGGAAGAATAAGACCTGGAGTAAATGTATTATTTAAACCAGGATTTGAAGAAAGTATAAAAAATTTAGGATATGATGTGGAATTTGATAAATTAAGTGATGACTATGGAATTGTATATATAAATGACAATAATAGAGATTTAATAGAACGAATTTCTTCAAATCCGTTAGTAACAAGATTAGAATCATTAACAAGGCTAACAATACTAGGAACTATTAATCAAAGCACAAAGAATGGTGTAAATGCAAATGAAGAGATTGGAGTTGATTTTTTCAAAAACAATCCTAACCTTTCATTAACGGGAAAAGGTGTTGTTATATCTATAGTTGCATCTGGAATAGATTACTTACATCCGGACTTTATATATCCAGATGGAACTTCAAAAATAATTTATTTATGGGATCAAACTAAAGAAGGAAACCCACCTAAGGGTTATAATATTGGAACCGAATATACAAGGGAACAAATAAATGAAGCTATAGCTAAAAAAGATGGGAAATTATCAAAGGATGAGGAAGGTTATGGAACTATCTTCGGAGGAATTTGTGCAGGATTAGGTAATGTAAACCCAGAGTATGCAGGAGTAGCAGAAGATACAGAGTTAATAGTTGTAAAAATGGATAAAATAAATGGTTATTATAATAATGCTATGGAATATATAGGTCAAAGATATGCATATGAAAAGTCTTATGAATTGAAAAGGCCAATAGTTATAAATTATGTGGTTGGAACTAATAGTTTGGTAGGTCTATCAACTAGAACTACACCATATAAAACATTTTTTAGAAATGGAGTTTGTTTAGTATCAGCAGTTGGAGATGAGGGAAATACACAAACACATACTAGTGGAAAAATATTATTTAGTGGAGATATACAGGAAATTGAATTAGAGGTAGCAAATGAAGAAGAAAATATTGAAATACAAATTTGGATAAATAAACCTGACACGGCTAAAGTAGTTATAGTAAGCCCAACAGGAGAAGAAAGTAAAATTATAGAGGTAAGTGATTATAATATTACATTTGGAAAATTTGATTTAGAAAGCACACCATATTCAATTACTTATATATACCCAACAACTTTCTCAGGACAACAGCAATCAATAGTAAACTTATTTAATGTAAAAAAAGGAATATGGAAGATAAGATTAATAGGAGATTATATCACTAATGGAATTTATAATATGTACTTACCGAATAGAGTATTTCTTGATCCACAAACAAAATTTAGAAATCCAATTCCTTTAATGACAGTAAATTATCCAGCTACTTACAATGATAATATAGCTGTAGGTGCATATGACAGTATTAATAGAGGTTTATGGCAAGGGTCATCTAGGGGACCAACTATATCTGGATTACAAAAACCTGATATAGTTGCACCAGGTGTAAATATAATTGGACCATACCCAGGAGGAGGTTATGCAACTATAACAGGTACATCACCATCTACATGTTATACAGCAGGGTGTGTGGCTATGTTTATGCAATATATATTAGTAGATCATAACTATCCATCTAAAGCTTTTGTTCAAAGTATAAGAACTTTATTTAGTGCAGGAGCAAAAAGAATAGATGGTACATCATATCCAAATGATAGTACTGGATATGGAGTATTAAATTTAAAGGGAACTTTTGATGTATTTAGATAGGAGAATTACAATGGAAAAATCTTATTCTATAATTTATAAGGGCGATATTGAAAAAGGATTGACTACTAATGGAATTGAAAAATATATGATATTAAATAATCAATTAGTAGTAGCATATATTGAAGATAGTTTTGATGTAAATATTTTTGATAAAATAGAAGAAATAACATGGTGGCAAGATGCTAATGCAATGAGTTCATTGATACAAATAGGGGAGGGACTAGTGGGAGGAGAGACAGTAGCTAGTGCATCTGGAGTCCAATATATAGAAAATAATCCATTTATAACTGTAGATGGGGAGGGTGTATTAATTGCAATAATAGATTCTGGAATAGATTACTTACACCCAGATTTTATTAATAAAGATAATACTAGTAAGATTGTATCAATTTGGGACCAGGAAGGAAATACTAATCCACCACCTAAAGGTGCTGTATTTGGTAGTGAATTTACTCGAGAGGATTTGAATAGAGCAATACTTGATAAGAATCATGAGTTAACTAAGGATAATATTGGAACAGGAACTATTGCAGCAGGAATAGCTGCAGGTAACGGTAGTATGAATCATTCATATAGAGGTGTAGCAACAGAGAGTGACCTTGTAATAGTAAAGCTAAAACAATATGAAGATACTTATGAAGAGGGAAAAATAAATTATTTAAATACAGATTTTTTAGCCGCTATTAAATATGTTTGCGACGTATCTAAGAGAGAAAATAAATTGACTATAATTAATTTAACAGTAGGAGAAAGATCAAGATCTGTAATTTTAACTAATTTATTAGATACTTTTGAATACCTAACTACTACAGGTGTGGTATTAGTTAGTGGTGCAGGAAATGAAGGCAATACCAATATACATTATGAAGGATTGTTTAAGGATACTTTAGATTCAATAGATGTAATTATAGAAGTTGGAAATCAGAAGTCGTTACTTATTACCATATGTCCGAATGGTCCAGGTAGAAGTAGTATAGAGTTAATATCTCCAGCTGGCGAACTAAGTTATAATGTTAAATATTCACCAGATGAACAAATGTATACAGGTACATTTAATTTAGAAAACTCAACTTATAAAATACAATTATTTTATCCATGGTTGTTATCAGGAAATGAGGAGGCAACTATAAGAATTAATGATATAAAACCAGGAATATGGACTCTTAGAATAGCTCCAGAGTTTATAACTAATGGCCAGTTTGATATATATCTTCCAAATGGAAACTTAACTCCAACTAATACTAGATTTTTAGATCCAAACTCTTTTGCAACAATAACTCTGTACGGAGCAACAGAAAATGTAATAACAGTAGGAACCTTTAATGATAAAACAAATAGCATGTGGATAGGATCATCAAAAGGACCTATAAGAGCGAAAATAACAGTAAAACCAGATATAGTAGCACCTGGAGTAGATATTATATCACCTTTTGTAAATCAAAGTTATATACAATCAACAGGTACAGGTGTTAGCAGTTCCTTAACTTGTGGAGTATTAGCATTAATTATGGAATATATAGGTCAACAAGGTCCTTATCAAAAAAAATCACTATTTACAAATGTATTAAAGACATATTTAATGCTGGGAGCAACAAAAAGTTCTATATATACTTATCCTAATGATTCTCAAGGATTTGGTGTATTAAATTTAAAGGAAACTATAGATGCCATTGCAAATAAACTTTAATTAAATAAATCATTATTATGAATTTTTATAGAAATTTAGTGAAAAATAATAGTAATAAATGAACAAAGGAGGTTTTACTTGATAAACGCAGGAAAAGATACTAATCATGGAGTAAACAGACAACTAAGTGGAAAAGAAAATGAACGTTTATATTCAACTACACCAGTAAATAATGCTTACACAGCTGCATTTGCTGATGCTGCAGAAGTTATGCCAGAAAGCAATGTTACAATACCGTCTTTAGAAAGTGTATTAGAAGCTAAAGATTGGGTAGATAATGGTAGTCAGACTTAAAGATTGTAAAAATAGGGAGTAATGTACTGGGACTCAAAAGTTAGATTTTAGTCTAACAATTGGGGCACAGTACATTACACCACCTATTTTATTAAAATAATTATAATATATATTGACATTAATTAATTGTTGATATATCATTTAATTATTATAATAAAATTAAAAAAATGCTGTGAAGGGAAGAGTAATTATAATATTGAGTCTAAGCGAGCTGGTTATGGTGAGAGTCCAGTACAAAGTATATAACGAAGAACATCCTAGAGTTACTAACCGAAATCTTATTAGAGAGTAGATTTAGTCGGAGCCAAACCGTTATCAGATTGGTAATATATATTAGTATATTAATAAAGTTGAACTTTTACAAAAGTTAAATTAGGTGGTACCGCGGAAGTCTAGCCTTTCGTCCTATAGATATAGGATGAAGGGCTTTTTTTAATATAATTTTATAAATTTATATTAAAAAGCGTACTATGAAGTTTTTAGTATGCTGTATAAATAGGAAGATTTAAGTCAATAAAAATAAAAAATGTTTTATTTAAATATTCCTTTTAACAAATTTTAATTAATATATAATAATTACAAAGAATATTTTTGTGGTAATAACACAAAATATTTCATAGGAGGTAAATTTATGCAAAAGAACTTTTTAGAAATTAAAGACCTTTACAGAAATAAAGAACAATACATAGACAGAGATGTAAGAGTTGCAGGATGGATAAGAACATCAAGAGTATCTAAGAACTTTGGGTTCATAGAATTAAATGATGGTTCATTCTTCAAAAACATGCAAATTGTTTTAGATGAAAAATTAGAAAACTTCAAAGAAATAGGTAAGTTACCAATAAGTTCATCTATATTAGTAGAAGGTAAATTAGTATCAACTGAAGGTGCTAAACAACCAGTTGAAATTCATGCTACTAAAATAACTGTAGAAGGTGAATCAGATAGCTCATATCCTCTACAAAAGAAAAGACATACAGTAGAATATTTAAGAACAATAGCTCACTTAAGACCAAGAAGTAATATGTTCTCAGCCGTATTTAGAGTTAGAAGTGTAGCAGCCTATGCTGTACATAAATTCTTCCAAGAAAGAAACTTTGTATACTCACATTCACCAATTATAACAGGAAGTGACTGTGAAGGTGCAGGAGAAATGTTCAGAATAACTACATTAGATTTAGATAATGTACCAAAAACTGAAGATGGCAAAATAGATTACTCACAAGATTTCTTTGGAAAAGAAGCTAACTTAACAGTTTCAGGACAATTAAATGCAGAAATAATGGCTTTAGCATTTAGAAATGTTTATACATTTGGACCTACATTCAGAGCTGAAAATTCATATACAGGTAGACATGCTTCTGAATTCTGGATGATAGAACCAGAAATAGTGTTCGCTGACTTAGAAGATAACATGGAACTTGCAGAGGATATGGTTAAATACATAATTAATTATGTATTAGAGAACTGTCCAGAAGAAATAGAATTTTTCAATAGTTTTGTAGATAAAGGATTATTAGAAAGATTAACTAATTTAGTAAACTCTGATTTTAATAAAATAACATATACTAAAGCAGTAGAATTATTACTTGAGTCAGGAGCAGAATTTGAATACCCAGTTGAATGGGGTATTGATTTACAAACTGAGCATGAAAGATATTTAACAGAACAAATATATAAAGCTCCAGTATTTGTAACTGATTATCCAAAGGATATAAAAGCATTCTATATGAGATTAAACGAAGATGGTAAAACAGTTAGAGCTATGGACTTGTTAGTTCCAGGTGTTGGAGAAATCATCGGTGGATCTCAAAGGGAAGAAAGAGAAGATGTATTATTAGAAAGAATAGAAGAATTCGGATTAAATAAAGAAGATTACTGGTGGTACTTAGAACTTAGAAAATTCGGTACGGCTACTCATTCAGGATTTGGTCTTGGATTTGAAAGAATGATAATGTACTTAACAGGCGTATCAAACATAAGAGATGTTGTACCATTCCCAAGAACGCCTAAAAACGCTGAATTCTAAAAAATATATAGAATCATAAAAGTACTTTTAGCAATATTTATTGTTAAAAGTACTTTTTTAATACAATAAATTAAAAAATATGTATATATATATTATAGAAGAATTTTTATACTTCATATTTGGAGGTGGTTATCATAGATAACGAGGTCATTGTAAAATATAATGGGGATATTTTAAAAATAAAAAAAGATTTAAGAATAGAAATTGAGCTTTTAAGTCCTATTTATGCCATTGTAAGTTATACGGATAAATATGATTTAGACAATTTATCAAAATATAATGAAATAGAAAAAATAGAAAAGCCTTTTATTTTAAAGCCTCAAGATGTAGATGGTTTTTTAAATACAGGTATTAGTAATTTTAAAAATAGAAGTAATTTAACGGGAAGAGGTACTATTATAGGGGTGATAGATTCTGGTATTGATTATACTCTTCCTGTATTTAAAGATGATGAAAATAATTCTAAAATACTATATTATTGGGACCAAACAATTAATAGTATAGATAATAAATATCATTATGGCAGGGTATATGATAATGTAGAAATTAATAATGCCATAAGAAATAAAAATAATATAGCAATATCAGAGTTAAGTAATCATGGAACTATTGTATGTGGAACCTGTGCTTTTATAGCAAATAAAGCAAAGTTAATAGTAGTAAAGATAGGAAGAAATAGAAAAGATAATGCAGCCACAAGTATAGCAGTTATACGAGGAATGAAATTTATTTTAGCTAAAGCCTTAGAACTCAATATGCCTGTAACTATTAATTTAAGTTATGGAAGTACTGAGACTAGTCATAGGGGAAATACTTTGTTTGAAGAATATATAGATGATTTATGTTTGTTATGGAAAACAAATATAGTAATATCTGCTGGAAACGAAAAACATAGATCTAGACATAAAAGTGTAGATATTGAGGAACATAAGAAAATTATAAAATTTGAAGTAGGTGAAAATGAAAAATCATTAAATCTAGATATATGGAATTATGTTAATGGAACCTATAAAGCTTATTTAATTAGCCCATTAAAAATTAGAACCAACTCAATATCTTTAAATAATAAAATAGTAAAAAATAAAATGGGAAGCACAAAAGTAAGAGGATTTTATGATGAAAATATAAATATACAATTAATAGGAGATAATATAATTGAATCAGGAATTTGGAAATTGGTAATAGAGCCTTTAGATAAGGTGAAGGGTAATATAGATATTTATATGAATTCTATTGCGGAATTAAGCAATAGTACTCGATTTGTAAATCCTTCTACTAACCTTACACTAACATCTCCATCAACAGCTGAGAGAGTAATTTCAGTAGGTAGCTATAATCCTAAAAGTGACGAAGAATCTTTGTTTTCTGGTGAAGGTGATAAGCATATAGGTTTAGAAAAACCAGATATATTAGCTCCAGGAGAAAGTATAGTATGTGAATTTTTAGATGATAATAGAAATACTTATAGTGGAACAAGTATATCTGCTGCTTATGTAACTGGAGTATGCTCATTGATTCAACAATGGGGTATAGTAAACAAAAATGATGAACTTTTATATGGTAATAAATTAAAAGAATTACTTTTAAGCTCATCTAGAAAAATAGAGTCAAACAAATCAATTAATAGAAATACAAGATATGGGCTTTTAAATGTTTATAATGTTAGAAATTAATATTTTAAGAAAAATTGACTAGATATAATAAAAGTACTATATTTATGCTATAAAGAAATAGAAGGAGAAGGGGAAATGATAGAAACAGGACTTATATTAGAAGGTGGTGGTATGAGAGGCATATACACTGCAGGGGTATTAGATTATTTTATGGAGAAAGATTTATATTTTACACATTGTTATGCAGTATCAGCTGGAGCATGTCATGCATCCAGTTATTTTTCTAAACAAAAGGGAAGATCTGCAAAGGTAAATTTAGATTATTTAAACGATAAAAGGTATTGTAGTGTGAATAGTTTAATAAAAACAGGAGATATGTTTGGAGCGGATTTTGTATATAATTTAATTCCAAATGAATTAGAATTATTTGATTATGAAACATATAATAATTCCAAATGTAATTTCTATTCAGTAGTTACAAACTGTGGTACAGGTAAGGCGGAGTATATAAAAATAAATGATATGAAGAAAGATATTATTGCAGTTAGAGCATCTAGTTCATTGCCTCTCCTTTCTAGAATTGTAGAAATTAATGGTAAGAAATATTTAGATGGAGGTATATCTGATTCTATTCCAATAAAAAAATCAATTAAAGATGGACATAATAAGAATGTTGTTATATTAACTAGAGATAAAAATTATAAAAAAGCTAAAAGTAATTTAATAACTTTATTTAAAATAAAATATAAAAAATATCCAAACTTAATTAAAAGTATAGAAAATAGATATAAAGTGTATAATGATACATTAGATTTTATTGAGGAAGAAAAGAAAAATAATAATGTTTTTGTTATTCAACCTAATAAACCTTTAAAAATAAGTAGATTAGAAAAAGATAAAGAAAAATTAAGAGAGCTTTATAATCAAGGATATGAAGATGCAAAGGAATGCTATGATGAATTAATAAGTTTTATAAATGAAAAATAATATTAAAAATTAGATAAGAGCACTCTGTTTAAGGGCGTACTTATCTAATTTTTATGAAATTATAATTATTATTGAGTAACTGTTTTCCAAATTAATTTGTTATTATTAAATTCTATTTGTAATTTATCTTCATCATATAAATAAGATAAATAAGAACGAACAGCACTTCCGATTAATACGTATTGGTTAAAATCCATTTTTAAATCATAGTATGTAAATATTCTTTGTAGTATATCCTCAAAGGAAAGACTATACTTGCAGATTTCTAAAATTTTATTAATTATTTCATAAACTTTTTCTTTATTTGCTTCAGCCAAGTATTTTATATCTTCACAGGGCTCAGAATGAGCAGGAATAAATAATTTCCCTTCTAAAGTTTGTATCATATCTAAGGTATTTAAATATTCTTTAACGTCATATACAAAAGATAGGTGGTATTTGTTTATAATGTTTTCTCCAAAGAGACAATCAGCTAAGAAATATACATTAGTATCAGTTTTTATGCCAATCATATCGAAAAAGTGACCTGGAAGTTTAATATATTCAAGCCCATCTGGTAAATCATTTTGTACAGAGCCAGTTGTAGTACTAGGATTTGCCATTAAAAATTTATTTCGTAAATCTTTATTAGGATATCCTCCATATAAAAATGATGGTTCTAAAATTGGATAGGTAGTAAATGTATTTTCTATATCAGTAGAGATAATTTTACAATCTGTTTTTTTCTGAAGAAAATTATTTCCGCCAATATGATCACCGTTGGAATGGGTATTTATTATTATTTTCAGATTCCAATGATTTGTATTTAAGATTTTATTTATTTTTCTACCCGCATCTTTGTCATTACCACTATCTATTAAACATACATCACTATCATTAAGTTTATAAATACCAATTTTTGCAGGGCAATTTATATAATATGTTTTTTCATCTACTTGAATTAATTCGTACACAATATCATCTCCTTTAAAATATAAGTATATACAATAATGATATAGAAAATTCAGAATATAAACAATGTAACTTAAGAATATTCATGAAAAACTATATTTTAATAAATAAATAATATTCAATTAAGGTACAATTAAGAAAACTTTGGTATAATTCATTTAGATAATAAGGGAATCTTATAAGCAATGAAGACTGAAGGGAGATAGAATAATGAATAATGAAGAAAATATTAATGATAGCATTGAAAAGTTAAGCAATTATTCAATAGTAGATGGTAGCATGAATTGTAATATAAATAGAAACTCATTCACTATAGAAAAAGCAAAAGATTCATATTGTGGAAAATGTGGTAACAAAATGGATATTAAAAACATATATTGTAACTATTGTGGAGAGAATTTAGAGAAAGTAAAGCATAAAAAAATAAGCATTAAAAGCAATAATGTGAAAGACTTTAATTATAAAGACATTTTATCTAGCTTTAATTTAAGAAAATGTTTTATGACATCATTATTGTCATTAGTAGTTTTACTTATATTTTCATTTATAATTAAAATTACATTAATAGGGTCAAGTGGACAAGTTGGTGAATTTATAAATCCACTACATATATTAATGTTTAGTAATTTAGGTACATTAGACGTATTTGTGTCCTCCATGATGAATAGCAGTAGTGTATCAAATATTAACTTAGGCTTATTTATATTATTAATATTACCGGTGATTTCTTTAATAATAGGATATAAAGTCTGTTTGAAAAATGATAATATATCTATGGGGAATCATATTAAAAATTCTATTGCAGTAGGAGTTATATATACATTTATTTTATGTATATTAGCTAAGATATCACAAACTCAACTTAACTTATCTTCTGGATTTGGAGAATATGGTTATAGTGTAAACTATGGATTCACCATATCTAGTATTTTAATAAAGGGATTCTTAATAGGTTTTATAAGTATTTTGCTTATAGGACTAAAAAAAGAATATGTTAAGGATAATTTATATATTGGTATATTAAAAATAGTTCCTAAGGTATTAGGAATGGGATATATATTGACTTTAGTAATACTAGTTATAATATATTTGTCAAAAGTAAATTATTTAGGGCAAATGGGTCTTACATCTTATATAAATCAATCAAATATAGTAGTTGTTTTAAGTCAATTAGGTATATATATGTGGGCTTTTGCAAATTTAATACCTATAAACATAGGTAATGGAAGTTTATCTATAAACACATTAATAGGTTCAAATGCATCTTTTGATGTATTACTTATATTAGGAGCATTAATTGCAATATCAGCATTGATTTTTATTATTCTAGGCTGTAAATTGGAAAGTAAATATAAAAATCAAGGTATAAAGCCTGTGTTGATTTTTAGTATACTATATGCAGTAGCTATGGGAATTGTAGGCTTATTTACAATATTATATGTAAGTGAAGATATAACATCAATTACAAGTATTTTAACTTCCATTAATATGGGATTCAATATTATAATAGGGATGATTGCATCTTTTGTATATAGTTTTACAATGACGTTAATAGGATTTAAATTAAATATATTTAATTAACTTGGAGGAGAAAAATGAAAGATATAAAATTATCTAATATTCAAAAAGAATCTGAAAGATTAAAAATAAAAAAGAATATAAGTGAATTAGAAGATAGAAAAGCGCAAATTTTATTAGAAATAGGTATGATGACTTTTCATAAAATAAGAAAAAATGAGATAGAAGATGATGATTTTAATCATATGTGTGAAGATATAAAAAATCTTGATATTAGTATTTATAGTGATTTTATGAGACTAAAAAATCTTGAAAAACATAACGATAGAATTACTTGTGAATGTGGATATTTAGCTTATAAAAATGAAAAGTTTTGTCCTCAATGTGGAAATAACTTAGTAACGGAGGAAGATGCATATATAATATGTAACAGCTGTAATGAAAAAAATGATATAGAATCAAATTATTGCGGATGTTGTGGTAATAAAATAAAGACAGAAGAAATAGACAAATTATCTAATACTATTGAAGATATGAACAATGAAGATGTTGTAGATGAAGAAATTTTATATAACGATTATGAAGAATATGAATATAGTGAAGAGGAAGAAGATTATATTTATAAAGAAGAACCTATAGAAGAAGAAGGCAGAGTATTTTTAAAGAATCAAGAAAATAATTAAATATGATTAAATATAGGATAAATATATAATTTTATCCTATATTTTTTATATTTAAATATGTTTTGTAAAAATATTGACAGATTTAATGAGATGAAATGATAAGGTATATATGTTAAAATAGTATAGTAATAAAGAAATTTGGAGGTAGAATATGAAAAAAAGGAAAGCAAAGTCAACAAGTGAAGATCAGTATGACACTTTTAGTATAACAATGGAATTAGAGAAACCTTTGCTTTACAATGAAGGAGACAATTTAGACAAGAAGAAACAGATAAAAAAAGAAGCAGATTCCAAGAAATTAAAAAAAGGAATAATGACTCTTTTAGTTGTTATAGTTTTATTTGTAGCAGGTTTTTTCATATGGTTAAGCAATGGTTATAAATTAGAATCAAATTCATTATCTTATCTAGAAAGTGATTCTGATGTTAAAGTAACTATTAAAGATAAAAATATATATTTCACACCTAATAGTATTAATGCAGTAAAAGGGTTTATTTTTTATCCAGGAGAAAGAGTCGATGTATCTTCTTATGCTAAATTAGGAAAGAAAATAGCATCCTATGGATATGAAGTTGTATTAGTAGATATGCCATTTGATTATTCTTCTTTTGGTAAAGATAAAGCTACAGAAATTATTAAAAACAATGACAATATAGAAAACTGGGTTATTGGTGGTGATTCTTTAGGTGGATCAGTTGCTTGTAAATATGCTCTAAATAATAAAAATGTTGATGGAGTTATATTAATTTCATCATATCCAACGGATAATATAAGCGATTTAGGAATAGAAGTATTATCAATTTCTGGTAGTAAAGATGATGTTATAGATTATAATAAATTAATTAACTCTAAGGATAAATTACCAACTGACACAAATTATGTTGAAATAGAAGGAGCAAATCACTCTCAATTTGGTAGTTATGGCTTATATAGTGGAGATGGTGAAGCTTTAATTAGTGAAGATGAACAAATAGATATGTCAGCAAAGAAGATAGTTAACTTTTTGTACAATATACAATAAAAAAATGAGTTTGCATAATATGTGCGAACTCATTTTTTATATTGAAGTAATTTATAATTTATTTGGTTTTTGGATAAATTATAAATTTCAATCGATTAATTTGAGCAACGGGTGTTGGCAACATGAAGTGAAGCGCCCACGCAGTGGCTTAAGGGAAGCAAATTTTTTAGTTTAAATTTGTTTATAAAGTCCTAAAGAGTCCCACTCTCCAGTCTTAACATCTTTTTTTAATCCATTAATAAACCATTGAAGGTCTTTTTTATTTAAAGCTTTAAATAAAATTAACATTATAAAATATAAAAATAAATTTAATAAAATGCTAATAACTAATATACTTTTAATATGAAAACAATAAAGAACTATTTTTGTAGCATAACTAGATAATATTACGGATAAAGTGGGTTTTATAATCCAGTCAAATATTTTAAAGTGAAGTTTTGTTACTTTAAGTATTTTATATAAACCAAGTGATGTGTTTAAAGTAGTACTAAGAAATAGAACCAAGATAAAACCTTTAATTCCATATCTAGGAATTAATATTGAAATAGCTGAAATTCTTACAAACATATCTATAATATTAATTTTTAAAGTAGTAACTTGCATATCCAAAGCATTTAAACTTCCATCTACGATTTTATCTAAATACATAAAGGGAATTAAAGGAGCTAATACTTTAAGCAACACAGAAACTTCACTACTATTAAACAATATACTTCCTAGTTCATCTGAAAAAAACATAAACAAACCTGTAGCAAAAATTGCAAGTATCAAAGTGAATTTAATAACTTTTGAAATTATGTAGTTAACTCTAATATTTTTATTTAAAGCATTAGCCTCAGCAATCTCTGGAATTATGAGAGTGGAGAATGATGCTAAAAATATAGAAGGAAAGGCTAGTAGTGGCATAGCCATTCCTTTAACCATACCAAATATGGATAAAGAAGTAGAACTTGAGGAACCATATAGTCTAAGAGATTTTGGAATAAGTATATCCTCAAGAGCTTTTAAAATAGTTTGTATATAAGCACTAAAGGCAATAGGAATAGAAATTCTAAAAATCTTATTAAAAGGATATTGATTTGAGTTTCTATTTCCTAAAACAAACATATTTTTCTTATCAAGTATGTATAAAACATAAGCATAAAAAGCTGAAAAAATATTACCAATAGCAGTACCTACAGCAATAAATGCACAAGTATAATCTAATCTTTCTGTAGAAAAAGAAGTTATAAATAAAGATACTATTGTAATCATAACTACAGTTTCTATAATGTCAGCACTAATACTTTTCACAACTTTTCTACATCCGTAGAAATATCCATTTAAGCAGCAAGATATACCTACAAAAGGTAAAGCGCAAGATAAAATTTTAAGGGGAATAACAGCTCTTATATCTTGAATCCAAGCTGTACTAATAAACTCAGCAGAATTAAATAAAAGTAGTCCTGTACATATACTAAAAAACAAAGTATAGATAAGACCTTTGAAAACAATATTTTTTAGTAAATTATTATTACCTTTACCTAGCTCTTCAGCAACTACTCTTGTCATGGTGACTCTTATTCCAGATATGGCTAGAGTTTGACATACTATGTTAATACTCATAATAAGTTGGAATAAACCCATACCCTCTGAACCTATTTTATTTGATAAATAAACCCTAAATCCCATACTAATAAAGCCGAGTATCATTGTTGATAAGGTGAGTAAAATTACGTTTATTATTAAATTATTTCTTTTCATATTTATCTCCTTGTTAACTTAAAAATATAATTCAGACTTATTATTATTTATATGCTTGTATAAGAATAAAAAGTATTAACAAAATATATGTATTAGTTTATTATTAATTTAGAATAGTGATTTTTAATATATATTGGGATTATAAATTTTAATTTAAACTTTGGAGGAATACACATGGGATTAAGATTTAGGAAAAGCATAAAGATATGTAAAGGTGTTAGCGTTAATTTTGGTAAGAAAAGTACTAGTCTTAGTTTTGGGACTAATGGACTTAGATATACAGTTAGTTCCACGGGTAAAAGAACTGCATCTGCTGGAATACCAGGGACTGGTTTATATTATTCAACCTTAACCAAGTCTAAAAATAATAAGGACTATAATGCAAAGCAGATTAACGGATCAAATATAAGTAATAATATTCAAGAAAATGAATTAATAATAGATAGATATAATGAACATTTAAACTATATAAGAGGTGTACACAAAAGTTGTGATGATTATCTTGATTGGCATAAATTAAAAAAAAGTAAACCACCTTTTACTAGAGGAGATATAGGTCCTAGAGAGAAAAAAGCAATTAAAGATTTTGAAGATTATAATCCTACCTTTGGATTTTTATTTAAATCTAAAGCATCCAAAGAAAAAGAAAAATTACAACAAGAAATAGAAAAAGCAAAACAAGAGGATTTAAATGAATATAAGGAATGGGTTAATATTGTTCAGCTATCAAATAATGTATTAGAAGGAGATATAGATTCTTATTTTTATGTGATTAAGGAAATGAAACCTTTTGATGATTTATTAGAGCTTGGTAGTGGTTTTGAATGTAGTGCAGATAATGCAAATATTATGGAAGTTAAGTTTGAAATAAAATCAAAAGAAGTTATTCCTGATTTTATATTATCGTTAACTAAGACGGGTAAGATATCACAAAAGAATATGACAAAAACTATGTATTATGATATTATGCAAGATTATGTATGTAGTTGTAGTATTAGAGTAGCTAGAGATATGATGGCACTTCTACCAGTTGAAAAAGTTATTGTAGATGCAGTAGATAATATATTAGATACTTCTACAGGAATGGAAAAAGAAATAACTGTGTTATCTGTAGTATTCGATAGAAATACCTTAGATTCCCTTAACTTGGATTTTATTGACCCATCAGATTCATTAAAGAATTTTGATTATAACATGGATTTTTTAAAAACTAAAGGATTTAGGGAAATAGATAATATTGGGTATGAATTATAACGTTAAAAGGATAAAACACTTACAAAGATTGAAGAAAAAAGTAAAAAAGTGTAAAATGAGAGAAAGGGAAAATACCTTTCTCTTTATTTTGAGAAATATATTAAGTGAGGATATTTTGTATGGCATTAACTTTGGTGGAGAAGGCAATTGGTGGGAATAAAAAAGCTATTAAAGAATTGGCAAAAAGAGACAGTAAATTTATATATAAACTAGCTTTTCTTCATACTAAATATGAAGGAGATGCGAAGATTATATTGAAAAATACAATTCTTTTTATTCATAAAAATATACGGAAAATTCCTAAACATAAAAACTACGATTATTATCTTATGAAAGTGACTATAAAACACATAAAAGAATATCTAGATGAATTTGGAATGGTACAGAATCATATAGAAGCTATATATACCACAGGGCATAGTACGAAAATAGATTTATATGAAAGTATAGATATATTAGATATTTATTTAAAAAGTGCAGTTATATTAAGATACTTTTATAATATGTCTTATGAAGATATAGGCAATGTTTTAGAAATAAAAGAAAATACCGTAAAAATGTACATAAGAAAATCCTTGAAAATAATGCAGTGTGAATTAAAGGAGGATTTTCATTATGAAAGAGAAGCAAGATAAACAAGAAACTGATGTTGATATTACAGATATAGAAAAAAATATAGATGAAGAAATTAAAAATTATATAGAAAATTTTTATGTAGATGACAAGATTTTAAGTAAGATACATATTCCTGAGGATATAAAAAAAGAAGCAATTAAACCTATAAAGCTAATGAAAAAAGAAAAAAAGAAAAATATAAGGTATGCTATTTTAGATATGATTATTGTTTTGGTTTGTATATTGCCTGTAGTTGGTGTGATTAACCCTAAAATATTTAAAAGTATACCACAAGTTTACCCAGTTTTTTATAAAATAAATAAGGTGTTCAAAAAAGATAATATAATGTCGTTGATAGGATTAGAAGAAAAAAGAGATCCTATTGAAGGAGATATAGAATCTAGTAAAGATACGAAATATGTAAAAGAAAAAAATGTAAAAACACCTACTAATAATTATGAAGCTATTAAATTAGTTCACTCATTAGCAAATACTTTGATTCAGGCTGAATATAAATGGCAGTGTACGGAAGTTACACCTAAAACTATTGAAAAAGGTATAAAGGGTATTGAATTTATAAAAGATGATTATGATAGAATGCATCTTAGAAATAGTATAACAAAATGGTCTAAAGGTAATTTCTCTAATTCAGTAGAAGTACACAACTATGTATGGGAAATATTAGATGGAAGCGTTGGGAAAGCATATACTTTAGATGAAAAAGAAATTGAAAAAATCATAAATAAGTATTTTAATGATAAAAAATCTTAAGATAAAAATGTGTGGATATAGAACATATAAGCCACACATTTTTTAGTTATAATGAAATTATATTTATCCTGGTTTATAGAGTTACATATTTAATTTCATTACCCATTTCTTCTATAAATTTTTTTAAGTCTTCAAAAGTAATCCAAATTGTAGATGTATTAACATTAGGATGAACACCAATAATACTTTCTTTACTTAAATCTTCATCAATAATAACTTGAACTGAATGGTCACAATTATTTATTATACCAAGAGGTGTTACTGCTCCTTTTAACAATCCTAGATGCTTTTCTAATCTATCTTCAGAAGCAAAACTTAGAGCAGATGAATTAATTTGAGCTCTTATAGATTTCAAATCAGCTTTTCTATCACCCTTTAAGACAACTAAAAAGTGATTTTTACCGTTGGAATTCTTTAAGAATAAATTTTTTGCTACATGTCCTTTTTCATTAAGATGAAGATCTTCCATATCTTCTATTGTATAGACTGGAGGGTGTTCTGTAATTTCATATTTAATATTTAAATCTTCTAATTTTTTTAATACCTTATCTTTTGTATCCATGAATTTCCTCCTTATAACAAATTTAATATAATTATAGTGTAAAAAAGTAAGAATGAGAATTAAAAATAGTATAATGATTGTTTTTATATAGTATAATTAACTTAAAATGTTAAAAATAAACAAATAAACCCTTAGAATAGGAGATTAAAATGGAAAAATTATTTTATGATAATCAATATATAAAAAATTTTATTGCTGAGATAGAAGAAATAAAAGATGTAAATGATAAATATCATGTTACTCTTAATAAAACAGCATTCTTTCCAGGTGGTGGAGGACAATATTGTGATTTAGGAACAATAGACAACATAAATGTTATAGATGTTTATGAAGAAAATAATGAAATATATCATGTATTAGATAAAAAGCCAAATAGAATACATAAGGTCAAATGTTTTATAGATTGGGATAGAAGAGAATATGGAATGCAGCATCATTTTGGACAACATGTCATATCAGCTTGTTTTAATAATGAGTACAAGGGAAAAACCATAGGTTTTCATCTAGGAAGTGATTTTGCTACAGTTGATATAGAAGGATATTATAAAGAAGAAGATATTTTAAAAGTTGAAAACATGTGCAATGAAATAATAAGAGAAAATATACCAGTGGAATTTTTAACTATAACTAAAAAGGAAGCTAAAAAATTAAAATTAAAGGAAGATATATCTAAAATAGAGGGTGAAGTTAGAGTTGTAAAAATTGCTGACATAGACATGAATTTATGTTGCGGAGTTCATTTGAAGGATACTCTAGATTTAAGAATGATAAAAATTAAGAAATTTGAAAAATATAAAAAGGGAACAAGAATAGAATTTTTATGCGGGACAAAAGCTATAGACGAAATATTAAAAAGAGATTTTTGTTTAAATAAAATTTGTAAGTATTTAAGTAGTAATGAAGAAGATGCTGTTAAAGGAATAGAAAATTTAAATGACAAATCAAATAAGTTAAACAAAGAAAATAAAAGATTAGAAGATATTATATGTAATTATGAAGTTAAAGATATGATTACAAGCTCCATAAAAATGAATGATTTATCTGTTATTATAAAAAATTATGATGATAAAACTATGAATTATATTAATAAAGTAGGAAATAAAATAACTGAGGAAGATAATATGGTTGGATTGTTTACTTTAAAAAGTGAAGATAAATTAAACTTATTATTTACTTGTTCAAAAAATATAAAATCTTTAGATATGAATTTACTATTAAAGGATAGTATAAAATTAATTGACGGAAGAGGTGGAGGAAGCAAAGTCCAAGCTCAAGGTGGAGGGAAAGATAATGGAAATCTTAACTCACTATTTGACTATGTAATTATGAAAATAAAAGAAAGTAAATAACTTATTGTTTGAAAATAAGAGATTTATTAAGTATAATAAGTTATCACATAAAAAACATTTAGTATGAAAGCGAGCATAAATTATGAAGAAAGAAATTTTTAATGGTAAAAGACTTAAAATTGCCAGAGTATATAGAGGGAAGACAGTAGATCAAGTATCGAAGGAAACGAGCATTAATAAAAAAGATATATTAGCATTCGAGGAGAATAAATATAAACCAACATTAGAAAATGCATTGAAACTAGCTAATGTATTATATTTTCCGAGGGAGTATTTCTATAAAAATGAAAATGTAAAAATAAATGTGGAAGCTGTTAATTTTAATCCACAATCAACAACTCAAAGAAATGAAGAAATATCAAATAAAGAAAAGTTAATAATGATTCATAAGCTTCACTCTTTTTTTGAAAACTATATACAATTTCCAACGATCGAAATACCAGATAATCTAAACAGAAATGCTGATATGGAAGAATTAGCTACAAAATGTAGAGCGCATTATGGCTCAGAAAATGGACCTATAGTAAATATGGTATCATTTATGGAAAGTATAGGAGTTATAATTACTGCTATGAACACAGAGAAAAAAGGTTCATCTCCATATTCACAAAAACAAGGATTTGATGGGAAATACAAATATATAGTTGCTTTAGGAAATGACCAAAATGCTTTAGCAATAAGAAATTATGATTTAGCTTATGAATTAGGGTTTATAATTTCTAATGAATTAAAAATATCTGCAAAGAAATTTAATAAGGATGATTTTGCATCAGCATTTTTATTACCAAAAGAAAGCTTTATAGCAGAATTATCTAATCCATCAGAGTTAGAGTCTTATGTTAATGTAAAATCTAAATTTATGGTTCCAGTAACTATACTTTTATATAGAGCTTATGCTTTAGGAGTTATAAATTATAAAAAATATAATTATTTAATGAATGAGCTTATGAAAAAAGGATGGAATAAGAGTGAGCCACTTGATAATGTAAGAGCAACTCAGCCAACATCATTAAAACAAGCTTATAGTTTATTACTAGAAAATAGTATAATAAGTAAAAATACTTTAATTGAAAAATTACACAATGAGGGTATGAATCTTTATCCTAAAGATATAGAGATATTAATGGGACTTAAAGAAGGTACTTTACAAGATAAAAATGACTCAAAAGTAGTTGGGTTTAAAAATAGAAAATAATAAAAAGGTGTAGATAATGTAAAATCAGAATCTACACCTTTTTTATATTTAAGGAATTTATTACTTACTAGAACATTATATTTGACCTAATCTTGTGTATAAGTTTTATATAAATTACTTTTCTATTATTGCATAGATATCTTTTCTTCTATGTGCTAATAATGGTAATTCTTCTCGGATACTTTCTAGATAGTCAAAATCCATTTCACAAGTGATATATCCTTCTTTATCATCTAATTCACATACAATTTCTCCAAAGGGTGACACTACTATAGAATGTCCGTAAGATATATAAGTAGAAGTATAATTTCTTGCTGGAGAGCACCCAATAGTATATATTTGATTATCAATAGCTCTAGACTTAAACATTATATCCCAATGAGCAGGGCCTGTGGTCATATTAAAAGAAGCAGGTACTATAACAGCTTTAGCTCCTTTATCAACCATAAGCCTTGTTAATTCAGGGAATCTAAAATCATAGCAAATACATAAACCTATTTTGCCAAACTCAGTATCAAAAATAGTTATGTTATTACCACCAGTTAAAGTGTCAGATTCTTTAAATTTTTGTTTGTTTTTTATATCAATATCGAATAAATGTATTTTTCTATGTTTAGCGATTTTATTGCCAGATCTATCAAAAATATAAGCTGTATTATAAATTTTACCATTATCTTCTTCTGGTATGGAACCTGCAACTAAGTATATATTATTTTCTTTAGCTATATTTGATAAAAAGTTAAAAGTGTATTCATATTCTTCTTCAGCGTAACGTGGAAAATATGAATTATCATAGGGACATGAGAACATTTCAGGTAAAACTACTATATCTGGATTTTGTAACATAATAGTAGTGATTAATTTAGAAGCTTTATATAAGTTGGACTTTTTATCTTCATCTACTTTCATTTGAATTAGACCTATTTTTGCTTTATTCATAACTACTTCCCCCCAATAATAAAATTATCATTCATAAGTATATGGTATATTATATAGAATGTAATTGTCAAAATAGATACAAGTGAAATTAATATACCGAAAGATTAAAAATCAGCTCTCTGGGAAAAATATATTATATTTTACCGAGGAGTTGATTTTTTATGGAAAAAACTGCAACATTTGCGGGAGGATGCTTCTGGTGCATGGTTGAGGATTTTAAAAAGTTAAAAGGTGTTAAAAAAGTTGAAGTAGGATATAGTGGAGGACATGTTGAAAACCCTACATTTGAGATGGTAAACAAAGGAGAGGCAGGACATTATCTAGCAGTGCAAATTATTTATGACGATGAAGTAATTACATATAATAAACTTCTGGATACGTTTTGGAATTTAATTGATCCTACAGATGAAGGAGGTCAATTTGGTGACCAAGGAAATAGTTTTAAAAGTGCTGTTTTTTACCATGATAAGGAGCAAGAGAGTATAGCTAGTAATTCTATTGAAATGTTAGAAGAAAGTAATGCTTTTGGTTACTTTATTTTCACTAAAATACTTCCAGCAAAAACATTTTATAGGGCAGAAGAATTTCATCAGAATTTTTATAAGAAGAACCCACTTTTATATAAGGAATATTTTAGATTTTCTGGAAGAGAGGAATATTTGCAAAAAAGCTATGCAAGAAGACATTTGACTAATATTCAATATGAGGTAACCCAAAATAAGATTAGGGAAAAGCCTTTTAAAAATGAATATTATAATAACTATGAAGAAGGTATTTATGTAGATATTGTAGATGGAACGCCTCTATTTTCATCAAAGGAAAAAATAAAAGGAAATTTTGGTTGGCCAACATTTATAAAACCTTTAGATAATGATTTAATTATTTTAATAAAAGATGATTGTATTGTAAATAAAATTGAGGTAAGAAGTAAAAATAGCAATATTCATCTAGGATATATACTCAATGATACCTTAGAAGATTTCAGAAATCGAATTTTATCCATTAATTCTTCATCATTGAAATTTATACATAAAAATAAATTTGGAGGTTTTGAAGATTTGATAATAAAAAATTTGGTATTAATGAAGCAGAAGTATTAATAACAGAATCACACCCCATGGTTTCAGAGTATCAAGATTGGAGTGTGAAAATATCTAAGTGGTTAAAAACCATTATAGATACAAAAATTCCTGTGTTAGGGATTTGTTATGGACATCAATTACTTGAAGATGTATTGGGAGACAAGGTTGGATATAATCCAAAGAGAAATGATAATTAAAATATATGAATTATATTGCAAAAGACCATTTTATTTTTTATAAGATGGCCTTTTTATTTATGGTGAATTATTTTTTTTCCCAAGCAATCATAACATAATCTTTACCTGTTTCTTCTTTTACGATTGCTTCAGCTTTTCTAATTGCATTTTCATCCATTTGGTTAACAGAAGCTATACGATAATTTTCTTTTTCCATCATAAATCCTCCTAAAATAATATTTTATATTATTATATGAGATAATTAGAATTTAATAAGTAGATTTTATTGTAATTTATGTTCAAATAATACATATTTTAAAAAAATTAAAATTAAATTATCACAAAAAGGAATATGCTGATTTTAAAAGGATAATTATGGTACAATGATTTTATAATGTTTTAAAATATCATATTTAGGGGGAACACATGATAGATAGAAAGAAACAATATGCTTTAGCAATGTTATCTGCAACTTCTTTACTTTATGCTGTAGGCAGTACTGAAACTGCTTATGCCAATGAAAATGTAGGTATAGTAACAGCAAATGTATTAAATGTAAGAAGTGGACCTTCAACAAAGAATAGAGTATTAGGTGGAGTAACAAAAGGACAAAAGATAGAAATTATTTCATCTAGTAATGGATGGCACAAAATAAAGTACTCTAATAAAGAAGCTTGGGTATCAGGTCAATATGTGTCAACGAATTCATCTTCTACAACATCAACAGGGAAAAAATTAATATCAAGTACAAATTTGAATGTAAGAAATGGTGGATCTACAAGTTATAGTGTTATTTCATATATTAAAAAAGGTGAAGCCGTTGAAATGTTAGGCACAAGTAATACTGGATGGTATAAAGTGAAATTATCAAATGGAAAAATAGGATATGCCAGCAATAAATATTTAAAAGAAATAAATAACAATAACAATAACAATAACAGCAATAACAATGAAAATACATCAACGATAAAGACTTTATATAGTAAGACAAATTTAAATGTAAGAAAAGGTCCTTCCACTAATTATGGTGTCATAGGAAACTTGAGAAAAGGAAGTAGTGTGGAGGTAATAGAATATACTAATAACAGTTGGTATAAAGTAAAACTTTCTAATGGTAAAATAGGATACTGTAGTAGTTCGTATTTATCTACAAATAAAGTAACTACTCCTACAGAAAAACCAGAAGATACAAATCAAGGTAATTCAAATCAAGTATCAAAAACAATGACTGTTAAGGCTTATGCTTATTCATATGGAAGCATAACAGCAACAGGAACCGTGCCAAAAGCAGGAAGAACTATAGCTGTAGATCCAAAAGTAATACCATATGGAAGTAAAGTATATATACCACAGTTTGATAAAGTATTTATTGCAGAAGATTGTGGTGGAGGTATAAAAGGAAATAAAATAGATATATATATGAACTCAGAAAAAGAGTGTATTAATTGGGGAGTAAAGACTATAACTATACAAATATTAAAATAATATAAAATGAATATTTATATATAAAACAAGGTTATTATACCTTGTTTTTTGTACGTTCAGCATGTTTACTGAGCCGATAGGTTGAAAGAAACCTTATCGCCTAACCAACAGGAAGATAACCCGTAAGTAAGGGCATCACTGGTAACGGTGACTCTGAAGAAATCATGTACTCTTCTGTAATTGCAGATAGATTTGAACAAGTAGAAATACAAGGAATAATTGAAAGGTGCAGGATGGACAAATTACTTTAGAGTTGCTAGTTGCAAAAGAGAATTATTAAAACTGTATAGTTGGATAAAACGAAGATTGAGAATGAAAATCCCTGAAGGGGCTTCACAAGCAACTCATACGCCTAGGATACAAAGGTCAGTTCAAGAAAATATATATGAGTCGATGGAGAAGTTTATCCTCAACATTAGTGCATATGGCTATTCTAAACAGTTGGTTTGATGAAATCAATTTATTTAATATATCAAAAGTAGAAGTTAATATTTTGTATCACTACAGAATGTAGTGAGTGAAATTTATCAAGGGCCGTATGCGAGGCCAGCACGTGCGGTTGTGTGAGAGGTCTGAACTCGGGATTGATTACCCCGAGTTTTTCCTACTCGATTATGGGAAAAACAAAGAGAGTAACATATTTGTTTATTTGTCATATTATAAAGCAGAATCACTTCAATTTAAGAAATTGGAAAGGAGTTGATATATATGGGCAAAGTAACTAAACCTATTACTGATGTAGGTAAAGAAGTTATAAATGGTGTAGGAAATGTAGCTAAGGAAACAATAAACACAGGTTTAAATGTAGGAAAAGATGTTGTTAATGGCGTAGGAAATGTAGCTAAAGAAACAATAAATACTGGTAAAAATGTTGGAAAAGCTGTTAAAGACAATGTTAAGAAGTCATAATCAGTACTATAAATATAAAAAATAAATTTAAAGAGGCTGTCGCATGAACATAAAAATTGTTCTGTGACAGTTCCATTTTCTTATTTTTTAGAGTTGATTTAAATTGTAATAAATTAGTTTATGAAGAGATACCTCGGATTTATTATTCGGTATTTCACTGTGTAGCTTAGATGTACTATTGTCTATAGCTGCGATAATACATTTCTTATTTCATCATTCCAAAGAAATTTTCCATAGGAGAATTATCAAGACATGTGCCTTTTCTATGCATACTTTAAAATATTTCTCAATTGATGTATGATATATATTTGTCTGATTTAATTATATAATT
>JAVXJA010000033.1:0-31569 GCA_036648085.1 Terrisporobacter sp.
GGTAGCAGAGCTTTAGGGTTTACTGGTTTTAAAGCCGTGTCCTATGCAGATTTCTCTACATACGCAGTATAGTTTATATTTTTATAATCTTTTTATAAGATTTTATAAACTACTTGTTACTGTATTTTCAAAATAATCATCATCAGCATCTACTAAACCTGCCGGTAACTCAAGTATATACTTATTAATAGGTACCCTAAATTCTTTTATTATTACAAGTTTATTTTTACTTCTATGATAAGCACTAATAATTACAGCATCTATCTTGTCTTTTTTATCTTCTAAATAAATGGATTTTAAAGTCTCTTCATCTTTTCTAGATGCCACGGTCCATGTTTTTTCATTGCCATTTTTATTTGTATAGTTTACTTCGTATAGTCCTACAAATTTAGTTTCTAATAAAGGTTTAACACTATTTATTCTATTCACTTTTTATTCTCCTTTTTTTTTCTAAAATTTCATTTCTTTATTATCTTTATCTATAAATCCTATTCGTATTTAGCAATTAAAAATATCTTTTAAATTTTTTGCTAATTCATCTCTTGCATTAATAACTTTATCATAATTCTTATTTTTAAATTCGTCTATAGGTATAAAAATTTTCCTTGTATTTTCTGTAACTTTATCTACTTCACCTTGTCTACATATCCCTCTTCTTTGGCTAATCTTGCATATATATCATCTCGTTTATCATCTATATCATGAGCTCCTAAGGCAACTAAATATTTTAAACTAACTGCATTTCCTAAATCAACAATAGGATTTATATATTAAATTTAAATTAGTCATTATACATTAATTCCAATCTTATCCATATATAATGATTTAATTATACTATCTAACAGCCCTATTTTTTACATATAATTCCATTATTTTTTATGTTTTTGTATTATGACTTATAAAATTAAGTATTTTTTAGTTTTTGTGCATATATTGCTATAAAAATTAAATAATAACAGTAAATACTTTTTTAATTTTGGTATTTTAATTAATTAAATAAAAGGAGTGAACTTTATGTCAAATAATGAATTCAATAATGAATATAATGATTTTATGCAAAAACCAGTTGAAATTAATACTATGTTTTCTTCAGCACCAATTATAGGAGAAATAATTGAAACTACGCCAAATTCAATTACAGTTGCACCAACTCTTTCTAATTCAGGTACTGATTATCACAGAAGTAATCTTGATAAAGATAATACTTATTATTTACCAAATAGCTCTATCTTATCAATGAAAGAACTATAAAAAGCCCCCTTATTTAAGGGGCTTTATTTTATCGATTTATGTATACATTATTCAAATTCTTTTAATCTCATTCTATATGCATTCATTGCTGTGTCACCTAGTTTATCTAATAATTTTCCATTTACTACTAATCCTACTACAGCTCCTATCACTGGCATTAATTGAAATAACTTTGCTAAATCTAAATAATCTCTATATTGTTGTTGAAAATCTCTCCAATTAAAATCATTAATATCCCCGGGCAATGTTGAACTATACAACTGCCAATTTTCCATAATATGAAAAGTTTGCCTCATATAGGATTGAGAAGAAAATGCTAATTGTATTATATGAAGTATATAAAGTCTTTCTCTATAGTCTTTTACATCAAACCCATAAATAGCTGCTATGTCATACAGTAGTTTTACTTTAATTCCTAGCAATAAAGGCAAATCTGCTAAGCCTAATAAAAATCCTCCTGCTCCCGTAGCTGCACCTTCTGCCATTGCTGTTTTTTTATAAAAATTTATTTTCTCTTTAGCTAAATTTTCTCTTCTCTCAACTGAAATTCCCTTGTATGGCTCTTTAGTTATATATTTATATCCAAACAATACTGACTTTACCATAGTTTTTATAGAAGTAGTAATAACTTCATGATATTTATCTGGTAACATATTATTAAATTTACTCTGAGCCCCTGTTGTAATTTTATTTATAATAGATACTCTTTTTCTCATTTGTTTTTTCCACTTTTCATGTTCTAATCGAGCACTATAAAGATAATTATCCATATCTTCTCCTTTTAACTTTACATTTTATTATCAGAAACTAATTTCAATATCAACTCTCATTAACAACTTTTATTATTTAATATTTCCAAAATTTATTAATTATTCATTTCCCAAGAAATATACATATGATTTTTATTTCTGCATAAACAGTAAATAAAGTCATGATACATTTTATCATGACTTTATTATAAGTATATTTATTTTCTTTTCTTTTTCTTCTTCTGTTTTCTTCTTGAAGAATTATCATAAGGATCTGTTACTTTTTCTATTTCTGGTGGTTCTACATTCTTGTAAATATTTTTAAATCCCTTATATGCAATTCCTAGACCAAAAGCTGCCAAACAAAAAAATAAAGGACTAATTTTTACAAGAAGTAAACCTATTATAAAACATAGAAAACCACCAGTACTTACATATACATTTAACTTACGCCATCTATCCATGCTAAATCCTCCACTAATAAGTATTCATAATAAAACAAATCAGTACATAATTCTTTATATTATTCCATATTTAATTGCATAACTCCTTCTTTTCTTCTAATAATTTTATATTTTTTTCAATAATTACAGACATAATCGTTTCAAATTTAAAAGCTTTTGGCAATACTTTTTTAAGTATATTTAAATTATCACTTTTAGTTTCATCCATAGCTTGTATAATTATTTCTTTTTCATAATCACTATGGAAATCACTTGGATTAAAGTCAAAAGTTAATTTATTATTGTCTAATATATAATCATTAATATAAGTAAGTAAAGTAGCTGTTGAAACTTCAACTTTAAGCGCAGCGTCTTCTACCTTAATACCCTGATTTAATAAGTCTAAGGCTATTTCATTATTTTTTCTACTTTCTCCATCTATTATTAATTTCTGCTTTTCCTTATCAATCCAATTTGGATTAATATTCTTTTCATCTATATATTCTTTTACGGCTTTAATTATGTCTTCACCGTATTTTTTAATTTTCACTGGTCCTAACCCTGTAATATCCTTTAATTGTTCTTCACTTATAGGATATCTGCTACTTATTTCTTTTAATGTGTTTTTAGATAATACTTTATAAGGTATTACATTTTCTTTTTTAGAATAAAAAGTTCTTATCTCTTTTAATATATGGTATAAGTCTTTATCACTATTTACAAATAAAAATTCTTCATCACTTAAATTTTGATTTGTACTTTCTTTATCTATATTATTTTCCATCATATATTTATTTATATGTTCTATAAATGCCTGACCATATTTATCAAATTTAACTTCTCCCATACCTGAAATATTAAGCATTTCTTCTTTTGTAGTTGGATATAATTTTGACATCTGAAGTAATGATGAATCTGAAAATACCATATATGGAGCAACATTATTTTTTCTTGCCTCATCTGCTCTTATCTCTTTTAATAATTCAAATAATATGTTCTCTTCTTTTTCTTCACTTTCAATTTTTATTTCATAGAATTCAACCTTTTTATTTCCTTTTATTACTTCTTTAGATAAATTATTTATTCTAATTGTAGCAAAAGAACTATATGTACTCATATTTTCTACCATATCTAAATAACCATGAGATATTAAAGTATTTATAAATATTTTCAACTCATCACTTTTATAATTTTTCATAATTCCATAAGTAGATAAAGTGTTAAATCCAAGATCTAATACTTTTTTATTTTTAGAACCTCTTAGTACATCTACAATCATATTTATACCAAAACTTCTTTTCATTCTTACGATACAAGAAATTACCTTCATAGCATCTTCACTTTTATCCACTACAACACCACTATTTAAGCAGTTACTACAATTATTACATTCCTCATTATAATCTTCACCAAAATATTTTAATATACTTTGCCTATAACAATTGTTGCTATATACTAAATCTATCATTTGCTGCAGTTTGTTTAATTGATTCATCTTTCTTTCTACATTAGTAATTGATGCATCTATTAAAAACTTTTGTGTTTGAATATCTTGTGGTGAGAATAATAAAATACACTCACTTTTTTCTCCATCTCTACCTGCTCTACCTATTTCTTGATAATAGTTTTCTATACTTTGAGGCATGTTAAAATGAATTATCCATCTTATATTACTTTTATCTATACCCATACCAAAAGCATTTGTTGCAACCATAATGTTAACTTCATCATTAACAAACTTTTCTTGATTTTCTTTTCTTTCATCATTACTAAGTCCACCATGATATTTAGATACAGAGTAATTTCTTCTTTTTAAACTTTCATAAACAGATTCCACAACTTTTCTAGTTGCAGCATAAATAATTCCACTGGTATTTTTATTGTTTTCCACATAATCTAATAAATATTGTTTTCTATTACAGTTTTTAATAATATTAATACTTAAGTTTTCTCTATCAAAACCTGTTGTATAAGAATCATAATTAAAAAATTCTAAATTTCTAATTATATCTTCTTTAACAATCTGGGATGCTGTAGCAGTAAAAGCAGACACTATTGGTCTATGTTTAAAACTATTTATAAATGATGATATTTTAGTATAACTAGGTCTAAAATCATGACCCCAACTTGATATACAATGAGCCTCATCTATAGATATTTGACTTATATTTAGATTATTTATAATACTTAAAAAATCATAATTATCTAATCTTTCTGGTGCTACATAAATTATTTTATATTCATTATTTCTAATGCCAGTCAATATTTCATTATATTTACTATCAGATAATGTACTATTAATATATGTAGCCTTAATGTTCATTACATTAAGAGTATCTACTTGATCCTTCATTAAAGATATTAAAGGGGAAATAACTATAGCAACTCCCTCTAATATTAATGCTGGAATTTGATAACAAAGGGATTTACCACCACCAGTTGGCATTATAGCTAATACATCCTTCTTACTTAAAATTGAATTTATTATATCTTCCTGACCAGGTCTAAAGCTTTTATATCCAAAATATTTTTCTAATATTTCTATAGGTTTTTTATTCATATTTTATCTCCCATAACCGAACTTGAGTTTGTCTTTAATTATATCCTAAATCTTTTCCTTAATACAAGTTATAATTGTATTATACAATAAAAAATTTGCTTAGATCATATCCCAACGTCTAAGTCTTTGAGCCACGTGTCGACCAAACATTTCCCTATCTCTTCAGACTTATACAGTTGCTTAAAACTCGTTTTTTACTTTTCTATATCCAATTTTATCCTTTCCTAATAAAGTTTGATAACTTATTCTTCATGAGATTTTTTTGCCAAATTATGTTAATATGATTATATCTAGTCTTTCATTTATTTCTAACACGGAGGTGGGTTTATGAATACTCAAGTAATATCCATAGTGATATTTACAGGTGTAATAGTTTCAATTATTACAGAAAAAGTAAATAGAACTGTTGCAGCCTTATGTGGAGCAGTGTTAATGATTCTAACACATGTACTTTCTCTTGAAGAAGGTATTTCCCATATTGACTTTAACACTTTAGGCGTCTTAATCGGCATGATGATAGTTGTTTCAGTTGTAAGAAATTCAGGACTTTTTGAATTTATAGCAATTTATACTGCTAAGAAAACAAAAGGTGATCCTTGGAAGATAATGGTGTGCTTTATCATAATTACAGCAGTATTATCTGCAATTTTAGATAATGTTACTACTGTTTTATTAATAGGACCAATGACTATAGTTATTTGTCGTATCCTAGAGATTAATCCTGTGCCTTTTCTAATTACAGAAATTATGGCTTCTAATATTGGTGGTACTGCTACCTTAATTGGTGATCCACCTAATATTATGATCGGTAGCGCAGCTAATCTTACTTTTACTGACTTTATTGTTAATTTAGGTCCCGTTGTAGTTATTATTTTGTTTGCTTCAATAATTTGTTTTAAGTTTATTTATAAAAAACAGCTTCTATTAAATCATACTTCTACAAACTTAGATCATTTAGATGAAAACAAAGCAATAAAAGACAAACCTTTATTAATAAAAAGTATCTGTGTTTTATTTTTAATATTATTAGGCTTTATGCTACATAGCCAATTAGGTATTGAGTCATCAGTTATTGCTCTTACTGGTGGTGCCGTAATGCTTTTAATTGGAAAACAAGATGCTGATGAAATAATAAGTAATGTAGAATGGAATACTATTGTATTTTTCGCTTGTTTGTTTGTAGTTGTAGGAGGTTTGCAGGAATCTGGAGTAATTTATGAACTTGCAACTAAATTAGTTGATTTAACAAAGGAAAATATGACTTTAGCAATAATATTAATATTATGGCTTTCTGCTATAATTTCATCTTTCTTAGATAATATACCTTTTGTTGCTACTTTAATACCTCTAATACTTACTATGCAAGCAGAGGGAGTAGATGTTGCACCAATATGGTGGGCAACTTCTCTAGGTGCATGTTTGGGTGGAAATGGTACTTTAATAGGTGCTTCAGCAAATGTAGTATTAGCTGGCATAGGAGATAAACATGGTTATCCTATTTCCTTTAAAAAATATTTTAAAATAGGTTTTCCTATAATGTTACTTACTATTGCAATTTCAACAGTATATTTATTAATTAAATTTTAACTAAATAGGTGGTGATAATATGGGTAATACAAATACGTACTCTACCCATGGTGATTCAATAGAAATGTTATTAAGACAAATAGGTGCAACAAGCATTACTAGAGTGAGAGGTTACTTATACTTTATTAAATTTCAAATGGATGATTTAGAAATAACTTATACTTATAATATTAATCATAAAGATCAATTTTTCCTACAAAGAATAAACCCTTATCCTTTAGGCAAAGGAATTTTTAAAGATGAGTTTGAGATTGTTGAATTTATAAAAAAAGATCTAAAAAAATTTAGAGCCGCTCATGAATTAATAGACTTTGATAAATTTCTAGAAATTAATACAAAGATAAATAATTTGATTAACTCTACTGAAAATTTATTTTTAAACTATGATGTGAGAGACATAGATATAAGTGAATTAGAAAATATTTTGGAAGACTACGAGAAAATAATTGAATCTAGAAAATCTAAATCTAAAAAAGTAAAATAAGTTTTCTGTAATTATATAAAATTCGCTCCGCTCATGTCGCCAACGTCTAAGTCTTCGCTACTGCTTCAGACTTATCCCGTTGCTCTAAATTCACTTTGTTACCACTCTCTATATGTATTAATAACACTTTCATTAAACAGTTGGATATTAAAAATACCTAGGAGGTAAACTTCCTAGGTATTTTTATGTATATTTTATTTATTATTTATGTCCACAATCATGGTGATTACAACCATTTTCAACTGTAAACTCCATAAGTTTATTTTCTTTTAATAAATTTAAGTTTTCTGCTATATCCCCCTCCATAGCTTTGAATACTTTTGTACCCATACTATTTAATTTTACTATGGCACCTGCCCCTATACCTCTTACTAAGACTACATCTACCATTTGTCCTTCTAAAGCTTTTAATGGTTGGCATTTTCCATGATCATGATCTAAATCACCATTATTTATTGTTCTTAATTCTTCATTTTCTGAATCTACTATTAAAAATAGTGGTGCTGATCCAAAGTGATTATAAGGCTTACTTCCTATTCCTTTATTTTCTGATACTGGTATACATACTTTCATTTATTGTTCCTCCCTTTTTTTGCAACACTTGTTATTCCCTTTACAAGAATTGCTACAATTTGTTTTAATATCTTTTTGCTCTTCATTCATAAAGGTATAATTCTCTTTACCACCTAAAAATTCCATAAAAGATATACACTCATTAAAAACTTCATAATTAACTTGGTAAAACACAAAGTATCCATCTTTGTATCCTTGTAAAATATTAGCTTCTTTTAATATTTTAATATGCTGTGATACTGCTGAATCTGAAATTTGCAAATGTTTTGATATACCCTTTTGACATATGACTCTACTAGAAATAATTTTTAATATATTTATTCTAGTCTCATCACTTAGAGCTTTAAATACTTTTAATAAAGTCTCCATCTTTAACCTCTTTTGCTTAAGTACTTACTTAACTAAATTATAGTTCACTTAATTGATTTTCGCAATGTAAAATTTGCATTGCTCAAAAAAACCCCTCATATTTTTCAATAGGAAGGGATTTTTTTATTTTTATTCAGTCTTCGTGTTATTTTTCTTTAATTTTTCAAGATATGCAACAGCATTTAAGGCTGCTATTTGACCTTGACCTGCTGACTTTATATACGAATATGGTTTACCTGCACAATCTCCACAAGCAAAACATCCAGGTATATTTGTATTCATATTAATATCTACTTTAACATGGGCTCCATGACTTTCTAGGCCAGGTACTAAAGTTTTCGGTGATGAACTATCTTTTATAACAAATACACCATCTACGTCTATATTTTTATGTTTAAATGATACTTTATCTACTAGTTTACTACCTTTTATTTCTAGAGGCTTTTCTTTAATTATTTCTATTCCTTCGTCTATATTAACACTTCTATACAAACCTTCATTTTTATACATAGGTATAAAATATGTTTTAGATGCTATTTCGTTTAGGAAATTAGCTTCTTCTTCTGATTCCTTATTATATCCTATTATTGCAACTCTTTTTCCTTTGTATAAAGGTGCGTCACATGTGGCACAGTATCCTACACCTTTTCCTAGAAACTCTTCTTCACCTTTTATAGGTTTGCCATATTGAATACCTGTGGCTATTATCACTGTTTTAGCTTCAAACATATTCTCACCGCTCATAAGAGCAAAATAGTCACCCATGGCATATACGTTTGTAATCTTATTAGTATTTATTTCTATATCTAAACTTTCAATATGTTTTTGAAACTTATCTTTAAGTTCTTCTCCACTTATATCAAAGAACCCTAAATAGTTATCAATTGATGGAGCCACTGTAAGTTTATTACTTAAATTTTCAGTTCCAAATAATACTATTTTTTTATTTCTTATTTTTGCATTTATAGCTGCAGAAAGCCCTGCTGGTCCACTACCAACTATTGCAATATCATAAATCATATTAATCACCATTATCTATAGCTCTTTTATAAATGAGCCTTTATTTTTGATTTTATTTGATCCTTAGGAACAAATCCCACTATTCTATCTACTTCTACTCCATTTCTAAACATAACCATCGTAGGTACAGAAACTATTTCATAAGCCTCTGCGATTTCAAAACTCCTATCTATATCAATCTTTCCAAAGGTTACTTCTGTGATCATCTCTTTGCTTAGAGATTCAAATATTGGGGTAAGCATTTTACATGGTCCACACCACACTGCAAAAAAATCAATCACTGTTAATTTATCTACGTCTTTTATTCCACGATAAAACTCTGAGTCATTTAATATCTTCGCCATTTAATTCCCCTCCTAATTACTCAATATATATTATTAAAAATATACTATAAAGGTGCTAGTTATTTCATAATAATTATATTAATACAAATTTCCCCAAATAATATTCAATAGGAACTTGTGTTAATTAGCTAATTTGTTTAGGTATAATAATCTCAAATGTTGTTCCTTTATTTATCTCAGATTTTACATTAATACTACACTTTAGGTTTATACTAATCATTTTAGCTATTGAAAGCCCAATTCCTGAACCATCAATGTCTTTATTTCTTATATTGTCACTTCTAAAGAATCTTTCAAATATATGGGGTAAATCTTCTTTATTAATACCTATGCCGCTGTCTTCTATTATACAAATAAATTTATTATCTCTTTCTTTAATGCTCATTAAAATTTTATCTTCTGGACGTGTATATTTAAAAGCATTATCTAAAAAAATCAATACTAATTGTCTTAGTTTTGTTTTATCACTTTTTATCATTTTTTCTTTTAAAGTAGAATTAAATTCTAAAAACTTATTTTGTATTTCACATATTTCATAATAATCTTTACATAAGTCTTTTAATAACTCTTCTAAATCAAAACTTTCTGTATTCATTTTTATAACAGCATCTTCTTTAGTTAAGGATAGTAAATCTTGAATAATTTTTTTAAGCCTTCTAGTTTCAGTCATCACATCAGCAATAGTTTCCACCTCATCACTTATAGTGTTATTTGGAACTGTAAGTAAGCTTTGTAGTTTAGAAGAGGCTATGGTTATTGGAGTTCTTAACTCATGTGAAGCATCTTGAATAAACTTTACTTGATTACTCCATGCTGTTTCTATTGGAACTAGAGCCTTCTTTGTTAAATATAATGCTATAAAGTAAGTACTAATGATGGAAAATATAATAGCAATTCCTATTACAAAAAATAATTGTTTCAATGAGGATAACTCTGAGTCAATATTTCTTATTATTCTTACTTTCACATCATTTATTGTTAAACATAATTCTCTAAATGTATAATTATTTTCTTCGTAAGTAAAAAAGTTATTTTCTCTTAATATACTTTCACTTGGAAATCCATTTATAAAGTAATCGCTTTTTGTATAAAAAATCAATCTATCATTCTTATAAATATAAACTAAATCCCTTGGATCTTTTAGAGCTATTGGATTTATATAAGATGATCTATTTATCTGCATACTTATATATTCATATTCTTCCTCTAACTTTGTATCTATACTTTCATAAGAAAGGCTTTTAAAATAAAAGTATGTAAATAAGGAAAATAAGATTAGAAATCCACAAACTACTAATACATTAATTTTTATTAATTTTTTTTTAGTATCGTTAAAAACGTTTTTATTTATCATCTAACATATAGCCAACCTTACGTTTAGTTTTTATACATTTATCATAACCATACTTACTTAGTATTTTCCTTAAATTACTTACATATACTTCTACGATTTCCATAGTTGCATCTGATTCTATCCCCCAAATCCTATCGTAAATTTGCTCTTTTAACAATATACTTCCTTTGTTAATTAAAAAGTACTCTAATAAATTAAATTGTTTATTTTGTAATTCAATTTCTTCCTCTTTATAAAAAACTCTTCTTTTTCCCAGGTCTAAATGTAAATCATAGAAATCTAATGAATTTTCACCTTGAAGTTTTCCTGTTGTTCTAAGCATTGCATAAATCCTAGCAATTAACTCCTCCATATAAAAAGGTTTTGTTAAATAATCATTTGCTCCTATTTTAAAAGCCTCTACTTTGTTATCTAAAGATTCCTTTGCTGTTAATATAATTATAGGTGTATCTATATGAGCTTTTCTTGTATTTTTCAATATATCTAATCCATTCATATTGGGTAACATTAGGTCTAATATAATTAAATCATATATATCTTGCTTAATGAGATATAAGGCTTCTTCTCCATCCTCACAGGATTCTGTTTCAAAATGTTTTTTCACTTCTAATACAATTGTTTCTAATAGTTTTTTATTATCTTCAACAACTAAAATTTTCATTATTATCTCCTAATATTATATATTTTTATGTAGTATAAATAAAATTCGCTTTGCTTAAGCCACTACGTGGGCACTCCACTTCATGTCGCCAACGATCTACAGACCAGGTCCGTTGATCCTTTAATAAGTTGGAATTTATAAAGTTTATTCAATTTAAAAGGAATATTTCAAATCATCTTGAAATATTCCTTAATTTTATTGTTTATTATTTATTATGTTCACTTTATGAGTTGTTAAATCAATATCCACATTACTTTTACTTTCCATATCATCATAAGTATAACCTAGAATTTTAACGTCATACTGTGGATTAGATAAAGATAAAGTAATTTCTCCATTATCATTTGGTTTTAAAAGAGAATTATAAGTAACATGGTCAATTCTAACAAATTTATTTTCCTTATTAATTTCTCCAACTTTTAAAACTATGTTTCCTAAATTCTTTTTTGATATATTCTTAATATTTATGCTATATGAAGTATCTTCATTATTATATGTTTTGCTTCTAGCCACTTTATTAATTGATAATACTTCATAATTTTTACTATTTTCAAGATATTTTTCATTTTCTCGTATGGCAATATTGTTATTAGTTAAATCCACATATACTTCACAGTCTTCCACTATATAAGTATATCCTTTGATATCTATTGTATTTGTATAATCCTTTGGTAAAAATTGAATTTCCATTGTATCCTTAGGATTTAAAGTCATATCAACAACTATTTTAGACCCTGATACTTCATTGTCTTTTTTATCTAATTCATTATAATAAATATTTATTTGACTTAAATTTAAATCAGATATATTTTTTATATCCGTTACTGCACTTAAATCTGTTCCACTTCTTTCTGTTAAATTAGTTATCTTAACATTTTCAATTTGTAATGCGTCACCATTTTCTTCACTTACTATTTCAGATTTATAATCCTCTTTTTTTGCCTTATCATCATAACTCTTAACAATACTTATAGCAACAGCCAAAACTGCCAATGAAAGAATTATTAGAATGACTTTTTTCATAATATTCTTCATAAACTTCCACCTCTTCTCTATATTATCAAATCCTTTGTCTTAAAGAAGATTTTTATATGTTTTCATAAAATCTTTAAGTGCTTGGGTAATAATTTCTTTTTTATTATAAGAAGAATTACTACATAATCTTTCAAATTCTTCCCAAATATCTTTGTCTACTCTAATATTAACAGACTTAGCATTAGCAACATTTTCATCTTCCATATTTATATCTTTCTTACTGGAGAATTTCTTAGGTTTTAATGCTTTAATATCCTTAACTTGTATATACCAGTCATAAACTTCACAAATTTTATCAATATCATCTTGACTAATGTTTATTTTTTTATCTTTTTTAGGTGTAGTTTTCTTTGTTGTTACTTTTTTTATTATTTCCATATCTTTTTTAAGATTATTCAACTTGTCATTCTTGCTTTTAGTACTATTTCCTTTTTCCTTACTATTAGTACTTTTTTTCTTATCATTAACATCTTCAAAGGTCATTTGATCTATATCTTGTCCAACTTGTTTTAAGTATTTACCTTTTACAGATTTATAACCATTTTTATTTAAGGTTCTTCTAAGAGTATCAGGTTTTATCCCCATTTTTTTAGAAATATCTTCAAAGGATATATCTTCATTTTGATGTTTTAGAAATAATTCTATTCTGTCTTTAGAATTCATTTTTCTCCTCCGTCATATTCCTTTTTTTATAATTGTACCATAAATTCTTTGACTAACAAATATTTTTCCATAAATCTACCAACTTTTATATGATTTAAAATAAATATTCTAGATAAATATATAATTTTATACAATAAAAAAAGCCCTGACAATATAGCACTAAACTACATTCATCATGGCTAGTATTTTAAATTATTTCTTTTTTATTACCATAGAAATTATTAAGAATATTACACCACTTAAAACTATGGTTCCTCCTGGTTTTAATCCCATATAATAAGAAAGTGTTAGACCTATAATAGTAAATATTAATGCAAATAAAACTGATAAAATTACTGTTTGCTTATAACTTTTACCATATCTCATCGCACAGGCCACAGGCACTACCATCATAGAAGATACTATTAATGCTCCTACTGTTCTAGCTGCTATTGATACTGTGACAGCTGTTAAAATAGTAAAAATGAAATTCACACTTTTTACTGGCATTCCTACCATTTTAGCACCTTCTTCGTCAAAGGCTATATACATTAATTCTTTATATAGGAATATAAATGCCAATATTACTACGACACTTATACAAATCACCATGATTAATTCAAAGTCAGTTATTGCAACTATACTACCAAATAAAAAACTGTTAAAAGCTGCTGAATCTTTAACAAACCCTGATAATATACCAGCAAGACCAACTCCTGCTGACATTATTATGGCAATTGACATTTCCGAGTACTTAGGTATTTTTTTTCTTATAAATTCTATGCTAAAAGCAGCAATAAGGGATGCAATAACTGCACCTAAAACTGGATTTATATTAAATACTAATCCTGCTGCAATACCAGCAAGAGATGAGTGAGAAAGTGCATCACCTATCATGGAAAGTCTTTTTAATACAACTATTACTCCTATACAAGGTACAATTACTGCTAAAAGAATACCAACTATAAATGCTCTCCTCATAAATTCATATTCAAATATCATAACTACACCTCATTTTTATTCTTCATTAAAGATACTTTATTATTTTCAACTACAAATATTTTATTTGTATATTTTTTTACTTTTATAAAATCATGACTTACTATAATAATTGTTATTTTAGAATTTTTATTTAATTCTTCTAATAACTTATATAATTTAGCTTCCGACTGTGCATCAATTCCCGTAGTAGGTTCATCTAAAATTAGTATTTTAGGATCATTTACTAAAGCTCTAGCAATCATTACTCTTTGTTGCTGTCCACCAGATAAATCACCTATTAATTTATTACCCTGTTCTTCCATATTAACTATTTTTAGTGCTTCTTTTACTTTTTCTTTATGTTCTTTTTTAGGGAATTTCATAAAACCAATTTTAGAATATAGATTTACCATTACAATTTCTTCTACTGTGGCAGGAAAAGTTGCTCCACTTGATAAAGAGATTTGAGATACATAACCAATTTGATTTAAGTTTTTACTTTTTGATACTTCCTCATTGAATATTTTTATTTTCCCATTAGATGGATTTAGCTGACCTGTTAGTAATTTAAGTAACGTACTTTTACCAGTTCCATTGCAACCTACTATTCCAACAAAATCTCCTTCATCTATAGATAACATTATATCGTCCAATATATTATCTTTGTTATAGCCAAAGGATACATTTTCTATGGATATTATATTTTTCATATATGCCTCCAAAATCAATTCTTATTTTTTAATGAATCATAAATAGCTTGTAGATTATCTTCCATTACGGAAAAGTAATCTTCACCATTTTTAATAGATTCTTCACTTAGTCCCTCTAAAGGATTTAATACTTCTGTTTTTGCACCAACTTCTTTTGCTATGGTTTCTGCCACTTTTGGGCTAACTAACTCTTCAAAAAAGATTGTGCTAATTTTATTATCCTTGGCAAATTTAATTATTTCTGTCATCTTAGCAGGATCTGGCTCACTGTCTGGAGTTAATCCTTCTATAGCCACTTGTTTTATATCATATTCATCACATAGATAACCAAAGGCTTCATGAGCTACTATTATACTTTTGTTTTTTATTGGGTTTAATGTATCCTCGTATTTTTTATCTAAATTATCAAATTTCTTAGCATAAGTTTCATAATTTTTTTCATAATAATCTGCATTATTTGGATCTTTTTTCACTAAAGCATCCTTTATATTCTCCATTTCTTCTTTTGCATTTTCCACACTTAACCATGTATGTGGATCATTATGTCCATGACTTTTATTATCTTTATGACCCTTATGTATATCTAATCCTTGGCTAGTCTTCACAAAAATAATCTCTTTATTTTCAATAGTACTAATAACCTTTTCGCTCCAACTTTCTATTCCAGCTCCGTTATAAATCAACATATCTGCTTTTTCTAAATTTACAATATCGCTACTAGATATCTCCCAATCATGAGGTTCTGTACCTGCTGGAACCAAATTAATTACATCAACTTTATCTCCACCAATTTTACTTGTTAAATCATACAGTGGATAAATACTTGTATATATTTTAATTTTTCCTTGATTATTAATATTTTCACTGCTATTTTTATTACAACCTATACTTAATAACATTGGTAATACTAATACTAATGATATTATTCTTTTTATTTTCATTTTTTCACTCCTTATTATTTTATATTCTATTATTATTCACTTTAAAATAAAATTATTTATATATTATAATTGATAATACATATCATTTGCACTTACATTTAAATACTACTACTTTGTAACCCCCTAGTCAAGTGCAAATAATATGCGTTTATAAATTTGACAAAGGTATATAATAAGTTTATCCTTTTATGATAAGCGACAAACTTACTTTGAAAAATTTTATGGAGGATTACTTTGAAAACAGAAGATAATATATTGAAATCTGCAAATTTAAAATCAACAAAAAAAAGATTAGTAATACTTTCTGTATTAAATAATTCAACTTCGCCACTTTCAACGGAAGAAATCTTAGATGAGACTTCTAAAGAAGTTAATATGAATTTGTCTACTATTTATAGAGCTTTAGCTGCTCTTACAGAGAAAGGCATTTTATTTAAACAAATAAGCAACGATGGAAAAACTTATTACCAAATAAATAATAATGAACATAAACATCAACTAGTATGTTCTTTATGTAATAAAGTAATTTTAGTTGACTGCTGTCCTCTAATGAGATTTGAAGATGAATTATGTAAAGATACTGGATTTACTATAACAAGTCATAATTTAGAATTTACAGGTATCTGTCCAGACTGCGCTAAAAAAATATAATAAAAAATTCTTTACAATAAAAAAAATCCCATGCTTTTATATCTATCATGGGACTTTTTTTCATTTATAATTTAATTTTCCACTTAGTACCTTCTCGAGTATCTAAAAGTTCTATTTTTTCATTTAAAAGTAAATCTCTTATTTCATCAGATCTAGCAAAATTTTTCATTTTTCTAGCTTCTTCTCTTTCTTTAATTAATTCTTCTATTCTAAGTATTTCTTTTTCATTTAATCCAACTTCATTTTTTATTTCTTCTGCTAAGTTAAGACCAAAAATTTCATCAAAATCCTCTATTAATGCCTTCTTTTCTAAATTATTTAATTCATAATCTTTTAAAACTTCATGTAATACCGTAAATCCATTTGCCATATTTAAATCATCATTTATAAAAGATTTAAATTCTTCTTTATATTTATTTATTTTATCTTCTTTATATATCTCCAAACCTTCAACTTCACTTATTACAGTATTTATCTTTTGTTTTAAACTTGAGAGAGATTTTTTACTTTCTTCTAATCTTTCATAGCTAAATAATAATGGTTTTCTATATTTAGATTGTAAAACATAATATCTATATACCAATGGGTCTATATTATTTTCTATTAAAGTATTTAAAGTTATAAAGGAACCACTGGATTTTGACATTTTACCCCTATCTAAAACTAGAAATTCTCCGTGCATCCAATAATTAACCCATTTATGCCCTAAAGCTCCTTCTGATTGAGCTATTTCATTTGTATGATGTACTGGTATATGATCTATTCCACCACAGTGAATATCCATATATTCTCCTAAGTATTTTATTGCCATGGCAGAACACTCCACATGCCATCCTGGGAAACCTACACCCCATGGAGATTCCCATTGTAATATATGATTTTCATATTTTGAATTTACAAACCATAATACGAAGTCTAAGGGATTTCTCTTAAAACTATCTACATCTACTCTACTACCAGCTATTAAATCTTCCATACTTAAATTTGCCAGCTTATTATACTCTGGAAATTTATCTATTGAAAAATAAACATTTCCATTAGCTATATATGTGTAACCTCTTTCTTCCAATTTTTTAATTAAATCTATCATTTCCTTAACATGTTCCGTTGCTCTAGGAATTTTGTTTGCAATAATTATATTAAGTTTTTTTAAATCTTTTAAAAATTCATCTTCATAATATCTAGCTATATCTATAATACTTTTGTTTTCTCTCTTTGCGCCTAGCTCCATTTTATCTTCACCAGTATCTGCATCAGATTGCAAATGACCTACATCAGTTATGTTCATTACATGATTAACTTCATATCCATTATACTTTAACGTTCTTTTTAGTACATCTTCAAAAATATACGTTCTTAGGTTACCTATATGAGCATAATTGTATACAGTTGGTCCACAGGTATACATCTTCACTTTACCTTCTTCTATAGGTGTGAATTCTTCTTCTCTTTTTTTTAAAGTGTTGTAAATTTTTAACGGCATCTTACTCCTCCTTAATTTTAACTTTGCTTGAGCGACGTGTTGGCGAATCATTTTGCTAATGCTACACACTTATCCAGTTGCTCAAAACTGAGGTAGTCTTTTAGTTTTTCTTGTAAATAAAAAAAACTCCAGAATAACCTGCAGTTTAGTCATAATCTTAAATAATATTAAATAAATATTTGAATATTAAAATGAATACAGGTATGCTGTTAATTTTAATTTTATTATTTTATTTAAATAACAATAGAAACAACAAGTTTTCATTTTAATATTCTCCTTTTTATAATTATACTTTTATAATATGTATTTATTATCGAAAGCGCAACTAAATATTCATAATTTCTTAAGTTTATGTAATAAAAATTATTTACAATTCTTGTATCACTTTTATTCCTTGTAATATCTTGTTTTATATACTTTTTTTATGATAAATTCAAAAATAAGGGTGAACTCAATATTCACCCTTATAAGTTATTCAAATATATGTTTTAAAAATTGTATAGGACTATAAATAAGTAATCTTGGTCCAGAAAACTTCATTACTTCTTTTATTTTTACTTTCATATCCTTTTTGTAACAATGTATAGGACACTTACTACAGAAACTCTTATCATTTCCAAATTTACAAAAATCTAATCTTTTATGAGCATATGTTAATAACTCATTACAATCTTCACACAGTCCATCATTATGCCTATGCTTTTTCTTGCAATAGATATTTATCATTAAATATATTGTTTTCTTTTCTTTTTCTATTCTATTCATATTTCATCCTTAAGCTAATTTTAATTTATTATTTTCAACATATATTTTTTTATCACATATAGATACACTAGATTTTCTATGTGATACCATGATTACTGTTTTATCACTGCATTCATTATTTATACTTTTTAATATTTCTGCTTCATTTAGAGTATCTAAGTTACTAGTCGGTTCATCTAATATGAGAATATCAGCATTGTGTAAAAATGCTCTAGCTATACCTATTCTTTGTTTTTCTCCAGAAGAGAAATTACCTCCTAGCTCTCCTGAATTAGTGTCATAACCTTTCGGTAGTGTTTCTATAAAATTATGTATGGATGCTTTTTTGCAAGCTTTAATTACCTCTTCTCTGCTAGCATTTTTATTACCTATTTTTATATTATTCTCTATTGTATCATTGAATAAAAAGGTTTCTTGAGTAACTAAAGACTGAGATCTTCTAAGCGCTTTTGTAGGTATATTTTTAATATTTTTATTATCTAAATATATATTACCTTTATTAACATCCCAAAATCTCATTAATAACTTTAGTAAAGTACTTTTGCCACATCCACTTTCTCCAAGGATACCTATCTTATCACCTGCTCTAATTTCTAAATTAATATTTTTTAATAATTCTTCATTTCTATTTTCATAAGAAAAGCTCACATTATCAATTTTAATAATTGGACAATCTAATTTTGTATCGCCTTCAACTTCTTCTACTGCTGGTATATCATCTAAAATATCAAATAACCTTTGAGCACAAGCAAATGTCTGTACTAAATTATTAGATAAATTACTTAAAGCCACTACGGGTCCAAATGAGCTTGATAAAATTACTATAGCAACTAAAACTTGACCCATGTTTACTATATTATTTTCATATAGATTAATACTTATAAATAAGAATGTAAGTATAGCTATCATTATAGTCACATCTGTAAATGCCTTAATTATTCCTTCATGCTTTTTAATTTGTGACATTTTTGCTTCTAATACATCACTATTTTTATTTATTTGTTCTAGTCTATTTTCTCCTTCTTGGAATAAAAGAATCTCTTTAATTCCTCTTAATGATTCTAATAAATATGAGTTAGTTCTTGAAAATTCTTCTCTATATTCAACACCTGCATCTTTACCAAATTTAGATGATATTACAGGAATTAAATATCCTATTGTTATATAAAATGCTGCTGAAACTACTCCATATATATGATTAATATTGAAAAGTAATACTGACATTATTATAGAAGTTATTACTGCTATAGCAATTGGCGCTATTGTGTGAGCATAAAATACTTCTAATAATTCTATATCACTTGTAATTACAGATATTAAATTACCTTTTTCTTTACTTTCTAACTTAGCAGGGGATAACTTTCTTAGAGCTTTAAATACTTTATCTCTAAGTGTTGCAAGTATGGTAAAAGCTATGTAATGACCTGAATATTGTTCAATATATCTAAGTACTCCTCTAAGTATCCCACAAACAATTATTATAGAAATGCAAGCTTTAAAGCTTATTCCCATATTAATATTTAAAGCAGTAGAAGTTGCTATCATTCCAAATGTTGTAATACTTATGGCAGCTAGATATCCTAAAACACCAAAAGAAATTGTAATCATCATAATTGGAGCTAAAGGCTTTAATACTTTTATAAGTCTTGTCATTATTTTAAATCCAGATTGTCTATTATTCATTTGCTGCCACCTCCATTTCACTTTCTTCGTTATAAATATTTTCTAAATTACTTTGATGATTAACTAGATCATAATATTTATTTTTCGTCATCATTAAATCTCTATGTTTTCCACTTTCTATCATTTTCCCTTTATTTAATACATAAATCATATCTGCATTTTTAACATTAGCCAGTCTATGAGATATCACTATAACTGTTTTATTTTTAGATAATTTGTAAATACTTCTCCATACTTTTTCTTCACTTTCCACATCTATATTTGATGTAGCTTCATCAAATATGTAAATCTCTGGATTAGTAATTATAGTTCTAGCTAAAGCTAATCTTTGCTTTTGTCCCCCAGATAATAATGATCCTCCTTCACCTACATTAGTTCTTAGCTTCATCGGTAAATTCATAACAAAATCATATAAGTTAGCTTTTTTAAGAGCAGCATATATTTCATCTTCATTTGCATTATTTTTTCCCATTCTTACGTTTTCTTCTATACTTCCGTTAAAAATATATGCACTGTGATTTATAAATCCTATTTTCTTAGTAAGTACATCAAATGGTATTAAATTTATGTTTACACCATTTAAAAGTATTTCTCCTCTATCTACTTTATATTGCTTTAAAAGTAAATTAGTTATAGTACTTTTGCCACATCCACTTTCTCCTACTAAAGCAATCATTTTATTGTTTTCCATCTGAATACTTATATTTTCTAGGACTTTTCTTTCTTTATCATAACTAAAGTCCATATCTTTAATTTCTATATTAACATTATTTAATTTTTTTAATTCTTCTTCCCTTAATACTTCTACTTTCTCAGTTTCCACATCTAGTAAATCAAACATTCTTTCAGACGCGGATATTCCATTCATTGCCACATGGAAGAATGAACCTAAAAGTCTCATTGGTATAAAGAACTCTGCAGAAAGTAAAATAATAATTAGTACTTGTCCTATAGTTAAAAGACCCATATTAAATTCATTAATTGCAATAAGTATTCCTATAGCAGATCCTCCATATGCTATTAAATCCATTATTGTTATAGAGTTTAATTGCATTGATAATACTTTCATAGTAATTTTTCTAAAATGCTCTGCATTATCATTCATTTCATCATTTTTATCTTCGTCTACATCAAATATTTTTAAAGTAGTAAGACCTTGAAGATTTTCTAAGAATGAGTCACCTAGATTTGTATATACTCCCCAATACTTACTTAATAATTTTTTAGCAATTTTCATAACAGCCATTATTGTAAGGGGTATTAATGGTACACATATTAAAAGTACTATTGCAGTCTTTAAACTTATAAAACTCATTACAACAAATAAAGTTAAAGGTGCTATTAAACTATAAAATAATTGAGGCATAAATCTACCAAAGTAAATTTCTAATTGTTCCACACCATCTACAGCAATTTGTATTGTTGATGAAGTAGATATGGAGTTTGTATAATTAACACCTAATTCTAATAATTTCTTATAAATTTTACTTCTTAATGTCTTTTTAACTTCACTTGATGAATTAAGTGAAAATTTAGTAGACATAAAATTAGCTAAAAATCTTATTCCTAATATGATTATTATAAATAATACAGTAGATGTTATATTTAAGTCTAAGTTCCCACCCAATAATTTGTCTATAGTGTTTCCTATAAATAATATAATTGCTATATTACATAGAATTGATATCCAGTTCATTAAAACTGTTAAGCCAATCCATTTTTTACAACTATCACAAGTTGATAGTAATCTTTTATTAAACATTTCTTGCCTCCACTTTAATTGTCTTCATTTTTGTAAATACGATTAACTTCGTTATCCACATAATAACAATAATCATTCTCATTATATAGTTATGAATAGTTATAAACATAAATAATAATAGTAAACTTACTGGTATGGTTAACATTAATTTTGCCTTTAATGTCATACCTCCCTTTTCTATAAACTCTTTTACATATTTCTTATAAATAGCTGTTTGCATAAACTTTCCATTTAATTTATCACTACTTTTCAATAAACAATAAGATGTAAGTAGTAATAAAGGTGTTGTTGGTAATAGTGGTAAAAATATTCCAATTATACCTAATATAAATGATATTGTTCCCACTATTAAATATATACTTTTTTTAATAATATTCATTTTTCCTCCTAACTTCTTAACATGCAGATTTAGGTACAAAATACATTTCTTCTTCCACATTACAAATAATTCCTTCTACTTTATATACATCTTTTATGGTTTTATCATTTATAATGTCACAAGGCTTTCCTTCTTCTACTATTTTGCCCTCTTTCATTATGATAATATTGTCACTATATTTGATAGCTTGGTTTATATCATGAAGAACCATAATAATTGTTAAGTTATATTTTTCATTAAGTAATTTAATCATTTCTAATATTTCTATTTGGTGATAAATATCTAAGTAGGTAGTAGGTTCATCTAAAAATAATACTTCTGTTTTTTGAGCTAGAGCCATTGCAATAAATGCTCTTTGTCTTTGTCCTCCAGATAAACTCATTACTTTTTCATTTCTAATTTCTTCTAAACTAGTAGATTTAATTGCCCAATTTATTATATTTTCATCTTCTGCTTTATTATTCTTATTATGGGGTGTTCTTCCGTAACTAATTAATGTTTCTACACTTATATCCTCTGGTGATTCATTTTCTTGATGAACTGTGGCTATCTTCTTTGCTATTTCTTTTGTCTTTATATTGCTTAAATTTATATCGTCTAAATACACACTCCCATTATCTGGTTTATTATAGCAACTTAGCAAACTTAGTAAAGTAGACTTTCCGCTACCATTAGGACCTAAAATAGTTGTGATTTTTCCGATATTAATATTGATATTCAAATCTTTAATAAAATTTTTCTTTTTATCATAAGAAAAACTTAAATTTTCACATCTTATCATTTTTTCATACTCCTTCTTAATAAAAATATAAAGAATGGTCCACCTATTATTGACATTACAAGTCCTACAGGAATATCGTAGGGTTTAAATAGACACCTTCCTAATGTGTCTGCTATTAATAATAAAATACTTCCCATTACACCACTAAAAGGAATTAAGTATTTATGATCTGAACCTATTATAAATCTACATATATGTGGAACAATTAATCCTACAAAGGAGATTATTCCAGCCACAGAAGTTGATATACTTGCTAAAAATACTGCTATACTAGATATAATTATCCTTTGTTTATTTATATCTATTCCTAAACTTTTAGCGGCTCTATCTCCTAAGCTCATTAGATTGCAAGTCGTACTAAATGTAAAACTTATTACTATTCCTATTAAAGAGTATACAATCAATACATTTACGTCAGACCATGTAACTGTGGCTAATGAACCATTTAACCAATTTGTAACTGAAGATATTCCTGTTGAATTAAACATTATTAACACAGATGTCATGGCACTTAACATCGCATTTATTGCCACTCCAGATAGTATTATTCTAATGGGAGAAAATCCCCTATCATAAGCTATGAAATATACTAAAAAGGCTGAAAATAAACCTCCTCCAAAAGCTAATATTATTTTCATATTACTTAAACTTGGTAACAATACCATAACTAACACTGCCATTAATGATGCTCCAGCAGATATCCCAGTTATCCCAGGATCTGCAAGGGGATTTTTTACCACAACTTGTAAAAGTACACCACATATGGCTAGGTTTGCTCCTACTAATATTGCTATAATAATTCTAGGAAATCTTAAGTCCTTTATAATGCTTATACTTCCTTCATTTGAATTTTTAAATATTCCAATTATCAATTCTTTATATGATATTTCTAAACTTCCTAACTTCATTGATGTAAGAGCTATAAATAATAAAACTATTATGCCTATGAATATATAGCCTACTTTTTTATTATCAAAGCTTCTACTTTTCATTTAGTATTTCTCCTAACTTGTCTAAAGCTTCAATCGCTTTTAAGTTTGCGCTCATTCCAAAGTATCCATTTTCTAGATAATAAACTTCATTTTTCTTTATTGCATCTAATTGCTGCCAAGTTTTTTTTGCAAATTCTTCTTCTACTGTCTTTTTTGCTTCTTCTGGTACGGCATGAGTCATTATAAGAATTTTATTAGGATTTCTTTTTATTATTTCTTCCATATTTACTTGCATAAATGAAGAAGATTTACTTTCAAATATATTATTACCTCCAGCTATTTTAACTAAGTTTCCTACATAAGAAGAAGTAGTTGCTACCATTACAGAACCTGGTGCTCCAAATAATACAAGCACTTTTTCATCACCACTAACTGTAATTTTAAGATTTTTTTCTTTAGTTTCAAGTTCATTAATTATTTCTGTAGCTTTATCCTTTTTGTTAAATTTTTCACCTAAAGTTCTAATAGTTTCTTTTAATCCATCCACATTACTTAAGTTAACAAATTCACTTGGTATATTATTTTCTGTGAATTTCTTTTCAAAGTCTGATCCTAATGTATCTATAGAAACTACAGTGGTTGGGTTTAGTGACTTAATTATTTCCAAATCTGGATTCATTGGATTTCCCACTTTTACTGCATCCTTTGTGCTTTTTGGTAGTTCGTAAGAAGTAGTTGGAACACCACTTACTTTAACTCCTAGTTTATCTAATATTTCAGTTACAGCAACTGATGTTGCAACTACTACTTCCTTATTATTTTTATTAATACCTACTTCTTTACTATCCTTGGAACACCCCACCATAAATATTATTGTCATAGCTCCTATAATTCCTAAAATCTTCTTATTTAATTTCATTGCCCTCATACCTTCCTATTCCTTGCAATTAACTTCTTACATTATTTCACCCTTAACTATAAATCTTTCTTTTCCTGCATTTGTACATGTAACTATGGTAATTTCCTTTTTACTCATATCTTGATCTAATACATAAGTATCTTCTGCTTTTACATCCCTTGTTTCTGTAATAATATATATAAATTCATCATCAATAGTTTTAATTTTTATTTCATCTCCAACTTTAACTTTATGAAGATTATTAAATACTTGATTATAATAATAACTACTATGTCCTGCTAAAGCAAAATTTCCCTCTTTCCCTGCCATTGCACTTTCTTCAAAATGAGTTACATGATATTTTAAGTATTTATCTTCTATAGACTGAACTATTACGTTTTTTAAGTTAATAGATTCTATTTCTATTATTCCTATTTCATCTCCAGATGAGATTTCTTTCATTACATTATTGCTTGCTATTTTTTCTTCAAATTTAGTTAGAGATTTGTTTTCCACATATTTAGAATATAAACTTAGTGTTAATGAGCCTATTAAAATTAATAGACCCATTAAGATTAAAATTTTTGATACTTTATTTTTCATTATTTCTTTAATTTTTTAAGTACTAGTATTGTACCTATTAATATAGCAACAACACCTATACCTATGAAAATTGTTTGATTTGAAGTCTTATTAGAAGTTACATTTTTATCTTCTCTATCTTTAGATGTACTTTCTGATTTTACTTCTTCGTTAGGTTCTTCAATTGCTTTTACTAAGTTTAAAGTTTCTTCTTTTGGTATTATGTCAAACTCCACATCTCTTTCCATTGCATCAACATATATTTTTGTACTTAAATCTGCATTTATCTTTGGAGTTTGGAATTTAAGTTTTATGATATGGTCTTCTTCATTTTCTTCTAGGATTTTTGTTTCCACTTCTTTGTCTTCAATGAAAATCCTATAGTTTTCCATATAATTAGTACCGCTAAATGTTACTGTATAATACCACTTACCTTCTAATTTTTCTAAAATCATATTTTCATTTAAATAAGTTCTTGCCATTTCCATACCAAGTTCTTGCTCATGATATACTTCATTTTTTATGTCATAAATACCACTAGCTAATTCACTTAATTCTCCTGCACTAGCACTTATGGTTTGTACACTCATTATTAGTGAAAATATAGCCATAAATAATATATTCTTAATTTTCTTCACCTTAATTTCCTACTTTCTTTTTCTTCTAAGTAATACACCACTCATAATTAGTAAACTTCCACCTGCTAACATGATTTCACTATTTATTAATCCACCTGTTTGAGGTAATTTTCCATTTTCAACCTCAAAATCTTTAACAAATGTTAGTGTATCTTCTAATAATTTAACTCCAAATTTAACTGTGTTATTCATTGGTATAACATGCACTTGTACTTTTATATCAGCATTTACATCTGGTATAGCAAATCTTATTGATATATTGCTAGAAGTTTTTGATGTTACGCTGTGATTTACTAATGAACCGTTAACATAAATTTTATGATTGTTCATTAAATCTACCCCTGAAAATGTTAAAGTCGCATACATTTTTCCATCTATCTCTTCTATTTTTGTAGAAGAATTTAAATATTTCCTAGCCATTTCTCTACCAGTTTGACTATTTGAGATTACTTGGTTTTTTATAGTATATAATTTACCTTTTACAGCACCTGACACTACTTTATCATCACTAGATGAGGAGTTATTATTAGATGAATTATTGTTTGGTGAATTATTGTTTGATGAATTATTATTGTTGTTATTTGAACCTGGAATAGTTGGCTCTTCATTTGAACTTATAAATTTAACACTTGATTTATTAAATGTCACTTCAAAATCAGTATTTTTACCCATTGCTGATACAAACATGCTGAATTTAAGTTTTGCATTTACATTTGGTACTTCTACTCTAAATTCTACTGTATCATTATCTAATTTTGTTTTAGTAAAGTTTGTACTTTTATTATTAACTTTAATATTTATGTTGCTCATCAAGCTATAAGATGACATTCTTAATGTTATATATGTTTTTCCATTTTTAACTTCCATGTTAGTAGTTTCACTTAATAAATTCCTAACCATGTTATATCCAACTGGATTGTCAATATGAAGAATATTTTTTACTTGATAATAGCCATTTTTATAAGTACTGCTTCCATTATTTGATGAACCTGAGTTTGAATCTTCTTCATCTGTTGCTGGTGGCGTTACTGTATCTTCTTCATCATCTTCATCTGTTGCTGGTGGCGTTACTGTATCTTCTTCATCTTCTTCATCTGTTGCTGGTGGCGTTACTGTATCTTCTTCATCATCTGTAGTAGGTATATCTACCTCATCATTTATAACCCTACAAGTTGCATTTACTTTCATATCTCCAAAAGGATTAATAAGTAAATTTAATTTTATATCGTCTTTTTTAGATTTAATTTCAAACCTTATTGTTCTTTCATCGCTTGTAGTGTCTAAAGTATTGCTACTTTCTACACTCAAATTATTTACACTAGGTTTAACTTCTTTTAACATACTTCCATTTTTAAAAGTCATCACCATATATATTTTATTATTATAAACTTCTAGTTTACTACTTTTTAAATATGTATGAGCTATTGATGATTCATCTTTGCTCTCATGCTTTAATATTGTATTTAATTTGTAAGTTCCATCTACATATTGTAATATTGCTGTTGCATTTTTACTTATTTCCATTGCACTTACTGAAGATAATGTACTACCAAATATTGAAACTATTGCTAAGGCTACTGCCATATTTTTTAAAAACTTTCCTTTTCTAATCATAATATTCCTCTCTTTTGTTTTAATTTAATTTTATATTATCATTATTGATAATCATTGTCAATTAGGAATTATTATTATATATTCATCTTTTATTAATATATTGAAATTACTTTTATAATCGTCTTATAATTAAAAAAGAGCTGTAATAAAGAATTAATATAATCCTTTATTACAGCTCTCATATGTATTATCTTACATTTAATTTTTCAAATATTTCTTTCATAGCTACTTTAGCTTTAGAATCTGCCGGTAAATCAACTAATGGTTTTCTATTACAATCATAATCAAATATCATCTCATCCATAGGTACTACACCTAATAAGTCTAAATCAAATCTTTCTATTTCTCTTTTAACTCCATCATTTAATATGCCATCTGGCACCTTATTTACTATTAAAGATGTTCGTCCTACACTTACACCTATTTCTTTAGCTAAATCTCTTATTCTTGCTACTGCTTCTATACTTCTTGCAGAACAGTCACTTATTAATAATAAATCATCTATTTGTCTAAGAGTTTTTCTACTTAAATGTTCCATTCCTGCTTCATTATCCATCACCACATAATCATAATGATTAGACATTAATTGTATTTGTCTTTTTAAAATAGAGTTAACAAAACAATAGCATCCTTCACCTTCAGATCTACCCATTACTAAAAGGTCATATCCATTACCTTCCTCAACAATAGAATTTAATTCATATTCTAAAAACTGAGATTTAGTCATACCACCTGGGTATTGTTCTCTTTTTTGTTCCATTTGATTTGCTTTTTCTTTTATTTCCCCTATAGTACCGCCTAACTCTAAACCAAGTACATCATTTATATTACAGTTGGCATCAGCATCTACAACTAAAGTATCTCCCTTTTTATCTTTAGTTAAGTAATCAATTAAAATCCCTGTTAAACTAGTCTTTCCTGTTCCGCCTTTTCCTGCTACAGCTATATTATACGACATAGTTACTTTCCCCCTTGTGATCTTAAGTTAATGTATATTTATAAATGTAAATATATTTAATTATATCAGAACTTTGACTGGTAAATATTTTTTTTATAGTTAATTAATTTTATATCTATAATTAGCCACTTTTACCGCCTCTCTTTAATATATTATTTACCTTAGTTATAGGCCTCTTAAGCAATTTCATCAAGACAAATAGTGTTATTAATTGACAAAATATGATAAAATATAATTTGTAATAAATTGATGGATTTATTATGAAATTCTTTATTTACAAAGGAGATAAAAATGAATAAAAAAATAATTAGTCTTATAATTGCTTTAACGTTACCTATTACTTTTTTAGTTGGATGTAAAAAAAACCAAGAAGATTTTTATATGACTGAAGATACTACTGCTATTGATGGAAGCGTTGAATACTCAGCTAAAACATATAAAGATGCCTTCTTCTCTACAAAAAACTATTCAGATGAATTTTTACAAGAGGAGTTAAATTCAATAATTGGTGAAATAAAATCAGCTGAAGAAAAAGAAGAATTAGTTAAACTTCTTGAATCTTACACAAGTACTAATGATCCTGGTTTAGCTTCTATCAAAACTTCTTTTGAAAAGTATAATGGATTAAAAGAAAATTCCAGTGAAGTATCTTTAGAAAATAACCCTATGTACGAAATTTCTAGTAGACTTTATAAAGCAACACTACATGCTACAAAAAAATACTACGATATAAATGATTTTTACATATACTACAAAGCTGAATTGTCAGACTCTAACTTATCTGAAGATGATTTAGAAAATGAGATAAAAATTACTGCTATTAGAGAATATACAATAGCTAATATTTATAAAACAGCTTACAACGACTCTTTTATAACAAATATTATTACGGATTTAAATGGTGATTCTAATGATGAGAATGTGGATGACAAGAATAAAGAAGAAAATAAAAAAGAGGAAATCACAGATACTCCAGTAGTTGAAAATCCATCAACTGACACTGCTGGTGATAATTCTACTGATGATACTTATCCAGAATTTATAGACCTTACTGAAACTGTAAAAAGTCAAATATATGATGCTGGTGTAAGTTCTGCTATTGAATTTATAGGTGCACAATTAGAAACTGCTCCTTCTCAGTATGCTAGAAGTATGTATGATGCATTGGAAAATGATAATCCTCTTGGAAATAAAAAAGAAGAAGGGTATGCATCTTTCTTAAACGGATTTAAATTAACTTTAGAAAATAACGGAATAGAATTTAAGTAACATTAAAAGTCATGTTTTTAACATGGCTTTTTTGCAAGGAAAATTTTTCATAATAATATTGATTATCTCTTAATATAATACAATAAGAACTTGTATTATATTATTTTTAAATTTTATAAAAGGGGTGTTATTATGAATTTTGGAGATAGAGTTATATATTCTAGTGACGGTATTTTTTATTATGGTGTATTTATAAAAGATTTAAATCAAGTTGAATGTATAGTTAAATTAGACAATCTAAGAGAAAAATCTATAGTCAATAAACTTAGCATAAAATTCATACAAAATATGGATAACATGGATTTATCACATTCTCTTGCAGTTGCTGATTTTATTGCAAAGGATAAATATGATGGTCATTTTACTTTAATGTGCTTTACTACAAGTTGTAAATTTTGCTTTGGAACCTTAGAAAAAGTTAATTACAATACAACAAGCCTTATGGCAGCTGGCAAAACAATTGAAGACGCAATAAAAAAAGCTATTGATAAAAATATTTGTGCCGATACTATCATATCTATAGAAGAAAAAATGTATAAATAGCCTTTTCTATGGTAATATATAAAATATAAAATTCTTACAATTGAAAAATCCTTTAATAATTTTTATTAAAGGATTTTTCAATTTATATTTTGATTATAGTTAAGGAGAAAGTTATGCAATATGTAGAATCTTCTTTTATCCCAAGTGGTAAGATTTCACTTGCTTTAGTAGATAAAAGAATTACTAAACCTATGGAAGAATATTTAAATAAAATTAATATAAATATTATAAAATCAGAAACTTGTAAAGAAACTTATGATGCTATTAGTTGTCATCCTGACATTTCAACATTAAAAATCAATAATAATAATATCATTGTAGCTCCTAATGTTTATGAATATTATTATTACCTTTTATCACCTTTTGGATTTAATGTAATAAAAGGCGATAGTCATATTAAAAATAAATATCCTAAAAATATACAATACAATGTAGTCATATTAGGTAAATATGCCATACATAATTTTAATTATACAGATACAAAGATAATTAATTACATTGAAAAAAATAATTTCATTAAAATTAATGTTAAACAGGGTTACTGTAAATGTTCCATCTGCATTGTTGATGAAAACTCCATCATAACTTCTGATGAAGGTATTTACAAAGAAGTAAAAAAACATAATATTGATTGTCTTTTAATAGAAAAAGGACATATTGATTTATTTAAAATGAATTATGGATTTATTGGTGGATGTAGTGGACTTATTTCAAAAAATGATTTAGTGTTTTTCGGAGATATTTCTAAACATCCTGATTTTGATAAAATTAAAGATTTTACTAAAAGTAAAAATAAAAATATTATTTCTTTAAGTAATGAAAATTTACTTGATTTAGGTTCTTTAATTCCTTTGATGTAAATCTATATATTATATTAATCTATCCATGTTTGATCATCACTAACATCTTCTATAAAAATTTTACCTC
>JAVXJA010000034.1:0-29396 GCA_036648085.1 Terrisporobacter sp.
ACTAGTGTAAACAAGGTTCTTTTAATTTATCTTTTAGTTCTTTTTTTATTTTTAGGATTACTATTTCTATTATCTTTAGAATTAGTATTTCTGCTATCTTTAGCGTTATTATTACTTCTTTTATCAGTAGTTTTACTGTTTCTTCCGCCCTTAGAATTTCTATCATTCGATCTGTTATCACTAGGCTTGTTATTCTTTTTATGTTTATTATCAAACTGTCTATTTAAAGATCCTCTATCTTCTTTAGGTTTTATTAAACATCTAAGTCCATATCCAATTAAGTCTTCTCTACCTGCTTGTACCAATGCATTATGAACTAAATCATAATTTCTATAAGAAGAATATTGAAGTAAGGCTCTTTGCATTGCTTTTTCTTGCTTAGATTTTGGTATATATACTTCTTTCATTGTTCTTGGATCTAATCCAGTGTAGAACATTGTAGTTGATAATGTTCCTGGCGTTGGATAGAAATCTTGAACTTGTTCTGGTTGATATTTAATATCTCTTAAATACTCTGCAAGCTCTATAGCACTATTTAATGTAGAACCTGGATGTGAAGACATTAAGTATGGTATTAAGTATTGTTTTAATCCCATTTGTTCATTCATAGCAAAGAATTTTTGTCTAAATCTATCATAAGTTTCTCCAGCTGGTTTTTGCATATACTGTAAAACTTCATCTGCAACATGCTCTGGTGCAACTTTTAATTGTCCACTTACGTGATGCTTAATTAATTCTCTCATAAATGTATTATCTTTATCCGCCATCACATAGTCATATCTTATTCCTGAACGTACGAAGGCTTTTTTTACACCTGGTACTTCTCTTACTTTTCTAAGAAGACTAATAAAGTCACTATGATCCACATTTAAGTTTTTACAAGGTGATGGATCTAGACATTGTCTATTTTTACAACCACCTTTACCTTCAGTAATCTGCTTTTTACAGGCTTCTTGTCTAAAGTTTGCTGTTGGTCCACCTACATCATGTATATATCCTTTGAAATCTGGTAAAGTTGTTATTTCTTTAGCTTCTTTTAATATAGATTCATGACTTCTACTTTGTACAGCTCTTCCTTGATGGAAAGTTATCGCACAGAATGAACAACTTCCGAAACATCCTCTAGAACTTACTATTGAGAATTTAACTTCGTTTATAGCTGGTATTCCACCTTTAGCTTCATATGAAGGGTGATAATTTTTAGTATACGGTAAATCATATACTTCATCTAACTCTTCTCTATTTAGAGGTGGTTCTGGTTTATTTTGAACCATAAATTTATTTCCATGAGGTTGTACTACCGCCTTACCTCTAAATGGATCTTGCTCAGCTTCTTGAATTCTAAAAGCTTCTGCAAATTTTTTCTTATCTTTTTTTATTTCTTCAAAAGAAGGAGTTATAACATAGTCTACATATACTTCGTCTAAAGTATTTGCCATATAGCAAGTTCCATCTATAAAGCTTATATATTTTGGATCAAATCCATTGTTTAAAGCATCTGCAACTTTAACTATTTGTCTTTCACTCATTCCATAAACTAATAAATCTGCACCACTATCTATTAAAATAGACTTTCTAACTTGATCGCTCCAGTAATCATAATGAGCAAATCTTCTTAAACTAGCTTCTATTCCACCTATTACAACGGCAATATCACCATAAGCTTCTCTAATTTTATTACAGTAAACTATAGTAGCCTTATCAGGTCTGTGACCCATTTCTCCACCTGGCGAATAAAGATCTTTGTCTCTTTGTCTTTTACTAACAGAGTAATGGTTAACCATAGGGTCCATATTTCCTCCGTTAACTAAGAAACCAAGTCTTGGCTTACCAAGTTTCATAAAATCATCTGTTGTTTTCCATTCAGGCTGTGCAATTATGCCAACCTTATATCCTGCATGTTCAAGCACCCTTGATATGATTGCAGTACCAAAACTGTGATGGTCAACGTAAGCGTCTCCTGTAACAATTACAAAGTCACATTCGTCCCATCCTCTTTCTATCATATCTTCTTTACATATTGGCAAAAACTTATTTTCCATATTATCACCTGCTCAATTTATATTAAAATTCGCTTCGCTTATAGCGCCAACGATATGCTTTCGCTTCACGCAAATCCGTTGCTTAAAATTCGCTTCGCTTATAGCGCCAACGATATATCCTCGTTACCACTTCGGATAAATCCGTTACTTTTAAGTATTAACTCTGATTAACTATTATATCACAAAGATAATAAGTTTTTTGAAGTTATTAAAATTAATTTTATATACATATTATATTGTTACGCTTTTCTATGTTAAATATGGATTTTTTTGTTAATTTTCTTTAACTTTTCATATCTTATTCTTAACACTATTACATACTCTCATAGAAGTATAATTAATTAAAGACATATTTATATATCATTTTTTTTTAACATTTTTTTTAATTTTTATAAAAGGAGGAAATTTTATGGAAAACATAATCAATGCCATTAATGCTATTGTATGGAGTAAGGCATTAGTTGCAACATGTCTTGGTGTTGGAATTTATTTTTCAATAAGAACAAGGTTTTCACAGGTTAGAAATATTAAAGATATGGTTGGTCTGTTATTTGGAGGAAAAAAATCTGAACAAGGAATTTCATCTTTCCAAGGATTTTGTACTGCATTAGCTGGTCGTATAGGAACTGGTAATATTGCCGGTGTTGCTACAGCTATAGCTTGGGGTGGTCCCGGTGCACTTTTTTGGATGTGGGCAATAGCTTTCCTAGGGGCTGGTTCAGCATTTGCAGAATCTACTTTAGGTCAATTATATAAAGAAGAACATGAAGGTCAATATCGTGGAGGTCCTGCTTACTATATCGAAAAAGGTTTTGGTAGCACTACTGTTTCAAAAATTTATGGTATTACCTTTGCAGTAGTTACTGTTATAGCTATAGGTGTTTTACTTCCTGGTGTTCAGTCTAACTCAATTGCAGCATCTGTACACAATGCATTTGGTCTAAGCGTTAATATTACAGCTGTAATTTTAGTTGTTTTACTTGCTCTTATAATATTTGGTGGTATAAAAAGAATAGGCTCTGCTGCAGAATTAATAGTTCCTTTTATGGGTGGCGCTTATATCTTAATGGCGGTTATAATAATAATAGTTAATATAGGTGATTTACCTGGTGTATTAGCTTTAATATTTAAGTCTGCATTTGGTCTAGAATCAACATTTGGTGGTATACTTGGTTCTACAATTGCTTGGGGTGTAAAACGTGGTGTTTACTCTAATGAGGCTGGTCAAGGTACTGGTCCACAGGCTTCTTCAGCTGCTGAAGTATCACATCCTGCAAAACAAGGTTTCGTTCAAGCATTTTCAGTTTATGTTGATACATTATTTGTTTGTTCTGCTACTGGATTTATGATATTAATGACTGGTTGCTATAACACTTATAATGAGGGTTCTCAAAAAATAATGGTTGAAAATATGCCTCAATATGGCATTGCTGATATAGGTCCAGTTTACACTCAAGATGCAGTAAATACTTTAATACCTGGATTCGGTGCTGCCTTCGTTGCAGTAGCTTTATTCTTCTTTGCATTCACAACTTTAATGGCTTACTACTATATAGCAGAAGTTAACTTAACTTATTTAGTTAAAAAAGTTAATAAAGGTAATAGTAGTAAAATTGCAATTAACCTATTAAGACTTACAATATTAGGTATGACTGCATATGGAAGTGTAAAGAGTTCTGCTCTAGCATGGGCAATGGGTGATATTGGTGTAGGACTTATGGCTTGGCTAAACTTAGTAGCTATAGTTCTTCTATCTAATACAGCTATGAAATGTTTCCATGATTATGAAAGACAGAGAAAACTTGGAATTCCTAGAGATGATATTACCTTTGACCCTACACCTCTTGGTATTAAAGGTGCAGATTTCTGGGAGAAGAGAGTTGCAGAAGGTCAAAATACTCCTAATTCTTAATATGATATAACGAAAAATTAATAATATATAAAATCCCTAAAAAATTATATATTAATTCATCAACGATGTTGACTCAGAATAAAACCCCTTAAGGTTGAGCATAAGCTCAACCTCTTTTATATTTCTTTAAGGTCTTTTAAATGAACAAGGCAAGTTAACTACGCATTTACCACATACTCCGCAACTTTTATCTTTTTTATATAAACAAAACTCTTCTTATAAGTAAAAAAATGCATCTTTAATAAAAGATGCTCAATTACTTACTTATTTTTTCTTTTTCTTCTGTTCTATTTTTTTATTTTGATCCTCTTGAGCTTTTTTTTGAGTCCAAATATTAGTAAATATTATTATTAATAATATAACACTTCCTACTCTTATTAACGTTGATATCATCTTTACTCCCCCCCCTAAAAACATATCATTATCTTCTTATTTTAATTATATATTAATTTTACTATTTTATCAGTTATTTTATATTGAAACTGTCATACTTAATATTTCAACAATAAGTGCTGCTACAGTTATTGGTATTACAACTGACGTTACAAATATATCTTTGTAAGATTCCCTATAAGTTAACCCGCATATAGCAAGGTAGTTATTATCGCTCCGTATCCTTTATATGCTAATAACATTATAGACCTTAATGATATTTACTAAATTATGTAAATGAATGTTATAATTCACTTATTAATAGATATTATTTATTTTATGAAAATTAGCAAACCTAAGAAAAAAGATTTTGTCACTTATTTATTCTCGGGAGTAATTGGGTTTTTCATTTATGTGATTTTATTTACAAAGGGTACTGGAATGGTAAGTTCTGCTACTAGCAGTATTGTTATTGCCATGGTTCCTGTTTTTACAGCCTTGCTAGCATCTTTCTTTTATAATGAAAAACTTAAAACTTATCAGTGGTTTGCAATTGGAATTGAATTTATAGGTATTTTAGTGTTAACTTTAATGAATGGAACTTTCTCTATTAATGAAGGCATACTTTGGCTATTACTAGCTGCTCTTTGTTTAGCTACTTATAATTTACTTCAAAGAAAGTTAACTAAAACTTATTCAGCACTAGAGGCAAGTACTTATAGTATTTTTGTAGGAACCATATTTTTATGTATATTCTTGCCTTCATCTATACAGCCAACTATACATGCTCCAATTGAACACATTATTTACGTTTTAATTCTTGGAGTTTTTTCAAGTGCTTTAGCATATATTGCCTGGGCAAAAGCTATTTCTATGGCAGAAAAAACTACTTATGTAAGTAACTACATGTTTGTTACTCCATTTTTAACAACTATTTTAGGGTTTGTAATGATGGGTGAAGTTCCTGACAAATCTACTGTCTTAGGTGGAATTGTTATATTATCTGGATTATTTTTGTTTAACAAAGAAAGTTTCTTAGAACCTTTTAGAAATAAAAAGTTGGATACTGCCCAATATGCTACTTGCACAGATGAAGACGAACCAATTAAATGAAAAATAAAAGGTCATGTTCAAATAATCATGACCTTTTACTCAAATATTTTCTCTTCCTTATATTTTATTTATAAGCAAAATTCAGATAAAACAAAACCACCTAACAGCTTCTATATGCAACCCTTAGTTGCTTTTATAATATTTCATGTACAAATATTCCACATCTAACCTTTGGCTCAAACCAAGTAGATTTGGCTGGCATTATTTTATTTGCATCAGCTACATCAATTAATTCTTCTATAGTTGTTGGGTACATTAAAAATCCTACCTTCATATCCTCATTAACTCTTTTTTCAATTTCTTTACTTCCTCTAATACCACCTATAAAATCAATTCTCTTATCAACTCTAGGATTTTTTATTCCTAATACTTCATCTAGAATATACTTTTGAAGTATAGATATATCTAGACTTTCTACCACATCATTATTTTCAATATACTCTTTACCAAACTCTATAATGTACCATTTTTTATTTAAGTACATACCCAATTGACCTTTTTTATTTGGCTTATAGTTATTTGGTGCTTCTTTTACTATGAATTTCTCTTTTATTTTACCTAAGAATTCATCTTCATTTAATCCATTTAAATCCTTAATTACTCTATTGTAGTCCATTACTTTTAAATTAGTATCTGGTGCTATCATAGCTGTAAAATAATTAAATTCTTCTTCACCTGTGTAATTAGTGTTTTCTTTTCTTTTTTCTAAAGCAACATTTTTAGCTGCTGCACATCTATGATGACCATCTGCCACATATAAATTTTCTATTTTTCCAAACCCTTTTATTAAATCATTTACATCTCTTTCTTTTTCAACTTTCCATATAGTATGAATTACATTATCCTCACTAATAAAATCGTATAAAGGTTTCATATGATAAACATAATAGTTCATGATATCTTCTATTTCTACTTTGTTTTTATAAGTCAAAAGGATTGTACCTGTATTTGCGTTACAATATTTAATATGATTTGTTCTATCTAATTCCTTATCTGGTTTAGTATATTCATGCTTCTTTATTACACCATTTAAATCATCATCTACACTTACACAAGCCACAATTCCTATTTGACTCTTGTTCTCTACTATTTCTCTATAAATATAAAAAGCCTCTTTTTTATCTTTTATTAATATTTTTTTATCAATTAAGTTTTGTAAATTTTCATTTGCTTTAAGATATACTTTTTCATCATGTTCATTTATCTCATCATCAAGATCTATCTCTGCTCTGTCTACATGTAAAAAAGAATATTGATTATCTTTTCCTATCTTCTTAGCTTCTTCTCTATTCATCACATCATAAGGTAGTTCTGCCACCATATTCACATATTCATTTGCTGGTCTTATTGCTTTAAAAGGTTTTATTATTGCCATTTTATTATTCCTCCCCCATTTTCTCTTTTAGTTATTTATATTTTTATTTTTAAATATTATTTGTAATTTATAAAGCTATTTTCATATCATTTATAGTTTCTTCTTCTAAAAAGTTATAAACGATTTTTACTATTTCATTACCAATTCTCTCTTGAGCTTCTACTGTAGATGCCCCTAGATGTGGTGTTATTGATACCATTGGATGATTTACAAGTTCTGGATTTATTTGCGGCTCTTTTTCATAAACATCTAAAGCCGCTGCTTCAATTTTTCCATTATCTAGGGCTTCTATTAAATCTTTTTCACAAACCAAACCACCTCTAGCATGATTTATAAAATAAACTCTGTCCTTCATCATATTGAATTCTTTTTTAGTAATTAAATATTCTTGACCTATTTCAAGTGGTATATGAATTGTCAAGAAATCTGCATTTTTTAATACTTCTTCAAAAGAACAGAAGGTATAATTTTGATAACCTATCATTTCCCCAAGTATGTCATAATAAATTACTTTCATCCCTAAATCATGAGCCATCTTAGCAACAGTTTTTCCTATTCTTCCAAGACCTATAATTCCAAGAGTTTTATCAAATACTTCAGTTCCAACATATTGTTTTTTATTCCACTGACCATTTCTCATAGTTATATTTGATATATTTATAAATCTTGAAATTGTAAATATTTGACCTATTGTAAGCTCTGCTACAGATCTTGTACTTGCATTTGGAGTATTTACAACTCTTATACCTTTTTCATTTGCATATTTCACATCTATATTATCAAGTCCCACACCGCTTCTTATTATTAACTTTAATGTGTTTCCTTCACATGCTTTATCTATTATTGCTTTAGTTATTACATTTTTTGAACGAATAACTAAAATATCTTTATCTTGTAATCTTTCACCTAATTCCAACCCATCATAAAATTTATGTTCAACCTCTATATTTAATTTTCTCAAATTATTTATAGCATTATTATTCATTCCGTCAGTTACTAATATCTTACACATATTTTTACCTCCAACTTTACCCTTAATTTTTTAATTAAAAAATTCGTGACCCCTGAGCGACGTGTCGGCGAAACACTTCATATCGCCTTAGAAATCTATATAGTTATACAAATTTCTGTATTTTTGTATTATAAATAATGCAAATTAAATTTCACTAATATCCTAAAATATCATTAATATTAGTTAATAATTCATTTACATCTTGCACTGTGTAATCGCCCATGTGAGAAATTCTAAACGTTTTCTCCTTAAGGTCTCCATATCCATTGGCTATTAAAAAGCCTCTTTGTTGTAATTTTTTATTGAGATTAGATACACTGATTCCTTGTGTATTTTCAATAACGGTAAGGGTATTAGACAAATAATTTACATCGGTAAAAATTTGGAAGTGTTCCATAGCCCAAGAACGGACTACTCTGGCCATATCTTCATGTCGGTTAAACCTGACATCTAGGCCTTCTTTTAGAATTTTTTCAAGTTGGAAATTTAAAGCGAACATATGTGAAAGGGAAGGTGTTGAAGGGTATTGGAAATTCTTATTTTCAATATACTCATTTATGGCGAGTAAATCGAAATATACACCCCGATTAGGTATTTTTTCAGCTCTTTTCTTTGCTTTTTCAGAAAATGTGCAAAGAGATAATCCTGGTGGTAAGCCTAAAGCTTTTTGTACTGAGGTTAAACAAACATCAATTCCTATTTTATCTACCTCTATTTTCATGCCACCTGCGGAACTAACTGCGTCTACGCAATAAACAATATCCTCATATTTTTGGGTAACTTCTCCAATTTCTGCAATTGGATTACATATACCAGTTGAGGTCTCATTATGAGTTACCATTACTGTATCATATTTATTCGTAGCTAATACCTTATCAACCATTTCTGGCTCAATAGCTTTTCCTAATTCGACTTTAAATAAATCCACTGGAACACCATTTAATACGCCCATTTTGTACCATCTATCACCAAAGGAACCACAGGATAGTACTGCTGCTCTCTTTAAAGTACAACATCGGATGGAGCCTTCCATTAGGCCGCTACCGGAGGATGTTGATAATAAGATATTATTTTTAGTAAATAATAATTGTTGAAGTTTTTCTGTTATTTCTTCTTGTAAAGTTGATACTTCTATTCCTCTATGACTAATTACTTGTCTAGCCATTTGTGCTAATACATCTTCACTTACATCTATTGGTCCTGGTACGAATAATTTTTTACTCATAATTCTTCCTCCTTTCTTATATTTTCAAATGAATTTAATTTTTATTATAACCAATTATTTGATTAATACTATAATTTATATAAATTAATTTTATTAAATCTTGCTTAATATTATAATAGTTATAATTAATATTTATACTATGCAGTTTTACATAATTTGTCAACATATTTTCATTATTTTCTCAATATAAATTATTTTTAAAAAAGTAGAACAGTTTTATACTTTCTGCTGTGTCAAAAAAATCCCATCCTTTAAATATATTACTTTCTTCACTTTTCCATATTTATTTTAATTTTAGCAGTTGATAGCATCTTTTACTACACAGAATTATTATAAATATAGACATAAATAAAGCGCCAACTTTTATATTGGCGCTTTAGAAATTATTAATATTATTTTATGTTTAAAACTTATATCTTACTACTTTTCTTCATCAATAGATTCAACTTTTTCAAGCTCTTCTTCTATACGTTTTTGTTGTTCTTCTGCTCTTTTTACTTGTTCTTCATTGATTCTATCTTCTTCTTTTGCTTTTTCTTCTAACTCATTTAACATATCTTCTGCAGCAGCTTCTTTTGCATCATGCTCAGCCTTAACTTCTTCTACAGATTTTCCATTTAATATTTCCATAAACTCTTCACCCGTGATAGTTTCTTTTTCTAATAAGAAATCTGAAAGTTCATGAAGTTTATCAACATTCTCTTCTAGTATTTTTCTAGCTTTATTGTGAGCATCTTTTATTAAAGTTAATACTTCTCTATCTATTTTAGCTGATGCTTCTGGTGAACACATTAATGATGCATCTCCACCTAAATACTGGTTAGTTACAGTTTCTAAAGCCATCATATCGAATTCTTCACTCATACCATAACGAGTAACCATTGCTCTAGCTATTTTTGTTGCTTGTTCTATATCATTCGATGCTCCTGTTGTGAATGAATTAAATATTAATTCTTCTGCCGCACGACCACCTGTAAATGTTGCTATTTTATTGAAAGCTTCTTCTTTTGACATAAGAACTCTTTCGCCTTCTTCAACTTGCATAGTATATCCTAATGCTCCAGATGTACGAGGTATAATAGTAATCTTATGAACTGGTGCAGACTCTGTTTGTTTAGCTGCAACTAATGCATGTCCTATTTCGTGATATGCTACTATTTTCTTTTCTCTTGGTGAAATTACCGCAGCTTTTCTTTGGTATCCTGCTATAATTACTTCTACTGATTCTTCTAAATCAGATTGTGTTGCTTTATTTCTTCCAAGTCTAACTGCTCTAAGTGCTGCTTCATTTACTATATTTGCAAGCTCTGCACCACTAGCTCCTGCAGTTGCCCTTGCTATTCCATTAAAATCAACATTTTCATCCATCTTAACTTTTTTAGCATGAACTTCAAGTATTGCTTCACGTCCTGCTAAATCTGGAAGTTCTACTGGTACTCTTCTATCAAAACGACCTGGTCTAAGTAGAGCTTTATCTAAAGAGTCTGGTCTATTAGTTGCTGCAAGTATTACAACACCTTTTGTCCCATCAAATCCATCCATCTCAGCTAGTAATTGATTAAGAGTTTGTTCTCTCTCATCATTACCTCCGCCCATGCCTCCGCCATCACGTTTTTTACCTATAGTGTCTATTTCATCTATAAATACAATACATGGAGCTTTTTCTTGTGCTTGTTTAAATAAATCTCTAACTTTTGCTGCACCCATACCAACAAACATTTCCACAAACTCAGATCCTGAGATTGAGAAGAATGGCACTTTTGCTTCTCCAGCAACTGCTTTTGCAAGTAAAGTTTTACCTGTACCTGGAGGTCCTACAAGTAAAGCACCTTTAGGCATTGTCGCTCCTATTTCTTCGTACTTTTTGGGATTGTGTAAGAAATCAACGATTTCAGTTAGTGATTCTTTAGCTTCGTCTTGTCCTGCTACGTCTACAAAAGTTTTGCCTGTTTGTGCTTCTACATAAATCTTGGCATTACTTTTACCAAACTGCATCATGTTTCCTCTGCCACCCATTCTATTCCCCATCTTCTTCATCATAAAATTAAGGACAGCTATCATTAATATTGTTGGTAATATCCAATATAAAATGAAATCAACGAGAGGTGAATCTTGTTTAGGTATTTCTTGATTGAATTTTACATCTGCCTTATGCAAACGGTTAACTAAATCTGGATCATTCATTTGACCAGTTATATAAACCTTTTCTTTTTCAGCTTTTGTATTAAAAGTAATTTTTCTTGAATTTTGAACATCAACTTCCTTTACTTTTCCATCTTCAACCATAGTTAAAAATGTACCATAATCCACTTCTTCTATCTGTCCACTCATCTTATATATACCTGGTAATATTACTGAGTTTAAAACTACTAGTAAAAGAAGAATTACACCATAATAATATAACCATGATTTTTTTTGCGGTTTCTTTTCTTTCATAAGATATCTCCTAATTTTAGTTTTTATATATACATTACTATATATATCACATCATATCCACTTTAAACTTTAAATATAATATATAAGCAAATAAAACGTCTTATATAAAATAGTAAATTTTATAAAGTATTTTGTCAATATTTCTGATACCATATTTTTGTATTTAATATAATTTTGTGTATTTTATTAAAAATTTATAATATATAATTATAAAGTACATTTATGAATTTATTATGAAGTATCAATTTATACCTGGGAGGAATAATATGTTAGATTTAACAAAGGAATTTAAAGAGGTGAAAATTATCTCCGCTGTATCTTGGTATATTTTAACTATGGTTATAGTTATTTTTATACCTATAATATTAGGCTACGATAATTTATTAGAAAATGATAATCTATTATCTTTATTATCAAGTAGTTTATTTATCGCTATAATGCTATTTAAATTTAGACTATCTCCTAATAAACTAATTTTACTAATCAAAGATTATAAACAAAAAGTTAACATTAAAGAATTATTAGGAGTTGTAGGTACTCAGTTATGTCTTTCTATGGGAATAAGTTTATTAGTAATAGGAATAGTTTACTTTAAATTCCCTGATTTTTTAAATGAATTATTAACAGATTCAGCTGTTGATAGTTATTCTACATATAGTGGTTTAGTTACTGTTATGTTAATTACAGTTGTGTGTGCTCCTTTAGCTGAAGAAATGTTATTTAGAGCAGTAATTTTTAAAAGAACTAGTAAAAAGTTTAATATCTATGTAGGTATAATTGTATCTTCTTTAATCTTTGGACTTCTTCATATAGAACTTGCTATTATAGGCGCTTTTTTATTTGGTGTAGCTTGTTGTATTTTATATACTAAGTATAGAAATATATTAATTCCTATGACTGTACATTTTTTAAATAACCTTATTGCATTCTTGCCTCAAATAGATATTAGCGCTCCTGTTGAAACTGCCCCTTTAACTGCATCTGATGCTCAAGCTTATTTAGGTATGGGAGGCATATTATTTTTAATAGGTATGTTCTTCTTTATAAAGTTTGTAAATAAGAATAAACATTACTTAAAGAAAGGCTTTGCTTCTTCTGTATCTAAATCACCTTTACTTGAAAATCCTATGAAATAATTAAATATCAAGTCTTCCTCTGTGAACTCAGATGAAGACTTTTTTGTTGTATGTTGTATATAGATATACTTATAAGTAAAAAATATAAACATTTTTAAATAATGAAGAAGATTACATTGATATTTCTATAAATAATACTTCACTTAATAGCGATAGTCTAAATGTAAATAAATCTATCTCTAATAATGGATTAAATTTAAATGTAAGACAAACATTAGGCGATAAGCACACCTTTATACGTTTTAATAGATATAACTGCTCCTAGCAACATCGAGATACCTGAGAATAAACAAAGCTATCTGCTATCTTATAATACACAAGGTAATTTGAATGGTAATACTATATCTCTAAATTTTAAAGATTTTGGCTATTACTCAGAAGAAAGTAATGAATTTGTTACTATTGTTAGGGGCAATTGGGATTTATCTTGGAAATTAAATTATAAAGATGTATCAAAGAAATTTAAAGTAAATAAATTTATAAGTGAAAAGAATAATAAATCATTAATAACTTCTATAAATGTTTCTCCTATTTCCATATCTGCTAATTTAATAGGTAAACATTCTAATAACTTTATGATAAATATCATTACTTTTAAAGATGGTACTATTTTAACAAATGATAATTTTCTAGGTGCAAATACTTCTACTTCTTTCTTAAAAGCTTTTACTAGCATTGAGTTAAGCGAGGTTATTAATGTTAATCAAATAGAAAGCATAACTATAGGTAAAGAAATTATTAAAATTAATGATTAAGCTTAATAGTTTTATTGATAAAGGAACTATCATTTAGTTAAAGATAGTTCCTTTTTATCTGTCTTATTTATCTAGTCTAAAAAATTCAATTATCTCATCTTCGTGATAATTTATAACTAGCTCCTTTGGAAAATCTAATTCGTCTATTAATCTCTCTGCATTATCAAATAATCCCACTTGATAACAAATATGAGAATCACTCCCTAAAATAACTCTCACTTTATATTTCTTACATAAGTCTAACAGTTTTTTATAATTCTCATAAGCTCCTGGTCTAAATGAATTAGGACTAAGCGATGAATTATTTATCTCTAATAAAACATTCTTTTCTTTAGCTTTTTTTACAATAGGCTCATAATCTAACTCATATCTACCATCATCTGGATGACCTATTATTTTAACTAATCTTTGATCCATTGCGTTCAATGTAGCTCTTGTATTTTCTTCTTTAGTTCCTGGTTCCATACAAACTGTATGCATACTTGCTATTATATAATCTAATCCAGTAAGGTATTTATCGAAAACAGCATCAATATTTCCATCAAAATCAATAATATTGGCTTCCATACCTCTAAGTATTCTAACTCCATCTACCTCTCTTGGTAGTATCTTTAGATTTTGGAAATAAAAAAGATGCGGTCCTCCTGGCATGTTAATTCCATGGTCTGATAAACCATAGTATTTTAGTCCATTTTTCTTTGCGTATTCAATATTTTCTTTTACTGTGCTGTATGCATGACCACTGGCTAATGCATGTGTGTGTAAGTCAATTATAGCTTTCATATGTCATTTTCTCCTTAAAATTACCATCATTCATCTAGTTAAGAATATATTTGCACTGTAACATAAAAGCCATAGAGCTTTAGCAATATGGCTTTTTTAAAATTATTCTTATTTATTTAATTTTCCTCTTAATAAATCTCCTATAGTAGATCCTAAGTCTTCTTCTTTATTTAAGAATTCACTGTAATCTTCTTCTGGCTCTTTATTAACGTCTTTTATTGATACAGACATTCTTTTGTGTGAAGGGTCAAAAGTTAAAACTCTTACAGTTATTTCATCTCCAGGGTTTACTACGCTACTTACGTTAGCAACTCTGTTTTCGCTTAAGTGAGATATTGGAAGATATGCTTCTACACCTTCTTTTATTTCAACGAAAGCTCCTCTATCTATTATTCTAACAACTTTTCCAGTTATTATATCGTCAACATTTACTTCTTTAGCTATTAAATCCCAAGGATCATTGTTTACGTCTTTTAGAGCTAATCCTATTCTACCGGTTTCTTTGTTTACATCTATTACATAAACATCAACTTCTTGTCCAGATTCTAATACAGACTCTACAGACTCTACTCTTTTCCAAGATAAGTTGTTTATGTGAGCTAAACCTTCAACTCCACCTAAATCTATGAAAGCTCCGTAACTTACTATGTTAGTTACTTTACCCTGTCTTTTTTGTCCAACTTCTAAAGAATCTATTAAGGCTTCTTTCTCAGCTTTAGCTCTTTCTTTTTCAGCTTGTTTTTCAGCTCTAAACTTTTGTCTTTGTTCTTCTTTTTCAGCCTGAATTTTTTCTCTTCTAGCTTTTCTTTCTTGATCTTGTCTTTCTTTTAATACTTCTCTATGAGAACCAACCATTTTCGATTTAGCTTCATTAAATTCTATTATATAAACTTCTAAATTAGCACCTTCGTACTCTCTAGTATTATTTACAAATTTAGTATCTAATTGAGATATTGGTATAAATACTTCTACTGATTTATATCTACCAAATGCTCCTCTTTCTATTGTTTTCACTATATTTACAGTTAATATTTTATGATTAGCATAAGCTGCTTCTAATTCTTTTTTATCAGATGCCATATCTAATTTTAATTTAGATAATTTTAAAGTACAGTCTTTTTCAGATACTTTTGTTATAACAGCAGATATTTCATCTCCTACTTTATAAACATCTTCTATATATGCACTCTTATCAAGGTTTAATTCATCAACTGAAATTACCCCATCAAATCCTACATTAAGACCTATTGTTACTTCATCATTATTTATTTTAGTTATTGTTCCAGTTATTATTTCCCCTACTTTTATTGAATTAAGTAGTTGTTCTTGTTGATCTAACAACTCTTGCATAGATAATTCTTTAGTCATTATAATACATCCTTTCACCTAATAATATTACTTTAATATATTATACCATTAAAAATTCAAATACTTATATATTTATACAATATTTTGTCACTTTTTTTCTATATTTTGAAGGTAATTTTATAAAACTACCTTGACTGGTTTATTTAATTTAATAGAATCCACTTCTACTATAGAATCATAGGCTAATACTTTTACACCTTTTTCATCAGCTTCTTTTAATACATCAGCAAATTCTTTATGCATATCCACATTTGGAGTAAAATACAAAACATCATCCATTTGTATTACAAGAATAATATAAGCAAGATATCCTTCTTCTCTAGCTTTTATTAATTCCTTTACATGTTTTACTCCCCTTTCAGTTTTTGCATCTGGAAATTTAACTACATTATCTATTTCTAAAGTACATCCCTTTATTTCAATAAATGCTTTCTTAGTTTCTCCTTCTAAATAAATATCAAACCTTGAGTTGCCGTATGTTTTTTCTGGTTTTATCAAAGTCATTTCTTCGTCAAATCCTGGTAATACTAATAATTTATCTTTTAAAGATTCATAAACCATTTTATTTGTAACCTGTGAATCCATATTTATAAGTCTTTCCCCCTTTTTAACAGCTATAAGTGAATATTTAGTTTGTCTATTAGGGTTATTACTTTCTTCCAAATATACTTCACATCCTGGTACTAGCAATTCTTTACATCTACCAGTATTTTTCACATGAATCTTTTCTATCTCCCCATCTATTTCACAATAAGCTACAAACCTGTTAGGTCTTTCTATAAATTTAGCCTTAACCATTTTATTATATTTCATTTTAATCTCCTATTTTAAAATCATTTTTTATACTAAGGGATTATACCCATTTTTTCTCCATCTTCTTATTTATTTAGAATATATAATAAAAAACACTAAGAATTTAATTCTAGTGTTTTATCAATTTATTTCTTATTTTCTCTCATGACGTATTTTTATACTCCTGCAAATCCAAAGATTATTCCCACTATTGCTGAACCTGCTATAAATACTACTGGATGTAAATTCTTTGTACTTTTCACATTATTAGATAAAATAAATATTGCTACACCAAGAGCCAGTGATTTCCAATTAAATAAATCAGTGATTACACCTGTTTTTTTAAATAAATCCATTTGAAATAAAGTTATCATAAAAACAGTTGATCCTGCTGCTGCAATAAGTGCAGTAGATGCTGGACGTAGGCCATAAAATACAGATTGCACATATTTATTCTCTCTAAAAGATTTTAAAAAATAAGCAATTATTATTATTATTATTACTGATGGTGTTACCAGTCCAATACTAGCTACTATTCCACCTAGAACGCCTCCCGTAGTAAATCCTACATATGTACCCATATTTACTCCAATAGGTCCTGGTGTTGATTCTGATACTGCTATCATATCTGCCAATTGTGTTGATGTAAACCAATGTGTTTTATCTGCTAAATCATAAAGAAATGGCAAAGTTGCCATTCCTCCTCCCACTGCAAATAATCCTATTTTAAAGAATTCACAAAATAATTGAAGGTAGATCATTCACCATTCACCTCCATATTTTTAATTACAACACCTGCTATAGCTGTTATTAAAATAAATAATATAGGAGATAAATTTGTAAATACAGACCCTATAAATACACCTATAAATATAATAAGAGTTGGTTTATCTACTACGGATGTCTTCCATAGTTTTATTACTGCGTTTAATATAAGAATACAAACACTAACTCTAACTCCAGCAAAAGCATTTTTTACAGCTGGTAAGTCTGAAAAGTTGCTTATACATGCTGCTACTATAGTAATTATCACAATAGAAGGAACAATCACTCCCAGTGTAGCCACTATTCCACCTATAATTCCTTTATTTTTTTGTCCTATAAATGTAGCTGTGTTAACAGCTATCACTCCTGGAGTACATTGCCCTATAGCATAGTAATCCATTAATTCTTCACCAGTTACCCAACTATTTTTTTCAACAATTTCTTTTTCAAGCATAGGCAACATTGCATAGCCACCACCAAATGTAAGAGCTCCTACTTTTGCAAATGATATAAATAGCTTTATCAATTCCTTCATTATCTATTGCCTCCATTAATTACCGCCTAGTACCAAACTGTTTTCTTTTACTAGAAGAAGGTATGTCCATACTTTCTCTATATTTTGCAACAGTCCTTCTTGCCACGTTAATACCTTGGTTATTTAATTCTTTACATATATTATCATCACTAAGTGGCTTTAATTTATTTTCTTCAGCTATTATCTCTTTGATTAATTTCTTTATTTTTATACTAGATACATCTTCATCATTTTCATTTTGAATCGAAGAACTAAAAAAGTATTTAAATTCATAAAGACCAAATGGCGTTAACATGTACTTGCAGTTTATACCTCTACTTATAGTAGATTCATGATAACCTAAAATTGTGGCTATATATTTTAATTTCATCGGTTTAATATAGTTTGAACCCTTATTAAAAAAATCTACTTGTTCTTTAACAATTTCTTCTGCAATTTTTAATATTGTACTTTTTCTACTCTCTATATTTCTCATAAGACCAGCTGCATAATTTAATTTGTTTTTAACAAATTCCTTTGCTCCCTGGTCATAACTAGGACTTTTTAAAATATCTTTATAATAATTATTTATTGATAAACTATATCCTCCACTATCATTCATAAATATTTGAAACTCGTCATCAATTTTTCTCACTATTACATCAGGTTGTATATAATATGGCTTTTCATTAGAATATAATCTACCTGGCTTTGGATCAAAGTCTTTTATAATATCTATATAATCAACACAATCATCTAAGCTAATATTGTATTTTTTACTTATTTCTTTAAACTTATTATTTCCTATAAGATTTAAATCTTCACCTATAATATTTTTTAAAATAGAATCCTTTAATCCCTTGTTGTCCATCTGTATTAATAAACATTCTGATAAAGTTCTAGCTCCTATTCCACTTGGCTCTAATTGTTGTATATTTTCTAAACATTGCTCAAATTCTACATATGATATGTTAAGTTCTTTTAAAATATATGCTTCATCTACAGCAAGATACCCGTCTTTGTCTAGACAATCCGTTAAATATTCACATATATCTCTTTCTTTTTTACCTAGCTTTAATAGTCCTAACTGCATTTTAATATGATCATATAAGTTCCCTTCATATCTTGCAATATTTTCTAATGTTATCTCATTATCTAAATTATATTGCTTGCTATCATATCTTTTATCATCAATACTTTTTATATATTGCTCCCAATCAATTTCTCCCTTATTTTCCACCTCTAATAAAGGGTTTTCCTCAGCTTCCTTTTTGATTTCCTCTTCTAGCTCTAAATTACTCATATTTAATATGGATAGGGATTGTTTTATCTGAGTTGTAATTGTTAATTTCTGTGATTGAATTAATTCCGTCCTGTTACTTAAATTCATACTTTTTCTCCCCCCTTAAATAATGTTGTTAACTGCTACTTACTATTATAATAATTTTTCTTCTCCTATACAATGAATTTTGTTATATAATATAAATCTATTCTATGTAGAATTTAATTGTTCAAATTAACAAAATAAGGAGGATTTATGAAAAAATTATGGCAATATACTTTTAGATATAAATTTCAATTTTTTACTCGAGTAATAACTATCTCATTAGTAGCACTTGCTAGCATCTGTTTTGACTTTCTAATGGGATTTATCATTGATATTTTTGCAAATGGTCAAACTGATAAGTTTATGCTTATTACTATAGTAAGTATATCACTTATAGCAATAATGTTTCTAACAGAATATTTAGATGGGCTAGTTATGTCATCTTATCTAAAGAATACTGTAAATTATTTAAGAACAGATATTTTTTCTCAAATAATTAATAAGGATATAAGAGATTTCTCTTTAGATAATAGTGGTAAATATATTTCTGTCTTATATAATGATTTAAAAATCATAGAAGATAGTTTCTTTAATAATATATTCCAGGTCATATCTTGTATTATATCTTTTGCTATATCCTTAGTATTTCTGTTCTCTATTAGCCCATCAATTGTTATTTTTATATCTGTCTTTGGTGCCCTTGGTTTTATTATCCCAAGTGCCTTATCAAAAAAACTAGTTATTCAAAAAAACGAATACTCACAAAACTTAGAGCAGATTACATCTATTACTAAAGATTTATTTTCTGGGTTTGAAGTTATAAAAGGATTTAATATTAGTAATAAGATTAAAAGTATTTTCAATAGAGCTTCTATAAATGTGGAAACATCTAAACGAAATTTCTCCATACTGGAAGCAATTATTAGAGGCTTCTCTCTCTCATTTAGTGTGACTATCTATCTTGGTGTTTTATTAGTTGGTGGATATTTAATGTATAGTAACAGTATATCTGTGGGTACTGCAATTATTATTATACAGTTAAGTACACATATAGTTAGTCCTGTAAAAATGAGTATATCTTTAATAAATCAAATTAAATCTGTATCCTTAATTGCTGATAAAATTGAAAACATCTTAGAAAGTTCAAATATAGACTTAGAAGATACTAAATTAGATAGCTTTAATGATTCTATATCTATAAAGAATTTAGACTTCTCATACACAGAAGATAGAAAAGCTTTAGATAATATTAACTTAACTTTTGAAAAGAATAAAAAGTATGCCATTGTTGGTGAAAGTGGCTCTGGTAAAAGTACTTTAATTAAGCTACTAATGAGATACTACAATGACTATGATGGAAGTATTAATATTGATGATAAAGATTTAAAAACTATTTATAGCTCAGATTTATATAAAAATATTTCTATGATACAACAAAATGTATTTATGTTTGATGATACTATTAAAGAAAATATCAAACTATATTCTAATTATGAAGATGATAAAATATTAAAAACTTGCCAAAGGTCTGGGATATCTAATCTTATTGAAAAGCTTCCTGAAGGTATAAATTCTTTAGTTGGTGAAAATGGAAATAAGTTATCTGGTGGTGAGAAGCAAAGAATCGCCATTGCTAGAGCTTTAATCAACGATACTAGGATATTAATCCTTGATGAGTCTACTTCTGCTTTAGACAATGAAACAGCTTATAACCTGGAAAATTCTTTACTTAGTCTAGATGATTTAACTTTAATTACAGTTACTCATAAATTAATAAAAACTATTTTAATTAATTATGATGAAATAATAGTTATGAAAAACGGATGTGTAATTGAGAAAGATAGTTTTGATAAACTACTTGAATTGAAAGGTTACTTCTATAGTCTTTACTATATTCAAAGCGAAAAATAAAATCCTTACAAAAATAGAAAAAAGATTGAACCCACCACAGTTCAATCTTTTTTCTTTTTTATTTTTAAACTGTACATATATTTAAATTGTACATATTATTAAAGGCTTTTTTATTAAGGATGATTAATCCATTGCAACTTTAGGTTGTTCACTTAAGTTTTTCATTGCTCCAGAAATCATGCTAAATCCAGTGTAAACAAGAACTGCCATTACTACCCATTTTAAAGTTTCTATTGGTAATGATTTTACTATGAATGCCGCTACAAATACTCCAACTGCTCCACATAAACTTAATACTAAAGAAGCTTTTCTTGGATAAGCACCTTCTTTTATAAATTTAACTGAAGATACTGGTTGTAACATTGCACAAGAACCCATCATTATTGGGAATACAACTTGTGGTGATAATCCTAAGAAGTAACATAATGCCATACATGGTGCGAATAATCCAACACCAGCTGTCATTAATGCTCCAAGTACTGCATTTCCTATTATACCTATGAATAAATTCATACCAGTTAAACCTATTGCATTTCCACCACCTTGGATGTAACCCATCTTACTACAGAACATTAATACTGCTGTAGCTAAAAGTGCAATTCCCATTACTAATTGGATTTTTACTTCATCCATCTTGGATATTATTCCTGCTCCTATGTATGAACCTACTGCTGCAGCTATTAACATTGAGAATAATGTTATAGGGTCTACTTCTATAACTGTTGTGAATATAAATGCTTCACACATAACTGGTAAACAACATCCAACATTTAAAAATCCTGGAAGCTCTTTATCTTTTATGCCGATTTTAAAGAATTTGTTTGCTGCTACTATAATTGCGAATGATCCTATACCTAAGGTATCAAAAAAGTTTGCTACCCATCCAAGTATCCCTACTTTTACTACAGAAGTATTGTCTAATTCTCCTGCTTTCTTAACCTGGCTAAAATCTTTAATAAATGTGAAATAATATACACCCATTAAAGAAACAAGTATTGCTCTTAATGCCATTAACATCTGTTAATTCCCCCTAAAATTTACTTGTAATCTTATATACATACGAATTTCTACAAATTTCATATGCTGATAATATAATTATAATAACTTGTTAAAAAATAATCAATCTATTTAAAAATATTTACATTATTTTTTAGTTTTATGTATAATTTTTTTCATCAATAATTTCATTAATCAGTAACTCCAATAGTTTCAATCAAAAAAAAAGATATACCACATATAAATATGGCATATCTATTTTAAAACATATTAATTAATAATTAACACATTTTGATTATACTTTTTTATTTTCCTGTTTCTTTACTTGCTTTATTAACAGCTATTAACATTGATGCAGAAGTATAGAATATAACAACTATTACTAACCAAGTTAATATATTTAATGGTAGTGATTTAACTAAGAATGCTGCTATAAATACTCCAATTGCTCCAGATAAAGCTATTACTAATGCTGCTTTTCTTGGATAAGCACCTTCTTTTATGAATTTAACTGATCCAACTGGCATTAATGTTGCACAAGATCCCATCATTATTGGGAAAGCAACTGCAGGAGATAATCCTAAGAAGTAAACTAAAGCCATACAAGGTGCATATAAACCTATACCAGCAGACATTAAAGCTCCTAATATAAAGTTACCCACTACACCTATAGCTAACTTAACTCCACTTAATCCGATAGCGTCTCCACCACCTTGGATTAATCCTAATTGTTTAAATACCATTACTACAGCAGTAATTAATAATGCCGCACCCATTACTTTTTGGATTTTTATTTCATCCATCTTAGCTATTATACCAGCTCCAAGATATGAACCTAAAGCTGCTGCCGCAAGCATAGATATTAATGTAACTGGCTCAACTTCTATAACAGTTGTAAATATTACAGCCTCACACATAACTGGTAGAGTATCAGCAACGTTTAATAATCCTGGAAGTTCTTTGTCTCTAACTCCCATTTTCATAAACTTATTAAGTGCTACTGTAGGTGCAAATGATCCTATACCTAAAGTATCAAAAAAGTTTGTTGCAAATCCTACAAAACCTGCCTTTGGTATACTTACTTCATCTAGTTCTCCTGCAGCAGATACTTGTCTATAATCTTTTATGAAGAAGTATCCATAAACAGACATTAATACTGCCCAAACAACTCTAATTACATTTACCATAATATGATTCCCCCTATTTTTCTTTTGTTTATTATTGCATTTATAGTTGAAATCTTAATTAAGTTATTGAATTAGATACTATTTTAATATAAAACCGTATTTAACTGGATCTTCATCATCTATAACAAAATGGTTAAATCCTGTTATGTATGCAGACGCTGTTATCATAGGTCTCACTGCATCAAATTCAGCAACTTTCTCAAGACCTACTATCTCACCCTTGAATAAAGTTCCTAATATACTTTCGTATACAAATAATTCGCCTTCTTTTATTTCTCCCTTAGCGTGTAAAGTAGCAAGCTTAGCACTTGTTCCTGTTCCACATGGTGATCTATCAACTTGTCCTTGTCCAAATATAACTACGTTTTTGTATGTAGCTTCTGGATGAGTTGGTGCATCATATATTTCTACTAGGTCTACTGTTTTTATATGCTCTAAAGTTGGATGTTGTACAGGTATTTCTTTATTTACTATTGCCATCATTTCCATACCTATATTATTTAATAATTGAGCATTTTTAGGCTCAACTGTTGTACCAAATTGACTAGCATGTACTATAGCAAAGAAACTTCCACCAAATGCTATATCAAATTTAATAGTTCCATATGGAGCCATTTCTATTTCACAATCTCTTTTGTATAAGAATGCTGGTACGTTTACAAAAGAAACTTCTTTAACTCTACCATTTTCTATTTTAGCATCAGCTTCTATCATTCCTGCTGGCGCTTCCATTCTAACATGAGTTATTGGCTCTACCATATCTACCATTCCTGTTTCTATGGCACAAGTTATAGCACCTATTGTACCATGTCCACACATGTTAAGGTATCCTCCACCGTCCATGAATATGATACCGAAATCAGCACTTGGATCACATGGTTGAGTTATTATAGAACCGAACATGTCATTATGTCCTCTTGGCTCTAACATTATAGCTGTTCTTAAATGATCAAGATTTTTCTCTAAATATTCTTTTTTCTCAGCCATTGTGTTACCTTTTATGTTTGGTATTCCACCTGTAACTATTCTTGTTGGTTCTCCCATAGTATGAGAGTCTATTGCTTGAATACTTCTTGAAAATTTCATGTACCTGTTCCCCCTAAGTTATCATTTTAATTAATATTTATATTAGATTTATTAAAATAATCTATGATAAATAAGTAAAAAAACGGTTTCATAGAATTTGTATTATCTCCCACTATATTGTTTTTACAATACTAAAATATAATCCCAAAATATGAATCCTGTTTTTGTTTTAAAATATTTATAATCAGTCATGTATCGACTGATTTATTCATATTATCTATTTATCTAAGTTCATTATAATTAATTTTTGTTAACAATTCAACAAATATTATGACATTTTTTAGTAAGTTTTTATTATTTCAAAAAATATATACCACACAAAAAACATGTGGCATATATTTAAAATTTTTTTTATAGATAGACTACATATCTTTTTTATTTATCCTCAGAATCACTATTTCCTGCACCTTCAGTGTTTCCAGCGCTTTCTTTATTACTAGCTTTCTTAGCTGATAATAGCATTGATCCAGATGTATAGAATACTACAACAATTACTAACCAACGTAACATAATTAGTGGTAAAGATTTAACAATATAAGCTGCTATAAATACACCTATTGCTCCAAATAAACTTAATACTAAAACTGCTTTCCTTGGATAAGCTCCTTCTTTTATAAATTTAACTGAACAAACTGGCATTAATGTTGCACAAGAACCCATCATTATTGGGAAAGCAACTTGAGGTGATAATCCTAAGAAGTAAACTAGAGCCATACATGGTGCATATAATCCTATTCCAGCTGTCATTAAAGCACCTAGTATAAAGTTACCTACTATACCTATAACTAATTTTCCACCAGTTAATCCTATAGCAGTTCCACCACCTGGCATTAAATTTAATGCACTTAACGTCATTAATACACCAGTAACTAACAATGCAAATCCCATAATTTTCTGAATTTTTAATTCATCCAATTTAGATATTATACCTGCACCTAAGTAAGATCCTATAGCTGCAGCTGCTAGCATTGTAATTAATGTAACAGGCTCCACTGCTATAACAGTTGTAAATATAACTGCCTCACACATAACTGGAAGTGTATCACCAACATTTAAAAATCCTGGAAGTTCTTTATCTCTTACCCCTAGTTTCATGAATTTATTAAATGCTACTGTTGGTGCAAAAGATCCTATACCTAAAGTATCAAAGAAATTAGTTATAAATCCGACAGTTCCTACTTTAGCTACACTAATCTCATCCAATTGACCAGCTGCTTTTACTTTCTTATAATCCTTAATAAATACGTAATAATAAAACGCCATTAACCCTGCCCATACTATCCTGATAATATTCAACATGCCATAATCTCCCCCTTAAAATATAATTTTTTTTACTTACATCTTGATATAAAAAATAAGATATAGTATTTAATACTATATTTTTTTTGTATTTATACCATTTTTCCAAAATTTATATTAAGTTAGAGATATTATTTTTATGTTATATTTTATATGCCTTGCTATTATATAGATAGCAATAACTGTGCCAAGTTCCGTATACAAAAAATCATTTTAAATTTGTGTAAATTCAAATGTTTCAGCATATTTTTATTTAATTAATTATTTCTATAGTGTCTAAAATCAGACACTAATCATTAAAATAAACAGGTACAAATAGAATAATCTTTTATACCTGTTTATTTTAGCTTATTTTCAATATGAAATTAATTTCTGTCTATTTTTCGACAACTGTCAGTTTTTCGTCATGATTTCATTAATATTTATATTATATTGTTCAATTTTATAATAAAGGGTTGTTCTTGGAACATTAAGAATTTTAGCTGCTTTTGATTTATTTCCATCTGACATTTGTAAAGCTTTTTTTATTATTTTTGTTTCAAATTTTTCTGTTTCTATATTTAAATCCAGTGAATGTTCATTTTCATTAGTTGATATATCACATTTATCTAATATAAATTGTGGTATATTTTCTTTTTCTATCATGTTATTTTTTGATAAAACAATTAAACTTTCTACTGTATTTCTTAGTTCTCTAATATTACCTTGCCAATTATATTTTTGGAGAATTACCAAAGCTTCTTTTGATATTTCAATAGATTCTTTATTATACAATCCACAAATCTCCCTCATAAATGTATTGATTAAAATTGGTATATCATCTTTTCTTTCTCTAAGGGATGGTAAATTAATTTGTACAACATTTAATCTGTAATATAAATCGTCTCTAAATTTTTTATCTAAAACTAAAGTATTTAAATCCTTATTTGTAGCAGATATTATTCTTACATCTATTTTTATAGTTCTTTCTCCACCAATTCTTCTCACTTCTTTTTCTTGTATTACTCTAAGTAGTTTCGCTTGCATGGCAATAGGTAAATCACCTATTTCATCTAAAAAAATAGTTCCTTCCTTTGCTAGTTCAAATATACCCATCTTGCCCTTTTTATTTGCGCCAGTAAAAGACCCTGATTCATATCCAAAAAATTCACTTTCAAATAATTCTGATGGTATTGCACTACAATTCACAGCTATAAACTGACCTTTTCTTTCACTATAATCATGAATAGCCCTTGCAAGAATTTCTTTTCCTGTTCCACTTTCACCATATATTAATATACTACTTTGAGTCTTTGCTATTCTTTTACCCATTTCCTTACACTTTTCAAGTTTATAATTTTTACCTATTAATCCATCAAAACTTGTAGAAGATAAATTTTTAACTTCTTCTTTAAGAAATTCTAACTTACTTTCAGCTTTTTCAAGATCTAATGATAATTTTCTTACTTCTGTAATATCCATCTCTGTACATACTACACCAATTATATGTGAATCTATGTATATAGGATTTGCATCAATAGAACCATAAGATTCCACTCCTTCGTAAGCGTAAATTCCAGATTCTCTTTTTCTACTTAATAAACTTTTATAAATTATTGTATTTTTTAAAAATTCCTCTATATGATTTCCTACTATTTCACTAGAATAAATATTATATTTATCTTCCATAAACTTATTCCAAAGTATTACAATACCGTCTTTATTTATAACACAAATACCCTCTTTTATTTCATCTATTATCACCTTTGAAGTAAAACCATTACTAATTAATTCTTCATGAAAAACATCTTCACTTTGATTTTTAGTTACTATTCCAATTACTTTTTTATCTTCTAAGATAGGCAATACACTTATGTTATTTTTTATCATAAGCTCTCTACATCTGTCTAAAGAAGAAAATTTTTTTGCCTCTATTATTTTTCTTGTCATTACATCTTTTATAATTAAATCCTTATAATATTTATTTTTTTTAGATGCTAAACATACATCTGTAATAGATATTATCCCCTTCATATTGTTTTTATTATCAACAACAATGATTCTTCTTTCGTTCTTATTTATGATTAAATCTATAGCATCTAATAATGTTTTGTTTTCTTCAATAGTAGAAAATTCTCTACTCATAAATTCATAGGCATATTTACTATATACTTCTGCAGAAACTAAAGACATAAATCTCCCCCTTAAAATAATTATTACCATATAGTTTCTACATTTTTCTATATTTTCCCTTTATTTTTATCAATAAAATTAGCTTCATCTATAATTCCCATAAAAATTTACCTCCCTTGAGCTAAGTGTCGACCAAACACTTCATATCGCCAATGACCTACAAACCAAATCCGTTACTCCGTTAAATAAAAAAAGATGTAGATATTTTATTTATCTACACCTCTAATCTTGTACTTATGTCAAAAACTATTATTTTAAAATCTTATTTACTATGATTTACATCATCACAATCATCTGAATCATGATCATCATCAAAGTTGATATTTGGATATTTTCCACTTAATTCTTGTTCAAATTTATCATCCCAATCATCGCCGTACTTAGCTTCTAATAAATCCTCCCAATCATCCCCATATTTTGCTTCCAGTTTATCTTCCCAATCACCTGATACATTTCCATTTTTGATATTTTCTAAATCTTTTTCTATTTCTCCTATTAATTCTTTATTAGAAGTTACTATTTCCTCTGCTTTTTTTCTTTCTATCTTAGCTTCAAACTCATCATCCCAATTGTCTCCGTACTTAGCCTCTAAAGCATCATCCCAGTCATCTCCATACTTTACTTCTAGCTCATCTTCCCAGTTTACATTGTATTTTCCTTCTTCTATAGCTTTTAAATCTTTTTCTAATAATGACATGTCTATATTGTAATTAATATTATTGCTATCATTAGTAGTTTTCACTCCTGCGTCACTAATTTTAAATCCTGCAAATACAACTGCTGCTCCTAGCACAGATAAAGTAAGTAATGTTTTTATATTTTTCATAATTATTTCCTCCAAATTAATTTTCTTTTTTTATTTATACTATATATACAAAGTATTTTTTTAATTTGGGTACTTTTTTTAATTTTTTTCAAAAAAAAATTCTCTCTTGATAATCCAAGGGAGAATTTATAATATTAACTAGCTTTGTTAATTTTATTTTCTTCTTTTTTAGCTTTTGATTTTGACATGAAATAAGTAAATAATCCGTAGAATACAGCTCCACCTACTATATTTCCTAAAGTAACAAATAATGTACTATATAATGCATTACCTATGGTAACAGTATTTGCAACTGGTGTAAATAAACATACTAATAAAGTAGTCATATTTGCTATACAGTGTTCAAATCCACTTGTTACGAATGCAAATATAAGTAAGAATACTATAGCTATTTTAGCCATTTCATCCTTTGTTTTATAAGCTGCAAGTACTGCTGCACAAACTAATATATTAGCTAATACCCCTCTACAGAATAATTGTAAAGCTGGTGCTGCTACTTTATATCCACCAGAGTATATGAAGTAATCTATTGTATTACCACTATCTCCAAAACCAGTACCTATAAATAAACCGGCTACTAATATAGCTCCTAAAAAGTTACCAAAATAACTGTATGAACATATTCTTACTGCATTTTTTCCACTAGCTCTTTTTGCTAATGCTCCTACAGTCATTACCATTGTATTACTTGTAAATAACTCATATCCTAATATTATTATTGCAGAAAGTGCAAATGAGAACGACATTCCAACTACTATTTTAGTTGCTGGTGAATGAGTTGCATAAAGCTGCCCACCTATAGTAAATATTAATATACATCCTAGCCCTATAAACATACCTGCAAATATAGATAATACTAAGTATTTTAATTTACTCTCCTTAAGTGAAGCAACTTTATCTTCTGCTTTATGTGCTAATAATTCTATTGTTTCTTCATTCATTACTTATATCTCCTATTCCTATTTTATATTTTCTCCAGTTTATATCTTGTA
>JAVXJA010000035.1:0-24593 GCA_036648085.1 Terrisporobacter sp.
CTCAGTTATATTATTTTTTATTTAATTTTTTTTAATTACTTGTAAAGTGGTGTATCTTGTATACAACATTAATTATTTTAGCATAAGCCGTTAATTTTCAAAATAGAAAGTTTAATTTTTAATTTGGAAAATTTTTTAAATTATAAATATAAGATTCTATCTTTCCACTACCACATATAACTGTATAAGAATGGAATTCTTCATCCACAGAGGCTTTGTAGCGTGAATCAACACCTATCCATGAAATATTCTATTGATAAATATTTATTAGATTGAGATAAATCATTCACAATATTTAAAATTCGCATATTAACACCTCCTACACATCCTAATTAGTCTATTATTAAATACACTAATTTAAATATCATTTTAGATTTAATTATAACTTGCATTTTTCAGCATAATCAATATAAAAATTTTTTTATTTGAACTCTTATTCAAATAAAAAAAGAGTTGTTATCTTAAATAATATTTCTATCATCCAAGATACAACTCCTTAATTAGGTTTATTCACTTATAAATTTAGCTTCAATCAATAATGCTCTTGATTTTTCTAAATTAGCTGGACTAATTAATACTATTGGTCCAGTGCATCCCATGCCACTTTCAGCATAGATTTTATTTTTCCATAAAACTTCTACTGCATCTTCCAGGTCCATTACATCAATTCCAGATATTTGCTCCGTAACAACTTCTTTGTCTGGCGCTTCCACCTTTACTTCAGTTGTTATTGTTGCTTCAGCTTTAGATTTTTTTAGTCCTTGTAAAACTTCATTAAATCCAGCTTTTTCAACCTTTGCAAACTCATCTTTAGATACATTTTGAACTTCATTATTAACTAGCTCAGCTGCAAATTTAATTGCACCTTCTATAACTGGAGCTCCTGATGCTCTTGATATGATCATAATTAATTTATTAAAGTTTTTGCCAATTCCTGGTCCATATCCATAACCTACTGATTCATATTGCCCACCTGAATTATATGCAGAGAACAATTTAATTAGTAAATTTCCTGTTAAAGAGTCTGTAACCATTACATCAGCAGATGCAGTCATTAAATCATTACCTCTCATAACTATTCCACCATCTGCTCTGTCAGAAGTTGCAAAATTAATATCATAACCATTGTCCTTTAAAGCTTTCAGTGCTATTTCTACTTGTCTAGCACCGTCTACATTAGCAATACCAACAGTTGGATTTTTAATTCCACAAGCTTTCGCAGTTATTATTCCATAAATAGCATTTTTAACCATACCTTCTACTCTATCAACAGAAGAAGTACCTGTTGTAGTAGCTATAAACATTTCTTTTCCTTTGCTTGGAGTCACCACTCTACCTACAGTTGATACTCCTATTGGGAAAGGATAATGCATAGTTACTGCAGCGTCAACTTTTTTAGAGTCTAATAGACCTTCCATCAGCTGATGAGCTTCTTTTTCACAGTCAGTTTTTATATGCTTTAATCCTTCAGCACTTTCACTACCTAATACAGTTACAGAAATGTTGGATTTAGAAGCTTTTAAAGCTCCTTCTATTATATTACCTTCACCATGTTCACTGCCTATAGTAGTAATGGCGATTTTAGGTATCTTTACATCAACTGCTGTTTCTGTATCGTCTTCTATATTTTCAAATTTCTTTGCTTGATTTTCTTCTACTATAAATGATATACCATCAAATAGATTTGTCATTCTTCCAAGGAATAAACTTCCTTTTCCTACTATCATAGCATTTCTAACTTTTCCACTCATTATATCTTCTCTAGCAAATCCTAAATAAGGTACTCCTGATGGGATATGTCCTTGAGTTGGTGCCCAACCAACCATACCATGATCACTTATAAATGACATTAATTCTTTTCTATCTAACTCACCTTTTTTAACTGCTAAGGCACCTATCATTTTATAGTTTGCAGTTGGAACATCACCTGCTCCAGCTGGTTTTGTTATATCAGGATTTTGCATTTCTGCTGAATATTTATCTATATCAGTAATTTTAAGTCCTGCTCTTTCAAGGGGCTCACTTACTAATGAAGTAATTACTGCTTGTGGTGATGAACCTGTTCCAACAGTATGGCGTCCCACCATATCATTTCTGATTTCAGGGCTTACTCCATCATTTTCACTTACTAATACGGCAAATCCTGCAACCATATCTTCTAATATAGGCATACCTTTTTTAACATGGTCTTTACCATTCATACCTAATTTAGCAGTAGAACCACCAGCACATACTATAACATTTTTAAAAGTACCACTTTTAACTAATGCTGCAGCATGAACCATAGCATGAGCTGGACCTGCACAGAACCCTCTAACATCAGATCCTGTAGCATTATCAAGACCTGCAATTTCAGCAGCTGCCTTAGCAAAATTGCCTCCACCTCTTTGATTCATATCTCCGCAAGCTTCTTCACAACAATCTATAACGTAATCTATGTCTTCTCTAGCAATATCATACTTATCCAACATATTTATTATAGAGAATGAACAAGATGCTTTTGATACTAAATTTTCAAGTAATACATGGGCACATAAGTTTTGATCTACATCATGGGCATTTTTAATGCAACCTACCATCTCCCCGTTATTATAAAGTGGCTCAGCATGTTCTGCTTCAACAAAATGCTTAATAGTTTCTAAATCTTCACCGTCTTTGATTTGTTCAACCAATTTAGATGATATTAATTTATTTTCACTTAATAAATTTTTACTTAGAGCAGCAAAGCTTTTTTCTAATTTTACTAAGTCAAAAACGTCACATATTTGCATTAACCCTATAAATTCCTCTTGTGTCATAATTTCTCCAAATTTACCATATTTGCTAGCATCGGGAGTTTCTTTGTCATACCAAGGCATTTCATAAGTTGATAACTCTTCTGGAGTTATATTACCAATATATGCTTGATTAGGTGGATACTTTACTGCTTCATCGTAACTTCTTAAATGATTTTTTAATACTTTTAAATATTCCGATTCTGGATTAACTACTCTTTCTGTAGTCTGAGTAGTCCCATTATGGATTACCATATCAGGAGTATGAGCAAGTATGTACCCTGCTGCTTTTAATACACTATTCATATGTTCCCCCTATTTTTAAAATAGCTAATCAACAATAAGAATAAACCATTTATCATTGATTAGCTAAATATTTTAATATTTACAGAATTGGTCTCTTATAGATGACATTTCATTAACTATATCATCAACATCTAATACCATTTCCATCATTCCTATTTGTTCATCATAAACACTTGCATCAAATTCATCTTTCACTTGTGGCTCACAAGCGTGGAATACTTGAAGTCCTAACTGGACTCCTGTCAATGGACCTGCGTATGTTGGGTCACCTGCAGTTACAGTTTCTGCAGCTAAACCAGCTGCTTCACCTTCAGCTGCACCTAACATAACAACAACATTTTCACAACCAAACTCTTCAGCGAATTCCTTCACTCTTTTTTGGTTTTCTAGGTCCATTGCTCCAGCAGCCGTTCAGACAAAACATTCTGTTGAAGAAAATACTATTTCTCCACCTGCTGTCTTAACGCACTCTTCTATTGCTGGACCAGGAATACCATCTCTGTCACCAATAATGATGACTTTCTTACTTTCTAATATACTCATTAGAAGTACCTCCCTGTCTCAATTTTTTTATATTTTTAATCTTGATTAAGATATTATATATTTTAAAAAGAATATCTTAATCAAGACAATAAACTATTTAAGTCTATCTTTTTAGATTATAAGTATTTTTTTATCATTGTTTCTATGTTGCTTTCAGTTGCATCATCTTTTACAAGCTCTTCAACTTTAGCACCATCTTTGTATATAGCTATTACAGGTAATCCCATAACTTTTTCACTTATAGCTAATCTTCTAGCTTTAGTTGTATTTAATTTAGCAAACTTTAATTGTTCACCATATTTTTCATGTAAAGCTTCTACAGTTGGCATTAACGCTGCACATGGCTCACATCCATCACCAAAGAAATCAACTAATACGTAACCATCATTTTCTAGTACTTCTGGTTTAAAAGTATTTTTATCAACTAATAACATTTTGTACCTCCCTAGTCTAAAGATTCTATATATTTCTCAGCTTGAACAGCTGCTATAGCCCCATCTGCTGTTGCAGTAACAACTTGTCTTAAAGACTTAACTCTTACATCTCCTGCAGCAAATACACCATCAATATTTGTTTTCATATTTTCATCTGTAACAATGTAACCTTTATCTAAAGTTAATATATCTTTGAATATTTCAGTTTTAGGAAGATATCCTATAAACCCAAATAATCCGAAAGTCATATCTTCTTCATCAGCTTCTACAACTGTTTGTTCACCAGTTTTAGTATTTTCAATTACCATAGAGCTTAATAAACCATCTCCACGAACTTCTTTAACTGTACTATCCCACATAAATTTTAATTTAGGATTTTTAAAAGCTTTATCTTGTATTGATTTAGCAGCTCTAAGTTCATCTCTTCTATGTATTATTGTTACATTTCTTCCAAACTTAGTTAAAAACATTGCTTCTTCTACAGCTGTATCACCGCCACCAACTACATATATGTCAAAGTCTTCAAAGAAAGAACCATCACATGTAGCGCAATAAGAAACACCTTTTCCTATAAATTCTTTTTCATTTTCACAACCTATAGGTCTTGATGATGCTCCAGTTGCTACTATAATTGTTTTAGCTTTGTAAACATCTTTTTTCCCTTTTAATTGTTTTATAGAACCTTCTAAAACTACTGATTCTATTTCGTCATATACAAAGTCTGCACCAAAGTGAAGTACTTGTTTATGCATTCTTTCTATTAATGATGGACCAGATTCGCCTTCTAAGCATCCTGGATAGTTTTCAACTTCTGAAGTTAAAGCTATTTGTCCACCCTCTTTTTTCTTTTCTAAAACAAGAGTATTAAGTCTAGCTCTACCTGCATATAATGCAGCTGATAACCCTGCTGGACCGCCACCAATAACGATGACATCATATACTTTACTCATTGTATCCCCTCCGTATTACTATATTTTCATTTGAATCTCTTTAAAATAATACTTTAAAGAGATTCACATTTTATACTTTCTTATTTTTCAAATACAGTTTGGTCTTCAACTTCAGTTTCTAAAGCTCTAAGTGCTCTAGTCACTAAATCTTTTCTTATTCTTAACTCTTCATCCATTGGTATTGATGGATTTCCAAGAGGATGTGGTATTGCTATAGTTGGTACTATTCTATTAGCTCCAACTGTTAATGAAATAGGAACTACTGTACACATGTGAACTACAGGTATACCAGCTCTTTCTATTTCTTTTACCATCGTTGCTCCGCAACGAGTACAAGTGCCTCACGTACTTGTTAGAATAACAGCGTCAACACTATCAGCTACTAATTCTTTTGCTATTTCAGCAGCATATTTTTTTGCATTTGCAACTGCAGTTCCGTTACCAACAGTTGTATAGAAGTATTTATATAATTCTCCTATTTTTCCTTCAGCTTCAAATTCTTTAAGAACATCAACTGGTAAAACTCTATCTGAATCTTCATTAGCATAAACTGGATCATATCCACCATGAGCTGTTTCGTAAGTTTCACTAGTTAAATCTGTAACTCCGCTTATATCATATCTTCCAAATTTAGAAGCACTTGAAGATTCTATATGATCTGGATTTCCTTTTGGAACTATTCCTCCAGAGGTAACTAACGCTATTTTAGCTTTTGTTGCATCTTTAATAGCTTTATTTGGTTCAACTCTATCAAAGTTAGGCATTGGATATTCAGTTGTAAACTCTTCTCCCTTTAACTTTTTAATAAGCATTTCTACTGCTCTTTTAGATCCTCTTTCTTTGTCAAAGAAGTTCTTTCTTATACCATTTGGCATATATCCATCTTCTGCAGAAGCACCTATTGGTTCATTTTTTGCTAATTTAAGAGCAAGAGGAGCCATAACTTTAACAGCATCTCTCATACCTACTGCTGAGTTTCTTGTTGGCACCATGTAAACTTTTTGTTTAAACATATCTGCCCCTGGATTTTCTACATACATACCTGTTAATGAAGGTATTCCTAATTCATCTTGAACAGCTGTAGCTATAGTACCACAAGCAACTCCGTATCTACCTGCATTAAATGCTGGACCTGCTATAAATACATCTGGGTTATATTGTTTAACCATTTCTAATACTTCTTTTTTAGCTTCTTCTAAGTTTTCGTTGAAATATGAATCACCACATATAACTGTAGCTACTATTTCAGCTTCCCCTTTAAATGCTGCGTTGAATGCAGCTCCTGGCCCAACTATTCCTTCTCTTATTTCAGGTTTAACATGAGCCATTTCTTCCCCACCTATTTGTGCGAAAAATTGATTTATATATTGAACAACTTTTATCATCTCTAACCCCCCCTTCAATTATCTAGCGCTTAATTTATTAAATCCGATTTCATTTGTAGCACCTGTTATTACTTGAAGCTCTGCTACTATAGTACCATCTTCTTGTAAACTTCCATCAAATCCTCCAGCTATTACATCAGCAACTTCTGGATGACCTATTACTTTATCCATTGGAGGAAGAGTAATAAGCTCATTTGCATTACCACCAGTAACAACTGCATTTGCAAGTACATCCGCATCTGCTAATGATTGGGATTTACCATCTCTACCAGCATATTCATCTGTAACTATTACAGTTTTTATTCCCTTTTCTTCTATCTTCTTAGTATTCATTATTAAGTCAGTGTCTGGGTTACCAAATCCTTCTTGAGTTATTAATACTCCATCTAATCCTAAGAATTCAGCTAACTTAGCACTCCAGTTAGAAGATCTTTCTTTATCAGCAAGGTAAACGTTTTCATTGGTTATGATTACGCCTACAAAGTTTAATTCTTTTCCGTGCTTTTCAAATAAATCATGTATAACTGGGTTATTTAAGTGGTGATATGTAGTGTTTTTATCACAAGCAGAAACACAGTTACCACTTACTATTGCCCCATCCATTATTTCTGTTGGATTTATTAAAGTAGATATAGTTTTCTTAGCATCTACTCCATATACATAAGTATCATGTAATAATCCTTGAGTTTGAAGCATGTATACATATGCTACTCTTGGTAATTCTGGATATTTTTTGTATCCTTCTATTACAGAATCTGTTTCATAAACTTCAACTGTATCTGGAGTTAAATCTCTAGCTAATTCCCCTAAGTATAATGCTGCTTTATATCCTGCAAATCTTGTAGCTTCTTCATGTTTGTATTGTTTTAAACCATCTACTGGCTCACAAACTACTACTAAATTGTTTAACTGAGAGAATGGAGTGTATTTAGCACCTTCACCACTCATATCAACTATTCCTTCTTGGAATCCAACTATTTTACCAGTAGTAACTACTGCAGAACCTTTAAGTACGTTAGTTTTTCCTGATCCAACAGTAGTAACTTTATTCATCATTCCTGGGAATATACCTCCAGGACCTTCTACCTTAACTCTTGGCTCGATAACGTCTTTAACTGGCATTATACGAATGCTATCCCCTGGTTTTGCTATTTCTAAGTCAACTGACTTAATATTCTCATCTTGCATTAATAAGTCTATTAATTCCTGCTTATTTACATAGATGACACCATCTTCAACTTTTGAAACGTCTGAAAAACATATATCTTTAATTTGCACTAATCCTAATTCTAATTTCAAAAGAATCACCTCCGAATAATATTTTTTTATAATATTTTTTTAACTAGATATTTATTTAAAAGCACGAATAATGCTGTTAAACCATTTTCACAATCTTCTGTATTTTTAGATAATACTGGTTGTACTTAATTTTCATTTTTCTAAAAAATTAGCGAAGGGCAGATTTTATAATTGATAAATCTACAAACTTAAAATCATCGCGTATTTTATCTGTAAGTTTTATCATGTGATTTGCATCCTTGGCAAACTTATCAAAACTTAATATAGCATTCTCTATAATTAATAAAGAATCATTGTCTAAATTATTCTTTTTGTCTGAAATTAAAATTGATTTGTATGGAGTTTCGTTTGGTTTAATACTGCTTGATAATGGGTGTGTTAATAGAGTGTGTCCTTCATGAACCTTGTCTCTTACATATACTAAAACGTCCCTAAAAGAACATTCTTTGTAATAAATATTATAATCATTTCTTAATTCCTCATATACTTTATTATTATTAGTTACTATCATAAGTATTACCCCCATAAATTTTCGTCTATTATTAGTAGTAAATTTGCAACAAAAAAAAGCAGAAAACCAGTAGCTTTCTGCTCTGTTATTAACCTGAGAGTTTCCTCTAATCGAGTTGCCCCTTCGGTGCTTATCATGTCAACATCAATGAATAAAGCTTTCCAGAGTAAAGTCCTAATACGGTCCTTTTGCCTGAGATAATCATTAGTATTCGCTTAATACTAATTTAATCCTTCGGCGCTTCATATAGAAGTCTCTCCCGTAATAATCATCCTTTATAAGATATTTATATTATATATATGTGTAAATACTGAAATTATTTTCTTTAAATTTATTTATTTGTTTTTCCTATGTTAATTATATTATAATTGATGTTTTCTATAATTAGCAACATAAATTTTGTTATTTTTTTCCTTTTTATATATTTATTTTTTATTACAAAATAAGAAGATGCGACATTATTAAATCGCATCTTCTTAAGCAAGGTTTTGTTATTTATTTAAGCATTTTCTTTCGGAAAATGTTTAAGGCTATTCTGCTTTAAATATAGTATTGCCCTCTTTCATAGTTTCTAATACCTTAATATTTTTAATTTCATCTAACTCTACTTTTAATGGGTTCTTATCTAAAATAACTAAGTCAGCTAATTTATTTTCTTTTATACTTCCTTTTACATCTTCTTCAAAATATTGATATGCAGCATTTATTGTAACCGCTTGTAACGCTGCCAGTGGTGGTATTTTTTCATCTGCTCCAAGTACTTGTCCATCTTTCATCTTTCTATTTACAGCTATCCACATAGTTTCTATCATATTCGGCTCTATAACTGGTGCATCTTGATGGAAAGTAAATTTAATTCCTAAATCTAATGCAGTCTTTGCAGGAGATATTTGACTAGCTCTTTCTAGTCCAAAGTTATTAACATGTATATGACCCCAATGATAAACATGAGCAACAAAGAATGAAGGTATCATACCAAGTTTTTTAGCTTCAGGCAATTGGTCTTTTCCTATCAATTGAGCATGTATAATTACTGGCCTTATATCATTCGAAGCATTTAATTTTTCTCTTGCATTTTTATACTGAGTCATATATTGTGCTACAGCGGCATCACCATTACAGTGAGCTAATAATTGCATGTTTTCTTTTAGTGCTATTTCTACAAGTCCTTCTAATTGTTCATCTGTTAATACTGGATATCCTAAATACCCATCTTCTGCTCCTTTATAAGGAGTTCTCATATAAGCAGTTTTTCCTTGAGGCGAACCATCTAAGAAGATTTTGTATCCATTTACTTTGAATCTATTGTCATATTGTTTTATACAACCTTTCATTTTAGGAAGTATCTTATCTTTTTCTCTCAAGTCAACATATCCAATATAATCTAACATAAGTAGTTTAGCTTGTCTTAAGTAATTAATTAAATCTGCAAGCATTGGAACTACCATACCTTCTTGCATAGTAGTAATACCATAAGATGCATAAATTTTTTGAGCCCTCATTAAGGCATTTATCATATCTTCCATAGACGCCATAGGCACTGTTTGAATATTATTAATATATGCATTTTCTTCTAAATATCCCGTAAGTTTGCTATCTTCTTTATATATAACTCCTCCTTCTGGGTTTGGTGTATCTACTGTAATATTAAATTCCTTAAGACCTAATGAATTAAATACTCCATTATGACCTGATTTATTTTGTAATCCTAATGGATTTTCTGGTGATATCTTATCAAGAAAATCTATTCTAGGATAAGTTTTTTCTTTTAATCCATTTGGATCAAAATTACTTGCTAATATCCACTCACCTTTTTTTATATTATTTTTTTTCATAAAATTATCAATTCTATCTGCAATATCATCAAAATCTACTGCATCTTCTAAAGATACTTGTAATAATGAATTTGCGTATCCAGAGAAATGGCTATGTGGATCTATAAATGATGGTATTAATGTTTTTCCTTCTAAATCAATCATATCTGCATTATTAGCAGATTTCATTAACTCCTCTTTTTTGCCTACTTTAGAAATTTTGCCATTTTCAATTAATACGGCTTCTGCATATAGCTCATCTTCTAGTGTTATAATGTCACCATTATAAAATAGTTTTTTTGTCATAAACTAACCCTCTCTTTGTTATTACATTTATTAAATTAATTTTCTTATATATTTTTAGCCATTTTCTCAGTTTAAATGTATAAGTGTATTAAAAAATTCATAATAAAAAAAGTATTACTAATATTCTCAGTAATACTATCTAAACTAAATAATCAAATATAAAAATTTTAATATATTAACTATCTTTATTTTCATCAGACAAAACTTTTTTCATTATGATAAGACCAAAACTTTGACCGAATTTTGTTGCGATATCTGATATAGTTCCACAAGTGCGGAATCCATTAGTATGATAATATCTCACACCCAAATTATTTTTTGTAGGTATAATTGCTAAAATATTTTTAATTCCAAATTGTCTTGCATCTTCTTCTAATTTTCTAAGACAATAATCTCCTACTCCTAACCCCTTTACTTTGTAATCTAAAAAAGTACTAATGACAGCTGTCTCTCTAAAAGTTTGATAATGCTTATAAGAAGCTAAAAAACAAAATCCTACTACTTCATTACTATTTTTTACTACATAAGCAGGATAATCTCCTATTTCTTCTTTTAACTTATCAAAAAATCTAGATGGCAGCTTATTCCCTGGATAGGCTGCATATGTGTTTTCAATATAATAATTGTATATTTCCATTACTTCTTCTTTGTATTGTTCACTTAATTTATCAAAAGTTATCTTCATACCTTCTGCCTCCTTCTTTCAAATTTATAATCAACATTTTATTTCATCTTATATATTTAATATTCATAAAAAAAATTAGTATGCCTTGTTTTTAGCATACTAATTTTCTTGCATCAAATATTAAATTTATAACAATTCTCTAACTAATTTAGCTCCACCATATATACCTGCATCATTTCCTAAAGTTGCTAATTTAAATTCTATATCCTCAGTGGCATAGAATGCATTTAACTTATAATATTTCTTTATGTCCTCTAATAGCACATCTCCTGCCTTACTTACGCCTCCACCTATTACAAATACTTGTGAATCACAAATACATGCAATATTTGATAAAGCTCGTCCTAATATAGAACTAAATTTATCTATTATTTTTATTGCTAATTCATCTTTTTCTTTTGCAAAATCAAATACTTCTTTAGCTGTAACTACTTCAATATCTCTTAATTTAGAATCCGTACTTTCTTTATTTAGAATTTCCATAGCTAGTCTTGCAATTCCAGTTGCTGAAGCATATTGCTCTAAGCAACCTTTTCTTCCACAATTACACTTTATACTTTCATGAGGATTTACGTTTATATGTCCTATTTCTCCTCCTGCACCATTGCTTCCAGCTATAACTTGGCCATCTATTATAACTGCTCCACCAACTCCTGTTCCAAGAGTAATCATTATCATATTATCGTAACCTTTTCCTCCACCTTTGAACATTTCTCCAAGGGCTGCTATATTAGCATCATTTGCAACTTTAACAGATAAATTTAATAATTTTTCTAACTCCGTAGATACATTAAATACAGGCCAACCTAAATTAACACACCCTAACACTGTTCCATCAGTTTTAACTGGACCTGGAACACCTACTCCAACACCTAGTACTTCCTCTTTATTAATATTGCATTCACCTAGTACTTTATTAACTGATTTTGATACGTCTTCTAAAATGTATTTGCCATTTTCTATTTTTCTAGTTTCAACTTCCCATTTTTTAAGTAATTCCCCTTCTACAGTAAATAATCCTAACTTAACTGCAGTTCCTCCAATATCAATTCCTAATGAATATTTCTTCATCTTTTTCCTCCAATATTAATATGTATCTCTATTGTATAAAATCATGCTCTTCATTTTTTCAAATGTAGATTCTTTTTCAATAAATTTTATATTTATTATGTCATGATTTTTATCATCTTTATTTTCTAATTTGTCCATAATAGTTTTAGTTGCATAATTACCTAAATATTTTCCATTTGCTTCATGAATATTTTTATCTTCTTCTTTATCAATTTTCAAATAATCTTCTGTATTCTCAGGCAATATCAAAGATACAAAAGGAAACTCTATATCTTTTAAATAATTTATGATTTCATTGTCTTTTTCTTCTTGAAACAACATTATACCTTCTACAAAGTTACTTTGTACAAATCTTTTTATCCAGTTATCGTCACCTTCTCTAAAAGCAAACATTATAAAATATCCTCTTTCTTTTGCACATGAACTCATTCCCTTAAGGGTTTGCATAAAGAAAGGATTTGAGAACGATTCACCAAAGTCTTGCGGTAATACTACAGCCAGGATATTAGTCCTTTGTGTAGCAAGACTTCTAGCCATTTGGTTAGGTGTATAATCTAATTTTTTAATTGCTTCCCAAACTTTCAATTTTGTTTTAGCACTTATTTTGCTGCTATTAGAGATAACCCTTGATACTGTTGATACTGCAACATCTGCTTCTTTTGCTACATCTTTTATTGTAACTTTCATCCCTCACTCCTAATTTACAATCTATTTTGTCAATTTATAATTCATTCTTCTTAATTATAGTATATTTCTTATTTTATTAAAATACCTATGAGTTTTTCCATGAATTAAACCTCCTTATTTTATAAAACAAGGAGGTTTAACCTTAGAAAATTATATTTATATATTCACCACATACAGGACATCTATCTCCATGAATATGAAGATTAGTAGTATATACATCTCTAGTTATAAGATTATAATTACAATTTGGACAATAAGTATTATTATCTACCCCTGGCACATTTCCCACATATACATAATTTAAATATTTGCTAGCTTCTTCCTTGGCTTTCATAATATTTTCTACTGCTGTTGGAGGATTTTTCATTTCATATTTAGGGAAATATCTACTTAAATGTAGAGGTATATTTTTATCTATAGATGCTATAAATTCAGCTATATTTTTTATTTCTTCTATAGAGTCATTTTCATCACTAACCATTAATGTTGTAATCTCCACATGAGTATAAGCACTAGCAGTTTTTATAGTTTCTAGTACTGGATCTAAAGTAGCTCCACATATTTTGCTGTAATAAGAATCAGTATAACCTTTTAAATCAATATTCATTGCATCTACATAATGAAGAATTTTTACTAATGGTTCTTTATTTACATATCCATTAGTAACTAATACTACACTAATATCCTCATTATATTCTTTTATTTTTTTCACAGCTTGATATACATATTCATACCACATAAAAGGTTCATTATAAGTAAATGCTATTCCCACATTGTCAGGAATATCAATTATTAAACTTATCAGTTTATCTACATCTATAAGTTCTGTTGGTGGCTTATTTTGTGATATTTCATGGTTCTGACAAAAGCTACAAGACATATTACATCCATATGTTCCTATTGATAATATGTCTCTAGATGGCTTGTAATGATAAAGTGGTTTTTTCTCTATGGAATCAACATTTACTGATGTTACATCTCCATAATTAATAGCAATAGGTATTCCATTTTTTACAGTTCTTAATTTACATACACCAAATTCCCCTTCACTTAATCTACAATTATGAGGACAAAGTTCACACCTTATAAAGCCCTCTTCTTCCTTATAAAATTTTAACTTAACATCCATTTACTCACCCTCTTTATATCTTGTGACTTTAAATTTTTCTATTTCAAAATTCTGATGATAATCTATACTAGCTTTTTCACATGCTATTTGTAATTGATAATCTATAGTATCTACTCCTTCTAAATCCGGTAATAATAAACCTCTTTTATGACCTTTACTTACTATTATTCCGTAAACTTTTGGATCTAGCCCATCTTTAGTAGCCTTAACTGGTTCACCAAGTACATCTACAGATAAATCTAAATCTACTAGTTCATCTTCTGTAACTCTTTCAAATCTAGGGTCTTCTGTTGCTGCTTGTACTGCATTTCTAATAATTTCTTCTGCTACAGAATTAGTAGTAGGCAAGAATGTACCTATACATCCCCTTAAGTTTCCAAACTTCTTAAGAGAAACAAATACACCTTTTCTCTCATTTATCATTTCCTTTTTTAAATCTTTTGGTACACCCATTAATTGACCTGTACTATAATAGTAATTTAAACTTTCCCTAGCAAGTTTTACATATGGATTTGAGTTAGATATTTTACTATTGAAAGCTATTTTCTTTTCATTTATCAATAACTCTAAATTACTTTTGTTATTTATTTTGTTATGGAAAGACATTACTCCATATCCAACACCAAAAGGTCCTTCATAAGATAAGAGTTCACCCTTAACTTCTTCTCCCTCCATGGCACCAAGCATTATATAAACTGATCTTAACCCACATTCTCCTGCACTTTCTACCATACATTTATCCATATTAAATACACTTACTATATCACCTTTTTGTAAATATTCTAATACAGTTTTATCGAACTTTGCCCCTTCTGAAGAATATTCATATGGTCCATCTTCAGTTAATCTATGAGATAAATCTCCACTGGCTATAATAGCTATTTTTCTATTTAAGTTTTTAGCACTTTCTCTAATTGCTATACCAAATCTATATAATTCAATATCACTTAACATTGCATATGTTATATGAACTATTTTATAATCTTTATAAAACTTATTTATAAAATACATAGGAATCATTGCCCCATGGTCAAGTTCAAATGCTTTATTAAATCTTTTTAGTAATTTAGAATCTATGCCTACTGCTGGTATATGTCCTTTTTTACATATATTTATTAATTTTTCGTTAAACTCTTTGTCTATTTTTCCACCTATGTAAGTCTCTAAATCTCTAAATTGATTGAAGTTACCTTTAATCTCATCCTCATTTGATATTGCTATTGCATTTGAAAACATGGTGCCATGAGGAGTTATTATAACAATAGTTTCTGGTTTTAAACTACTTATTTCTTCTCCTACTTTATTACAAGAATCTATAGTATTTTGTATTACTTTTTCTTGTCCTTTTCCCACATTTGGTATTATTAATGGAGGATGGGGCATTAAATAGTATCTTAATATATTTTCCATAATACACACCTCTCTTTTTATTTATCCTAATATTATTGTACCTATTTTTTCTATTTATATATTGAATACATATTAAAAAACCTTATATTAGTCACTTTCAACATCATAACCTAATGTTTTTATCATATAAAAAGCTATGAAATTTGATTAAACTTCATAGCTTTCCTTAAAATCTATTTGCATTATAATTTTTACTATTTTTTAATGTATAACGAGTATTATACTATTTTATTGCTTGCATTATTTCATCTAACATAACATTTGTAGAATCTATACCACCAGTCATTGTATACCAAACTGCTGAATCTAAATATACTATTTTATCATTTTTAGCTGCATCAGTATTATTCATTATTTCATTATTAAGTAATGATTTAGCTGAATCTCCACTTCCTGTAACTGCACCTCTATCTATAACAAATACATACTGTGGTTTATTTTCTAAGAAATATTCAAACGATACTTGTTGTCCATGTTTTGAAGCTTCTATATTATTATCTACATTTTTAAATCCTAATTCATTATATATCATTCCAAATCTTGACTCTCCTGAGAATACACTTATATCTCCTTCGTTAGCCATAATAGTTGACCCATTTAATTCTTTTGAAGTTATTTCTTTATTTAATTCTTCTATTCTTCCTTCTATATCTGATATTGATTTCTTTGCTATATCTTCTTTATCAAATACTTGTCCTAAAGCCGTTACTGAGTTTTTAAAAGATGTCATGTAATCTTGTCCATCAACTGATAAGTTAACTGTAGGCGCTATTTCTTTAAAATCTTCAACAAAGTCATCTTGTCTTCCACTTACTATTATTAAATCTGGATTTAAAGCTTCTATTTCTTCTAAATCTGGTTCTTTTAAGTCTCCTAGATTTGCATATTTGTCATCATTATAAACTGATATTATTTCTGGTAATGTTCCGTCTTTTGGTAATCCTACTATTTCTACATCCATGTTATTTAATATATCTGCCACACCGTAATCAAATACTACTACTTTTTGGGGATTCTTTGTTAATTCAACTTTTTCTCCAAGTGAATCTGTTACTGTTACTTTATTATTTCCATTAGTAGCTTCACCCTTATCTTTTTTCATTCCCATGCCAAACACGCCTACTATTCCTACTAATAATACACCAACTATTGCTGCAACTTTTTTATTCATTTTATTCTTCTCTCCTCTTTGTTAATATAGATAATCATTATCATTTAATTCTTATTTTTTTAACTGGCTATTTCACCAGTTAATGTTTCTTAATTTCATCATTGAATTAATCTAAGTTATTAACTAAGATATATCCTTTATCATATTTTTTAGAAATAAATACTTATTTTATTTCCGTCTATTTCTTCTACTTTAAAATCCATCTCATAAATATTTTCTAAAGTTTCTTTATTTATTATTTCATCTACAGTTCCCTCTTTAGCTATAACTCCATTTTTCAAACAGATAATATAGTCTGAGTAACAAGATGTAAAGTTAATGTCATGCATAACAAGTATTATTGTTTTGCCTAAATCATCACAAAGCTTTCTGAGAACTTTCATCATTTGAACTGAGTTGTTCATATCTAGGTTATTTAGTGGTTCATCTAGGAAAATATATTCTGTTCCTTGAGCTATAACCATGGCTATATAAGCTCTTTGTCTTTGACCTCCACTTAATTCGTCTAAATACTTATCCTGTATATCTGTAAGTCTCATATACTCTATGGCTTCTTCAACATGTTTTATATCTTCAGCTCTTAATTTACCATCACAGTAGGGAAATCTTCCAAAGCTTACGAGTTCTTTTATTGTTAATCTAATATTTATATTGTTAGACTGTTTTAATATTGCTATTTTTTTAGATAACTCTTTTTTATCCCAACTTTCTAATTCTTTTCCTTCTATAAATACTTGTCCATCATCTCTTTTCATAAGTCTTGTTATCATTGATAATGCCGTACTTTTTCCAGCACCATTAGGACCTATAAAGGAAGTTATCTTACCTTTTTCTATTTTAAGCGATACATCATGCACCACTTTTTTATCATCATATTGTTTGCTTAAATTTCTTACTTCTATCATATTCTGCTCTCCTTATAAAGTAGATACATAAAGTAAACTCCACCTATCATGTTAATTATTACACTAACAGGAGTACTTAAGTTTAAAACTCTTTCTATCATTAATTGACCAAATACTAATGTGAAAATACTCACTAATATTGATACAGTTATTAAGTAACTATGTTTATATGTTTTTATCATTTCCCTTGAAATATTAGCTACTAAAATTCCTAAGAATGTTACAGGACCAACTAATGCTGTCGATACTGCTACAAGTATAGATATAATTATTAATGACTTTCTCATTAATTTATCATAATCCACACCTAAATTTATAGCTTGATCTTTACCTAAACTCATTACATCAAAGTATTTTATATCATCATATATAAATGGCACTATTAAAAGTATTATTATCATTGAAAGTAGTAATATTTCCACATTAACATTGCCAAAGCTGGCAAATAATTTTCCTTGAAGTATTAAATACTCATTTGGGTCTATTACCATTTGCATGAAAGATGATAAACTTTTGAAGAAAGTTCCACATATCATTCCTACTAATAATAAGAACATTATATTTGTATTTTCTTTTTTGAATACTAATTTATATAAGCCTAAGGAACCTATAACCATAAATACTACACATATTAAAAAATTTAGCTTCTTATCTGATACAAAAACACTTGATGATCCAAAAATAAAGATTAATATAGTTTGTATCGCTACATATAATGAATCTATTCCCATTATACTTGGTGTTAGTATTCTATTATCTGTTATAGTTTGAAAAATCATTGTTGAAAATCCTATACATGTACCTGTAAGTACTATAGCTATTAACCTTGGTATTCTTTTAGATAATGCATATTCCACACTACCCGAATTAATTCCAAGACTTAAAAATAGTATAGATGAAGCTATAATCATAATTGATAAAACTATTATAGGTGTATTTAAGTTTTGCTTTCTTTTTCTTAATTTATTATTTTTCTTAAAAATACTTTGTCTTTGTGAATTAACTTGCATATGACTTCCTCCTAAAAATTAAATAAAGGAATATTCCACTTCCTAGAACTCCAACTGTAAGTCCCACTGAAAGCTCATATGGATAAATTAATACTCTTGCAAGTATATCGCATGTCAGTACAAATATAGCTCCAAACAATGCCGTGTCCCATATATTTTCATGAACATTATCACCTTTATATAAAGAAACTATATTAGGTACTATTAATCCTATGTACGGAATTTCTCCTGCAGTTATTACTACACATACAGTTACTATTGAAACTATTATAAGTCCTAAATTCACTATCATTTTATAATCAAGTCCTAAGTTAGTTGCAAAATCTTCTCCCATACCTGCTACCGTGAACTTATGAGCAAATACAAATGCTAAAATCATAAGCGGTATCGCTAAGTATAATAATTCATAATTTCCTTTTAATATCATGGAGAAGTTTCCTTGCATCCAAGAACCTACATTTTGCATAATTTCATTTTCATATCCTATATAAGTTGTAATTGATCCTATTATATTTCCAAACATTATACCTACTAACGGTACAAATACTATATTTTTCACTTTTAAATTTCTTAAAAAAGTCATAAACATTAATGTTCCAGCTAGTGCAAATACAAATGATACCGTCGCCTTTTGCATTGTCGTTGCCTCCGGTATAAGAACCATGGCTATTACAATTCCTAACTGTGCTCCATCTATAGTTGCTCCAGTTGTTGGAGAAACGAATTTATTTTGACTTATCTGTTGCATTATTAATCCGCATATGCTCATAGCACTTCCTGCCATTAATACACTAATTAACCTAGGAAATCTACTTACAGCCATTAAATGTATGGCTTCATTATTTCCATTAAAAATATCTATTATATTTATACTCTTAGCTCCTAGAAAAAGAGATACTAGGGATAAGTTAAATAACATTGCTATCAAATATCTTTTTTTCATTTTGCTCTCCTTAATTCTATTATTGTATGATTGTTATTGAATTTCATGATTAGTTGATATCAGTTATCAATTACTTATTTATAGAATACTGTAAATGATAATTATTTTCAATAGTTTTTTTACATTTTTTATAAATATATATGAATTTTTACATAAATAACCTTATAAAATATATTTTTACGCAAAAATAGCTAAGACTAATTAAAGCCTTAGCTATTTTCTTTTAATTTATATTTTTTCCTTTATACTATAATCTTCCGTATTTAAAATATACCACTTATTATTTAAATCACTTTTAAAATTAATACTATGATTGTCCAAATTCAACTCATATTGTGAACAATACTCTAGGATATCAAATCTATTATCATAACATTTTGGTACAGGAATTAATAAACTTAAAGGGCTCATAGTGTATTGTTTACTTGATAAGTCTCCTATTGCCCTTCTATCCATATTCATAGCAAAATACTGAAGACCTTCACCTCCTGTACTACTATTCTCCCAGGTAGTATCAAAATAGTACCATTTATTATTTAACTTTAAAGCATTCCATGCATGACCTTCTCTATTATCATTAGATGTCCATTCTACTTGGTATCCTTCATCTAAATTTAGTTGAGTTAATAATATTTGCATAGACTGTGCAAATCCAACACAAGTTCCCTGATCATTTACAATAATGCCATAAGCATTAGTTGACTGAGCTTCTTTATTATATAAAGTATTAAAAGATAAATATTTATATAGAGCTAAAATTGTATCCATGTAATTATAATTTTTCTTTATATTCGTATTAATTACTTCTTCTATGGACTCACTAATTTTTTTTACTTCTTTGTCATACTCTTCATCTGTCATATTTACACAATTAGCGTAGTCAAACATTATACAATCGCCTTCCACATTAAAAAAAGGAGTTCCTGCAAAATATTCTAACGGTGAATTTTGTTGAAAATAATTAGTTACAATAGCCTTATCATATTCATTTAAAGTTGATGGTACTGGAATTTTTTTATCTCTTTTTAATACTCCAGGAATTAATATTTCTTCATAAAATTTCACTGCATCCTTACTTAGGTTTAATTTTGCACGTTTTCCTAAAAGATAAGGATTATATTTAATTTGTACATATTGTGATTCATTTTTATTGTTTGATAAATCCTCATTATTACTATTTATTTTTTCTTCTATTTTAGGTTGAAGTTGACTAGTTACTCCTTTAATAGCTATACATCCTGTAGACGTAAATATACTTATTATTAGTATTAATAAAACAATAAATTTATGTTTCATGTTAATTCCTCTCATATACCTTTTCAACTTTTATTTCTTAGATTTACTATTATTCTCAACAAGTATATCTATCTTTTCTATTTCCCATTACCACAAATAAGAGTTCAATTTATTTGCCTTCTTTTAATTACTTATTTTATCTTTTTTTACCTTAGCAGGCTTTTTCTTTATCATAATCTCTTTATTATTTCTAAGGAATCTTTCACCTTTATTATTTAAAATATCTACATAAGAACAAATATCTTTAACTTCAATTACACCTATATCTTCGTTGCTTATTCCATTAACATTACTTAAGGCTCCAACTATATCTATTACTCTTATTTTCTTTTTCTTTCCTACGTTAATATATATCTTCGTTACCTCACTATTTTCTTTTTTATAATCTTTTTTATTATTTCTACTTACTTTTATTATTTTATTTTCTAATTCTTTTAATTTAATTTTACCTTTTTTCACTTCTTCTTTATCAATAGTTTCTATTTCATTTATTTTGTTTCCAGTGAAGTTTTTAATTTCTTCTAAGTATTTTTCCTCATTAGGCGATACTAAGGTTATTGCTTGTCCTAATTTATCTACCCTTCCTGTTCTACCAATTCTATGAACATAGTTTTCTCTATCTCGTGGTACTTCATAATTTATAACCATGGCAATATCATCAACATGTATTCCTCTAGCAGTAATATCGCTACTTACTAATACGTTAAATTTATTTTCTTTGAAGTCTTTTATTATAAATAATCTTTTATCTTGAGACATATCTCCATGAATCTCTTTTACTAAAAACTTGTCTTTCTTCATATCTTTATATAGTTCATCTACTTTATCTCTTGTATTAGCAAATATTATTAAAGAACTTGGACACTTACTATAAATAACATCTTTTAACATATTATATCTATTTTCTCTATTAGTTTTTATATAAAATTCATCAATTTGTTTTTTCTTATTTATATCATTTTCTACAATATCAATTCTTACAGGTTCTTCCATATATCTGTTACATACAGTATTTATATTATCATCTATAGTTGCTGAGAAAAGTCCTTTACAAGTATATTTAGGAAGTTTATTTAATATACTTTCCATATCCTCTATGAATCCCTTGTTTAGCATTTTATCAGCTTCATCTATTACAAAATATTTTATATTACTTAAATCTATAGTACCTCTTCCTATATGATCTATTATTCTACCTGGAGTTGCCACTACAATATGTACTCTTTGCTTTAATTCTGAAATTTGATCTTTTAATGGTTGCTTGCCAAATATAGCACTACATCTAACTTTTTTTAATCTTCCTATGCTTTGAACTTCTTCTTTTATTTGAAGAGCCAACTCTCTAGTTGGTGCTATTATTAGTCCTTGCACGCTATTATTATTTATATCTATACTTTCACATATGGGTATACCAAAACTTGCCGTTTTTCCACTTCCTGTTTTTGACTTTACAATAACATCATTTTGTTTTAATAACTCTGGTATAACTTCACTTTGTACCTTAGAAGGTTTATTGTACTTTAAATTATCTAAAGACTTTATTATATTTTTATCTAAATTAAATTTTTCAAATTCATTAATCATGTCTACCACCTTAGTTATGTTTATCTTATAATTCTTCTCTTATTATAATGGTCTATATTCTTTTAATCAAAACAAATATTTATTAAAAGAACATAAAAGTCAGTATTTTCTACTAGTTGAACTAACTTTTTAATACTGACTTTTATTTTTTAGTTAGTTAGAGAGAATTTATAAATTTTTCACTATAGATTTAATGTAACCTATAAATATTTCTGCTTCTCTCATAGTATTGTATAAACCTAAACTTATTCTAATCATTCCAAGATCCTCTAACTCATTATCTATATAAGCTCCTATTTCTTCTGAACCTATACCTAATAATCTACATACATAAGGATGTGCACAGAATTTTCCCACTCTTAATGCAATTCCTATTTCTTGAGCAAATCTTTTTCCCATAATTTTATAATCTTGTCCTTCTATATTAAAAACTACTATACCTAGCCTATCATCTACTTTTTCATTATCTCCATAAAGTATAACCTTATCTATTTTTTTAAGTTCTCTTATAATAAATTCCTTAATATTTCTTTCATGATTAAAGATATTATCCATACCAATTTGATTTAATTGTTGTAATGCTCTTGCAGTCGCTATTGCTCCTAAAGAATTTGGACTTCCTCCTTCATGTAATGATGGTGCATCTGACCATATGATATCATCATCTAAAACTACTTTTACACAGCCTCCTCCTCTAACAAAGGGTTCCATATTAGATAACTCATCTTTAAGACCTACGATTACTCCTATTCCATAAGGAGCATATACTTTATGACTAGAAAAAACTAAAAAATCAATATTATCATCATTATTTCCTAACATATCTATTTCTTTATGAGCAACTAATTGAGCTGCATCAACTATTATTTTTGCATTATACTTGTGGCATATTGATGCTATCTCATGTACTGGGTTTATATATCCTGTTACATTAGATGCTCCTGTAATACTTACATATTTAATTTCACCTTTATTTTCTTTTAATTTCTCTTCTATTTCTTCTATTTTTAATCTTCCAAGTTGGTCTACTTCAACATACTCTACTGCTGCAACATGTCTCCAAGGTAAGTCATTAGCGTGATGTTCCATTCTAGTGGTAAGAACCTTCTCACTTTTATCTTTAATCAATGCATTTGCAAGTATATTAATACATTCTGTTGTTGTTTTTCCAAATATAGTTGTATATCTATCATCTTTATCAACATTGAAAAAATTCATAATTATTTTTCTTGCATCTTCATAATTCTGTGTTGTTACTTCACTTTTTTGACCTGTACCTCTAGCTACTGCACCGTAAGTTAACAAACTTTTTCCAAAAGCGTTATATGCTGACTTAAATGATGGCGTTGTTGCACCATTATCAAAGCCTATAGGTACTATCATTGTTTTATCCTCTAAGTAAACAGGTGAATCAACACCTATAAATAAACTTCTATATTCTATATTATCTCTCGCTATACTCAAAATTTAAACGCCCCTTTATAATTTATTATGCTATCTTCATTATTTGTAGATATTAAACTAAAAAGATGTTATTATATCTACTTTATATGTATGGTATTTATATTTATTTCGTTCATATATTTTAAATATATATATAAAAAGAGTAAGAAATAGTATTATTTAACTACTTCTTACTCTTTTTTGTTACATCATATATAATTGTAAAAAATTTTTCATTTCTTTGTTTAAATCTCCACAGTTTTCAATAACTTCATATCTTCTACATCCTGTAGATTCACCTTCTATAGCTGGTTTTATTTCAATTTTTTCTTCATTATATGAAATTAAGAAACCAAGGTTTATATCATCATACTGATTAAAGTATGCATCTGCCATATAAATCCCTTGGGATATTTTACTTCTATCATCGTCTATTTCTAATTTTTTACCATTGGCACATAATAAATATTTTCCTTCTCTTCTAGCAAAGGAATAATATATTTCACCCTGTTCCTTTAAATTATGTAGCATTTCTTTTCTTGAGCTTTTACTAAATTCCTCGCTAATCCCATTTTTAACACTCTTAACTAAAAATTCATTTCTAATATCCTCAAACATTTTGCATAAATCAATAGTTTTTAAACCCCCATTATAAAAACTCATTGTATGTCACCCCTTTTTTATTTTCCTGTCCTGTGTATATATTGTAGTACACCTTTACTATCATTTCAGTATAAAAACAATATTTATATACTGGTATTTTTTAACTATATAATTAAATTATCTATTACACTTTAAATGTAAAACTATGTCTACGATTATATGTAATATAATCTTAAAAAAAGACGAATTTTGAAATATCCTTTAAACAATCCTATCTATTTTATTATAATCATCCCTAGCTGTTGTCTTTATTTCAAATGAGTATTAGAATATT
>JAVXJA010000035.1:24693-29371 GCA_036648085.1 Terrisporobacter sp.
TTTATTATAATCATCCCTAGCTGTTGTCTTTATTTCAAATGAGTATTAGAATATTATTTATAGATAAAAAAATTCGCTTCCCTTGAGCGACATGTCATCAAAATATTCCATATCTTCAACAATCATCTTAGTTACTACTTCATGTTTATTCGTCGCTCAAAATAAGAGAAGTTAGAATTAATAGGGGAGGTTTCATATTATGAGAGAAGAAAAATTTAGTTTCAAAGAATTTATATCTGAGACTCTACTTCTTTTAGTAGGGTGTTTTTTACTGGCATTATCATTCGTATTATTCTTTGATCCTCATTCAATTGCACCTGGAGGGTTAACTGGTTTAGCTATAATAATTAATTACTTATTTAATATACCTTTATGGTTAGTAAACTTAGTGTTCAACATACCACTATTTATTATCGCTTACAAAGTTTTAACAAAATCAGAATGTTTAAAAACACTTTTAGGAATACTTTTCTTTACAATTGCTTTAAATTTATGTGAAAATTTATCATCATTTTACATTACTAATGATGTGCTACTAGCAACTCTTACAGGTGGTGTAATACTTGGATTAGGTCTTGGAGTAATATTTAAAATTAATGGTACTACAGGTGGTACAGATCTAATTGGGCTTATATTAAATAGATGGTTTCCATCAATTAGTGTTCCAAAATTAATGGGAGTAGCTGATTTTATAGTAGTAATGTCCTCTATTTTTGCCACTGGAAAAATAGAAATCGGTTTATACTCTGCTTTAGGCCTATACATAGCAGTTATTGTAAGTGATATGGTTATACAAGGTCTATATAGTGCTAAATCCTTTACTATAATATCGAATTCACCAAACGAAATCTCTGATACTATATTAGAAAAGATGGAAAGAGGAGTAACTATACTTAGTGCCAAAGGTGGTTATACTAAGGAAGAAAAGGATGCTTTACTTGTAGTCGTTAGTAAAAGAGAAGTATCTATCCTTAGAAAATTGGTTAAATCTGTTGATCCTAATGCTTTTGTTGTCATTAGTGATGTACACGAAGCACTTGGGGAAGGCTTTAAACAAATATATTAATACTTGAAAAGGTGATGGCTTTTGCTACCACCTTTTTATCTATAATTTTATAAAATTAGGTTTCATTTTATCAAAAGTACATACATACCTATAACCAATATCTTGTAGTTTTTCATAAATATATTTAAATTCATGAGCAACTTGTGCTATATTATGTGAGTCTGACCCTGTAGTTAAAATTTCTCCTCCAAGTTCTCTATATCTTTTTAAAATATAAGATGAAGGAGTTAAATCTGGTAATCTATATCTAAAGCTAGAAGTATTAATTTCAATACCCTTACCTTCGTATATAGCCATTTTTAATATTTCATCAATCTCATCACTAAACACTTTATCATCAATAATATTATTCAAATCCCCATATCTTTTTACAATATCTAAATGACCTAGCACTGAGTAATCCTTATATTTACTTATCATATTATATAAAATCTCATAATATTGTCTATATGCTTCTAGTTGAGTTTTATCTTTATAGAAATCTTTTTGAATTAGCTCAATCTTATCTATAGTATGAACAGAAGCTATTACAAAATCAAAATCATGATTAACAACATCTTCTCTACATTTGTCTAGTATATGATTTTGTAATCCCATTTCTATACCTTTTTTAATTATAATTCTGTCTTTATACTTTTCTTGAAAGCTATGAATAGTTTTAAAATAATCTTTAAAATCTACATCAATATCAGTTTCTTTGTCATTAATTATAACACTGTAATCCACATGATCTGTAAAACAAATCTCCTTAATTCCTAAGTCTATAGATTTATTTATCATGTCTTCCATAGGCGTTTTACTATCTTCAGAAAAACTACAGTGCATATGATAATCGTAATACATAATCATCTCTCCTATTTTCTATTAGTAGTACTTCCTTCACCAAAAGCATTTGACCAATCTACTATAAATTGATCTACACTCCAATTTGTTAGAGGATGATTCATCATAGATTTGCATATATCTGCTGGTGCCGTTACACTATGAACTCCAACTTTCATTAAATCTAGTACTTGTTGAGCATTTTTAAAACTAGCTGCAAGAACTTTTGTATTCATATTATAAGTATTTAATATGTTAACTAAATCAGTAACAACTCCTACTCCATCACCACTTATATTGTCTAATCTATTAACGTAAGGTGCTACATAATCAGCACCAGCTTTTGCTGCTAGAAAACCTTGGTGAGCTGTGAATATTGCTGTTGCAGTTATTTTAATATTTTGTTTTTTTAATTCTTTTATAACTCTTAATCCATCTTTTGTCACAGGTACTTTAACATACATATTTTTTCTAAGACTACTTATATATAAGGCTTCTTCCATCATATCTTCAAACTTAGTGCTTACTACTTGAGCATGTATAGGAGTATCTTCTCCCACTACTTCATCTATTTCTTTTATAAGTTTCTCAAATTCTTTTCCTTCTTTTGAAGCTATGGTTGGATTTGTTGTTACTCCATCTATGCATAAATGAGTATATAAATCCTTTATATCTTCAATATTGGCTGTGTCTAATATTAGCTCCATACTCTACCTCCTAAAATATCTTCTTTCTTAATTATATACAAATAAATCAGTTACCTCTATATTAGAAGTAACTGATTTATAAAATATCTTAATATACAGTGTAAACTATTTTTTTATTAATATTTCACTACCTATTGTTAATTTTGGTACACTTGTACCTTCTACATATATACTTCCTGGTAAAGAAGCCTCTGTTGCTCCATCAAATACTATTGTAACATGACCTAAACTTGCTAAATTTTGTTCTGCAACATGTCCAATTGCAGTTATTTTATATTCACTACCATCTATAACTACAGTGTTTCCAACTTCTATTTTTTCACTTACTGGTTGAATATCTATTGTGTAGCAGAAATCTTTTAAAGTATCTGGAGCATTATCTCCAAATAATATAAACATTTCTTCACCTTCAAAAGCTGTAACTTCTGCACCTATATTTTTTATTGTATTCTTATATATTGTTGACATATTATTACCCCTTATTTCTTTTTAATTTCTTAATAATAGTTTTTTATTAAACTTATTTTTCTTTATACTATGCGTATAATCCTATACTTGCTGCCCAAGCTATTAATACTCTAGGTACACCTGTTAAGAATCTTGAGTATAATACTGCTGGAACACCAACTTCAACTGTTTCTGCTTCAGCCTCTGCAAGACCTAAACCAACTGGTATAAAGTCACATGCACCTTGAGTGTTTATTGCAAATAATGCTGGTAAAGCTAATTGTGGTGGTATATTTCCCTTACCTATTTCCACACCTATTAATGTCCCTATAACTTGAGCTATAACTGCTCCAGGTCCAAGAAGTGGTGATAGGAATGGTAATGAACAAATAAATCCTATTATTACTAATCCTAACCCTGTTCCTGCTAACGGAGTCATTATTTTTGCAAATACATCACCTATACCAGATCCTTGTATTATACCTATTAGTAAAGCAACAAATCCCATGAATGGTAATATTGTATTTATTACAGTTTGAACTGCATCACGAGCTGATTGGTAAAATGTATTAACTACTTTCCCAGCTCCCATACCTATTTTTGTTAATAAACTTGAACTACCATCTTTTTCTGTAGTTTGAGTTATTTTTTTATCTGCACTATATTTGAATTCTCTTTGTTGTTCTTTTTTCTCTTCTACCTTTGTATCTTCCGTAGATTCAACTTTTCCAGTACCTTCTGCTGCACATATTTGATCTACCCCTACAGCTGATACATATATATCTTCTGTTATATATTTAGCAAGTGGTCCACTTTTTCCAACTGGCATAACATTTATTGTTGGTATTCTCTTTTGAGGATATATGCCACATCTAAGTGTTCCTCCACAATCTATTATAACTAAGAATATTTCTTCTTCTGGTACAGCTGTTTTAAAACCGTTTACTGCTTTACATCCAGTAAGCTCTACTATTTTATCTACTATATCTGGTTTAGCTCCACCACCAGTTATATATAAAACTGTATCTTTTCCTTCTTGTGGTGTTACTATTAAAGGACCACCAAATCCTCCATTACCTTTATTTATTTTAATTGTCCCGAAATTTGACATTTTAAATTCCTCCTCAATATATACTTAGTTCTATGCTGTTACTGTTTTAAGCTCTTTACTTAATTCAATTCCTTGTTGTTTCATAACCATTTTAGTTGTAAAGTCTGTTACCCATCCACTCATAAGGTTACATACTAAACCTACTAATAAGTATCTAACTGCAAGTGGCATTGTGCTTAATCCTAAAGTTGTTATTCCGTTTGCTATTCCTAAGTATATAAATACTTCACCTGGATTTATATGCGGGAAAACTCCACTACTTGTGTGACAGAAGTAACTTGCTGATGCATAGAAACTTGGTTTATATCTTTCTGGCATAAATCTACCAAGTGATAAAGCCATTGGGTTTCCTAACATAAATGCTCCTAAGAAAGGAACTACCATGTAACGAAGTATAGGGTTCTTTGCTGAAAATGCTGCAAATTTATTTATTTTTTCTTCACCTATTAATCTAATTAAAGTATTCATTGCTATTAATAGTAATAACACTTGTGGAACTATTCCTGTTACCCAACCTGTAAATGT
>JAVXJA010000036.1:0-17346 GCA_036648085.1 Terrisporobacter sp.
AATTTTTTATGAATTAAGTCCTCTGATAAAGGATGTTTACTTACTACTAATTCTGTTTGTTCTCCATAAACTCCATCTAATGCTAAATTTGAATTATAACTTTTATTTAAAGCCCTTTGTAGTTCTTTTACTAAGATTACATTATATTTTACTTCTGTATTATTGGAATCATCTGGTGAGTTTTTTCCATAATCTTTATAACAATAATCCATGTCACAATCACCACTAATTCCATCTACTTTGCCTTTTTCACTATATTGCCACATTACATGGGAACCTTTATATGAACATCTTGAACTGTATTGAGCTATCCATAAATCATACTTTTCTTCAATGCTTTTACCGAAATAATTATTTAAAAAATCTATATTAGTATATAAACCTGGTATATATCCACCCTTATTAATTTCTTCTAAAAAAGCATTGGCGAAATTAGTTGCCTTTGTTTTATTTATTGATATGCCATTTTTTCTAGCATAATTTATACTATCATATTCAAAATCATAAAATACAGGGTAATTTATCTTAGATTTGTATGGTTTAATAACTTCCATACATTTTATTGCTTCTTCTTTAGCCTTTTCTTCACTTATTGCATAACTAAACCAGTATATACCAACGCCTAAATTTTCTTCTATTGCACCTTCAATATACTCCCTAAATCGTTCATCTACAGTTGAAGATCCGTAGCCAGCACGAATAATAACAAATTTTATGCCTGATGATTTTACTTTTGACCAGTTAATATGACCATTGTGTTTTGATACATCAATACCTTTTATTTGCATATTTTCACCACCTATTCTAATAAGAAGAGAACCTACAAGTATGTAGATTCTCTATTGATAAATCATATATTTTACCTATAATTTTATAAATTAATTATACTACATACTATTCTATTCACATTGAATTGTTACTTTGTCTTACAAAAATAACGAAAAAAAACCAGGGTTCCGTTACCTGGTCTTTTCACATGCAATATCTTAATTAAGAAACCGAGAATATAAATAAAATCAAGAATAAAAAAATAAAGGTTTTACATTAATAATTATTACCTCAATAATCTTTTTTATTCAATAATTTTAAATATTATTAATATATTTTAAATATGTTAATATTTACTCGCATTGAGGATTAATTAAGTCGTACTTTTCGCTATCAATGTTTTTTTCACCCCATGCACACATAGATTCTAAAATAGGATATAAGGACTCGCCCTTCTTTGTTATAGAGTATTCTGTTTTTGGTGGAACTGTAGGAAATACTTCTCTAGTTATTAATTTATCTTCTTCTAATTGTCTCAGTTGATTAGTTAAAGTTTTGTGAGATACATAAGCAATATGGTTTTTTATTTCACCAAATCTTTTAGTTCCATTTACAGTTAAATAATATAAAATTAAAGGCTTCCACTTTCCACCTATTACATTTAAAGTTATTTCCATTTCACATGTTAACTTAATTCTATTCATTTGTTCCTCCATTTTTAAATTCCCAATTGTTTAAAATACACATAGTTACCTTCACTTCCCTATGTAACTAATATGTGCCTACTTGTTTAAGTCTCTAAGTATAGATAAAATTATAAAGTAAATTTGATTATATGTATAGAAGGAGAATAAAAAATGAATTATAGAGTTCTTGGAAAGACAAACTTTAAAATAAGTGAAGTATCTCTTGGTACTTGGCAATTAGGATCTAAGTGGGGAGAAGAATTTAATGAGAAGGTAGCTTTGGAAACTTTAGAAGCTGCTTATGAAGCTAATATTAATTGTTTTGATACTGCAGATATATATCAAGATGGCTTAAGTGAAGAAGTCATTGGTGAATTTATAAAATCAAAAAAAGATAAAATTTATGTTGTTACAAAATGTGGTCGTAAATTAAATCCTCATGTAGCAGAAGGTTACAATAAGGAAAACATAATAGAATTTGTAGAAGCATCTTTAAAAAACATGGATGTTGATGTTTTAGACTTAGTTTTACTACACTGTCCACCTACAGATGTATTTTATAAAAAGGATGTTTTTGATGTTTTAGACCAATTAAAAGCGGATGGCAAAATTAAACATTATGGTGTAAGTGTAGAAAGAATAGAAGAAGCAATAAAAGCCCTTGATTATGATATATCTGCTGTAGAAATAATATTTAATATGTTTAGATTAAAACCAAGTGAATTATTCTTTAAGTTAGCAAAAGAGAAAAATGTTGGTATTATAGTTAGAGTTCCTCTCGCTAGTGGCTTATTAACTGGTAAATTTATAGTTAATAGTAACTTTGCTTCAAATGACCATAGAAATTATAACAGAAATGGAGAAGCCTTTGATAAGGGGGAAACCTTTGCTGGCGTGGATTATATAACTGGAGTAAATACTGCCAATGAACTTAAAGAAAGACTACATACTCAATCTCTTGCTCTGTCTGCCTTGAGATATATCTTAATGTATAATGAAGTTAGTACTGTAATTCCTGGGGCTAGTAATCCTATGCAAATTGCAGAAAATGTAAAAGCCTCTGCACTACCTCCTTTCACTAAGGAAGAAATGGACATTGTAAAAGAAATTTATGATAAAAATATAAAATCTACTGTTCATTATATGTGGTAGTATAAATTTCCATTTTTTATTTTAGTAAATAGTATAAACTATATTAAAATAAAAAAGAAATATTATATTAGGAGATATAAATGTATAATGTAGAACTTATACTAACCTTGTTAAGTTTGGATAAAATAAATAGAAATATTGTAAATAAACTACTTAAAGAAAAACTTCCTCTTACTTTAGAAGGTGAATCAATATATAAATTTATTTGTGAAAATAGCACTAAAATAAAATCAATTCCAACATTGGATATGAAAGATATTTTACAGGGGAAAAGAAATGCTAAATTAATCTTATCCTACTGTGAAATGAGTAATATAAGTATTATGACAATCTTAGATAAAGATTTTCCAAATAAATTGACTGCAATAGATGATAATCCTGTTATTTTATTTTATAAAGGCAATAAAGACTGTATAACAAATAATAAATCTGTTGCCATAGTTGGTTCTAGATATGCAACTTCTTCAGGTGTGAAAATTTCACAAGACTTGGGTAAATACTTTGCTTTATGCGATTTTATTGTAGTTAGTGGTCTTGCTAAAGGGTGTGACGAAAATGCTCACTTAGGATGTATTTCTGCTCATGGTAAAACTTTAGCTGTTCTCCCTTGTGGTATAAGTAATATGTATCCTTTAAGCAATACTAACTTAGCAGATAAAATAATTTCTACTGGAGGATGTTTGTTAAGTGAATATCCGCCACATAATAAACCCTCTAAATATCAATTTATAGAAAGAAATAGATTGCAAAGTGCCTTAAGCTTAGGTGTTGTAGTAGTTGAGTGTGGTGAGAAAAGTGGAACAATGCATACAGCTAATTTTGCCATAAAACAAAATAAAATTATTGCATGTTGTAATTATGATTCCACTTTAAATTTAGAAAATATTTCTGGAAATATTAAAATCAAAAAAAATAATAAAAGTATTATTTTGAAAGATTCTTCATCTTTAGATTTATTAGTATCTAATTTAAATAAATCTATTTTAAATAATCCTTTAGAAAATCATCAATTATGTTTTTAATTATCAGAAATTATAATTTTCAAATAATTTTAAATATTTAAACTATTTGTATTGTGCTTATATAGAAATTAGACTACAATAAATGTAAGTAATTTATTTATAGGATTTTCATAATAATAACCTATACTTAAATTATTTCTCCTTGTATTATTATATTTCGAAAAAATAAACCTATAAACTTATAGGTTTATTTTACTTTTGATTCTCTATCAATTAAATTCTTAAAGGCTTGATGCATTCCAGTACTTGCAAGTCCCGATGCCAGCCCTCCTAACAGAATATCTGCATTAACTGTTTTACTAATCCAAATATTCAACACAATTCCTATAACAGCCATAATTAATGGTATATATTTATTACTAATAAAATTAAAACTAGTTTTAATTACATATCCTATACACAGACATATTCCCACTATTACAACTACTATATAATTTTGAAAAAAAGATAAATCCAGCACATTCCCCCCTCCTTTATTAGAATTTATTCACATATTTATAAAAAAATAACTAATAAATCTATTTTCAAATAGATTCATTCTTCTCCTATATATCCTCTAAAATTCATCCTAATTATTTAACACAATATTAATATTTTATATGGTAATATTATACATTATATGATGTATAATATAAGTAAATGATTATTAGGTGGTGTTCCATGAAAAAGTTAAATATTTATACCTCCTTCGGGTTGGTATTTAGTACAATTTGGCTTCTTTCAAAACGGTTTAATATACTAAACAATAGTTTAGAAGGAATTTTTGTAGGTGTAGGTTTAACTTTAATATTGTTTGGTATAATCACGAAAAGATACGATATTTATGAATTTAAAGAAAGAAAAAATAATTTGTTTAAATATTTTAACCGTAAGAAGAGTTCAAAAAAAGGAAGAAGCAAATAATAAAAGCCATATTTCTGAAGATAAAGCAATAAATGTATACTGGAGAAATAATTAGATAATATAAATATATAATCCCCCTAGAATTATTAGGGGGATTTTTCTATTGAATAATTTATTGTTTTTTAAATATTCCAAAAGGTTTTCCTACTGAGAGGAATGTTCTACCAAAGTGAGTATTTAACACTGCTGCTCCAAATCCATAAAAAGAAAAAATAGATATTAAGAGTTCGCAGTATGCTGCCAGGTAATGACTAAATTTAGGCATTATTCCAAAAGATGTTAATGTTAAACCTACAAATAATCCATCAATTAATATGAAAATCATAAATAATACTAAATGGGTTTCAGTAGCACCTATAGTCATAATTATTGTGAAAATTAAGTATCCTAAATATGCAAAACCAAGTTGTCTAATATCACCGCTTGTAGATAAGGCTTCTCCAAATACGCCTCCTTGAATTAACCATGTAAATCCAACTGCATACCAAAAGAATGCATATGCTGCAAAAGCTGTTGCTCCAAAGGTGTTATTATGTTTAAAGTCATTAATAGATGCCATTAACTGTGCCGATGCTCCCAAGAAAAGTGCCCATGGTATTATGTAAGATACACCTTGCGTTAAACCTAATTTTTGTGAAGATGCAACTAAAGTTACTATAGCAAGTCCAAATAATCCCAAAGCTGATGGATCTGCCACAACTATTTTAACTCTTTTTTCTTCCATATTTACCTCCACTGCATTAATATTTTTGTAACTATATTCTATTTTTTACAAAAATATTAAAAATATTTATAACTTTGTTATTAAATATAATAACTATCTTAATATAACACCTTACAATTTTGTAATTTTCTACAATTTATTCTGATTTTCTACAAATATATGATATTATATATAATGAAAATTTGTACGAGGAAAATTAGGAGGATTTATGCAAATATTAAGTTATTTAATTGTGGGATTTATTTTAGCCTTTATAAACTATTTATTATTTGAAAAAAATAAGGGGTTAAAGACTATAATAAAAAACCTATTAGGATATACTCTATTATTTAATATAGTATGTTTGAATTTTTTAAAGTATATTTGGAGATTGCCAAATATACTTAAGGCTTCTACTTATAATAATGCTTTTTGCTTTAAATATGTAGTAACAGCTTTATTATTAGGTTTAATATTCTTATTTATAAAAGGCATATTAAACAATTATGTTATTTTTTCTAAAAGTGTGGGAAAAGGTGAAAGAAAGCATATTATTATAAAAATCGTTTCTGTTTTATTCTTTGTAATAGGAATGATATTTATTTTCTTCTCAAACTGGTTTATCGATTTCTTCGGTAGTATTACTCCAGAGCAGTTTTTATTTAATTTAAAAGCTCCTTTAAAAGGTACTGGTTCTGATATGACTGGAGAAATATTAATGTCACCCGTATTTTCTATAGTTGCTTTTACTACAGTATTTATTTTATTTATAAACTTTAAGTACGATATTAATACTAAAATTAGAAATAGAAATATAAATGTTTTATCTCAAAGAGGACTGAAAGTAATATCAATTGTACTTGCTACTATTATGATGTTTGGTGGTGTAGCTTATGGATTTAATAAATTAAGCTTACAAAAAGTTGTTAAAGCATATTTATCTGACTCTTCTTATATTGAAGATAATTATGTAGACCCACGTGATGTAAAAATGTCATTCCCAAAGAAAAAGAGAAATTTAATTCATATTTATTTAGAATCTGTTGAAAACTCTTATTTAACTAAAGAGTTAGGAGGATATATGGAAATTAACCTTATGCCTGAGCTAACAGAATTAACTAAGGAAGGAATTTCTTTCTCTAACAATGATAAATTTGGTGGACCACATACTACTTACGGCTCTGAATGGTCAGTGGCTTCTATGATAAATATGGGTGCTGGTATTCCACTTAAAATACCTATGGGACGTAACTCTTATGGAAAATCAGGAAGTTTCTTACCTGGTGCAATTACAATGGGAGATATTCTTGAATCCCAAGGATACAATCAAACTATAATGTTTGGTGCTGATGCAGATTTTGGTGGACTTACTACTTACTTTAATACTCATGGTAAGTTTAATATATTTGATCATAAGGCTGCCATAAAAAAAGGATTGATTCCTAAGGATTATAATGTATGGTGGGGATTTGAAGATGACAAATTGTATGATTATGCAAAAAATGAAATAACTCGTTTATACAAGGAAGATAAGCCCTTTAACTTTACTATGGAAACTGCTGATACTCACTTCCCTGATGGATACTTATCAGAAAAAGCTGAGAAAAAGCATTCTTCTCAATATGCTAATGTAATTTCATATTCTACAAAAGAAACTGTTGAATTTATAAAATGGATTCAACAACAACCATTCTATGAAAATACAACAATAGTTATAACTGGAGATCATCCAAGTATGGATAAAAAATTCTTTAAGAATTTTGATCCTAATTATGAAAGAACTATTTTTAACTTAACACTTAATTCAACTGTATCTTCTAAAAACACAAAAAATAGAGACTATGCTCCCTTTGATATGTTCCCAACAATTTTAGCTAGTATGGGTGTGAAAATAGATGGAGATAAATTAGGACTTGGTACTAATTTATATTCTGATAAAGATACTCTAATAGAAGAACAGGGTTTAGAAAAGGTTGAAAGTGGACTTGGGGATAATAGTAATTACTTCAATGATATGTTTATAAATGAAAAAAGAAATAGTGTGTTTAAAAATGATTTAATTACCTATAGAAAAGATATATAATGTAATAAAGAAAAACCCTCAACTTATTTAGATTTTTGTTGAGGGTTTTATTTTTATGTCGTAAAAATGTGTACGATTTCTTACTATATTTATAATAATTTTTATAAGTTCTGCTACAATCAAAGTATAGACATTTCATTAAAAATAACCAGCATTATAGAAAAATCAAATAATAAAATTGGGGGTTTTGATTATGAAAAGATACGAAATACATGGCTCAGATTTCCATAAAATGGGCGAATTCATGGGAAAATTAACTGCAGAAGGTGTAAAATTTGATGTAATAAGAATTAACGGATACTTTATGGATGTAGAAGATGACTGTGCTGAAAAATACGAAAATCTAGCTACTGAAATGGAATTTATAATGAAGGAAGTTGCTGTTACTGAAGCTTAATTTAATTACTATGTAATTTTATCTCATATAAGGACATGCCTTATATGAGATTTTTCTAATTCCTTTACAATTAAAATATCATTTTTTTCTTTTTCTCATATAATGTATTGTACTACTGTATTAAAATGTACATTTCATTATGAGTGGTGGTGAATTAAATGTATGCTGACTTAGTATGTAAAGGTGGAGGTGTAAAAGGCATCGCACTAGTTGGAGCTATTTCTTGTCTAGAAGAACATGGTTATATTTTTAAAAGCATTGCTGGAACTTCTGTTGGAGCAATAGTTGCATCTTTATTAGCAGTTGGATATAGTGGAAAAGAAATTAGCAATATTATGTTAAATCTAGATTATAATTGTTTTGCTGATAAAAGCAAATTACAATCCATACCTTTAGTTGGTCAATTTTTAAGTCTTTTTAAAACAAAAGGAATTCATAGTGGTGATTATATAGAGAATTTTTTAAGAGAAAAGTTTCAAGCTAAGGGAAAAACAACATTTAGAGACATTTGTAACAATGATGAATGTAGATTGAAACTTATTGCTACTGATGTTACAAAACATACCCTTATTATATTACCTGATGATTTAGTAAAATATAATATAAATCCCCTCGATTTTGAAATAGCAAAAGCTGTTAGAATGAGCCTTAGCATTCCCATTTATTACAATCCTGTTATATTAAATGAAAATGAAAATACCAGCTACATAGTAGATGGTGGTCTTCTTAGTAACTTTCCTATATGGATTTTTGATGCGGAAAAAACTCCACAGTGGCCTACCTTTGGTCTTAATTTATTTGATAATTATGAAATTAAAAAAAATAATAAAAATGGCTTATTACCTTTTTTATTTGATATTGTAGAAACATCTCTTTATACTAGCGAAGATATTTACTTTAAAGATAGTGATTCTGTAAGAATTATTAATATACCAACTCTAGGTATAAATGCTATTGATTTTAATATAAGCAAAGAAGAAATAATAGATTTATATAACTCAGGATATAAATCGGCTAAATCATTTTTAGAAACCTGGAATTTTCAAGAATATATTAAAATATTTAGAAGTTGATTTTAATTAAATATAAAAAACATTACTGAAATTTAAGGTTTTCAGTAATGTTTTTCTTTATATATTGAATTGTTAATTTAAAATTATAAACTATTTTAATTACTCACAACTACCCTTACACTTTGAAGCATTTGAGCATTTGTAACAGCCGTAATCTCCTCTACTCTTTTCTTTATTAAACTTAATCATAGGTCTAATAGCTAAGAATAATATACTTGTAATAACAATAATCACTATAAAATTTCCCATAATAGATCTCCTTATTTAAATTATTCTACTTGAACTTTTGCAACTATTTTTTTATCATCAGTTTTATTAGATTTTATCTTATATACTACATATAATATTACTAATAATATTATTATAACTGCAGGAACAAAACCTGGTGCCAACTGCTTATAAAAGACTATTGTACCTATTTGGTAAAATACCATTGATACTATATATCCTACACTTATTTGAAGTAATATAGCTTTTGATAGCCACTTTCCTGACTTCATTTCTGATTTCATAGCACCTATTGCTGCAAAACATGGAGGTGTAAGTAAATTAAACATCATAAATGCAAATGCTGATACTGCTGTTATTCCCATAGTTTCTTGAGCCATAATAGGATTAATTAATTCAAAATCTGCATTTATAGCTGCTCCCATTGAATAAACTACTGCTAATGTTCCAACAACTTCTTCTTTAGCTATAAATCCTGTTATAGCTGCTGCTGCAAGTTGCCATACACCGATTCCTACTGGTATAAGTAAAAATGCAAATGGTGAAGCTATAGTAGCTAATATAGAAGTGTCAACTGAATCTCCTACTAATTGTAAGTTGAAATTGAATGATGACATTATAAATACTACAGTATTACAAACTATTATAATAGTCCCAGCTCTCATCATAAAATCTTTTGCCGTGTCTATCATTTTGAAAAATGCTTTTTTTATACTAGGCATACCATACTTAGGTAATTCTATTATAAAGTAACTTTTTATATTTTCTGCTCCTGTGATTTTCTTTAATAATAATCCCACACATATTATAACTGAAAATGTTATAAGGTAAGTAAGTGGGAATAAATATTGTTGATTTGGGAAAAATGCAGCTGTAAATAATGCTATAATTGGTATTTTTGCACCACATGGAACAAATGGTGTAAGCAATGCTGTTAAACGACGTTGTTTTTCATCTTTTATAGTTCTAGTTGCCATAATTCCTGGTATAGAGCATCCATATCCTACTATCATAGGTATTATAGACTTTCCTGATAATCCAATTTTTCTAAATAATGGATCAAATATAAGTGCTATACGAGCCATAAATCCACTGTCTTCTAATAATGACAATAAGAACATTAATACCATAACTAATGGCACAAATCCAACTACTGCTCCAACTCCACCTATTATACCGTCTGTTAATAATGCATTTAAAAAGTCATTAGTTCCCATAGCTGATAATTGACCTGAAACCATCCCTTGGAAAACTTCTATGTATCCCACTAAAGTATCAGCAACTAACGGTCCTATTTTATTTATAGATAAATCAAATATAGCACTCATTGCTAAAATAAAAAGTCCAATTCCTATTACAGGATTAGTTACAAATTTATCCACCTTATCTTCTACTGTTTCTTCATATACTCTTATTATTCTTTCTTCTACTTTACTAGTTATGTCATTAACTATTTTAAATCTTTCTTCATCTTGTTTTTTCTCTTCTTTTATTTCTGATAATTTTTCAAAGGGGCTTTCTTGTTTTTCTAATTTAGATAATTCCATTGATTTTCCAATTAAGTTTTTTAATCCTTCATTTTTTGATGCAGATATTTTGACAACCTTACAATTTAAAGATTTTTCTAATTTTTTTGTATCTATATTTGATATAGACTTCGATATATCTACTTTATTTAACGCTATAACTACTGGTATACCTAGTTCTAATAATTGTGTTGTGAAAAATAAACTTCTATTTAAATTTGTAGAATCTACTACGTTTATTATAACGTCAGGGTTTTCATTTTTTATAAAATCTGTTGTTATACTTTCTTCACTTGTATAAGGTCTTATTGAGTAAGCCCCTGGTAAATCTATAACTTCTATATTTTTGCCTAAACTATTTTTTAACTTTGATTCTTTTTTATTTACTGTTACCCCTGCCCAGTTACCTACTGATTCTTGCTTTCCTGTAAGGGCATTGTATAAAGTAGTTTTACCACTATTAGGGTTTCCTGTTAATGCTATTTTCATTTTCAATCTCCTCTTTACCTTATATTATTTCTATAATTTTTGCTAAATCTGTATCTATTCCGTATCTTCCACCTTTTATATTAATTATAAAATTTGAATACATTTTTTTTACTATGCTTATACTCTCTCCTTCAAAACATCCCAGTGTAAATAAAAATTTATTTATTTCTTCATTTCCTTTTATTGATTTAATTGTATATATTGATCCATTTTTTCCCTCTGATAATTTCATGTTAACACTCCTTAATTTTTCCGTTTCTTTGATATTGATAATTATTATCACTATATTTATATGATAACTATTATCAATTATTTTGTCAATTACTTTTATATTTAAATTTTATTAATTAAATCAATTAAGAATTTAATTTCATTATAAAAGGGCATTTCCTTTTTAGAAATACCCTTTTACTTATTTTTATAATATATACTTACTTTCTTTTAATTTTCTTTTTTATACTTATTTTATGATCTATTTTAAACCTAAAATGTTCTTGTTCAATATAGTTTTTTAAATGTTGAGCAAAATCATCTCTTCCCAAATGCATAGTAAATATAAATTTCTTTTTCCCAATCTTTTCTTCTGTTTTCTTTCTGATGTTAGCTTTTAAAAGTTCATACTTAACTATTATTTCATTGTCATGAGCAAATTTTCTAATTCGTATTATAACATTCATAGAGTAGCATAAATCTATGGTAAATACTCCATAAAAAAATCCCATTACAAAAGAAAAAGTTAAATGTCTAGATAACCAGTAAAGTGAATCAAGTATATTTAAAATTTACTTTATGTTTTTAAAAAAATTCCAACAATAAAAAAAGATGATTCAAAAATTTAAGAATCATCTTATTAAAAATAATAAATTTATTTTTTATCTACTTCATGTGACATAATTTCACCTGTTTGTGCATTTATTTCATAACTGTATTCTTCATTATTGTAATGAAAATCTATATCGTATTTGTCATTGTTATTATCAATGTCATAATCAACTTTATTAAATTTAACTTTGTCACTACTTAGCTTTGCATGTTTTAAAGCAATATTTTTAGCTTCTTCTTCAGTTATTTTAGCTTTATTTGGCTTAGCTGGTATGGTGTAATCTTCTACATCTTTGTCAAATTCTATAACTTCTCCTGTCTCAGAATTTATTTCATAATCATATTCTGTATTATCTGAATAAAATTCTATATCATATCTTTTTGTATTATTCTCCATGTCTTCTTCTGCTTTTATAAAAGTTACCTTGTCACTGCTTAATTTAGCATGTTTTAATGCTATGTCCTTAGCTTCTTCTATTGTTATTTTCTTTGCAGTAGTGTTATCTTTTGTAGTGTCTGGTGTTGCTTTATTACATGCTATAAAAAATACACTTGTGCTTATCATAAGTATTGTTATTAATTTTTTTCTCATTTATTTCTCCTTCTGTAAAAAATTATATTAATATAAGTTTTTGCAAAAACAATAAAATCATACATTTATAAATTAAAAAGGCATTATCTATTTTATTTTAGATAATACCTTTTTAATTTATTCTGTTTTATTAAACTATTCTTGAATATCAGTATTTGGAGTATCTCCTGGAGTTCCTCCACTTCCATTGTTAGTAGAATCATCTGTTTGTGGTGGTTGTGGTACATCTCCTGTATTATTATCATTTCCTGTATCAGGTTTAGGAGTTGTACCTGTGTTTCCATTATTATCTGGATTACTTGGCTTAGTTGGTTTCTCTGGCTTTTCTGTGTTACTATTATTGTTATTATTTGTATTACTGTTTGTATTGTTATTTAAATTACTATCATTTGAAGTAGTATTTTCACTTGGCTTTTTATTATTACTTTTATTTGAAGTAGTAGTCTTATTATCTTCTGATTTTTTTACTTCTTCTTTGTCTGTTTTTTCTTCCTTTTTATTAACTTTTTCCTCTTCTTTTTTTATGTCACTGCTTTCTTGTTTTATATTATCAGCTGGTACATTATTAGCTTTTTCTAGTAACTCTAAGCCTTTAATACTTATAGTACCTACTATAAGAAGAGATGCACAAACACCTAGTACTTTTTTAGATTTCTTGTTTTTTACTTTTGTCTTTTTTGGTTTCTTATTTTTTAATTTCTTCTTTTTTTCTTTAACTTTTTTAGGTGTATTATTATCTAAGCTTATCTCTTCATAATTATAAGTTTCACTTTTTAATTCTTTGTATTCTAAACATGAGTCTAGATCCTCTATAAACATATTTAAATTAACATATCCTTTAGATAATTCTTTATTAGTAGCTTTTTCGATAATCTTTACTAAGTTTTTATCTTCTATATGTTTTTTATATTTTTCATTTTCAAAATTAATGTTTCCACTTAATAAACTATATAAAATAACTCCTAAAGAATACATATCTTTATCTAAATTAAATTTATCTTCTTCTATATTTTCATTATTATCTAACTCATCTATATTTTCTGCTACATTAAGTTTTAATCTTTTATTTTCTAAATATGATAAAATATCTATTTTCATTATGTCCTGTGGGTTTTTAGGTCCTTTAGGATTTATAATAATGTTTTCAAGATTTAATACTTCAAAAGATTTATTTATCTTATGAAACACTTCTAAAACTTTAGCTAATTGTTTAACTAATTTTATAGCTTCATTTCTCTCTACTTTTTCATTATTTAATTTATCTTTTAAACTTATTCCCTTGAAATACTCTCCTTCTATATAATAGTAGTGAGCTTGTCCTATTCCCTCATATTTAAATATATCATGAATAGACGTTAAATTAGGATGTTTAATTTTTTTTAATATATCTACTTCTTTTAATAAATTATTTATATATTCCTTCTCTTTGCTTTTGTTTGATATAACTTTTAACATTACAATTTCTTCTGTAACTGCATGTATAGATTTATATGTGTCTGCCCAATCATTTCTACTTATAAACTTCCTATATTTGTAGGTTTCATTAAAACGTCTCATTATTATTTCCCTTCGAATACTAATTTCTTTATACTTCTAATTTTACCAACTTTAAATTATTTGTAAATATATAAATTGCTTATATTTATTAATTATTTTAATATTAAAAAGACCAGGATTCACCTAGTCTTCATTATTCAACGACCTATATACCATAATTTTCTTATATTTTATTATTTACTAACATATTAACTAAGGTATTTTGCCTTGTTTTTAATACATTTTCATTCCATTTTGAATGTTTGTCTAAGAATATTTTACTACTATTGAATACGTCCATTCTATGTTTTAAATACTCTTCTTTTTTCTCGTTAAAATCTAAATTTCCTAATTTTGAATTTTTTGTATTACTTATAATAACTAAGTTTGATATTCTATTTGTCCATAATTCCCTTTGATTTTCTGTGAAATCTCTTCTCCAGTGACTTTTTTTAAGTGGATGTTGTGGAAGTACATGTTCTATACTAATCTCTTTATAATTTGATAATTGAACTGTATTATCTGACATTAAGTATTCTATCTTTAGAAGTAAATATTTTGTGTATTTTTTACCGTATATTTCTTCGTCTATACTATTTCTAAAAATATTTCTATCTATATCAAATAATTGTTTATTATCTAATAATAAATCATTTAAATTATCTTCATTAACTACATCAATAGTCTTAATTATGTTATTTAGATTTTCACGTCTTTTTGAAGGTGATGTATTTGATAAAAGATCTCCCACAAATTTATATTCTAATCTTTTAATAAATTTATCTAATTTATAGTATTTAAATTTTAAGAAATAACTCATTAATACTGGTATCCACTCATCTGAATGTAAACCTATTTTCATTATTGCTACTAAGTTCTTATAATCATTGCTTAATTCTTTACTTTGTAAATTTATTATATCATCATAAATTTCATCTAGATTAATAAGAAAATCTATTGTGTTTTTACCTTTTTTTAGAATACCTTTTCCATAGATGTTCTTTTCGTATTCATCTAGCAAATTAGATGAAGGCTTGTTTTTTAGAAGTATAGTTCTTGCAAAGGATAAGAATCTATCAAGTCCTTTGTTATATTTTTCTTCTAGATACTCCCAGTTTTTAGAGTACTCATCTAACTCATCATCAGGTATTTCTCCTATATTTATAGATTTTAAAATATCAGCATTAGAAAGAGGTATACCTCTATCATTTAATATTGTAAATAATCTAAAAGCATCTTCTGTATTGTCAGTAGACACATATATAAATAGTACGTTATTTAATAAAAAAACTGCAAAAGCTTCTAAATTATCTTTTTTTGAAAATATATCATGTATAGTAATTAATGCTTTTGCCATATTAGATACTGATATATTAGCATTGTCTTTAATTTTTACTAATGATTTTGCTGTAGTACCTCCACTAGGCAGAATAAATTCACTCATAAAATTCTTTACTTTATCTCTAGTATTATATTTAAGTCTGCTTCTAGCTGGAACTTTTAATAATTCATTATCTTCTTGATATATCATCTCTGATAAAGTCCATTTATATTTTGGTTTATCTATTAAATCTCTAAGTACTGCTATTATCATACTTAAAGTTGTTAATCTTTGTTGTCCGTCTAATATTTCGTATTCTCTAAACTCTTCTTCTTTAGTTCTTTTTAAAACTAAAGCTCCTAAAAAATACTCACTATTTTGTTTATTTTCAAAAGCGTAATAAAGGTCGTCAATTAATTCTTGTATATTATCCTCTTGCCATACATAAGGTCTTTGATATTCTGGTACTACAAACCAAAATTCTTCAGAAAATATTTTTTTTAATATGCCTTTATTTGCTTCTATTACTCCATTTGTCATTTATCTTACTCCTTTGGTGCTACTTGTTGTATATAATTATATTATCATAATAATATTTAAAAGAATATAATTGATTTCAATTAAATTTATTTAATCATTTATAATTTTTTATACAAGGTTTATGATGAATTATTTATTTTACAAATTTACCATAAGGTCTATAATGACTTAATTCTTCAATTACTTCATCTAATTCATTATAGTTTTTTTCAATAGGTTCATCTATTAAGCTCATTAAATAATCAAATAATATTTCACCTATGCCTTCCATAATAAATCCAGATAAATTTATATTATCTTCACTTTCTAAAATTATAATTATTAATTTCCCCGTACTTATTTCATAAATAGATGTAGAACAATTTTCTATTTCTTTTAAATGCTCTATGGTGATTTTTATTTCTTCTTTTTCATTTTCACTTAATAAATTTCCAATAATTTCTTCATCTTCTATTTTTAAAATTCTTGAAATATTTTCAATCTCATTTTCATACATATCTTTATTTTTTTCTAAAAACTCATCTTTTGTAATCTCTATAGCATTAAATTTTTCAATTATATATTTTGATACGTCTTCTATTTTATAATTACTTTTAATATTCAATTATCCCACCCCTTTTAAATCTATTTTTTATCTAATTTAATTGTAGTTTTCTTGAGCATTTTCCACAATTTACAATATTGTAAGAATTCTATTATTTATTTAGTGAAATAATCATAAATTTTTAATATAATAGTACTTAATAAAAACTATAATAATTATATATCTATATATAGAAAGGATTAAAATATGAAAATAACATACATTCACCACAGTAGTTTTGCTTTAGAACTGGAGAATTCCATCTTACTTTTTGATTACTTCCAAGGAAAACTGCCTGACTTTGATAAGAATAAAAAGCTATATGTATTTTCAAGTCACTCTCATCATGACCACTTTAATAAGTGTATTTTTGATTTAGAAAAAATTCATCCTCATGTGACTTATATATTATCAGATGATATTAAAACTTCAAAATCAAAAAATACAAAATTTGCAGGTGCAAATGAGAAGATTACAGTAGATAATTTAGGAATAAAAACACTGGAATCTAGTGATTTAGGTGTAGCATTTATTGTAAAAATAGAAAATAAAACAATCTACCACGCAGGTGATTTAAACTGGTGGCACTGGGAAGGAGAAAACTCTCCAGAAGAAAATGAGTTTGCAGAAAATAAGTTTAAAGATGGAGTTGATAGAATTAAAGGAGAAAATATAGATGTTGCCTTTCTTCCTCTAGATTCTAGACAAGGAGAGCAGTATTATTTAGGTTTTGATTATTTTATGAAAAATACTAATACTAAATCAGCTTTTCCAATGCATCTTTGGAATGATTATGACTTAATAAATACTTTTAAAAATTCTAATCATGCTTTAAGTTATAAAGATAGAGTTTTTAATATAACTCATGAAGAAGAGACATTTGAGATTTAAAATAAAAATTCGCTTCGCTCGAGCGACGTGT
>JAVXJA010000036.1:17446-28744 GCA_036648085.1 Terrisporobacter sp.
GAAGAAGAGACATTTGAGATTTAAAATAAAAATTCGCTTCGCTCGAGCGACGTGTCGGCGAAACACTTCATGTCGCCAACGTCTAAGTCTTTGAGCAACGTGTTGGCGAATCATTTTGCTATCGCTTCAGACTTATCCCGTTGCTCAAAATTCATTTTCTTCTTTTCCATATCCATTGATATAGCCTCTATGCAAGAGTTATCCACATATTTTAGGCTAATATAATGCACTAGTAAGTAAAAAAGATAGGAAATTATTATTTGATAAATAGTCTTCTATCTTTTTTTCCTGATATTTTAATTATTCATTTATCCCCCTAATAAGTAAATAATTCATTTATATCACTTTCTGATAAAGTAGAAAGTAGCCCAGAATTATTCATTTCACCACTCATAATATTTGAAATAAGCTCTTTCTTATCATCTTGCATTTTAATTATCTTCTCTTCTACAGTACCCTTTGCTATTAGCTTAATTACTTCTACCACGTTTTTTTGACCAAATCTATGAGCTCTATCTGTAGCTTGATCTTCAATGGCAGGATTCCACCATGGATCAAAATGTATAACCACATCTGCACTAGTTAAATTAAGCCCTGTGCCTCCTGCTTTTAAAGAAATTAAAAACACCTTATTTTTATCACTTTCATTAAACTCATTTACAAGATTAACTCTTTTACTTGCACTTACACTTCCATCTATATAAGAATAAGTTATATTAGAATCTGCTAATACTTGTCCTAAGTTTTTAAGTACTGAAGTAAATTGTGAAAATAAAAGTATTTTGTGATTTTCTTCAATATTTTCTTTTATTAAATCAAGGCATATATCTATCTTAGAACTACCTCCACTGTATCCCTGTATCAATATAGAAGGATCTAAGCATAGTTGTCTAAGCTTTGTTAAGTATGAGAATATAGTTATTTTATCTGATTTAAATTCCTTATCATTTCTTTTTTCATTAATATCATTTACTAAGGCTGTATAAGCCGTTTTTTGCTCCTTTGTCATTTCAACAAAGAACTTTTTCTCTATTTTTTCTGGTAATTCTTCCAGTACGTCTTTTTTTAATCTTCTTAACACAAATGGATTTATCATCTTCTTAAGTTCTAGTAAATTTTCACTTTTGCCTTTTACAAACTTATTTTCAAAGGATTTTTTAGTAAATAAATATCCTGGCATTAGAAAGTCAAATATGGACCACAGTTCTACTAAGTTATTTTCAATAGGTGTTCCTGTAAGTGCAAATCTGTTATTTGCTTTAATATTTTTTACAGCCTCTGTATTTTGTGCAAAAGGATTTTTTATATTTTGAGCTTCATCTATAATAAAGTAATCAAAATACTTATCTTCATAGAAATCTGAGTCATTTCTTAAAGTTGCATAAGTAGTTAAAATCACATCATATTCATCAATAGTCTTAAATAACTCTTCTCTTTGATTTTTGTCACCATGCATAATTAAAACTTTTGTATTTGGTGCAAAGTTTTCAAACTCATCCTTCCAATTGTATATTAGTGATGTGGGAGTTACTATAAGAGTTTTTTTATTTTTATCAGCTATTAAAAAAGATATGGTCTGTATCGTCTTACCAAGACCCATCTCATCTGCTAATATTCCAGAGAATCCTAAGTGATTTAAAGTTTTGAACCATTTATATCCTTCCACTTGATATTCTCTTAAGGTTGCATTTAACTCCTCTGGAACTTCTTCATCTATAGTATTTATAGTTTTAATTTTATCTGATATAGATTTAACATGTTCTCTACCATGTATAAAGTTTAAATTATCTTTATTCATAATTTCATTTATATAAATAGCTTTGTTATTATTTATTTTTAAAGATTTATTTTTTATGTCTTTTGAAATATCACTAGATATATTATCTAACAAAGTAAATAATTCTTGTGCTTGCTCATTTTTTAAATCTAGTATTACATCATTTTTTAGCTTGTGGAATCTTCTATTATCCTTAAAGGATTTTAAGATGTTTTTATATTCTTTTTCATCCACATTTTCTATATCAAAATTTATTTGTAAGAAGTTATTATCCTTATCTTTATTTATACTTGCACTTACACTTGGAGTTTGCACCTTGTACTTAAATCTATCTGAATAATATACTTCACCTAGATTTTGTAAGTTTTTTATTTCCTCACTTAAAAAAGCATAAAAATCTGAATCATCTCCATTAAATAAGAATTCATTTTCTTTTTGTTCTTCAAATTTGATTTTTTCTAATAAATCTTTTATGTTATTTTCTTTTCTTCTATCTCTTATAATATAATGTTCTTCCTCTTGTGATTTATTTGATTTTACATCTCCATATATAAATTCCAATTTAATTAATGGTAAATCTTTTTTTCTATCTAAGTAGAATTTAACACTTAAATCTTTCTTTATTTTACTTTCTATACTTTCATCTATATTAAGACAAGTACTTATTTCATCAAGTTTTGGAATTACCTTACTTACTACTTCTTTAATATTTTTCTTATCAAATCTTATAATATTTTCTTCTTTTAAGAACTTATAAAAATGTCTATAAGAATCGTATTGTTTAGGAGATGGTAAGTATATATTTCCATCATAAAAGAATACATCACCTTTGCTACTTAGTGACTTTGGCATATTTTCATCACTAGTTAATATTAACTCATTTTCTTTTTTTTCTATATTAAAGCTTATAGGTAAGTCTTTCTTTAACACTTTACTGTCATAAACTATATTATCTATTTTAAACTTAATTGTTTTATCTCCTATAGTATTAAAAAATCTTTTCATAGATTTATCTATTATATTTAAGCTTTTGCCTTGTACTAATTCAATTTCTCTTTTATATTTCGGTACTACTGCTAGTTGCTTATTAATTTCTACCATTTCATCTATCATAGATGCAATTTCTTCGTCTTGTTGAGAAAAATAATGCTTCTTAGGATTATAAGTGAAATCTTTTCCGTATTTTATTTCTTTATTGTAAAATCTAGCATGAGCAAAATCTTTAGGACTTTTCATAACATACATCTTATCTTTTCCTATTTTAAATTCTACCTTACTACTAGTTTCATCCCCCAGGTTTTCCATATGAACTTCTAATTTTATCTTTTCTTGCTCTTTCTCTAAGCTTCCAAGTATTGCTTCTTGAGGATCTATTTTATTTGCTATTATTATATCTTCATGTATTTTTTCTAAAAGATCTTCTTTATTTGTTTTATCTATTTCTTCCATAGCTTTGTATAGTGATGACACTATATGTTTACATAAATAAGTCTGTGGTGAATATCTACTATTTTCTCTAAAATCTTCACAAGTACATTTACTATGTTCTATTTGTAAATTTTCTAAATTAATAGCCATAGCACACTTGTAATCATTGTACCAAGCGCCTTTAACTTCTGCTTCTATACACAAGTATATTTGCTCTAAATAATTTTCAATTTCCTCTACATTATTTTCTATATAATAATCATAACCTCTGTTCCATCTTGATGTTGGTACAATTAATTTTGCATTATTTTTAATTTTATCTAATATCAATACTTACACCTCAATTTATTATTCATACTTATATTTTTCTTTATTATTGTTTGTCCATTACTCTATATTAACACAAATTCTGTATATAAAAAAACTCCCTTATATAGTATCTCTCTAAAAGGAAGTTTTATCTTTAATTTGCAACTTCTTAATGGAGCAACGGACCTGCTTTTGAGCCACGTGTGGGCGAAGCGAATTTTTTTATTATCTATATTTTCTTATTAAACTTGGTAAATAGGATTTTTTCATTTTAAAATATTCTTCTTTTCTCAATTCATATAAATTACATTCTTCTTGATTTCCTCTATATTTAAAACTTTCCACAAACTCAAATTTTAAATTGTTAAGAACTTTAGAAGTGTATTTATTTTTTTCATAGGTTTTTACAACTATTTTATCTAAATTTAATATTTCAAAACCAGTTATAAGTGATACTATACATAACTCTGTAGAAAAATTATTTCCCCAATATTTAGGATTTATACAAATACCTATTTCTCCAATATTTGAGTTTGGATTAACATTATTTAGTCCTACATTTCCAATAACCTTTTTATCTGCTTTATAATATATGGCATAGTTTCCTACTTTACCTTTTTTGTAATTATTAATAAAATAAGACTGAACAAATTTCTTCGTATCACTAATATTTTTATGAACTTTAAAAGGTAAGTATTTTACTACTTGTTCTTGACTAAGATATTCATATATATCATATACATCATCAATGTCTATAGGTCTAAATATAAATCTTTTACTTTCAATAATTTTCATTTGAGGATATATACAATCTAAAATGTTATAACATAAAATACTATCCATAATTTTCACCCTTTCATTACAATAACTCTTCTTATATTTTATTTGTATAAATGGATTTATATTATGATTCTGCAATAAAATAAGTTTGGACTGTTTTGTCCAAACTTTTACTTATTTCTTTTAAATTATATTAATTTTCCACACTGCATTTTTCTTTACCATCAAACAACTCATATATATCTGAAAATTCTAATTGAACTCTTTCCGCATCTAGATTGTAATTATTATAAATCACGCTATTATTATGGGAGATTTTCTGATTAGGTAACATCACTATAAATTCAGAGCCTGTCTTTCCATCACTTTTAACAGTAATTTTACCATCCATTATTTCTACAAAGGATTTAACTAAACTTAAGCCAATTCCACTTCCCTCTGTTTTTCTTCTAATAGATTTATCTCCTTTAACAAATCTATTAAAGATTTTATGCTGAATATCTGGATCTATACCTATTCCATTGTCTATTATTTTAATTCCTGCCCATTGGTTATCGTAAAATATTTCAACTAATATAGTACTTTTTTCATTACTAAATTTTATTGCATTAGATAATAAATTCAATATTATCCTCTCTAACATATCTAAATCTAATTTTATATTAAGCTCTTCTACTTCTGTATCAAAGATTATATTAATTTCTTTAGACTTAGCATAATTGGCAACAGATAAAGTCATATCTTCTACAACATTTACTATATTATAATTTTTAAATGTAGGTTCTGTTAAACCTACATCAAGTTTTGTAGTATCAACTATATTATCTATAAGTCTCATCATTCTCTTACAGTTTATATCAAGAATATCGCTGTATTTCATATAGGTATCATTGAAATTATCTCTAGAGGTACTTATATCTAATAATTGCTTAGTTGAATATATAACATTTAAAGGAGTTCTTAATTCATGACTTATATTTGAGAAAAATTCATTTTTTAATACTTCTTCTCTTTTAATAATCTCATATTCTAATAATGTTTTATCTAGGTTGTACTTATCTGAATTATCTTTTACCAGTACTACTTTAAAGTTTTTATTATTAATTTCAAATAAATGAACTGAAAAATCTAAAATAGTATCACTACTTTTTAAGTATACGTCTTTTCTATAAGTCTTATTAAGTAGTATTTCACTTTCTACCTCTTCTAAGTTTACTTCATTTTCAAAAACCTTTTCTAGTTCAAATTTATCTCCCACATTATAAGTCATATTTTCAACAATACATTCAGCATGTAAGCTTTCTGTAGCTTTTTTGTTTTTATATTTTATATTATAATTTTCATCACATACTATTACATTGCTATGCTTGTTTTCATCAATAATTTTAACAGATAACTTGCTTTGTTCTTCTAGTATTCTGTTAATTTTTGTAGATTTATTTAATTCTACAAACAAACCTGCTATATAAACTATAAAAGATAATATTATAGTTGCATATCCAATCAAGTAAACTTCTTTATTATAATTCAATGAATAATAATATAAATCACAGATGCATTTTATAGAAAGTAATAATGTACTAACAGCAATTACTCCATATATATAATCATTTTCTATTATACTTTTTTTAAAATATCTAATCGTAATAAAAAAATATATAACTGCTAAAATAATATCGTAATTTTTATAAAATAATTTTAATTCATTATTATATGGTAACATATAGTAATATTCTATAATAATGCTTAAAATAGACATTAATATAATTATACAGATTGACTTAGCTTTATTATTTAAAATCATTATTTTAACTTTATTCCATTTACTTATAGATATATACACAATTAAAATCCTTATAAAAGATGTCAATATGGCAAAGTACTGAGATGATGGATCGTTCAAATATCCTGTAATTTTAGATGCAAGTGTGTCTACTCCAAATATGGTGTACATCAAGGATATTATAAATATTTCTTCTTTTTCATTACTATTATAAGATAATACACAACTTATCATCCCCATAGTAGCTAGTATAAGATTAAGTACTATTTTGAAATCAGATTCACCAATAACAACTAGCATTTTGTTATCACCTAATATAATTATTAATATATATTGAACAAATAAAAGTATTAATAAGATTAATATTAAAGTCCTTTGTAAAATGTTCTTTCGTTTAAATAAATTACTGCTATTCATTTTTCCCAATTTCCCTTTTCCCAGTTTTTGTATTATATTCTACATTATATCACAAAATTTATTTTTCATTACTTTATTTATCTAAGATTGCCATATAAACATATCTATAATTTTACTTTCTTTTATTTTCCTTAAACTTAATCTATAATATAGTTTATATCTTGATTGATTTATATAATTATATGAAAAGGAGAAACTTATGAAAAAAACAAAAAAACTTTCAATAAATACATTATTATTAATAGTTGATATTCCTATTGTTCTTTTTTTAATAAATAACAAAAATAATGCTGTAGCTGATATATATCTTTCTATAAGATTTATTATGATGAGTACAGTCATGATAATAATGACATTTAAGCTTATTTACACTTACTTTATATCATTTAAAATGTCTGGGGTCTTTCAAGCCATATTTGCATTATTATTTTCAGATGATTACCAGGGAAATTTGCCTGCTGTATTTAGCAATGTAAAAAATATCTTTCTTGTAACTATAGAGATTATGTTGCTACTAAGTTTGTTTATGTTTACTATGGAGAGATTTCAACCTACTATGATCATGTCCAATACTTACGCTATGTTTATATCATTTATATCATTAAATTTAGTTTTAGTGCTAATTAGGATTTATTCAAACAAAAGATGTGACATGCTTATTAATTCTCTTCAAAAAAAGGATAACCTAGAAGTTTAATATCTAGTTTATCCTTTTTATAATTCCTATATCTTCCTCTATTTAGGCCTGATCCTCCTGAGAGATTTACTTCACTTAATAATTCCACTTTCACAATATCATCAATACTATAAGTGTTATTCATAATTGTGACTTCATTGTTTTTGATTTCTACTGGTGTTAATTTTGATTCGCCTTGTTTTATTGCAAAGCCTATAAGTATACCTATTATTATAAATATGGCTAATACGAATACATAACCATATTTCATTACTTTTTGCATATGATTTTTTCTCCCTACTATCTTTAAGTCTATGAGCTAAATACTTTACTAATTGCTCTTGAAAACTTTTCAAGTATCCTTTAAAGCCTTCTTCCATGAACAGCTTAGTATACATATTTTCAGTGTCTTTGTATGCATCTTTAAAATTATCTAATTTAATTAAACAGTCTTCCATTACTATAACATTTTATATTGTTTACTCCCATAGCTGAATATATTGAAGAGTATTTATTAATAAATTCTTCTTTGCCACCAAATTCATCTGCTATTTTATTTTTATTACTACAACCACCTAAAAACCTAAACTATTTCTTTGCTATAATCTATTCCCACAATTAAATCTTTATCAACTTTTTCCCCTTCATCTGTCATTATATAACCTTGACATAAACCTACTCTAAAATTACCTTTTTCAGATTTATAATATATGTATTCTTTATTTACTTCTTCATCTATTACTGATTTTACTTTTTCAATATCATCTGGAAGCACTTTTTTTATTAATTCTATGGCTTCATTATAACTTACACTACATGGATTACTTTCGGATAAATATGAAAATCCTTCTAAAATACATTTATAATTAACATCATCCTTTATAGAATCTGCAAGGTATACTTGTGTAATAGCTTCACTTTCAGATTCTTCTTTTTCAGCTTCGTATTGAAGACTGTTATATGTTAATTCTTCCTTTCTTACATTTTCATATCTTTTATCAATTATGCTGTTATCTCTACTATCAGCCATCTTATCTATATATGGTATTTGATTTTCTATTTCTTTCATATTATTTTCATCTACTGTATTTTGTTTTGTCTCATCATTATTCTCTACACTATTTTTATTATTGATATTGCTACATCCTACTGATAGTATTATTACTGCAAACATCATTACTATAAAGCCTCTATTTATTTTCATTTTTTTACCTTTCTTTTATAAAGTTTCAATTTAATATCTAAATCATAGTTATAAAATTCATATGTTTATCTATTATTACAGCAATTACAATTCCTATAGAATAACTTGCTAAATCCATCAATAAAAAACCATGTCCAAGTACTAGACCACCTAGAGTAGTTTGGCGTATAGTATTTATCCAGTCTGCTTGATACAACTGACTAATCTCTATAGTAAAAGAAAAAATAAGTGCAATATTAAACAAAAAACCTTAAATATTTTTATTTATATACATATATAGTCATAACTTCTAATTTATTTTCTTATATATTATTATAACATGTATTTACCAGAGTGATAATGTTAATAATATATTCTCAAATGAGCATTCAAAATAGTAATGCTTTCAAAAACAAATACAACAGTAACAATAACTTAGTTATTAATATAAATGAAATTTCATCTACTATAAATTATTTAAGTAGGTCAGTTCGTAACTCACAATCCAAAGGAAATTTAAATGCCGCAAATTTTATAAAAGATAAACTAGATGATTATGGATATGAAGTCGATATTGAAAAATTTAATATTTACAAGAGAAAAGGTATTGATGATGAGGTTAATAGAGAAAATTTCTTTAATTTAAATGCAGATAATTTAAGTCCTATAGGCAATTCATTCAACATAATTGCTAAAAATAGATTTTTTGATGTAAATAAAAAAATAATATATGTAACAGCGCATTTTGATACAACAAGTGATACAACAGGTATAATAGATAATGCTACTGGCGTTGCAGTTGTTTTGGAGCTTGCTAGAACATTGCAAAATAACAATGGTGAGATTAATATTATGCCTATTTTTTTTGGAGCGGAAGAACTTGGACTTATTGGATCTAGAAATTTTACTTTACAGCTTTCAGATGATGAGAAAGAAAAAATATTAGGATGCATAAACTTTGATATGCTTGGAGATATAAATGGAGAAATTAGTATGCACATTCATAGCAAAGAAGGTAGTAAAATTCTAGATCCTCCATATATTTATAATAACGAAAATGATAATGAACTTTCAGTGATGTTAAATGAAGAATTAAATATAAAAAAATCTATTGGTTATCTTACCGATGATTTACCTTTGCATTATATAGGAATTCCAACGATAACTATAATGGATGAACACCCCAACCATGAAATTGATTATATCGATGTTGATAAAGGACTAAGTTTATTAGATTTAAATAGGATAACAGCTATTACAGACAAAATAAGAACATTTTTAATTAATTATTAGTTGGATAACTACAAGTTATAGGAGAAGACATCATTATAAAATTATTATTGAAAGTTAACTATATTTGCATTTTAAACATAATGTTTGATATAATTTAGAAAAATATCTATAATCAGGAGACTCATAATGCATAAAAGTAAAGACGAAATAAAAAAAGAACTTAAAGAGGCTAATGCTAATTTGAAATATGGTATAAAAGAAATAAACGAAGAATACAGAATAAAAAACCAAGAAAGAAAAATGAAAATAGAAGATAAGAAAAATAAAGAAAGAGAAGAATATGCAAGAACGAAAAAAGTAAATTATTGTAGTCCTACTTGCTGGGAAACAATGAGCCCTAAAAAGCTAAAGAAAATTAACACCTTATTAAAAAGTTTCGGTATATTTTTACTTGCCTTTGGTCTATTAATGTACTTTGGTACAGGAGACAAAGTAAGTCTTCTAGTTATAGCCATTGCTTTATATTTCTTATATTTTGATCCTAGAAGATTTGCTAATTCATCTAAAAAATCCAATAGCTTGACCTATTAAATTTTTTAGTTCACGATATATTAAATTTGCCAACAAAAAGTAACTATCTTAAGTGAAATTTAACCTAAGATAGTTACTTTTTTACTTTGTTTAAAACACTACTCAAATATATCTGTTAGGTTTATTTTTAGGTCTGGAAAAACAACGGATGCATAGTCATCATTATTCTTATATACATTAACTATTTGATATGCTCCATCAATTAATTTATGTTGTACTATAAATCCATTCTGCTCAACAAGGTTATATTCTATCACACCAAACTTCTCATAAGTATTATATTTTCGCCCCTTATCAAACTTAGCAGTTGATTTAGAAAGTATTTCGAATATCAATTTAGGTGCTGAAGTAAAACTTTCTCCTTTTGTAGTTGCATCTTCACACATGACAAATATATCAGGCTTATATTTTCTAATATCATCTTTATCTTTAAATATAACCTCTATTTGCTCATCATAGCTTTTACATTTTGAGCCTTTTAAATATATGGAAAACTCAGTTAAAATATTTCGTTTTATTTCATTATGCTTTATCGATGTTGTTGAACTTAAAAATATTAATCCATTATCATATTCAGCTTTTCCATCATAGTGAGCCTGAATATCCTCAAATTCATCTTCACTATAATTATGTATATAGTCATAATTCATCAATAATTCCTCCCATATTCTTTATTTCTCTTTATACTTAATTATATCATATATGGAAAATAATAAACCTTTTAAAATAGTTACTGTATAATTTAATTCGCTTCTAAATTTATAATATTTCTCCCATACTCTTTATACTCCTCGTACACTACCTTATATACAGGTCCATGCACCCATGCTTCACAGTCTTCTTTAAATAAATTAGTTCCCACAAATAATTTATAAAAAGCTTGAGACTTATTATATTATCTTCTTCTCTAGCATTTTCATTCTCCTTATTATACATATAACCCTCTCCATTTCTTTTATATAAAGGAGCAATGTATTATCTAATCTTCAAAGTTTATACCTTATAAGTTGATAAAAAAGCATCATAACCTTTACTTTTTAGCTCTTCTACTAACTTATTAGCATTATCTTTACTACAATAAGATCCAGCTATAACTCTATAAACTAAATCTTTATCTTCAG
>JAVXJA010000037.1:0-28253 GCA_036648085.1 Terrisporobacter sp.
GTTAACTTTTTGAACTTATTATATACATTTTATTTAAAGTACGACTACTATATATGAAAAAAGTATTATCATAAAAAACTTGATAATACTTTTTTTATATCTAAAATCAGAACATAAAAGTATAATAGTGAAATGAATAAAATTATTCCTTAACTAGCATCTCAATAGAAGAAACATCAGCAGGAGCCCATTTTAAAGAATTTAAATTTTCACGATTTAACCATATAATCTTAGCATGTTCAGTAGCTACAGGACTTCCATCAACTAACTCACATTTTATACAAATCAGGTTTACAATAATATCATCATACTCATAAGTACTATCATTAAATACATCAACAGCTTTAACGCCACATAATAACTCTTCCTTAATTTCTCTTTCAATGGCATCATACAAAGACTCACCATTTTCAACTTTACCACCAGGAAATTCCCAACAATTAGGCATACTCATATTAGAAGATCTTAATGCGCAGAGTATCTCACCTATATTGTTTTCTATAATAGCAGCTACTACTTTTATTTTTTTCTTCACTAGACTCACCTCAAAAATATTAATATATCCATTATACTAGATATTTTCAAAAGCTTTAAATATAAAATTCTCAGTAGGAGTCTCAGTTATACATAATGCAGAAATACATTGGGAAATGTTATACTATTAGTAATAATTATAAAAAAATAGGAGAAAATATGAAGCTTAAAAAAGGCATATATGAGCAACTTATTTCAGATAAAATAAATGAAGAATTAGAAGAAAGAAAAAATGAAATAGATATAGAAAGTGAAAAAATAGATGAAGAGGAAGCTAAAGATATACTGTCTAAACACTTGGGAGAAGTTGCAAAAAAGAGTTTGAATCTAGTGAAAAAATTAGAACTTAATAAGCAAATAGATATTTGTAACAATATCATAAGCTATTTATCAAAGGCTGTAGAAGATGAAGATATAAAGATTGATAACATTCATAAAAATGGTGAAGTACTTTTATCTATAGAGGAAAAGAGAAATAAGTCAAATCTAAAAAATAAGGTGAGACCATTAACGCCTATATCACAAAGTTTCTTATTTACAAACAGTAATAATGAACCTGATTTAGTAAGTGAGTTGAAAAGGGAAATCTTAACTAGTGATAGTATTGATATAATCGTATCTTTTATTAGATGGACAGGCATAAGGTTAATTAAAGATGAGCTAATAGAACATACGAAAACAAAGAAGTTGAGGATAATTACAACTTCATATTTAGGTGCTAGTGAGTTTAAAGCTATAAAGTTCTTATCTACATTACCTAATACAGAAATAAAAATATCTTACGATACTGATAGAACAAGACTTCATGCAAAAAGTTATATGTTCCATAGGAATACTGGTTTTACAACGGCTTACATAGGATCATCTAATATATCTAAAGACGCTATGACTACTGGACTTGAGTGGAATATGAAGGTTAGTGAAAAGGATTCAAAGAATATTGTAAATAAATTTAAGGCTACTTTTGAAAGTTATTTTAATGACGATGAATTTAAATTATTTACAGAAAATGATGAAGATATGTTAAAAACTGAGCTTAATAAAGCTAAATATAAAGATAGTAAAAATATTAATATTGATGATATTGCAAATATTGATGTTAAGCCCTATCATTATCAGCAAGAAATCCTGGAGACACTTCAAGCTGAGAGGAATATTTTAGGTCATAATAAAAACTTAGTAGTAGCAGCGACAGGTGTTGGAAAAACTGTAATATCAGCTTTTGATTATAAAAACTTTTGTAGAGAAAATAAAGGTAAAGTAAATAGGCTGCTATTTATTGCACATAGAGAAGATATATTAATACAAAGTATGAAAACTTTTAGAACTATACTTCGAGATAGGAATTTTGGAGGAGTTTATACAGGAAATTATACTCCTGACAATATTGATCATGTATTTATGACTATTCAAACTTTCAATTCTAAGAAGTTTGATGAAAGTACTACTAGTGATTTTTATGATTTTATTATTGTAGATGAATTCCATCATGCTAGTGCAAAGTCTTATCAAAAACTTTTATCACATTATACACCTAAAGTATTATTAGGATTAACTGCTACACCTGAAAGAATGGATGGAAAAGATGTATTAGAATATTTTGATGGAAGAATAAGTACAGAGATGAGGCTAGGGGAGGCTATTGATAGAAAGTTATTAAGTCCTTTTCAATATTTCTGTGTAAGTGATGAACTTGATTTGAGCAGATTAAAGTGGTCAAAAGGTGGATATGATACAGGAGAGCTTACAAAGATACTTACTATTGATAAAGTAAATGCAAGTAGAAGGGCTGATTTAGTTATTAGAAGTATAGATGACTATATTACTGATATAGATGAAGTAATAGGATTAGGATTTTGTGTAAGTATAGAACATGCTGAATTTATGGCTAAATATTTTAATGAAAAAAATATACCTTCAGTTGCCATAAGTTCTAAGTGTACTCCAGAAGAAAGAGAAAGTGCTAGATTGGGTCTTATTAATGGAGTATATAAATTTGCTTTTGTAGTGGATCTTTATAATGAAGGGGTAGATATTCCAGAGATTAATACTATTTTGTTTTTAAGACCAACAGAAAGTATAACTGTATTTTTACAACAATTAGGTAGAGGATTAAGATTAAGTGAGAATAAGGAATGTTTAACAGTTCTTGATTATGTGGGACAAGCCAATAAGAATTATAATTTTTATGAAAAATTTAGCTCTATTTCTAAATCAAAGGGTAAGGTATTTGAAAATGAAATAAAAAGTGGATTTATTACTTTGCCAAAAGGTTGTCATATACATATGGAAAAACAAGCTAAGGAGCATATATTAAAAAATATTAATTCCTTTATTTATAATAAAACTACAATAACTAATAAAATAAAATCTTTTACTATAGAAAGTGATAGAGAATTAAATTTATTAAATTTTATTGAGTTTTACAACATTTCATTGAAAGATATTTATAAAACTAAAAATACATTTGCTAGACTTTGTGTAAATGCAAAGGTGAAAGATGATTTTGCTTGTGATGATGAAAAAAGCATAAGTAATGCTATGAGTAGGCTAAACAATGTTGATTCACCAAGACTTCTTAAATTCTGGGAAAACATATTGGAAAGTTTTAAGTATAAAGATGTATCACATGAATTTTCAATAAATGAAGAAAATATGTTGTTGATGTTGCATTATACATTATTTAATGATGCTCCTAGTAAGTTAGGAATAAATACTATTCATCAATTTTTAGAGAGAATATATAATAATAAGGTTATTTATGATGAAATTCTTCAAGTAATAAAATATAACTTAAATCATATTAAGATAAATCCATTACAAGATGATTTACCTTATGATAGCCTTATGGAATCACATTGTACTTATACCAAAGAGCAAATACTTTGTGCTTTAGGAAAAAATACTATATCAAAACAATATCCACTAAGGGAAGGCGTACTATATATAGAAGATTTAAAAACAGATGTATTTTTGATTACTCTTAACAAGGTTGAAAAGCACTTCTCGCCATCAACTATGTACGAAGATTATGCTATTAATGATGAATTATTCAACTGGCAAAGTCAGAGTAGAACAAGTGTGGATTCACCTACTGGTGTTAGATATATAAATCATAGAAATACTAAAAATAAAATATTATTATTTGTAAGAGAAAATAAGCAAAGTGATGGAATAACTAGTCCTTATATTTATTTGGGGCAGGCTGATATAGTTAGCCATACTGGTAGTAAGCCAATAAATATAGTGTGGAAGTTGAAAAGTAAATTGTCAGCTAGAATTGCTGTTAAAGCAGAAAAGGCATTGTAAATAAAAAACTAAAACTATAAGATTTTCCTAAGCTAAGTTTTTTATAAAAATAGGTAAGAAGAGATTGATATAGTAAAATCTATGTAATAAAGTAAAAAAGCTCACATAAAATGTGAGCTTAGAGTTTCAATTGCATTGGACTAAATATGATGGTGGTAAGAGTGAATCTAAAATATATAAAGAAATAATAGATATATTTTCAAAATATCTTTCATTATGCGAATTTAATGTTATTAGATATGACTATCCATTTAATATAAGCAAGCAAAAATTAGATACTATGATATATAGTAAAATACCAGAGAGAGTTATGTATGGTTTATTAAGATATCAAGGTAAGGGTATAGATGCGGATATATATGTTGAAAACGCAACTATGTATAATACTATTAAATTACATAAATATATTTTTATCGAGTCAAGATGAATGGATAAGTCATCTTGCTAGTAATCAATAAAATAATAAAGAATGTAATTAAACCTTATCATTTGCACATAAATGATAAGGTTTAATTGCAATTTATATTTAAAATAAAACATTAACAAATTAGCTACACTTTCTAACAAAAGTCCTCTGAGTACCATATAAAGAATACCTAGCCTTACCAGACTTATTAGAAGACATCTTCTCCCAGCCCCCAATACGATTCAAAATCCCCTCAATAACAAAAGAATCCATCCTCTTCAAATCCTCACGATTCCTATTAAAGCACTCACACCAAATCTCCATAATACAAACTTTATCCCTTTTCACAGAACCTACAGCAGTGGATTTTCCAAATAAATCATCATTACAATTATCTTTATTAAGAAAATTACGTCTATCAAATAAACTCATTTTAGCCCAATTATCTGGAAGTAACTTTTCTAGATAATCAGAAATAAGTCCTTCTCTATCATCATATTCTATAGACTGCTTCTGAACTTGATCTGCCTCAATTAACACGTCACCTTTTAAGAATAATTCTTCTTTTTCTTCATATCTAACAATGGCCTCTGCCCAAATTTGGTCCACCACATGTTTTAAATCCCAAGGTTTATATTTACCATTTCCAGATACATATACTGGCCAAAATCTACGGTTTCCTGTAACGTCTCTAAGGAAGCCATCTTCTGAGTTAGTTGTACCAACGATGATATTACTGCGAGGATGATTTTCCACATTTACACCATAGGATTGTCTAAATTTATCATCTGTACGGGTGATGAAGGATTTTACTGTTTCCACATCCACCTTTCGAATACCAGCCAGTTCTCCAAGCTCTAGAATCCAATATCCTTGCAGCTTTTCTGCAGCTGCTTTGTCTTTCATATCAGTTATACATAAAGAATCTGAGTACCACTGTTTACCTAAAACCTCAAACAAAGTTGATTTACCAATTCCTTGAGAACCATTAAGTACAAGGATTGAGTCAAACTTAATTCCTGGTTCATAGATACGGGCTACTGCTGCCGTTAAAGTTTTGCGAGTTACGGCTCTTACATAGTTACTATCCTTTGCTCCTATATAATCTACTAATAAGGTGTCTATACGAGGGATACCATCCCAAGTAAGTGTGCTAAAATACTCTTTAATTGGATGATGAATTCTTTCCGCAGAGATTACAGCATATAAAGCATCTCTAAATTTTGAAGGAGACCATAATCTATAAAATTTTTCGAAATATAATTTTATACAGCAAAGATCTGTATCATTCCATCCTGGTTTTACTTGTGTCCAAGGTAGTTTTCCTATTACATCTAAGCTAGATTTAAACTGGTTGTATACAATGGGTTTCAAATTTTTGTCATATCGAATTATATCTGCAATGTTAGATAATGTGGCTTTTATATTGCCCTTATTATCTAATTCTAAAATAGCTTGCCAGCTTTTATCATCTTCCTCCATAGATATAGGAGTAAATTCAGTTTTAGCTAATTCTTCACGTTCTTTGGCTAATTGTAGTTTTACATTTTTATCAGATAGTACAAATTCCACCATAGCTTTGTAAGAGGGTAAGTTAGTAGAATCACTTTCTTCATCGGTTTTTTTATCTAAATAAGAAAATTTATGAATTCTCACTAAGTCAAAGGCGTTTACTAATCTGCCACAAGCTGGATCTGTTGCATGATGACTGTAGGCAAACTTATTATCATAAATTATTAAACCACCTTGAGAAGTAGCAGGTATATAGTTGTATCTTTGGTTCATTTCATTTTCTTCATAAATGTCAGGTAGAAAGGTGTTAATAGCTTGGCAAATATCATAAGTTCTACAAAATGTACCTACCATATTATCCTTTTGTAAGGGGTCTGCTTGATTTTTAAGGTTGTTTTGTAAAATTGTATTTTGTCTAGTAGATACTGGCCATTCTTTAGGGTTTGTCCAATCTTTATATTTTGCTAAAATTTCATCAGGATTTAATAGAGTTTCACCTATTTCTTTAAAAATAAATTCACCGTCATAAGATGTGGAAGGCCAATACATAAGTCTACTTGGTTCGTAAGTAGTATCATCAAACATCTCTATACCTATTTCTTCTGCTATTTTTCTTGAGATGGCAGTATATTCATCTGGGGAAACTATACGACTTAGTGGAATTATTAGTCTAAGTCTTGGATGATCCTTACTGTGATTATGTGTTGAATAAAAATAACCTTTAAAAGTAAAATGCTTTTCTATATTGTTTATTGTATCTGGTGTAGCATAATCTATATCAAGACTTAGAGCAGATCTGTTTATGACACAGTCTTTTTTTCTTCTATTATCTTTTAATTTTCCTAAAACAAAACCACCTACATCTTTGATATCATCACGCTGAGCTTTAGGTAAGTTTTTGTATTCTTCCATAGTTTCTGGTGTACGAGTAGTAGATGATATTTTTCTTATAAATTCTTCTAATTTAATCTCTTTATAATTCCAAATTTTATCTTTTCTAGAGCTGCCTATACTAATTCCTATTATCATTTTTATTTTATCCCTTCTTCATTTATTATTTCTTCTATTGTTAAATTAAGTGCTACAGCTATTTTGTAGATAGTCTCTGGTCTAGGACTGCCTATTTGGTTTACTAGTCTTGATATTGTTGATTTTGAAATGTTACTTTCTTTTGCGAGACGATTTAAGGAGTATCCTTTGAGTAACATTTGGTGTTTTATTTGATTTATATCTACTTTATATTCCATAATTACCTCCTGTTTTGTTTTATAAGATAATCATATACAAAAAAAGTGGACTAAAGTTAAGAACTAGTACTATAAAATAGGTGCAGAAAATGTGCTATAATATATGTCCAAAAATTCATGTTTCCAATATAACGTTCCAATTACTCAAAAACTCCTTACGCGCGCGTATACGCATATACGCACCTCAAAACTTATATTTAATATAAATATATACTCAATATATAACATAGGAACATTAAGAACAGATAGCGTTGTAATTGAGTATATATGCAAGTTTGAGAGGATTTCCTATAACTGTTCTAAATGAATTATGAGAAGCTGTGGGAAACCATGTGTATCAAGTATTTGTGTTCCGAAAATAAGCCATGTGAACTAGGAATATATTGATTTTTGTTGTTAAATAAAATTAATTGAGAAAAAAGTATATTTTTGATAAGAAGTTTGAAATAAAATAATAAAGAATAGAATTAAACCTTATCATTTATCATTAAATGATAAGGTTTAATTGGGTTTTAATATAATGATTAGGCTATAAACCTTATCATTTGGTATAAAATGATAAGGTTTATGATATAATGATAATAATAAAACATAGGAAGTGATAAAGTGAAATCTATAGAAAAAAACAAATTAAAAGAACTTGCAATGCCAATGCATATAGTCAGATTAATATCATATATAAATGAATATAAAGGTAAGCAGGATTTATATAAACAACAATCACCTCAGATTTTAAATACTTTAAAAGAAGTCTCGGTGATACAAAGTACAGAATCATCAAATAGAATAGAAGGAATTTGTACTTCAAATAAAAGATTATCAGAGTTAATGAGTAATAAAGTTGAGCCTAAGGATAGAAGTGAAAGTGAAATTGCAGGATACAGAGATGTATTAAATACTATTCACAGTGCTTATGATGCAATTCCTATTAATTCAAGTGTGATATTACAATTACATAGAGATTTATATAAATTTAGTCCAGGAGCTGGAGGAAGGTATAAATCATCTAATAATATCATAGAAGAAATATTACCAGATGGAAGTAAGTATATAAGGTTCAAGCCTGTAGATGTATTTTATACAAGTACATATATGGAGGAACTTTGTAAACTTTATAATGATGAAATCAACCAAGAACAAGTAGAACCCCTTGTGCTTATAGGAGTATTTATACTAGATTTTCTCTGTATACATCCTTTTAATGATGGAAATGGAAGAATGTCTAGATTACTTACATTACTACTGTTATATAGAAGCGGATATGAGGTAGGAAGGTTTATATCTATTGAAAAAATAATAGAAGATAGCAAAGAAACATATTGTGAAGCTTTAAATAAATCATCTATGTTATGGCATGATGGCAATCATAACGTTTATATTTGGTTAGAGTATTTTTTAGGAATAATATTAAAGTCTTATAAAGAGTTTGAAGAAAGAGTTGGTGTTATAAATACTAGTAAAGGAAGCAAGAGCGATAGAGTTGAGAAATCAATAGAAGGAATTATTGGATATTTTACTAAAGAACAGATAAGAAATCTATGCCCTGATGTGGGAGAGGCTACTATTAATAGAGTATTTGATAAACTAAAAAAAGAAAATAAAATAGAATCTGTTGGAAAAGGTAGAAATACAAAGTGGAAGAAATTATATTAAAAATTTTATACAAATGGAGGGAGATATAATGCCATTTCAAATTTTACATAATGACCTAACAAACATGGAAACAGATGCCATAGTAAATGCTGCTAACTCAAATTTATTAGCAGGTGGCGGTGTTTGTGGTGCAATTTTTAAAAGTGCAGGCAAAGAGGAATTACAAAAAGAATGCAACCAAATAGGCACATGCCCAGTAGGTAATGCTGTTATTACAAAGGGATACAATCTTAAAGCTAAATATGTTATTCATGCTGTAGGACCTATATATAAAGATGGAAATTCCAAGGAAGATGAGTATCTAAAAAGTGCATATGAAAGTTCACTAAAGTTAGCGAAAGATTATAAATTAAAATCCGTAGCCTTTCCTTTAATATCTTCTGGGATTTATGGATACCCAAAAGCTGAAGCCTTAAATATAGCAATCTCAAGTATTAAAGAATTTTTAAAACATAATGACATGGATATTTACCTTGTAGTTTTTGATAGAAAAGTAGTAAGGTTAAGTGAAGAATTATATGGTGATATTAAGCACTATATTGATTGTTTTTATGAAGATGAAAATTATGTATTAAGAAAAAGAATGACTTTAGAGATGGAAGAGATTTTTGACTCTAATTATTCTTTAGAGGAAATAGTATATAATGAAAAATCTTTTGATAAAAGGTCTTTAGAAAGTGTTTTAAATAATATTGATGAAAGTTTCTCACAAATGTTATTAAGGCTTATTGAGGAAAAAAATAAAACTGATGTGGAAGTTTATAAAAAAGCTAATATAGATAGAAAATTATTTTCTAAAATACGCAGTAATAAGGATTATAATCCTAAGAAAACTACAGCATTATCATTAGCTATAGCGCTGGAGTTATCTTTAGATGAAACTAAGGATTTATTATCAAGAGCAGGCTATACCTTATCACCAAGTCATAAGTTTGATTTAATAATAGAGTATTTTATTTATAATAAAAATTATGATATTTTTATTATAAATGAAGCTTTATTCTCATTTGAACAACCTCTATTAGCAGTTTAAAAATAAATGTCGCTTTTAAAACGACCAAGTGCCTCTTTGAAAAAAGTATTATTTATTTAAAGATAAAATTTAAATAAGGTATATATTTCAAGGAGGTATTTTTTATGAAAACTAATTTAAATAAAGATATAAATGTTAAGGGGTGTAAGAATATAGAAGTTGGTGGAAATAGGCAAGAAAATTCTCTAACAGAGGTTGTATTTATATTAGATAGAAGTGGATCTATGTCTGGTTTGGAAGATGATACTATAGGTGGATTTAATTCAATTCTAAAAAAACAAAGAGAAGAAGATGGGAATGCAAATGTTACTACAATTTTATTTGATGATGAAATAGAAATGTTACACAAAAGAGTTAATATTAAAGAAATTAAAAATATTACAAGTCATGATTATTATGTAAGAAGATGTACAGCACTATTAGATGCTATAGGTTATTCAATTAATTTTATGATAAATATAGCTAAAAATAACCATGAAGAAAAAGCCAAAAATGTTTTGTTTATCATAACTACTGATGGTCATGAAAATTCTAGTAAAGAATATTCTTATGAAAAAATCAAAAGAATGATTTCTTATGAAAAGGAGAAATATAACTGGCAATTCTTATTTTTAGGAGCTAATATAGACGCAATATCAACAGCTAAGGATTTTGGTATATCAGAAGAGTTTGCTTCAAATTATGTTAGTGATGAGGTTGGAACAAAGCTTACTTATGAAGTGATGAATGATGCAATTTCAAGTTGTAGAGAATATGGAACTATAGAAACATGTTGGAAAAATAGAGTAGAAAAAGATTATAAAATAAGGAATAAATAATAGGCAATTAATAAAGATATTGAGTTTTTATCTTAAAAAAATAACCATCTTTAGAAAACTAAAGATGGTTATTCTATATTAAAGAATTTATAAAAATTCTATCCCCACATTGTGAATCCAAACATATTTCCAATCCATGCTCCAGCTATTCCTATTACTAGTAATAGACCTATACATGTAACTGGTTTCCAGTTTCTCTTCTTAAGTAAGAAGAATAACATTAAAGTGAAACCTAAAGGTAATAAATTAGGTAAAATACCATCTAATATAGATTGGATATCTATTGGAGCTTCACCATTAGGTATTACTATACCTAATTTAGTTGCACCGTAGTTAGAAGTTAAAGCACCAACTATAAATACACCTAACATAGAAGCCGAACGAGTAAACTCTTTAGCATTCTTAGTTAATATATCTATAGCTTTAGAGCCCAGGTTATATGACCAGTACATCAACCAATATCTTAAACCAAACTGAACACCATTGAAAATCAATAGGAACAATATTGGACCAAGTAAAGATCCACCAATAGCCATATTAGCAGTTATACCAGCAGTTATAGGAACTAGAGTAAACCAGAATATAGCATCACCTATACCACCTAAAGGACCCATTGCAGCAACACGGACAGCTCTTATTGTTTGAGTATCTGCTTTTTGTTGCTCTAAAGAAAGTATTATACCCATAACGAAAGTTACAAGGAATGGGTGAGTATTAAAGAACTCAAGGTTGTGTTTCATAGACTTAGATAAGTCTTCTTTATTAGTATGGATTTTTTCTAATCCAGGTAACATACCATATAACCATCCTGCAGCTTGCATTCTTTCGTAGTTGAATGAAGCTTGTAAGAATAGTGAACGCCAAACCATCTTGTTTAAAGTTTTCTTGTCAATCGGTTTAGCTGGAGTTAAATCATTATATTGAGTTGAATTAAATTCCATCTTCATCATCTCCTCCCCCTACTGGTGCAAATGCAGTAGAAGTTTTCATTTTTACGTTAGTTTGGAAGTCATAAATAGATACAGCTATACCTATAAAGGCTATTATTAATAGAGCTGAACCGCTTAATCCTTCTATTTTACCTACTATTGTAGCTAAACCAAAACCAGCGAAGTAAATTCCCCAAAGGTCACCAGATAACATTATACGAAGAAGTATAGCGAAACCTACATAACGCATCATATTACCAGCAGCGCCAAGTCCAGCCATGAACCAAGCAAACCTTTCAGAAAGTGCAGTTAATTGAGCACCAGCAGCGCTACCACCTATTAAACCTATAACAACTATTACTGCAAAAGATAATCCTAAAGCACCCATTGCTAAGTAGTTTAACTTAACTATACCACTAGGGTTAGCTTCTTCAGCATATTGATCAGCTTTAGTCATTAAACCTGACATTATTGTGAATACGAAAGTAATAAAGTATTGTCCTATTAATGCGAATGGAACTGCTAAACCAACAGCGGCAGCAGGTTCCAATTTAGAAGAAACGGCAAATACTACCGCCATAATTCCACCTATAACTGCATTTGGAGGTTGTGCTCCCCCTACTGGCATGTTACCAATTGTCATTAATTGATAAGTACCCCCTACAACAAGTCCAGTTTGTAAATCACCAAGTATAGCACCAACAACAGCACCAGATACGATTGGTTGATATAAGGACTCTAAGAAACTATATTGGTCGATAGCTGCAATGAATGCAAATACTGCAACCAATAGAATTTGAATAAAATTAAAATCCATGTTCAAAATCCCCTTTCTTTATTATTTAAAAAGTTTTTCGATTTTTTCAGAACCTTCAGTAGGAACTCTTCTTATTTCAAGTTCTACACCAAGTTCTTGTAGTTTTCTAAATGCTTCAACATCTTTATCATCTACAGCTACAGATCCAGCAACTTGACGCTTACCTTCAGCCATGTGCATGTTTCCAATATTAACTTTCTTTATTGGAACTCCTCCCTCAACAAGTTTTAAAACATCAGTTGGGTTTTCACAAACGATGAATATTAATTGTTTAGCACTAGCTTTATGAATTGTACTAATAGTTTTTTCTAGTGTCCAATAACGTGTAGAAGCATAACTTGGAGCAGCCATATCCATTAGGCCTTGTCTAAGTTTGTCACTTGCAACAACATCATTTGCAACTAGAATTAAGTTAGCGCCAATAGATCCACACCATTGGGTAGCGACTTGCCCATGAATTAATCTGTTATCAATTCTTGTTAGAACAATATTTGGCATAGTATTCCATCCTCCTCAGAATTTTTAAAATAAGTTTTTTATTAAGAAATTAATTCTTTAATATCATTATAAGATGTATATGATTTATAATCTTTACAAAAATTAGTTTTCTGTTTGTTATTTTTAAAAACGTTTTCCGGAAATGAATATATTAAAAAAAGAATATTAACTTAAAATGTATTTAAATTTGAACTATGGACTTAGATATAGTAAAATATAATTACAAATAATTTTTAATTATAAATTATAAATTATTTGTAATTATAATTTATATAAAGATTAGTAGATATAAATGGGAGTAAATTTATAAGGGGGAATTACTTCGGATGAATGAGAAAACAACTAGTTATCAGTTTGAAAAATATGGATTTATATATGAAGAAGTTAAAGAAATAGATAGGGAAAATTTGATATCAAAAAACATTGTTACATGTGATACAGTAATATCCAGTTTATACAATTTTTTAGAACCGGTATATATCGAAATTGTAGATGGAATGGCAGCTATATTAATAAGTGATGTAAAAAACGGTGAATTTAAATTATTTAATATACATAGACATTTAGAAATCAAACCTAATATGTATTTTAATATAATTCCAATGGTTGATAAAGTAACCTTTAATTTAATAATTCCTAAAAATTATAATTTAAAATTAGAGTTTTTAGACACGCCATATGTATATAACAAAATACAATCTACAATAAATATACCAAAAATAATCGCATGCTATTATAGTATAAAAAGTCCAAATTATAAATTTAAGGGAGAAAGTCATAATATATATGAATTAACATTTGTTGATAATGGTTTTTTAGATACAACTGTTGAGGGGGTAGAATATAAATTAGAAGCCTATGATTTAATAATTTACGGAAAAAACAAATTCCATACTCAACAAGTAAGTGGTGATTCTTCTTGTTCATATCTAACCATAATATTTGAAATGGCATGTAAAGATATGGATATTATATGCAATAGGATTTTCCATTGTAGAAAAGAATTATATATAGTATTAAAAAACTTTTCAGAAAATATATCATCAGATATACCGTATTCTAAAAACTTAGTTTTAAATAATTTACATGAAATCCTAATTAGGCTATTACAATATGATTATTTAAATGTAGAAAAAAGTAAACTACCTAAAGAATCTTACCAACATTTCCAAAATCAATTATTAGAAAATATATTATCATACATAGAAAACATGATTTGTGAACCAATTACAGTGGAAGATATCTGTAATAAATTTGCAATATCCAGATCGTCATTACAAACATTGTTTAAAAATAACATAAATACAACACCTAAAAAGTATATAAGTGTTTTAAAGTTAGCTAAAAGTAAACTTATAATAAAGGAAAATAAGTATACAATTAGTGAAATTGCATTTATGTTAGGTTTTAGTTCTATACATTATTTTTCAAGGGCATTTACTCAACATTTTGATATAAGCCCTAGCGAATATGCTCAAAAGGTTTTCAAATAAAACATGTCGCCAACGAGATACCTTTGCTAACGCTGCAGGTAACGACTTTGCTTAAATAGTTAGTTTTTGACTAAAATAAAGGAGCTGTCTCAATATAGAGATTAGCTCCTTTATTTATAATACTATTCAACACTTTGGATAGCGTATCTAGATACTGAAATAATAACATTTTTAGCCACTTCAACTTCAACAATATCGCCTTTTACCTTAGTTATCTTACCATAAATAGCTCCACAGAACATGACTTTCATACCAGTTTTTAATTCTAAGTGAAGGTCTTTTAGTTCAGAAGTTTTCTTTTTTATATTCCTTGATGAAATAAATATTAAAATTAATGCTGCGATACCTAATAATACAGCCATAGTTATGCATGTCCAAATAACAACTTCCCAATTTACCATGATTAAATACCATCCTCACAAATTTCTTCTATATGTTCTACAAGTTCGAATTTCACAATACCGTTTTTTCCAACTTCTAAAGCTGTTCCAGATAACATAGATAAATCTTCTATAAAATCTTTAGCCATAGATATTTCAAGTATCATAGGAAGGTTAGTTCCTCCTACTACTTCTAATGGTTTTTCAACTTCAGTTTTTAATTCAACTAAAGTTTTAAATGGTGAACCACCTGTTAAATCAGATAAAGCTAAAATATCATTGCAATTACTTAGATTACTTATAGCATTCATATATTTTTCTTTTAAAGTTTCTATAGTATCTGATTCAACGAAATCAACATATTCTATATTAGCAGGGTTTCCTGCTATTAAATTTAAAGATGAACGCAGTCCTGTTGCAAAATTTCCATGGCCACTAATTATTATTCCTATCATATATAAGCTCCTTTTTATAAGTATTAATATATTTTTAAGTTATAAATTTCACCCATTTATTTGAGCGAAGTGAATTTTTCTATCTACAAGTATAGTTATATAGCGTAACACCTTCAACAACACGGTTAACTTCACCAGATGGACAAGGATTGTCAGGTGTTATATTCAGTGATAAAGATTTTAAAACTGAAAGTGCTTGAGCAAATGTTACATAAGCTAAACCTAACTCTACGTTATTTGGGTTAACTTTAGTATCATATGCATAAACATAATCAGCTAACTCACTTAATTCATCAGATGGTTTATCTGTTATAATAGCTAATTTATTGTTTTTTCTTTGAGAACTTATTTCCTTTATGAAATCTAATTCATATTTATAAGTGTACTCGTCGTTACTTACATAAACAACTGTTAATGTAGAATCATCTATTATTGATTTTGGACCATGTCTAAAACCAAGTGGAGTATCAAATAAAGCAACTGTATTTCCTGATGTTAATTCAAGTACTTTTAACGATGATTCTTGTGATATACCTTTTAAAGCGTTACTTCCTAGATAAACTATTCTTTGGAAATTATATTCATCAACTATTTTTTGAACTATATCAAATCCTTCATCTAAGAAGTTTTGAACAGATGAGCAAATAGCAGATATTATATCTGATTTTTTGTTTAATTTATCAAGATTAAAGCAAAGATAAGTTGCTAAGTACATATTAGAGAAACTTGATGTCATAGCAAATCCTTGATCATGAGTTTCTTCAGTAAGGTTTATTGCATAGCAATTATCTAATTTATCAGCCATTTTAGAAAGAGCACCATCATTATTGCAAGTAACAAATAAATGATATAAGTTACTGCAAACTTCGTTGGCAACTTCAACAGCTCCAATTGATTCAGGAGAATTTCCAGAACGACCAAAACTTATTAATAATGTTGGTTTAGTTCTAGATAAGTAATTCTCAGGAGTAGCAACTAAATCAGTTGTAGCATAAGACTTTACTCTATGATTAAGTACTTTGTTTAGTTCTGAGTAAAGAGAATTACCTACAAACTCACTAGTACCTGCACCAGTTAGTATTACGTCAAAATCTTCATTCTTTATAACTTTGTTTATAAACTCTTGTATAGAATCTTTATTATTCTCAATTTGAGTTAATGTTTTTAACCATGTTTTAGGTTGTTGATATATTTCTTTTAAAGTAAAAGATGATTTAGTATCTTTCATTTGGTTTTCAGTAATATTAAAAATATTCATAAAATGTATACCCTCCATTTTTATATATTAAAAATTAAATAAAATCTTCATTAACTCTAATTATAGTAAAGAGATATATAAATACAATGGATGTATTAAAAGATATAATATTTATGTTAAAAAGTGCAAATATTATCTAAAAAATCTTATGTATAATTGAGATATCCTAATAAGGTATGGAGGTCTATTATGTTAATACAAAGTAAAAGAGTTTGGATTGCGGATCAATTTATCCCAGCACAAATTGAAGTTGATGATAATAAAATAGTAAATATTTATAAATATAATGAAAAAGAAGGAGCTTATGATTATCTTAATAAAAGAATAGTTCCAGGATTTATAGATATTCACAGTCATGGAGCATATGGTTTTGACACCAACGATGCTAATGAAGAAGGATTAAAAAATTGGACTAAAAAAATACCTGGAGAAGGTGTTACAGCATTACTTCCAACTACTATAACTCAAAGTAGAGAAGTTTTAACTAATGCTTTAGCTAATGTGGCAAAAGTAGTTGAAGAAGGATATCAGGGAGCAGAAATACTAGGGATACATTTTGAAGGTCCTTATTTAGATATGAAATATAAAGGAGCTCAACCACAGGAATATATAGCAAAGCCTATTATTGAAGAATTTAAGGAATATCAAAAAGCTGCAAAAGGATTAATAAAATATGTAACTATAGCTACGGAATTAGATGAAGACTATGAGTTAACTAAATATTTATATGAGAATGACATCGTTGTAAGTATAGGTCATTCGTCATCTACTTACGAAGAAGCCGTGTATGCTTTTGCTAATGGAGCTAGGTCTCAAACTCATGTTTATAATGGGATGACACCTTATAATCATAGAGAAAATGGTTTAGTTGGATTTAGTTTAAGAGTTAAAGAAATGTATGGTGAAATTATTTGTGATGGAAATCACTCAACTCCAGTAGCCTTATATAATTTCTTTAATGCTAAGGGGCCACACTATGGAGTTATGGTAACAGATGCACTAATGGCAAAAGGATATGAGCCAGGTACTAAATTTATTTTTGGAGGGAATGAAATTGAAATATATGAGGATGGTAGTGCACATTTAGTAAGTACAAAAGGTTTAGCAGGTTCAACATTAAGAATGAATCAAGGTCTAAAAATACTAGTGGAAGATGCTATGGTGCCATTTAATTATGCTATTAATTCATGTACTACAAACCCTGCAAGATGTCTAGGGGTAGATAACCGTAAAGGCAGAATAGGCGTAGGATATGATAGTGATTTAGTAGTTCTTAATGATGATTACTCAGTGCACCAAACTTATTGCTTAGGAAAGGAAATGCTGTAATGAAAAAAAATATAGATTTAGCAGGTATGAATATTTACTTAAATACATCTGGAAATACAGTTTACTATAATGTATTTGATAAAAAAGGATATATTGTAGGACATAAAATAGAACAAAAATTTAGACTATTTTATTATAGATATTTTATGGTAATAACATTATTGGTTTTGCTAGGTGATTACTTCAAAAGTTTTACAAATACATTACTAGTAGGTGGTGTAGCAGTGATCGTAGTAGAAGTTTATTTTAGAAAAATATTTTTAAAACAGTTAAAATCTATAGATAATTTTAAAAGAGATAGAAAAGTAGATAAGCTAGAGTTGATTGTTAAGAATAGGGATAAAGATAAAATAATTATGAAATCCTGTGCTTATGTAGTTCTAAGTATATTAATAATTATTAATGCCATACAACAAAATTACAACTTAGCGTTTATGACTTTAAGTGGAATGATTTCAATATATGGAGTTTATTCAGTAATATTAAACGGAATGGCTCTTAGAAAAATGAATACTAAGTAGAATATTTAATTTGAATACAATACAAAATTTAATCTGAATAAGGGGAGAATTATTATGGAATTAGTTACTACAAAAAATATTTTTAAAAAAGCTCAAGAAGAAAAATATGCAATAGGTGCTTTTAATGTTGAAAACATGGAAATGGTAATGGCAGTTATAAGTGCGGCAGAAGAAATGAATTCACCTGTAATTATGCAAACTACACCATCAACAGTTAAGTATGCTGGTCTTGATTATTTCTTAGCAAATGTTAAGGTTGCAGCAAGCCGTGCTAATGTTCCTGTAGTTATGCATTTAGACCATGGTTCAAGTTTTGAACTTGCATCAGAGGCATTTAGATCTGGATACACTTCAATTATGATAGATGGATCTCATGGTAGTTTTGAGGATAATATAAAAATATCTAAGGCAGTTGTTGATATGTGTAAATCATCAGGTATTGCAGTTGAGGCTGAACTTGGAAAAGTTGGTGGAAAAGAGGATGATTTAGATGGTGGAGATGGTGGATTTACAGATCCACTAGAAGCTAAGGAATTCGTAGAGAGAACAGGGATAGATTCTCTAGCTGTAGCAATAGGTACAGCCCATGGTATGTATAAAGGTGAACCTAAATTAGATTTAGATAGATTATCACAAATAAAAGAAGTAGTATCTATACCTCTTGTGCTGCATGGTGGATCGGGAATACCAGATGCTAAAGTACAAGAATCTATAAAAAGAGGTATATGTAAAGTAAATTATGCTACAGAACTTAGAATAGCATTTACAAAGGGGGTTACTAAATACTTAGAAGAAAATAAAGATACAATAGACCCTAAAAAATATAATAAGGCTGGTATGGAAGAAGTTAAGCAGTTTGTAAAAGAAAAAATAAAAGTTTGTGGTTGTGAAAATAGAGCATAGTAAACATCCCCTAAGAGTGAATTTATTTTTTTCTTAGGGGTAATTTGTGTATAGATAAAATAAAAAATATTTATGGAGGGAAGGCAATGATTACAACTGTAACCTTAAATGTATCTATTGATAAAGCATACAAAATAAAAGGACGTGTGGAGTCAGGAAAAGTTATCAGAGTATTAGAATGTAACAATACTGCTGGTGGAAAAGGACTAAACGTATCTAGGGTAGCATCTCTTTGCAAAGAAGATATTCTAGCTACTGGATTTGTAGGTGGACACTGTGGTGCATTAATAGAAGAATTATTAGAAAAAGATAATATAAAAAATAAATTTACTCATGTAAAAAGTGAAACAAGAAGTTGCATAAATATATTAGATGAAAATAACGTATCAACAGAGTTTTTAGAAAAAGGGTATCCTGTTACTAAAGAAGAGATAGAAGAATTTTTAAATGATTTTGACAAAATAATAGAAGACAGTAATGTTATCACAATATCAGGTAGTGTTCCTCAAGGTGTACCAAGTGATATTTACGCTACTTTAATAAAAATGATAAAAGCTAAAAACAAAAGAGTTATTTTAGATACATCAGGTGATTTATTAAAAGAAGGTATTAAAGCTTTACCAACAATGATAAAACCCAATAGTGAGGAAATGGAAAACTTACTTAATGTTAGTATAAATAATGAAGAAGAAGTAATTAAAAATGCTATTAAACTTCATGAAAGTGGAATAGAATTAGTCGTTGTTTCTCTTGGAAGTGATGGAGCTCTATTAGTTTGCAAAGAGGGCATTTATCATGGAAAACCTCCTGAAATTGAAGTTGTGAATACAGTTGGATGCGGTGATTCTATGGTTGCAGCATTTGCAGTTGCAATGGAGAGAGGGTATTCAAATACAGATAGTTTAAAATATGCTATATCTATTTCAGCAGCTAACGCGATGACTTTCTCTACTGGAAGTTTTAATGAAGATGATGTAGATAATATATTCGAGAATACACAAATTAATAAGATTAATTAAATATAACCACACCTTAGAGTTTTAATTACAAGGTGTGGTTATTTATGAGATGAAATAACAAAGAAAAAGATATTATGACTTGTACAATACCCCAATTGTTGAATTAAAATTTAACAATTGGGGATTTTATATTTATCTATAAGAAGAAGAGTATCAGTAATGTTTATTTACTTTCTCTTCCCACCAACCAAAAGCAACAATAGCACTATCAGCTACTACTGGTAGAAATCCACTAAGGTAAACAAGTATACAGGAATATGGAGGTATAATTATTTGACCACCATCTATTACTATTGTTGAAAATGGAGGAGCTACTCTAGAGAATATTGGTACACCATGAGCTGGTGGAGCATTAACTATATTATTAAATTGAATTTCTCCATTTGGCTGTTAATATAGGTGTTTGGCCTATATAATAGGCTCCTTTTTCAGAGTGAAATAAGGTATATCAACGGGAGAATTTATTTCAATAGGTCTAATATTAAATCTAGATAGTTGTTTAAACATAAAAGAATTATTGAATAAATTAGTATATATGCATCATATTTTGTATTTCTAAATTATAAATTGTAGATGATAATATTCGGGAATAAAATAATATTTACATCTAGCAAATGCTTTAAGGTCTTGGTTGTATAATAAAGCCTCAATTAAAAACAAAGGTGTTTTTAGTGGTACTTTTAAAAATTCAATTTCTAACTCGTTTGCATATATTAATTTAATGTGTATAGAAGATTTTAATGCTGACTGAAAAATCATATCTGTTATCAATTCTTTAATTGATGCTTCACTTGAAGTATCTACATTTAAATCAGAAAAAAACTTTGTAGGTATTTGAGTAAATGAGTATCCCATAATAATATTATTTGATTTATAAATACAATTACTTGCAAGTACAATATCGCTATAATCTAGTGAAAGTTTGGTACGTGCTATATCTGTTGGTGAACCATAATTGAAAGAAATTTCTGATTCGGTTATATTTTTTTTACAAAGCGAAACTAAAGGGTTTGTAATAATTTCATCTGTATTTACAGCCGGTTGAGATGTTACAATTGTACCTTTTCCTTGTGATTTAATTATTAATCCGTCTTCATTTAAAATTGCGAGTGCCTGACGAAGAGTGTTTCGGCTTACACCATATTTTTCGGAAAGAATCACTTCACTTGGAAGGTTATCATTAGGTTTATAAACTCCATTTATAATATCAGAATAAAGAGAATTATAAACTCCTAAATATGGTGGGATGTTACCAGTACATAATTTACGTTTCAACATGCCACACCTCCTTATTAATTGCATAATAAACTTATTTTATCATAGGTTTAATTTGAATTCAATTGCATAAGTAGCAAAAGAAATTTCTATAAAAATAGATAAATAAAATACAAATATATATAAAGAAATTGATATATAAAGTATTATTTTAGAAACTTGACATGTAAAAAGTATGTTGATAAACTAATGACATCAAACAAGTTGAACAAGTTAAATAAGTTGAACAAGTTAAATAAGTTTGGATGCAAAGAAGGAGTGAGTCAATGATTAAAAAATGTACAAGTAGTGATTATGAAGTATTAATAAAATATCTAACTCAAGAATCTGTATACAATACATTTTTGATTGCAGATATAGAAAACTATGGATTTTGCTATGAACATCAGAATGTTTATATGCAAAAGGATGTAAATGAAAAATGTTGTGGAGTTTTCTTAACATATTTTAATAATTTAATACTTAGTGGAGATGCACCAGTATTAAATTATGAGTTTATACAAGGATTAATAACAGATAAAATTACAACTGTAATGGGAAAAGCCGAAATTTTAAAAAAATTATCAGAAACTTATAAAGAAAAAAGCAAATATATTGAAAAAAATATGTACATATTACCAAATGATGAAAAGTTATTCGAAGAGAATGAAACTAAAATAGGCAATGAGGATGATATCCAACGTATTTATGATTTTTTAATGACTATTCCATCATTTAAAGAGTTATATGGTGAAAAAGAAATGCTAATTAATAGAATAAAAAATAATGAGGGTGTACATGTGTATATTGAGGAAGAAGGAAAATTAGTTGCACATGGAAATAGTGCAGCATCCACAAATTACTCTAGTATGATAGGAGGACTATGCGTAGAAGGATTACATCGTAAGCAAGGTCTTTTTAAGAAAGTAGTATCAAGAATTGGAAGAGAAATATTAAAACAAAATAAGATACCATGTATTTTTGTAGATGATAATCAGCAATATAGCATTTTTCCTCAGCTTGGATTTGAAGTATATGGAAAATGGGGAGTTTTACAAATTATAAAATAAAAAATTTAAATGGGAGATACATATGAAGGATAAGAGCACACTTACGATAAAAGATATGTTAGGATACACTGTTGGTTCAATCGGAGACTCAACAGCATATAACTTTGTAATATCATTTTTTTCATTCTTTATGATAACTATAGCAGGCATTAGTCCAATTGTTGCAGGGAGTATCATTTCTCTTGCAATTGTATGGGATGCTATAACGGATCCAATTATTGGATTTATGATTGATTATTCAAAAAACAAAAAAGGAAAAAGAAGACCTTATATTTTAAAATCATTAATTCCTATGGCAACATCTATTATCTTAATGTTTTTAAAAGTGGATTTACCACAAGCCCAGTTGAATTTATATTATTTGGTTTTAGTATTAATATTCTGGACATCATATACAACATTTAATATTCCATATTACTCTTTTGGAGCTGTATTAACTAATGTTGATAATGAAAGGGTAAAAATTTCTGCATATAGAGAAGTTATGAGTTATATAGGGGTACTTTGTGCAAGTTCTATACCTACATTTATTGTTGGTAAATTATTAGAAAAGGGCATAAATGATTCAAAGGCATGGTTTGTAGTTGGAATTATAGTAGCGGTAATTACAACTATAACAATATTAATTATGTGGAAGTGTACAGATGGTAAAGAACCAATAGAAGAAAATACTGAAGTAGAAAAGATATCTATAAAAGGATTTTTCAATCAACTTAGAGATCTTATAAAATTAAAACCGTATTTACTTGTAATTATTTGTGCATTACTTACAAATATTTATTTAACATTGTTTAATTCAAATCTTATTTATTATGCTATTTACAATATGAATACGACAGAAGTAAAAGCATCTGTGATGTTTACAGTAATGACAATTAGTTCTATAGCTTTAATTCCATTTATAACAAAAGCTGTTGATTTATTTACTAAAGAGAACGTATTTATTAGTTGCATGATGTTTAGTGGTGTTTCTATGATTATTGCTAAATTTGTTGGAATTCCAAACGTATTTTGGGGTTGTATATATGTTGTAATTGTAGGGGTTGGAACATGCGCTTATTGGATGTGTATTTTTAATTTCTTATATGATGTCATGGATTTTGATGAATATAAAACAGGAAAAAAACGAGATGGAATTATTATGTCTTATTATTCATTCTTGCTGAAGTTAGGCGGAGCAATTGCAGCATGGATATCAGGTGTTTTACTTCAGACAGGCGGATTTAATGCAAATTTAGAAGTACAAACTAGTGCAACTCTAAATATAATTGAATCATTATTTACAATTTATCCAGGCATATGTATGTTGTTGGCAGGAGCAGTTATGATATTAACACCATTAAAATATAAAAAAATGAATGAGTTAAGATTAGCACTTGCAAAGAGAAGAGCCGGTGAAGAGTATAACCAAGATGGATTTGACGATATTGTTTAGTTATTAAGAATTATAAAAAATGTAAATCATATAAAAAGAAAGAGAGAATAAAATTATGAGTAATTTAAAAGCAGCAATAGTTATGCAAACAGATTTTACGAAGGATATCTCAGTATGTACTATGCACGGAGTATGTATGATGATAGACCCTGAACTTCGCATATTTGATAGCACACATGATATACAATGTTTTAATACATATCAAGCATCTACTTCTCTTAGTTTTGTTGTAGACTTCTGGCCTAAAGGTACTGTATTTGTATCAGTTGTTGATCCGGGGGTAGGGACAAGTAGAAGAGCATGTGTAGCAAAATTAAAAAACGGAAGCTATGTAGTAACACCAGACAATGGTAGTTTAACACATTTAAAAAAATATTTTGGAGTTGTTGAAGTGAGAGTAATAGACGAAGAGAAGAATCGTCTTCAATCTACAAAAGAATGTAATATATTCCATGGAAGAGATTTATTTTCTTACTGTGCAGCAAAATTAGCATCGGGAATTATAACGTTTGAAGAAGTAGGAGTAGAATATCAAGTTGAAGAAATTATAGAACATGAGATTATTCCATTTAGAAAAGAAGGAAATAACATTTCTGGAATGATTGATTCAGCTGATTTTCATTTTGGATTAATTTGTTCTAATGTACCTGCCAAAGCATTTGAAGAAGACATTCAATATGGAGACAAGTTAAAAGTAAAGATTACTAATGTAAAAGAAGATAAAATAGCATACGAAGGAATAGTTCCATTCTGTCCGTCATTTGGTTCAGTTAAAAAAGGAGAACCATTATTAATGATTAGTGAAACAATCCAAATTCAAATTGCAATGAATGAAGTTAATATGGCAGAACTTTATAATATTGGATGCGGATCTGAATGGAAAATTGTTTTTAAAAAATGTGAAAATTAAAGATTGAATGCTTATATCTTTAAACTGCAGGACTAGATCTTGTATATTAGATAAATTGATAAATAAATAAAAGACATAAAGAAAGAAGAGGATAACATATGAAACCAGTAATAGTAATGCAATCAGATTTCGGAATAGATTCAGGTTTAGTAGCATGTATGCATGGAATGTGTAAAATTGTAGATAGAGAATTGGAAACCCATGATATTACACATTTGTTACCAGCATTTGATATAAAGGCAGCGTCTTATTGTTTACAATATACTGTACCATATTGGCCATCGGGAACAATATTTGTATCAGTGGTTGACCCAGGTGTAGGAACAAGTAGAAAAGCAAGTGTAGCTAAATTAAAAAATGGAAGTTATGTAGTGACACCTGATAACGGTACACTTACTTATTTAAACAATATGATAGGGATAGAAGCAATTTGTGAAATTGATGAATCTATAAATCGTTATAATGATACGAGAGATATTAGTGTGTTCCATGGAAGAGATTTATTTTCTTACTGTGCAGCAAAATTAGCATCAGGGATTATTACATTTAAAGAAGTAGGGCCAGAATATCCAGTTGAAGATGTGGTTTTACATGAAGTATATCAATCAGAAGTAACAGAAGGTTGTGCAAAAGCTAAAGTTACAGGAGCCGATCCATTTGGAAGTATTGAGCTTTCTGTATTAAATAAAGATTTTTCTAAAACAGGATTAAAACATGGTGATATGACAAATATTACAATAACTTGTGAAGGTGAAGTAGTATTTAATGAAGATGTACTTTATGAAAAATCTTTTGGGTTCGTTGGAAAAGGGGAGAGAATTATTTTTAATGATCTTGCATCATTTGTTACTATTGCATGCAATGAAGAAAACTTTGCAGAGACATATAATATTTCCAAAGATAAGTTATATGATGTTGTAGTAAAAAAAGCATAGTTATAATGCAAAAAAAGAACAATTTTAATTGTACTAGATAACTTGGAAATTTATATGGTGCAAATTGCACTAGATATTATTTAGATATTGGAAGGGAAAATTAATGGAATTTAATATAGAAGAACGATTAAATTGGATTAGAGAGCGCATTAAAGCAGGTAATGCAAAAGGTGTAGTAATAGGTGAAAGCGGAGGAAAAGATTCTGCAACAGTAACTGCACTTTGTGTAAAGGCTCTTGGAGCTGAGAATGTGTTAGGTATTTCAATGCCTTGTGATTCATATCAAAATGATGTTGACCATGCAAATTTAGTGGCAAACAGATTTGGAATAGAATTATTGAATATTAATCTAGATAGTACATTGGATATATTAAAACAAGGGATTGAGTCAGATGTAGCTTTATCTAAGCTTGCTATTTCAAATATAAAGCCTCGTCTTCGTATGACAACTCTTTATGCTATTGCTCAAACCAAAAATTATTTGGTTGTAGGAACAGATAATCATAGTGAAATAACAATGGGCTATTTTACTAAGTGGGGAGATGGAGGTTATGATTTTAATCCATTAGCAGATCTTACAATGCAAGAGGTTTTAGAATTAGGTAAAATACTAGATGTACCTTCTGATATTTTAAAAAAGGCACCTTCAGCAGGATTGTGGGAAGGTCAAACAGATGAAATTGAAATGGGTGTAACATATAAATCTATAGAAGAGTTTATTAAAAGAGGTACAACAGATGAAGAATCTTTAGATATTATTAAGAAAATAAATAAGAATACACAACATAAAAGAGAGATGCCTTATTTATATAAATAAAGATACTATGAAATTTTTATATGAAGAATATCTCAAAATGGTTAAAAACTATTTTGGGATATTCTTTTTTTCTTATAAGGAGATTATATTGCTTCAAAATCTGTGGATAATCTATGACATGAAAAAATATCAATATATACAGAATTGTAAAAAAGTACGATTTTTAGCAACGGGATAAGTCGTAGCGAAGCAAGGCTTAGACGTTGGCGACATGAGCGAAGAGGATTTTTTACTATAGTGATTTTATATTTTATCAAAGTAAGAAAAAAGCAAGATATTTTATAGGTTTAACTATGATAAAATTTTATTAAGAATAAGTAAGCTAGGGAGGCTAGAGGGGTGACAAAATCATTATTAACAAGTGGAGATAATAAAAAGTTTTCATATTATACTTTGGAGGAATTATTTAGGGAATTTAATACAACAATAAATGGTTTATCAAACAGCCAAGTTATGGAAATAAGAAATATACATGGTGAGAATAATATAATTAAAGATAAGACTAATACTTATATATATTGTTTCAAAAGAGCATTTGTAAATCCATTTACAGGTATATTATTTGTATTAGCTTTAGTTTCATTAATTGTTGATATCATTATTTCAAGTGAACCTAATCCAACTACAGCAATAATTATTACTACAATGATTATTTTGAGTGGTGTTATTCGGCTTTATCAAGAAGTTCGTGCAAAAAATGCTTCAGACAAATTAGAGAAATCAGTTCATTCAACTGTTACAGTAAAAAGAGAGGACATTTTAGTACAGATTCCATCTAAGGATATTGTTCTGGGTGATATAGTAGTATTAAAAGCAGGAGATAGAATACCTGCAGACTTAAGGCTTATATCAACAAATGATTTATTTGTATCACAAGCAGCAATTACTGGAGAAAGTTCTATTTTAGAAAAAAAGTATAAAAAATTTACTTATCATCAAGATATAGCAATCACACAATATGAAAACTTAGCCTTTACTGGTTCAAGTGTAATTAGTGGGAGAGGGGAAGGAATTGTAATTGCAGCTGGTTATCAAACTTTATACGGTGGAGTTGCTTTTAAAAGTGATAACATTGATGATCACTTCTATACTGGAGCTAATTCGATTGCAAAAGTAATGATACGATTTATGTTAATACTAGCGCCAATTGTATTTATTATTACTGCACTTACAAAGGAAAACTGGTTACAGGCATTTATTTTTTCATTGTCAGTAGCAGTAGGATTAACCCCAGAAATGCTACCTATGGTTATAACTACTTGTTTAGCTAAGGGTGGTATATCCATGTCTAAAAAGAAGACTATCATAAAAAATATAAATGCAATGCAAGGATTTGGTAGCATTGATATATTATGTATGGATAAGACAGGAACAATAACAAATGAAGAAATATTGTTGGAATATTATTTAGATATATTAGGTAATGAAGATTTGAAAACTTTGGATTATGCATACTTAAATAGTTTATTTCAATCAGGAATAAGTAATCCAATTGATAGAGCTATTTTAAAATGCAAAGATATGACTGGAAAAGAAAGTCATTTTCAGCAATTAAGAACAGATTATTATAAAGTGGATGAGATACCTTTTGATTATGAACGTAAAAGCATAAGTACATTGATAGAAGATAAAAATGGGAAGAAAACTTTAATTATTAAGGAGGGATATTTTGGAATATGAAAAGTAAGAAAAATTCAATGTGATAGGGTGAAAATGGA
>JAVXJA010000038.1:0-27722 GCA_036648085.1 Terrisporobacter sp.
CCTGCAAGTATGATTGAAGAAGGAGATGTAGTAGTTCTTCAATCAGGTGAAAAAGCTGAAGTTGAGAATGTAGATAAAGTAGTTCAAAATGAATTGATAGCTGTATATAACTTTGAGGTTGAGGATTTCCATACTTATTTTGTATCTGATGCTAATGTGCTGGTGCATAATTCATGTACTCAGCAAAAGACAAGTAGACAATCTTTTAGAGATGCAAAAAAAGCAGCTGGAATACCAAAATCAATACAATATAAAACACATAAATATGTTTATGATATTAGCTCAGAGAATAGAACAGTTTATGAATTTTTTGTTGATGGAAAAAAGAAGTATATTATAAAACATGCTGAAGATAAAATGGGAAGAGGACCTCATTTTCATGGTGCTGGTAGTAAGAAAGGTAGTCCATTAAAAAAAGGCAGATATGAACAGTATAAAGGACATTTTCCAGAAGATTTTAGAGGATATAGAAAAAAGAGGTAAGTGTATGAATAATAAAGAACATAGGCGCGAAAGAATTAAAGAATTAAAAATTAAATCAAAAATAAATTGTATATGTAAGACATGGAATCAAGTTATAAATTGCATAGAAGTAGATTCATTTATTTCAATTGAAGATACTATTAGAATATCTGAAGAGGTTTATAATAAAATTGATAAACTACCTAATCAAGAAAAAATTAATACTGATGTAGAACTTAATCTAGACAAAGTAGCAAATTTAGAGGAGGTATTTAAAATATTTTTTGATGAAAATGCAATAGTACTTCATTATGAAGATAGAGAATGTGGAGCGATAAAAATAAAAGTAGAAGATTTTTTTAAGTATTTAGATAGTATCGCTGAATTTTGTAAATTTAAAGAGGGTTATAGTGATTTAGTGCTAGTTGATGAAAATCTCAAATATGGAATATGTGTTGAGAGATATGAATATTTTAATAAACTATTTGTATGGTATTAATGGTAAGATTGATTAAAGATTTTTAGTGAAATATAGCATTAATTAAATTACAGTTTATATATTGCATAGCAAATAGAATTGCTATGCAATATTTTGATTACAACTATAATTTTAAGTTTTGAAAGGTGTATAAGTATAGCATATACTTATGATAGAAATGGAAATGGAGAAAGAGTTGAAAAATCAGAAAATTGTCAATCAACTAAGTACTATTACCAAAACGACTCAGTACTTTATACAACAGGAAGTGCAGATAAATCAACAGAGCTAGAAACACCAGACAATACTGAAATAATGACAGGAGTAACTAGTCTTAATTTAATGGGAACTAGTGAAAATGTAATTGCAACAGTTAGAGATATATCAAGTTCTGAAGGTGAAAAGTACTACTTCTACAACAAGGACATGCGTGAAAGTACAACCAATGTTGTAGGTGTAGAAGGAAAAAGTGAAGTAGCTTATGAATACACTGACTTTGGTGAAACAGAGATAAAAGGTGATGAAAACTTCTTCAATGAAATCTGTTACACAGGTGGAATTTACGATAAGAAAACAGGATTATATTATTTAAATGCCAGATATTACAATCCTGAAGATGGAAGATTCTTAACAGAAGATACTTATCGTGGAGAAAACTCATACCCTAGTGGCCTACATTTATATACATATACTTGTTATTTTATAACAAGTATACAAAATGCTATTTACAAATCAAAGAAATATGATACAATAAGATAAAATTAAATGACTCGTATATTTAGCGGTAATATGGTCCGCAAGTTTCTACCTACTAACCATAAAATAGTAGACTACGAGGTATAGTTAAAAAAATAGTATAAGTATAAGCAATTATATATTTATTTTTCGGACAAACACCTCGATATTTTTATCGAGGTGTTTTTTTAAATTGTAAGGAAATTATACTATTTACCTATTAGAAACTGAGTCATTAATACAAAATAAATTTATGGGAGAAAGTGTTATGAATTCATCAAGTATGAAACACAAAAGTAATTTAAAATATGAAGTAAATGATAATCCAAATTTAGGAACAAAAATATTATTAGGACTTCAGCATATATTTGCAGCATTTGGCGGGATAATAGTAGTTCCTTTAGTTATATCTAGTTCATTAGGATTTGATGCAGCTATGTCAACGGCAGTAATTAGTGCATCAATATTAGCAGCAGGTATAGCTACTATAATACAAGCAAGAGGTGTGGGAAGAGTTGGTTCTAGAGTTGCATGTATAATGGGAACAGATTTTACCTTTGTATCACCATCTATTTCAGTAGGATCAGTATTAGGATTACCAGGAATTATTGGGGCAACAATATTAGGAGCATTTTTTGAAATTATATTAAGTTATTTTATAAAACCCTTAATGAAGTTATTTCCACCAATAGTTACGGGAACAGTAGTATGTTTAATTGGTCTTACATTAATTCCAGTATCGATGGATTGGGCAGCTGGAGGAGTAGGGGCTGCTGATTATGGTAGTTTGACAAACGTATCTATAGCAATGTTTGTAATGATGATTACATTACTTTTAAATAGATATGGAAAAGGAATATTAAGTAGTGCATCTATACTTATTGGAATGGTTGTAGGATATTTAATATGTATACCTCTTGGAAAAGTAGATTTTTCATCAGTATCACAAGCCGGTTTAATATCTATACCACAAATATTCCAGTATGGTGTAACTTTCGATTTAAAAGCATTAATAGCATTTTTACCAGCTTATTTTGTTACAACTATAGAAACAGTAGGTTGTTTAAAAGCTATAGGAGAAGTATCTAATGTAGATATGGATGATGATAGAGTAGGTTCAGGAGTTCTGGCAGATGGTGTAGGGAGTATATGTGGAGCAGCTGTTGGAGCATTTCCAAATACATCTTTTAGTCAAAATGTTGGACTAATACCTTTAACAAAAGTTGCTAGTAAGCATGTGGCAATTATGGCAGGAGTATTATTAATAATACTTGGTTTATTCCCTAAATTTGCTGCATTAATAAACGGAATACCTCAACCAGTACTTGGGGGAGTTGGTATAGTAATGTTTGGAACAGTTGCAGCATCAGGAATAAAGACTTTAAGTTCAGTAGAAATAAATGATAGAAATTTACTAATAATAGCAACATCTATAGGTTTAGGTCTTGGAGTTACTTTTAGACCAGACTTCTTAGTGAACCTACCAGAAGAATTAAAAATGATATTTTCATCAGGAATATCAACAGGTACAATAGTTGCTTTAGTTTTAAATATAATATTAAGAGATAATAAAAAAGAAGTAGAAAACGAAATTATAAATGAGAATATAGAAGAATTAGAATGTGAGGGAATGTAAATGAGAGAATTAAAAGAAAGAATATTAGCAGATGGAAGAGCATTAAACGAAACAGTACTTAAGGTTGATTCATTTTTAAATCATCAAGTAGATGCAAAATTAATGTATAATATGGGAACTTATTTTAAAGAATACTTTAAAAATCATGGTATTACTAGAATACTTACTATTGAAAGTTCAGGAATAGCACCTACAGCTATGACTGCCTTACAAATGGATTTACCTATGGTAACTCTTAAAAAACAACAATCAAAAATATTAAATGGAGAAGTTTATCAAACAACAGTACATTCATTTACAAAAGCAATGAACTATGAATTAACTTTATCTAAAAATTACATAAACAAGGATGATAAAGTATTAATAATAGACGATTTCTTAGCAAACGGAGAAGCAGCTCAAGGTGCAGCTAGATTAGTAGAAGAAGCTGGTGCAACAGTTGCAGGAATAGGAATTGTTATAGAGAAGTCTTTCCAAGTTGGAAGAGGTAAGTTAGAAGATAAGGGATACGATGTTTACTCATTAGCTAGAGTAGCTAAATTAGGAGAAAACTTAATAGAATTTATAGATTAAGATAAAATAAAAATCATATTTTATGTAGAAACATACTATTAAATGTAGTATGTTTTTTTATTATGACAATTAAAAAATAATAAAAATTTATAGAAATAAGCCAAGAATGTAGTAGTTTTTTAGGTCGTATACGAAATATATTATTTAGGATCTACAGTTCCTCACCAGTGTAGAGGTGTGAACCTAAGTGATATAAATCAAACAGCATTAATAGTTAGCATTTTATGTTTATATAGAAAAAGTATGAGGTAGAAGACTCTATCATAAAAAGTGGTAGGGTCTCCTATTAATTTGTAATAAAAAAATTGACAGTGAAGATAATAGGATATATAATGATATTAACATTTAATTGAGTTAAATTAAATTTATACAAATTGAATTGGAGTTAAGAATAAATGGATAATCAAAATAAATTAAAATTAGAAAATCAAGTTTGTTTTTCTTTATATGCATTATCAAGAGAAGTTATAAAGTTATATAAGCCATTACTTGATAAACATAATCTAACATATACACAATATATTGCTATGCTAGTAATGTGGGAAGAAGATACAATATTATTTAAGCAACTTGGAAAAAGACTACATTTAGATTCTGGGACACTTACACCAGTAGTTAAGAAATTAGAATCTATGGGGTTAGTTAATAAGTATAGAAATAAAGATGACGATAGAGTAGTTACAGTAGAATTAACGGAAAAAGGTAGAGTATTAAAAGAGGACGTACTTGAAGTACCTGATTTAATGTACTGTAATTTTAAGGATAATAATAAAGAAGATATTATCATGCTTAAAGAATATTTAGATAAAATATTAAAATCATTATAATAAAGTTAAGTTTAAAAGATTTAACTTTATATTTTCTAATAATTGATTGAATTAAATTAAATTTATGTAAACTATATTAAAAAATACTAAAATAAGAAAAGAGAGAATAAATATGAAATTTTATGATTTTTCAGCGACAAGAATGAATGGACAAGAAGTATCAATGAGTAATTACGAAGGAAAGGTTGTTTTAGTAGTAAATACTGCAAGCAAATGTGGCTTAACACCTCAATTTAAGGATTTAGAAACTATTTATCAAGAATACAAAGATAGTGGACTTGAAATATTAGGTTTTCCTTGTAATCAATTTGCAAAACAAGATTCTGGTAGTAATGATGAAATATATGAGTTTTGCCAACTTAATTATGGGGTAACATTTACTATGTTCGAGAAAATAGATGTAAATGGAGAAAATGCACATCCACTTTATAAATATTTAAAAAATAAAACAAAAGGTTTATTAGGTGATAAAATAAAATGGAACTTTACTAAGTTTTTAATTGATAGTAAAGGAAATGTAATTAAAAGATATGCACCTACTGTATCTCCATTAAAAATTAAGGATGATATAGAAAAATTATTAAAATAAACTTACATTAGGAGGAAAAATATGAGCGAAAGATATGATATAGCCATAATAGGAAGTGGGTCAGCTGGTTTATCAGCTGCACTAAATGCAAGTATAAGAAAGAAAAATTTTATAATATTTGGAACTAAAGAATTAAGTACAAAGTTAGTAAAAGCTCATAAAGTTAATAATTATTTAGGATTCTATGGTAAAAGTGGAGCAGAAATTAGAGATGAATTTGCTAAACACTTAGAAGATATGAATATAGATATTGAAGAAGAAAAGATAAATAACATTTATTCAATGGGAGATTACTTTGCATTAATGGGAACTAACAAAACTTATGAAGCAAGTTCAATAATATTAGCAACTGGTGTTAACTTTGGAAAGCCTTTTAAAGGTGAAGAAGAATTCTTAGGTAGAGGCGTTGGGTATTGTGCAACTTGCGATGCTCCTTTATATAAAGATAAAGTTGTTACTATAATTTCTTACAATAAGCATGAAGAAGCAGAAGCTAACTTCATTTCTTCAATTGCATCAAAAGTTTATTATATGCCTATGTATAAAGAAGAGGTAGAGGTAGATTCAAATATAGAAATTATAAAAGACATTCCTATAGAAATAGTAGGAGAACAATTTGTTAACAAGTTAATATTAAAAAATAGTGAAATAGAGACAGACGGGATATTTATTTTAAGAGATAGTATTTCTCCAGGACAATTAGTTCCAGGACTAGAGTTAGATGGAAATCACGTAGCAGTTGATAGATTAATGAAAACTAATTTACCTGGATGTTTTGCTGCAGGAGATATTGTTGGAGTTCCATATCAGTATATTAAAGCTGCAGGAGAAGGAAATGTAGCAGCTCTTTCAGCAGCATCATATTTAGATGAACAAAGAAGAAAAAAATAAATAATTGTTAATACAGTATTATAAAAATTAAATTTCAATGAAAAGACAAACTTGATACATAAGTTTGTCTTTTTTATTTTGAGCAACGGGATAAGTCTGCTACGAAGCAAAGGCTTAGACGTTGGCGACATGAAGTGTTTGGCCGACACGTCGCTCAGGCGAAGTGAATTTTACACAACCTTAACATAAACCTAATATACTCTTAACTTTTCAACGGTATTATAAAACTGTAAGGGCAATTAATAAACAAATAATAAATTAAAGGGGGAAGTGTTTTGATTAATCAACAAGCAACAGGAAAAAATCAAATCGTCACCAAAGAATCAGTAAAAAATAAAAGAAATAAAAGAAAATATTTAATAGAGAATATATCAAGCAAAGTATTTATGATAAGTGCATCAATATCTGTACTTAGTTTATTACTTATCATAGGGTTTGTATTTTATAAAGGACTTACACCATTCTTATTTAAAGGATATTCATTCATAGATTTCCTAACGGGAACAGATTGGTTACCAGGTTCAGATAAATTCGGAGTATCTCCAATGATAATAGCATCAATAATAGCAACAGCAGGTTCTATACTTATAGGGGTACCAATAGGAATATTTACAGCAGTATTTTTAGCTGAAATAGCACCTAAACCAGTACAAAAAATCATATCACCAGCAGTAGAATTACTTGCAGGTATACCATCGGTATTATACGGATTATTTGGGCTAGCTTTTGTTGTCCCAAGAATACAAAGTGCATTAAACTTACCAAAGGGTCAAAGTTTATTAGCCGTAATTTTAGTTTTATCAATAATGATGTTACCAACAATAATTTCAGTATCTCAAACAGCAATTAAAGCAGTTCCGAAAGCATTTAAAGAAGGTTCTTTAGCTTTAGGAGCATCAAAAATAGAAACTATTTTTAAAGTTACATTACCAGCTGCAAAATCAGGAATATTAGCAGCAGTAGTATTAGGAATGGGTAGAGCAATAGGTGAAACAATGGCAGTAATACTAGTTGCAGGAAACTCTCCAATAATACCAAGTTCTTTAGTAGATAGTGTAAGACCATTAACAACAAATATAGCTCTTGAAATGGGATATGCATATGGCACTCACCAAGAAATGCTATTTGCAACTGGAGTTGTATTATTTATGTTCATTTTAATACTTAACCTAGTATTAAGAAAACTTTCAAGCAAGGGAGTAGAGTAGGATGAGAAAATTCAAAGATAATATTTTAAATACTCTATTATATTTATCAGCATTTATAACTGTAGGTATATTAGTATTAATAGTAGGATTTATATTTGTTAACGGAATAAAAGGAATTAGTTTAGATTATATATTTAGTGATTATTCAGCATCAGGAGATGGTGGAATCTTCCCTATGGTTGTTAGTACAGTATATATGGTTCTTATATCCATAGGAATAGCAACACCAATAGGAATTTTATCGGCTATATATCTTCATGAATATGCTAAAAAAGGAAAGATAGTAGAAATAATAAGATTTGCTACAGAGTGTTTATCAGGAATACCATCTATAATATACGGGTTATTCGGAGGGATTTTCTTTGTAGTAACATTAAAAATGCAATACTCAATTATATCTGGGGCATTAACAGTAGCTATAATAATTCTTCCAGTAATTATTAGAACAACAGAAGAAGCTTTAAAAACCGTACCAAATGAATATAGGGAAGGATCCCTTGCCATGGGAGCAACAAAATTCCAAACTTTATATAAAGTTATTTTACCAAGTGCTCTTTCTGGAATACTTTCAGGTGTTATTTTATCAATAGGTCGTGTTATTGGTGAATCTGCAGCCATATTATTAACAGCAGGAACTGTAGCTAATATGCCAACATCTGTATTTGATAGTGCTAGAACACTTACAGTTCACTCATATCTTTTAACAAAAGAAATGGGAGATATTAGTGGAGCGGCAACTGTGGGAGTTGTATTAATAGTAATAGTGTTAGCATTAAATACATTAGCTAAATTTATTGTAAGAAGATTAAGTAAGGGCAGTATACAGTAGCTTTTAATAAAATAGGAACAAAGTTAATTTTCAAAATGAGGAGATAAGATGATGAGTATAGTAGATAGAAATAAATTAACTGTAAGAGACTTAGATTTATTTTATGGAGAAAAACAAGCTCTTAATAAAATAAATATGGATATAAAATCAAATAAAGTAACAGCTTTAATAGGACCATCTGGATGTGGTAAATCAACTTTTTTAAGAACTTTAAATAGGATGAATGATTTAATAGACAGTGTTAAAATAGATGGAATAGTTGAAGTTGACGGAGAAGATATTTATAAAAATAATGATGTTATAAAATTAAGAACTAAAATAGGAATGGTATTCCAAAAAGCTAATTTATTCCCCATGAGTATTTATGATAATGTGGCATATGGACCAAGAATACATGGAATAAAAGATAAAAAAACGTTAGATAAAATAGTAGAAGAAAGTTTAAAAGGAGCAGCTATCTGGGATGAAGTAAAAGATAGATTAAAAACTCCAGCTCTTGGGCTTTCTGGTGGACAGCAACAAAGAGTTTGTATAGCTAGAACTATAGCAATGAAGCCAGATGTAATATTAATGGATGAGCCAACTTCTGCTTTAGACCCTATATCGACTGCAAAAGTAGAAGAATTAATTTTTGAACTAAAAAAAGAGTACACAATAGTAATAGTTACTCATAATATGCAACAAGCAGCTCGTATTTCTGATGAAACAGGATTCTTTTTAAATGGAGAGCTAATAGAGTATAATAATACTAAAGATATCTTTACTGTTCCAAGGGACAAAAGAACAGAAGATTATATAACAGGAAGATTTGGTTAAGATTTACTTTTAATCAAGTAGAAGGGGAGAAAAAATGGTTATTACTAATTTAGATGTAAGCATTCAATCTTTAAAAGAGTATACACTAAGAATGATTGAAAAGTGCCAAGAAGCTGTAGACTCATCGGTAGAATGTATGATACAAAAGGATATGAAAAATACTAGAAAAATAATAAGACGAGATGATGATATTGATATTTTAAGAGAATATATAAGAGATAGAAGTATAGAGCTAATGGCATTAAAACAGCCATTGGCAAAAGATTTAAGATATATTTATGCTCTTTCTGATATATCAACAGAGCTTGAGAGAATAGGTGACTATGCAACTAATATATGTGTAGAGAGTCTTGAAATAGGAGGGGAACCTTTTATAAAAGAATTAATTGATATACCTTTAATGAAAGATATATGTGTGGAAATGTTACAAAACTTATGGGATGCACTTAAAAATGACGACGCAGATTTAGCTTATAAAACAGCGGAGAGGGATAAAGAAGTAGATCAGTTATATACTAAAGTAAGACAGGATTGTTTAAAAGTTATGCATAATGATCCTAATAATATTAATCAAGGTATGAGACTTGTATTTGTAGGTAGATATCTTGAAAGAATAGGTGATCATATAACTAATGTATGTGAAAAAATCATTTATGCTAAAAATGGAGAAATGATTGAAATTGGATAAATATTAAAAAATAAAACTGTTTTATACAGTTTTATTTTTTTATGTAGACATTTTTAAACTAGAAAATATATGAAATACTATTAATAGTATTAAAAAATATATTATACTAGTATAGGTAATTACAGACATCTTTGGAGGAAAAAAATGCGGATTAATAAAGTAATAGGGATGAGAACAATAAAAACTGGTTTAGCAGTAACACTTTGCTGCTTATTGACTAGATTTGCAGTGGACAATATGTTTTACTGTGTTGTAGCTTGTGTAGTAACTATGGGGGATACAATAAAGACTTCCTATAAGCAAGGGTTTCAAAGGATATTTGGGACTTTAATAGGAGGACTAGTAGGATTTCTCTTAGTTTTAATTTCACCAGCAAATCCATTTTTAGCTGGGCTGGGAATTATGATAGTAATAAAATTTTGTGAAATATTTAAACTATCTTCGCTAGTAGTATCTAGTGTTACATTTTTCTCATTATATTTAGGCTATATAAATAGTTCACCATTGACATATGCCATACAAAGGATAATTGATACATCAGTAGGTGTAATAGTAGGACTTATTGTAAATTACAGCGTTGCTAGACCTAATTATTATGATAATACAATGAAACAATTTACAATGATTAAAGGTTTATTTAAAGATCATATGAAATCAATAGTTATAAGCAAAGAAGATATACAAATAGAAAATATAGATGAAAAAATCAAATCTTGTGAAGCTATTTACTCAAAGCTTATTGATGAATTAAATTATAGTAATGGAGAATTTAATTTAGATATAATAGATAAAAATTTAGATTTATGCAGACAAATTTATTTCCATATAAAATCTATTGAGCTTTTAGAAAAGGAATTATGTATAAATAAAGAAAATTATAAAAGGGTAAAGAAATTATATAAAAATGAGAAAATTAATTTAAAAATAGACGATAGTGAAAGTCCAGTATTTAATTTCCATTTAAATAAAATAATCGAAAAAATGACAGTTCTTGACGAATTAACAGGTACTAATAATTAATTTTATATAGTATAAAAGGATAATATTAGGCACATAATTATTATATAAATATAAAAGCAAAAGAGTGATAGAGATGAGAAAAAGAACCCAAAATATAATAATTAAGTCATTTGTTTTTTTTATGCTTATTATTACACTAATATCTTTAACTAATGGAAAAGAAATAGAAGGTATCACTAATACAAAGGTTGCTTATATAACTTTTGATGATGGACCTTCAAAATATACTTCTACTATATTGAATATATTAGATGAAAATGATGTTAAAGGTACATTTTTTATGTTAAATAATAATATGATAGTATTTAAAGATGCCGTAAAACGAATGGAATCTGAAAATCACGGCATAGGATTCCATGGAGTAAGTCACGAATTAAAAGAATTATATAAAACTGAAGACTCTGCTATAGAAGAATTTAAAACATGTAGCAAAACATTTTATAATATTACAGGTAAAACATCTAAGCTTGTTAGGATACCATATGGAAGCAAGCCATACATGTTAAGAACTGTATATGAAAAGTTTATTGAAGAAGGTTTTTTAGTATGGGACTGGACTATTGATACAGAGGATTGGAAATCAACTGAAGATCAAATAGTAAGCAATATTTTATACTATGCTAGAGAAAAGGATGAAATAGTTATTCTTTTACATGAAAACCAAAGAACAGTAGATTGTTTAGAAAATATTATAAAAATTTTAAAACAAAGAGGGTATGAAATACGTCCAATAACTCAAGATATGAAACCTAAAAACTTTTGGTAACAAATCTAATGTGTAATTAATATAGATAATTAAATTGACAATAATCCTAGTAATTAGTTATAATAATTATTAATAATAATTTGAAATAAAAACTGTGAAAAAGAGGAGTATGTAATTATACTAAAAGAGAGGGAAATCAATAGCTGAAAGATTTTCTTAGTCAATATTTACAGAAGGTAGCTTTGGAGTTTCTTTGCTGAACTAATAGTAAGCTTAGACGGTGGGAACCGTTAGAATCCATTGAGAGCCCTAATTAGTAAAGTATTGTATAAGATACTTGAAATATCTGATTAGTGGAATTAAGGTGGTAACGCGAGCTTTTCGTCCTTATTTATATAAGGATGAAGGGCTCTTTTTATATTTAAATAGAGAATGATACAAAATTAAAAACAAGAGCAATTACATAATAAAAGGAGGAAGATACAATGACAATGAAAAATTTATCAAAGACTTATGATCCAAAAGACTTTGAAAAAAGACTTTACGATGAATGGTTAGAAAAAGGTTACTTTAAATCAAGTCCAAATCCAGATAAAGAACCATTCTGTATAGTTTTACCACCACCTAATATAACAGGACAATTACACATGGGGCATGCACTTGATCATACATTACAAGATGTTCTTATAAGATGGAAGCGTATGGACGGGTTTGAAACATTATGGCAACCAGGTACAGACCATGCATCTATAGCAACAGAAGTTAAGGTTGTTGAAAGAATAAAAGAACAAGAAGGAAAAACTAAGTACGAAATAGGAAGAGAAGAATTCCTAAAAAGAGCGATGGACTGGAAAGAAGAATTTGGTGGAATAATAGTAGATCAAATGAAACAGTTAGGAAATTCTTGTGACTGGGATAGAGAAAGATTTACAATGGATGAAGGATGTAACGAAGCAGTTACTGAGTTCTTTGTAAAACTTTACGAAAAAGGTCAAATATACAGAGGAAATAGAATTATAAACTGGTGTCCAGATTGTAAAACTACTTTATCTGATGCTGAAGTTGAACATGAAGAAAAAGACGGAAACTTCTATCATATTAAATATTTCTTAAAGGATAGTAATGAGTTCTTAGAAATAGCTACAACTAGACCAGAAACTATGCTTGGGGATACTGGTATAGCAGTAAATCCAGAAGATGAAAGATATACTCATTTAGTAGGAAAAACGGCAATACTTCCATTAGTAGGGAGAGAACTTCCAATAGTTGCAGATGATTATGTTGATAAAGATTTCGGTTCTGGTGTAGTTAAAATGACTCCTGCTCATGACCCTAATGACTTTGGTGTAGGTCAAAGACATAACTTAGAAGAAATCAACGTAATGAACGAAGATGGAACTATGAATGAACTTGCTGGAAAATACCAAGGTATGGACAGATATGAGTGTAGAAAACAATTAATGAAAGACTTAGAAGAGCAAGGATTTGTAATTCAAGTAAAAGACCATCCACATGCTGTTGGTACTTGTTACAGATGTCATACTGTAATAGAGCCAAGATTATCAGAGCAATGGTTCGTTAAAATGGATGAATTAGCAAAACCTGCTATAGATATATTACAAAATAAAGATTTAGAATTTGTGCCAGACAGATATGGAAAAACATATATGCAATGGCTAGATAATATAAGAGATTGGTGTATATCTAGACAGTTATGGTGGGGTCATCAAATACCTGCTTACTACTGTCAAGAATGTGGAGAAGTAGTAGTAGCGGCTGAAGCACCAGAAAAATGTAAATGCGGACATACAGAATTCAAACAAGATGAAGACGTACTAGATACTTGGTTCTCATCTGCTTTATGGCCTTTCTCAACAATGGGATGGCCTCATAATACTGAAGAATTAAATTACTACTATCCAACTAACGTACTTGTTACTGGGTACGATATAATATTCTTCTGGGTTGTAAGAATGGCATTTGCAGGAATGTTCTGTATGAATGAAAAACCATTTGATCATGTATTAATACATGGACTAGTAAGAGACTCTGAAGGCAGAAAAATGAGTAAATCATTAGGAAATGGTATAGATCCACTTGAAGTAATAGACCAATACGGAGCTGATGCTTTAAGATTCATGTTAGTAACAGGAAACTCTCCAGGAAATGATATGAGATTCTACATGGAAAGAGTTGAATCTTCTAGAAACTTTGCTAATAAATTATGGAATGCATCTAGGTTTGTATTTATGAATATAGATGAAGAAATAATGAATGGTTTAAGTAGAGAAGCTGTTGAAGCTGATTTAACTATAGCTGATAAATGGATAATATCTAGAGCTAATAATGTTGTTAAAGAAGTTATAGACAATATGGATAAATTTGATTTAGGTATAGCAGCACAAAAAATCTATGACTTTGCTTGGACAGAATACTGTGACTGGTATATAGAAATAGTTAAGCCAAGATTATATGGTGATGATGTTAAAGCTAAGAAAGCAGCTTTATATACATTAACTTATGTTCTTGAAACTATATTAAAATTATTACATCCATATATGCCATTTATAACTGAGGAAATATACACTTGTATTCCAACTGTAGAAGGAAGTATAGTTATAGCTCAGTGGCCTCACTACAAAGAAGAAGACAACATGGCTAGTGAAGAAGAAATGATGGAATTGGCTATGGATGGTATAAGAAACATAAGAAATGCTAGAGTTGAAATGGATGTTCCACCATCTAAGAAAGCTAAAGTAATAATAGTTCCCACAGAAGAGAAAAAAGTAGCTGTAGAAGCTACTAGTGAGTACTTTGTAACTTTAGCATCAGCTTCAAGTGTAGAAATAGCTGAAAACGAAAATAACATACCAGAAGATGCAGTATCTGTTGTTATAAACGGAGCTAAAATATTTATACCACTTGATGAATTAGTTGATTTTGAAAAAGAAAAAGAAAGATTAACTAAAGAAAAAGCTAAATTAGAAGGGGAAATTAAAAGAGTTAATGGAAAACTTTCTAATCAAGGTTTCTTAGCTAAAGCTCCAGAAAGCTTAGTTAATGAAGAAAAAGCTAAAAAAGAAAAGTTTGAAGAAATGATGCAATCAGTTGTTGAAAGACTTGAAAATATAGAAGCAAAACTAAAATAGATATTTTTAGTGGTTTTGAATTAATTATCTAAAAATATATAAATAGCCAGTACAGGTAGCTAAAATAATGCTATCTGTACTGGCTATTTTATTATTCTATAATATCGTCTGAATCAGAAAATTCATTTTTTACATAATTGTTTAGTATATTGATTATTAAATTATCTACTGTAGTATGATTTTCTGTTGCTAAAATGTCTAGTTGGATTTTTAATTCTTTAGGTAAGTTAGAGCTTATATTGTTGTTATCAGTCATATAAAATCACCTCTTAATATTATTATAACCCAAAGTTATACTTACATTTTAATATATTTTATGTAAGAATCACAATTTATATTTCATTAATATTGAGATATAATAATTGTTAAAATTATCATAATTACATCAGTGAAATTAAGTAGAAATCCATAAAAAATATGTATTTATGTGATATTATTTAATAGTGTATATATAAATTATTCAATCACAAGGGGGATAAAAATGAATTACAAAGAGGCACTTAAATTCATAGAAGAATCACATAAATTTGGAATGAGATTAGGATTAGAAAATTCATTTAAATTATTAGAACTACTTGGAAACCCACAGGACAAGGTTAAAATAGTTCACATAGCAGGAACTAATGGAAAAGGTTCAGTATGTTCATTTATTTCAAATACATTAATATCTCAAGGTTATAAAGTAGGTTTGTATACATCTCCGTATTTAGAAACATTTACAGAGAGAATAAGATTAGATGGACAGAATATACCAGAGGAAGATGTAGCTAGAATTGTGACTATCATGAAATATAAGATAGAAGAAATGGTTAAGGAAGGTTATGCATACCCTACTGAGTTTGAAATAGAAACTGCTATGGCATTTTACTATTACTATGAACAAAAAGCAGATTATGTTGTTTTAGAAGTTGGTTTAGGAGGAAGATATGATGCTACTAATGTAGTAAAATCACCTTTAGTTAGTGTTATAGTATCTTTAAGTTTAGATCATATAGGTGTTCTGGGAGATACATTAGGAAAAATAGCTTATGAAAAAGCAGGTATAATAAAAAAAAATAGTATTGCTGTAGTTTATAAACAAAAACAAGAAGCAGAAGATGTTATAAAAGAAGTTTGCAAAGAAAAAAACACAAAATATATGGAAGCAGACTTTAATAAAATGGTATTAAAAAAATCAGATATAAATTCTCAAGTATTTGATTGTAATATCTTAGGTGAAGATATGGAAGATATGGAAATTAAATTAATAGGAGAGCATCAAGTTAATAATGCAGTGTTGGCTTTAACAGTAATAAAAGTATTAAAAAATGAAAGAAATGTGGAAATTAGTGAAGAAGCTATTAGAAATGGATTCTTAAATACTAAATGGCCAGGTAGAATCGAAAAAATAAAGGACAAGCCTACTTTTATAATAGATGGGGCTCATAATGAAGACGGAGCAAGATCTTTAACAAAGGCTTTAGACAAACATTTTAATGGAAAGAAAATGACTTTATTAATAGGTATGTTAAAAGATAAGGATATTGATAGCGTATTAGAATTACTTATGGATAAGTTTGATAAAGTAATTACTACTACTCCTGATAGTGATAGATCTATGAATTGTGAAGAATTAAAAGAGAAAATAGAAAAATACGTAGATGGTGTTATAGCCATTGAAAATATAGAAGATGCAGTAAAATATACACTAGATAATGCAAAAGAAGATGATGTAATTATTTCGGCAGGTTCTCTATATATGATAGGTGCTGTTAGAAAATTAGTTAAGTAGATAATGAAAAAGGTGGTCTGATGACCACCTTTTATGTTTATAAAACTTCTAATATTGCTTTTGATAATTGATCTGGGCAAGAAGTATTTTTAGAACCACATATAGTTCCTTGTAATTTTTCAGCTACATCTTTAGCATCTTGACCAACTATTAACCTGCTTATACCTGATAAATTTCCGTTACATCCACCTTCAAATATAGCTTCACTTATTTTATTGTTTTCATCAATCTCTAATATTATTTGACGACAGCATACACCGCTAGTTTGGAATTCTATTTTCATATTCACTACTCCTTAAAAATATAATGATAAATAATATAATATCAATAGAAAACTTATAAAGCAACTAGATAAAAGAATAATTATATAATAAAGCTAATATATTATTATAGTATTAAATTAATAGAAAGGGGGGGACGCTTTGAAGGTGTATATTTCTAATTATTTATCAAAAAGCATAAGTATAATAGACTACGAGAGCTTAACTTTGGATAGGGAGATAAAATTAGATGAAAATATATATCCACATCACTTTTGCATTGATAAAGAAGAAAATAAAATGTATCTACCAAGCTCAAGTAATGGCATTTTATATGTTTTAGACATGACCAATGAAAAAATAATAGATTCTTCATCTATAGGAGGTAGTTTAAGTCAAATAGCTTTGTATGGTGAAGAAATTTTTATTGCCAATGAGGACTCTAATAGTATTTACTTTATGGATAAAAAGAGCTTGGATCCTATAGGTATGATTACTGTTGATAACATGCCTCATGGTTTTTGTTTTGATTTGCCAAGAAAAAAATTATATGTACCATGTATAGATTCCATAACTTGTATTGATATAATTGACAAAAATATCGAAAAAAAAATAGATGTGGATTTTAAAGCTTGGCATGTTCAGTTAGATAAGTATAAGGGTGAAATTTATGTATCAACTTTAGATGGAAAAGTTGTGGTTATTGATGAAGAGACTTTAAGAACAAAAAGAATCTTAGATCAATTCTTATTACCGGTACAAATGTCCTTTAATTATAAGGATAAAAAAGTATATATAGCAGATTTAGGCTATAAGTGCATAAAAATGATTGATTACAATTACGGCAAGTACATTGGAAGTATTAATATAGATGGAATACCACAAGGGTTAGAAATATCCCCAGATGAAAAGATGTTATTTGTATCAGACACTCAGAAAAACTCAGTAAAAGTATATGATACAGCAACAAATCAATTAATAAAAGAAATCAAAGTAGGAAAAGAGCCTACAACAATTATTTGTATGTAGGCCCTAGTGTATATCTCGGATTAATAAATTTATAACTTCTGCATACATATTAGAAGCATTATTGTTCCAATTATTGCAAATTTGTTTTGCTTGTTTTTCAGATGAAACATTCAGGTTTAAATCAATTAAGTTACTTTGATTTTCTATTACTCTTAAATTAACGATAAATTCATTTTCGCTTTGTTTTACAAAACTTGATTTAACTTGAGTATCTGCTAATAAGTTTTCCTTATTATTTTTTATGTATTCATCTACCTTTGTAGCATATAAGTCAGGTATTCTAGTTAAGAAATATTCTAGAGTCTCCAGTCCTTTTTGAGTAAGGCAGTAGTATTCTCTACCAGAATCTTTGTATAACTTAATAAACTTAGAGTCCATAAGTTGAGATAAAATCTGTTGAAGAGAAAAATAATTCATCATATCAGTCTCTAAAACTACTTGCGTAATTTGCGAATTAGTTAAATCCATATTGATTTTGTCTAAAATATATAAAATTAAAAGTTTATGATAAGCTAACTCCTCCGTTGAGTTTTCAAACATATTATTATCCTCCACTAAACGATTATATTACTATATTAAACTAAAACATGAAAAAATAAAAGTGCTATTTAAGAATAAAAATTCATTTCGCTTATATTACTAATAGTAGATAACTTTATTATGCCTTAACAGGTGTATTATTGATTAAAATATAAAATAAAGGCTACCTAATTAGGTAGCCTCATATTACTCAATTCATTTAGTTAACTATTTACCTGCCATTTGTCTTTCTGCCATTTCAACTAATTTTTTAGTCATATATCCACCAACATATCCATTTTGTCTTGCAGTTAAATTACCTTTGTCTATATTTTCATAGTTAGACATACCTAATTCACCAGCTATTTCTAATTTCATTTGATTTAAAGCAGCTTTAGCTTCAGGAACCACTTTTGTATTGTTAGTAGTTGACATGTTAACTTCCTCCTTGAGTTGAAAAAATTATTTTCACAACACTTTGCTTCGTGTTGTTACTTATAATTTCTCCAAATCCAAATATTATATTCTGAAAAAATAATCAAATAAAGTTTATTATTAGAAGGAAAAGAAATGATTTCTTTTTTAGTAAGGAAATTGATATTTATAAGGTTTAAGTATAAATCTAATTTTTAATTTGTTTTTTTGTTTGTACCATAAAGTAAAACTAATTTGTGTAATTTTTTATGGATTTTTAAATAAACATATTAGTAGAAGTACTTTATTAGGAGGTTTAAGATATGAATTCTAAACAGAAGAGAACAAAAGCATTTATCCTAAGTTTTATTATATTTTTTGGTGTCTTGCTTATAAATGTAGCAATTGTGTTTGGCGTAAGATTTATATGTTCAAAGATTGAAAGGTACGAGGCACCAATTAATAGAGTAAACACAGAGGAAAAACAAGTTGCATTAACCTTCGATGTTGCTTGGGGAAGTAAAAATATAGAAGATATTCTAGACATATTAGACAAGCATAATGTAAAGGTAACTTTTTTCTTAGTTGGAAGTTGGGTAGATGATAATGAAGATTTAGTAAAAGAAATATATAAAAGAGGACATGAAATTGGAAATCACTCAAACACACATAGTTCTTTTATTGACATATCACAAGAAGCTAAGGAAGAAGAAATAACTACTACATCAGAAAAAATAAAAAAATTAACAGGTGAAGATTGTAACTTATTTAGACCACCATTTGGAAACGTAGATATGGAGACTATAGAGGTTTGCAAGTCACTTGGTTATTATCCTATAAAATGGGATGTTGATTCTGGAGATTGGAAAGATATAGGTCCAGTACATATTATTGATAGAGTAGTTAAAAACACAAAATCAGGTTCAATTATATTATTTCATGCAAATGTAGAAAATGTTGATGCATACTTAGACGAGATTCTCACAAACTTAGACAAACGTGGTTATTCTATGGTTAAAGTTTCAGATTTAATCTATAAAGATAACTACTCTATAGATACATCTGGTGAGCAAAAGCTAATAAAAAAGGATTAGATGTAATAAATTATTACTTAAGTAAATATATTTATTGTAGAAGAAAAGATAAAATTATAATTAACAATTTTGGGGGGATAAATTATATGATAATTGTTAAGGACGATACAAATGTTGTAAATTTAAAAGGAGAACTGGAGGATGAATTAGAGTTTAGTCATGAAATTTTTGGTGAAAAATTCTATAGTACAAAAATTAGAATTCATAGACTTAGTAATTCTTACGACGTACTTCCAATGACTATTTCAGAAAGATTACTGGAAGAAATAGATTTTGAGAATGAAAAGTTGGTTAGTGTAGTTGGTCAGTTAAGATCTTATAATAAAAATGTAGATAATAGAAACAAATTAGTACTTACAGTTTTTGTTAGAGAAATTAAACCTGTTGAAGAGATAGATACAAAGGATCCGAATAGTATATTTTTAGATGGGTATATATGTAAAATGCCGATTTATAGAAAAACACCTTTAGGAAGAGAAATAACAGATTTATTAGTAGCAATAAATAGACCTTATAATAAATCTGATTATATTCCATCAATTATTTGGGGAAGGAATGCCAAATTTGCCAAAACATTACAAGTTGGAGATAGGATTCAAATGTGGGGAAGAGTACAAAGTAGAACTTATGATAAACGTACAGACACAGGTAATGCTGTGAAAAAAGTGGCTTATGAAGTTTCAGTTTCAAAGATAAAAAAAGTGTCACTGGAAGAGGAGGAATAATTTAAATGTAAAATAATCCATTATTGTATTGATTACTTATGATTCATTGATTATAATCTAATAATGACTGTAATTTGTTAAGGTTTTTATAGGGAGGATAACGTGGAAAGTATACTATATCATAAATATGAATCGTGTTCCGGTGCACTTGAGTTTTCAGAAGAAGTATTATCTTTTCTAAACAATATTAAATACGATATCGGGAATAAAGTTTTATTAGTTGGCGATATTGGCCAAATGGGAAAAAGGATAAGGGCTTTTGGAGTTCAAGTGACTATTTTAGAAAACAGCCTAAGAGATGAAATATGTTATTCCCATGTAATGAATGAAAATTGTACTGTTGTAAGTGGACAATTAGAATACATGCCTTTTAATGATAGCTATTTTGATAAGATTATAATATTAGATTATTTAAATTATACGGCTGATTGTAATAAATCAGTTAGAGAAATAAGTAGGGTATTAAAAGATAATGGAGAAGTAATTGTTGAAGATTTAAACTTAAAAGATCTAAAAGTAAAGTTGAAGTATTTAAAACATAGAGTCTGTGGCAATAATATACATTATAATTATCCAAATGAAGTATTAAATATATTTAAATCTTTTAAATTTGAAGGATTACTTAAAGAAATTGAAAATAAAAGATATATTTATATAGGAAAAAAAAAGTAAAAGAGTTAGAATATAATTAAATAATAAAATAAAAGACTAGGATATCCTAGTCTTTTGTTATAAGGAGAGATAAGAGTGAATATAAACTTTACGATTGTTGCTATAGCAATGTTATTTGTAGTTTTAGTTACGATACAAATAACATTAAATAAAATTTATATGATACTAAAAGAAATTAGAGCTTTAATTACAATAAAAAAGACTAGGGAATGATGACGATGAATGGTTTAAAGGATATAAAAAATGATATTCAAAATATAGCTGAAGCCATGCTTTCTGTTTTAAATATAGATGTAACCATAGTAGATGAAAATTTAGTTAGAATTGCTGGTACTGGAACTTATTTAAATAAAATTGGGGAAACGGTAAAGGGTTATTCAGCTTTCAAAAAATGCTTAGAAGAACAAGTTTTAATTTACATAGATGATTCAGAACAAAATGAAATCTGTAAAGAATGTACTAATAATGGGAATTGCAAAGAATATGCAGAAGTATGCTGTCCTATAACCCTAGATGGATATTCTTATGGAGTAGTAGGATTAATAGCATTTAATGAAGAGCAATCATCTATTATAACTGATAATGCCAAGGATTTAACTAATTTCCTTGGGAGAATGGCAGATTTAATTTCAAATAAATTAAAAGCGCAAAATAAAACTGAAGAGTTAGAGTTAGAAAAAAAGAAGCTAGAAATATTATTAAATAGTATGAACAAAGCTGTTGTATCAACAGATATTCTAGGTAATATAGATAAATATAATAGTAAGTTCAAAGAAATATTTAATATAGACGATAATAAGCTGAATAAAGCTAATATATTTGAAATTTTAGATTTCATAAAGACACCATCTAAAATGGATTTTGAAAAATATAAAACAGGAATTTTTTATTATAAAAAAGAAGGTAGAAACTTAAAAGGAATTTATAATATAAGTAAGATATCTGTGAAGAACAAATTAAAAGGTTATGTTATAGATTTTATAGAAAATAAAGAAGCCATAAAAAATTATAATAAAATAAATAAAGATTATAAAATAACCCTAGATAATATAATTGGAAATAGTGAAATAATGGAGCATACAAAGCAAAAAGCTTTAATTGCTGCCAAGTCAAATTCTACAGTTTTAATAAATGGAGAAAGTGGAACGGGAAAAGAATTATTTGCTAGGGCAATCCATAATCATAGTGAAAGGACAGATTATCCTTTTGTAGCAGTAAACTGTGCAGCTATACCAGATAACCTACTAGAAAGTGAATTATTTGGATATGAAGAAGGTGCATTTACAGGAGCTAAGAAAGGTGGAAAGCTTGGTAAATTTGAATTAGCTCATAATGGAAGTATTTTCTTAGATGAAATAGGTGATATGAGTCTTCATTTACAAGCTAAATTACTTAGAGTATTACAGGAGAGAGAACTCGACAAGATCGGTGGCAAATCTAATGTATCTGTTGATGTAAGAGTAATTGCAGCTACGAATAAAGACTTGGAAGAAATGGTACAAAAGGGCACTTTTAGAGAAGACCTATATTATAGATTAAAAGTTATCCCTATAACATTACCGAGTCTAAGACAAAGAAAAGATGACATATCTTTATTAATGGATTATATGATAAAAGAATATGCTCATAAGCTTAATAAAGATGTAATAGGTATGGAACAAAGTGTTAGACACACACTAATAAATTATAAATGGCCTGGAAACGTTAGAGAGTTACAAAATGTTATAGAGTACAGCATAAATATGTCTACCTCAGCACTTTTAACTTTAGATATAATACCAGATAATGTAAAAAATAAAACACCTAACATAAAGAATGATAATGAAGATGAAATAAAAACCTTAGAAGAATTAGAAAAAAATGAAATTATAAAAGCTATTAATAAATTTAAAAATTATAAAAAAGATAAAGAATTAGTGGCCAAAGCCTTAGGCATATCTAGGGCAACTTTATATAGAAAACTTGAAAGATATGATTTAATCTCAAAATGATACGGAATTCTCATTTTGAGATTTTTTTCGTTCATTTTGATACTAAGTAAAAATATAAACTTTTCCGTATAAGAATTTTAATGTATACAAACTAACAAAATCTGATATTTTCAATACTTAACAGAATAAAATTTAAAAAATAATTAATTTTATATGAATTGAAATTTGGCACGTTAATTGCTTGTAAATATAGTATAATAAAATATCACAAAATATAGTGTACTTAAGGAGGATTTTAAAATGAGAGATTTAAGAAATCAATTAGTTAATATATTAAGAGCAGAAGTAAAACCAGCAGTAGGGTGTACAGAACCAGTTGCAGTTGCACTTGCTTGTGCTAAGGCAAAAGAATTATTAGGGGAAGAAATAGTTAAGCATAAAGTATTAGTAAGTCCTAACGTTTACAAAAATGCAATGTGTGTTGGAATACCAGGAACAGATAGATTAGGATTAAAAATAGCAGTAGCTATGGGATTTGTTGGAGGAAAATCTGAAGGCGGATTAACAATATTAGAAGGATTAACTGAAGAAGATGTTAAATCATCTGAACTTTATGTAGATACACAAGTAATAGATATATCACCTTTAGATACAAAGGAAAAGGTTGTTATAGAAGTTAGATTAGAAGGTAAAAACAATACTTCAAGAGTTATAATAAAGACTAAACATGATAACTTTGTTTTATTACAAAAAAATGATGAAGTTTTATTAAACGAAGAAGTTGAAGAAACAACTGAAGCTGTTTCTGCACCTAAAGTAGAAAACATAATGGATACTATAACTATAGAAGAATTAGTTAGAAATGTTGAAAATATGGAATTTGAAGATATTAAATTCTTATTAGATGGTGTAAAAATGAATATGGACATGGCAAAATACGGATTAGAAAATGAAATCGGTATAGGTGTTGGTGTTGGTATTAAAAAAGCTATGGAAGAAGGGTTATTAGGAGACGGAATAATGACTCAAGCTATGATGTTAACAGCTGCGGCTTCTGATGCAAGAATGGGTGGAGCTAAACTTCCAGTTATGAGTTCAAACGGTTCTGGTAACCACGGATTAACAGCTATACTTCCTGTAGTTGCTTATGATTTAAAAAATCCTCAAGGTGATGATAAATTATGTAGAGCATTAGCAATATCTCACTTAGTAACTGCATACGTTAAAAACTACACTGGTAGACTTTCTGCTGTTTGTGGATGTGGTGTTGCTGCATCAACTGGGGCAACTGCTGGTATATCTTGGTTAATGGGTGGAGATATGAAACATATCAACGGTTCAATAGAAAACATGATAGCTGACTTAAGTGGTATGATATGTGATGGTGCAAAAGCAGGTTGTGCATTAAAATTATCTTCAGCAGCTTCAGCAGCAGTTCAAAGTGCTGTTATAGCTAAGGGAGGATATGCAGTTCCACCATTAAACGGTATAGTTGGAACAAAAGTTGAGCAATCTATACAAAACTTAGGTAGAGTTTCTGACAAAGGAATGCAAATAACTGACGAAGTAATATTAAACGTAATGGATGATATGAACAAAGTTGACTAAAACTATCTTGCAAAAGAAGCTAATCTTTTATAAAATGGAAATATCATCATTTATTTAGGAGGTTAATCAATGGATATTGATAAAAAAGTATGGGAAGTTCTGTGCTCGGAAGAACAGTTAGATAATAGAATAAAAGAGTTAGGAGAGCAGCTTTCTAAAGACTACTCTGGGAAAAAATTATTGGTAGTATCTCTATTAAAAGGTAGCTTCGTTTTCTGTGCTGATTTAGTAAGAAAAATAGATGTACCTGTAAGAATAGAATTTATGACTACATCAAGCTATGGACACGGAGAGCAATCTACAGGTAGAGTTAAAATAGTTAATGATATAAGTTCTGATTTAGAAGGATATGATGTATTAGTTGTTGATGATATAACAGATTCAGCTTATACAATGTCTCATGTTTTAACTCATTTAAAAGCTAAAAATCCAGCAAGTATAAAATGCTGTGTATTACTTGATAAACCAAGTAGAAGAGAAGTAGAATTAGTACCTGATTACTGTGGATTTACAATAGAAGATAAGTTTGTTGTAGGTTACGGATTAAACTTTGGTGATTATTATAGAAATATACCATATGTATTTGCAGTAACAGATCAAGATAGATAATAAATTAAAGTGTAATGCTAGAAATAGTGTTACACTTTTTTTAATGAAAAAATATTTAAAAATACTGTAACAAAATTAATAAATTAATCACTAATATTATGAAAGGGGGATTTGATTTAATATCATTAGTAATGTCTCCTTTTACATGGTCGGCTATATACAGTGGACTATGTGTTTTAGGAGTTTTAATTGGATTTTTATTATACATAGCTTTCAGGAGGGAGAAATAATATGAAAAAGAGTGTGAAAATAGGGGCTGGAGTAACGGCATTTTTGTTAATTGCAATAATACTTTATTTTGCAAATGGATTAGTAGGAAATCCAGTTTCAAAAATGATTGCAAATAAAAATGGGAAAGAATATATATCAAAAGAATATAGAGATATGAATTTACAAACAGGAGCAGTTTATTATAGTTTTAAGGATGGGAGGTATCATATAGACGTAAAGTCATCTACAAGTAAAGATACATATTTTGAAATTGCAATATCACCTTTTGGGAAGGTAGAATATGATTCTTATGAGGATAATGTAACAAACAAATGGAATACTTATGAAAGAATAAATTCAGCGTATTTTAATAAAACAAAGAAGTTATTTGAGAGTAAAGATTTTCCTTATAAAAATGAAATAGGATTTGGCGATATAAAAAGAAGTGATGATATAGAAGAAAGTGAATTTGAAGATATATTTTCTTATCCTAAGTATGGTATAGATGTAAATAAATTAGAATTAGATAAAAGCTATGATATATATGAACTTGGGAAAGAAGCAGGATGTATTACATTGAATGTTGAAAATGAAGAGGTTTCTGTAAAAATAGCTAGTGAGATTTTATTAGATGTTAAAAATATTCTAGATGAAAATAGTATAAGTTTTTATGCCATTGATTTTACTTTAGAAAAACCAAGAGATTCGGAAGGTATGCCTAATAAAGATGATACATCTATAATAATACAGCAATTTTTATATAAAGATATTTATATAAATGATTTAGATAAGCGTATGAAAATAGCTCATGAGAAACTTAAGGAATATTATAATAAGTTAGATTCTCTGCCTTACAATGGCAAGGGAGAGCCTATAGAGGAATAAATGATAAAGTTCTATGATTAGAATAGATTTTAAAAAATGAATTTTTATTGTAACTTTGGTAATACTTATTAATAAGATATAGTATACTTATTATGTTGACAATTAAAATAAAAAATAATAAGATTAAAATAGAAAATTATATAAAAAATCCTGCGATAAGGAAGAGTAATTAAATTTAGGTTCAATACAGAGAGTTAAGTATGGTGAAATCTTAACAAGAAGGAATTTAATGAATGGGCCTTTTAGGAGTAAATTGAAATCTATCAAGAGAGTAGACTTTACCGTGTGTTGCACGTTACAGCAAATGAGGTATGTTAGTACCAATATTAAGAGGTGTGCTTATGGTACACAATCTAGGTGGCAACGCGGATATTACACTCCGTCCTATTATTATATAGGACGGAGTTTTTTTAATATAAGTAATTATTTTTAATTTATAATAGCTTATGATAAGGCAAAATATATTTAAATGATATAAAGGATATATGGCTTGAAACATAGGTATAGAAAATTTTAAGGAGATGGAATAATGACTAAAAAAACAATACTAACAGGTGACAGACCTACTGGAAAACTTCACTTAGGTCACTACACAGGTTCACTAAAAAACAGAGTAGCATTACAAAACTCAGGTGAGTACAACATGTTTGTAATGATAGCTGACCAACAAGCATTAACAGATAATGCAAAAGACCCACAAAAAATAATAGACAGTGTATTAGAAGTAACTATGGACTATTTAGCAGTAGGATTAGACCCAGAAAAAACTAATATATTTATACAATCACAAATACCAGAATTAGCTGAGCTTACTATGTACTATTTAAATTTAGTTTCAGTAGCTAGACTTGAAAGAAATCCTACTGTAAAAGCTGAAATACAACAAAAATCATTTGGTGGAGAAGGTGTACCAGCAGGATTCTTCGTTTATCCAGTAAGTCAAGCAGCAGATATAACTGCTTTCAAAGCTGACTTAGTACCAGTTGGTAATGACCAAAAACCTATGCTAGAGCAAGCAAGAGAAGTTGTAAGAAGTTTCAACAACATTTATGGAGATGTATTAGTTGAGCCAGAAGGAATGTATCCAGAAGGAATAGAAGGAAGAATGCCAGGTATAGATGGTAAAGCTAAAATGAGTAAATCATTAGGAAATGCAATTTACTTAAGTGATGATGAAGAAACAGTTAAAAAGAAAGTAATGAGCATGTATACAGATCCTAATCATATAAAAGTTGAAGACCCAGGTAACGTAGAAAATAATACAGTATTTACTTACTTAGATGCTTTCTATAAAGATAAAGAACATTTAGAAGAATTAAAAGCTCATTATACAAGAGGTAACTAACAGTTACAAATAAGTTATAAGAGTTTATAAAATGATATTAAAG
>JAVXJA010000039.1:0-18102 GCA_036648085.1 Terrisporobacter sp.
AAAAATAGGAGGAGAATATTTCATGAATGAACAAAGTGGAAGGAAAGCAACTCTATTTGACGCAATGATACCAATTACAGCTTTGATGCTATTTTTAGGGGTGGGGATATTTATGTATGGTTCATCACCTCATGTACCATTAGTAGGTGCTACAGCCGTGGCAGGGTGTGTAGCCGTTTACAGACTAGGATTTGAATGGGAAAAGGCCTAGAAACAAGCATGTTTGATAGTATTAAAATGGCTATGCAAGCTATATTAATTATAATGATAATAGGTATATTAATAGGAACTTGGATAATTAGTGAAGTAGTTCCATGTATGATTTACTGGGGACTAAAAATTTTATCACCAAATATATTTTTAGTTGCATCAGTTCTAGTATGTTCTGTTGTATCTCTTGCAACAGGATCATCTTGGAGTACAATGGGAACAGTTGGTGTAGCTCTTTTAGGAATTGGCCAAAGTTTAGGTATTCCAATTGGATTAGTTGTTGGTTCCATAATATCTGGTGCTTATTTTGGAGATAAATTATCACCACTATCTGAGACAACTAACTTAGCTCCAGCAATGGCAGGTACAGATTTATTTACACATATAAAATATATGTTGTATTCAACTATACCATCACTAATAATTTGTTTAATAATATATGGCATAATGGGCATGAAGTATTCAGGTCAAGCTCTAGATGTAAGTCAAATTGAATCAATTAGAAATACATTATCATCTTCTTTTAATACATTATCTCCAGTATTATTATTAGCACCTGTAATAGTAATAGGACTTGTTATATTTAAAGTTCCTGCAATACCGGGGTTAATAGTAGGTGCTGTAACAGGTATACTATTTGCAGTATTTCTACAAGGTCAATCCATAGGAGCAATATTAGAAGCAGCTCAAAATGGTTATGTTTCAGAGACTGGAGTAGAATTAGTAGATAGCTTATTATCTAAAGGTGGACTTATGAACATGATGTCTACAGTATCTATGACGATATGTGCATTATCTCTTGGTGGTATATTAGAAAAAACAGGCATGCTTGAGGTGATAGCGTCATCCTTATTAAGATTTGCAAAAGGTGTATTTGGAACAGTATTATGTACCATGGTAACTTGTTTCTTTACAAATGCTATTGCAGGTGAACAATACTTGTCTCTTGTTATACCTGGAAGAATGTATAGTAAAGAATATGAAAAAAGAGGTATACACCCTAAAATGCTATCAAGAGCATTAGAAGATAGTGGAACATTGAGTTCTCCACTGATACCATGGAATACATGTGGTGCTTATATAGCTGGAACGTTAGGGGTATCAGCATTTGTATATGCCCCATATGCATTATTGAATATTATAAATCCAATAGTATCATTATTGCTAATTGCGTTTAGGATTAAAATAGCTAGAATAGATGATGAACCTGAAACTTGTTTAAATATTAAAACTGACGAATCAATTAACTTAGCTTAATCATTTGTTAAAAATGTTAATTTAAATCAGACAAATTACTTATGACTTACTAAGCAACTGGAAGCAAATTCTCAAACCCAGTTGCTTTTACATTAACTTACCCAATAGTTAAGGTACTTCCAAAAAATAAAATTATTGAGACTATTAAATAAAATAATTATAATGTTACTTAGCATATAAATTAGGAGATGACAAAAATTGAATTCTAAAAGAATAAGAATCGTATATAAGAATAATTTTGAAAGAATAGTTGAAGAAAATAATGTGAGAAATTTTATATCTCTAAAGAATTGGTTAGAAGATTTTAATGCAGATTTGAGAGTACCTCCTCTTACTTTGTTTGGCAGAGACTTAGGTAGTAATTTTTCTATAAATAAAACTAATGTAAAAATAATTGAATACATAGACTAAAAATAATGCCACTATAAAATTTAGTGGCATTATTTTTTACTTATAAGGAGATTATATTGCTTCAAAATCTTTGGATAATCTATGAAGTATGTTTTAAAATCATGTTATTAAGAGATTTACATATTATATAGTATAAGGTTTTTTTCAAAAATAGCTTATGGAGGTGAAGAAATGAACTTGCATTATAAGGCTGTAGAAATAACATCTAAATTAACTTTAGAAGAAAAATGTAAATTATGTGTTGGCAAAAATTTTTGGCAGTTATATGGAATAGACTCACTGGAAATTCCATCTATTTGGATAAGTGATGGCCCTCATGGTCTTCGTAAAGAAGTTGTATTAGGTGAGGATATTTTTAATAGCAAATCAGAAAAATCTGTGTGTTTTCCAACGGCAACTGCCATAGCATCAACCTTTGATGAAAATTTAGCTTTCAAAATGGGAAAGTCCATAGGAGAAGAGTGTAGAAGTAAAGATGTAGCAGTTATATTAGGACCTGGATGCAATATAAAAAGATTACCCATATGTGGACGTAATTTTGAATATTTTAGCGAGGATCCATATGTAAGTGGAAAAATTGCTGCAGCATATGTAAAAGGAGTACAAACTCAAGGAGTAGGAACTTCTATAAAACATTTTATAGCAAATAATCAAGAAAGATATCGCATGATAGTTAATTCAATTATAGATGAAAGAGCTTTGAGAGAAATTTATTTAAGTGGTATGGAAATTGCAATTAAGGAAGGCAAACCATGGACAGTAATGTCTGCTTATAATAGAGTAAATGGAGATTATTGTAGTGAAAATAATGTACTTATTAATGAGATATTAAGAAATGAATGGGGATATAGAGGTTTAGTAATGAGCGACTGGGGAGGAGTCAATAATTTTAGGAAAAGTCATAAATCTGGAGTAGATTTAGAAATGCCAGGATATGATGACGATTATTATAAAGAAATAAAAGGTTCAGTAGAAAGTGGTGAGTTGTCACAAGAAATAATTGATAAAGCAGTTATAAGGATTATTGAGTTGGTTTTAAAATATAAAAAAGGAAAAGAAATTCCTTATACTTTTGATTTACAAGAACAAATTAATTTAGCACAAAAAATATGTGAGGAATCTTCAGTTTTATTAAAAAATGAAGATAATATTCTCCCAGGAAATAGAAAGCAAAATATAGCAGTAATAGGGATATATGCAAGAATACCAAGAATTCAAGGGCTAGGTAGTTCAGAAGTAAATCCAATTGAAATAGATAATGCATATGATGCTTTTATAGAAAATGGTTGCGATGTATCTTATGCTCCAGGTTATTCTTTGAATGAAAATAAATATGATGAAAAACTATTACAAGAAGCCATTAATATTGTGAAAAATAAGGATATAGTCTATGTATTTGTTGGAATACCAAAGGAACAAGAATGGGAAGGGTTAGATCGTAAAAACATGATACTTCCAATAAATCAAGAAAATTTGATAAAAGAAATAAGTAAGGTTAATAAAAATTTAGTAGTGATAATTCAAGGTGGAGCTCCCATTGAAATGCAGTGGTCAGATTTATGCAAAGGGATTTTATTAACTCATCTAGGTGGAAGTAGAAGTGGTCATGGTACAGTTAATTTATTATTAGGTTATAAAAATCCATGTGGTAAATTATGCGAAACTTATCCAATTAGCTTAAATGACTGTCCATCTATGAAGTGGTACCAAAATAAAAATGAAAAATATAAAGAAAGTATTTTTGTTGGATATAGATACTATGATACTGCAAAAATAAAGGTGAAATATCCTTTTGGATATGGTTTATCTTATACTACTTTTGAATATAGCAATTTAATAATGAAACATAACGAAGATGATACAGTTAATGTAAAGATTACTATTAGTAATAGAGGAAAAAGACAAGGCAAAGAAATTATTCAAGTATATGTTTCTTGTTTAAATTCTTTATTATATAGAGCCAATAAGGAATTAAAGTATTTTAAAAAGGTAGACTTAGAGCAAGGACAAAGCAAAACTATAAAATTTAATTTAAATAGAGATGCTTTTAAATACTATAATGTAGAAACTCATAACTGGCAAGTTGAAGGTGGATATTATAAAGTACAAATAGCATCATCTTGTGAAGATATTCAACTGTCAAAGCTAATATATATAACAGGTGATAAGGTTAAAACTCCTGATTTTAAACATAAATCGCCATCTTACTATTCTATAGATAAAAAAGAATTTAATGTAGGTGAAGAAGAATTTATTTCGATATATGGAGGTAAACTCCCTTTAATAAAAGATAATATTAGACCTTTTACAATTAACTCAACTATAAAAGATGTTGAGAGCACATTTGGAGGTAAATTAATAGCATCTATAATAAGAAAAAAAGCAGAAGAAACAATTGGAAATGATGAAATGTTAAGCATGATGGTAAATGAAAATATAGATGATTTACCATTTAGAACATTTATGATGATTACTAGAGGGAAGATGAGTCGAAAGTTTGTATACGGATTTGTAGATTTTTTAAATGGAAGATATGTTAAAGGTATAAAAGATATGATGAAAGAATTAAAAAATTTAAAAGAATAAGCAATCATTTTATTGGATAAATTATAATAAAAACATCAAGGAGATAGATATGGACAATAATAAAAACAGAATGAAAGACAGACCAAAATCTAACCCAGAGCTTAGAAAAATGTATTCAGAACATGGTGCAGATATTGGAATTGAGAATGGTCAAAAAGTAGGAGCAAGAGACTGCGGAACAAATAAAACTAAAACAGAAAAACTTTATCATAAAGCAAAGAAAAAAGATTAAAAAAGAATTATATGTTATAGATAAGCCTTTAAAGGGCTTATTTTTTCGTTAAATTTAAAATAATGTTTGTAAAACTAATTTTATACTGCTTGACAAACGTTATCCATTGATAAAGTGGAAATTATATGTAAAATATGTACGATATTCTATTGACTAAATATTAAGAGAGTGATAAATTGGTTGATGGACTACTTTGGTTGTAAAAAATTGACAACGAAAACTGAATATTCTAACAAATAGAATTAAGGTCTATATAATGTATAATCAATATTTGGGAGGTCACTATCATGATGAACAGTGCAAAAAAAATAATCAAGTCTGAGGTGTTTACCAGGCATATTACTAATATTAGTAACAGCTATTTCAATAATAATTGCAAATAGTTCTTTAAAACCAATTTATGATGAAGTATTTCATCATATAACTTTATTCAATAATTTTAATTTACATATGGTTATTAATGATTTTTTAATGGCAATATTCTTTTTATATGTTGGATTAGAAATCAAAAAAGAAATGATCGATGGAAGTTTATCAAGTTTTAAGAAAGCCTCATTTCCTGTAGTAGCATCTTTAGGAGGCGTAATAGTACCAGCCATTATATTTTCTATAATTAATAGAAATACTGAGTATTTGCCAGGTGTGGGTGTTGCAATATCAACTGATATAGCTTTTGCAGTAGGAATATTTATGATATTTAAATCTAAATTAGATGCAAAGCTTAAAATATTCTTATTATCATTAGCAGTAGTAGATGATTTAATCTCAATTTTAGCAATAGTATTTTTATACTCAGCAGAAATAAATACTAAAGCAGTTATAATTTCAGGTCTTATACTTTTATTGTTAGTATCTTTTAATAAAATATTTAAAGTAAATAAATTATCAGTCTATTTATTTGCAGGACTATTTTTATGGTACTTTGTTTATGTAAGTGGAATACATGCAACAATAAGTGGAGTTCTATTAGCAGCAGTTATACCAACTAAAAAGAATGAAAAAGGAGAATCCCTTTCGGACATTTTAGCCCATAAGTTAGTATATAAATGTAATTTATTTATATTGCCACTATTTGCTTTCGCTAATACATCAATAGCTCTTAATTTTAATGTAGATATACCAAATGCATTTAACTTATCTTCAGGTATAATATGTGGTTTAGTAATAGGAAAGCCACTAGGAGTAGTATTGTTTAGTTATATAGCAACGAAGCTTCATGTTGCTGAAAAACCTAAAAACACTTCTTGGATATCAATAGTAGAAGTAGGTTTACTTACAGGTATAGGCTTTACAATGTCTATATTTGTATCTGAGTTAGCTTTTTCATATAGTGAAGGTGCTATTAATTTAGCTAAGATGTCTATTTTGACGGCATCAATAATATCAATAATGTTGACTAAATTTGTTATTACAGTAAAACCTTATATTAGAGGTATAAAGGTTGGATTACTGGCAAGACATTAACATATAAATTATATAAAAATACCAGCAAAACTTTGTTTGCTGGTATTTTTTAATTGTAAGGATTTTTATATTTTTTATGATTTATTTTAAATTAAGTAATTTAATTTTTCCACGAGAAATTTCTATTTCTCCATTTTTCTCAAATTTCTTTAATATACGGCTAATAACTTCTCTAGAAGAACCTAGTTCATTAGCAATATTTTCATGAGTTATGTACAGTATAGAAGTATTTTGATATCGACTTTGTTCTAATAAGAAATCAGTTATTCTTTCATCTAAGCTAAAGAAAGTAGCTTGTTCAAGTATATACATTACTTGAGACAGCTTATCTTGAGTTAGATTTAACAAGAAACTCATTACTTTAAAATTAGATTCACTTAATTTTTTTAGTAATAAGCTATCAACAATTATGGCTTTACAATCCAATTGAGCTTCTAAATTAACATCATAATTTAAATTTTGAAAAACACAGGAAGCAGATAACATACATACATCTCTTTCATATAATTTAAATAAAGTAATTTGACGACCACCAGTAGCAGATATAAATACTCTAAAGTTTCCAGATACAGTTATTAATAATCCAGTACAAGAGGAATTGTTAGAATAAACTAATTCTCCTTTTTTATAATCTCCAATAAAACTTTTTGAAATTATTTCATCTTTTTCATCTTGTTTTAATTCATTATAAAAAGGAAGAGCTTCACTTAAATAATATTCTTTATCTATCATATCTCACCACCATATTTTATTTTGATTTTAATAAAATAAAATCCTATATTAAAGATTATATCATCTAAATAATTATAAAAATAATTTTTAACAAGATTTTGCTAATAAAATATTATAAAATAGAAAAAGAAGATTATACTATTAATTATATATTTTTATAAATATAAAAGTAGGTAATGCAACTAATTTGGGAGGATAATAATGTTAAGCAAAGAAGAATTTTTTGAAAAATTTAATATAAATGAGCAACAATTAACAGAGGATAATATTGATTGGAAGGACTTAAAGGCAATTCATGATGATTTTATAGATTGTAAAAAGAGTTACGAGACCCAAGCAGACTTGATAGCAAATATATTAAGAGCTCAACCTAAGGTACATTCGGTGAAAACAAGAGTTAAAAATGCTTCGCACTTAATAGAAAAGGTTATTAGAAAAACACCAGAGAGAAGAGAAAAATACGGAGAAAGCTTTAAGTTTACAGCAGATAATTACAAAGATGAAATAACAGATTTACTTGGAATTAGAGTAATACATATATTTAAAGAAGACTGGGAAGAAATACATAGTTTTGTAACTAATATGTGGAATGTGATGGAAATAGTAGCTAATGTAAGAGAAGGAGATAATACTAATAAATTTGATGAGTTAGATATTACTGTAAGGTCTAGACCATCTGGATATAGATCTGTTCATTATTTAGTTGAATCTTATCCAACAAATAAAAAGCTTATTACAGAAGTACAAGTTAGAACCATATTTGAGGAAGGATATGGGGAAATAGATCATCAACTAAGATATTCTCATCAAGATATACCAGAACTTCTAGGGCAAAATTTAATGTTACTAAATAGAATAGCAGGTAGTTCTGATGAAATGGCTTCTTTAATTAATAGATTAAGTAAAAGCATTCAAGAGGTTGAAAAAACATTTGAAGATAGAATTAAAGAAAAAAACAAAAAAATAGAGAACTTAAAAAGAATAATATCAAATGATTGCAAAATATCTAGTAATGATAAAGAAAACTTATTATCAGAGATTAGCGATATTTTAAAAAGTTAGATGTGAAATTTTTATAAAGAAGAAGGCGTAGTGATAACAATATTACTATGCTTTTTCATTTGTCAAAAACAAAATTAATTTTTGAAAATATTAATTATTCCACATGGTTATACTAAGAATAATTTAAAAGAATATATTATTTATTACATAATATGGGAGGTACAAAGAATGTCAAATAAAAAAAGATTAATACTATTATCTGTATGTTTAATTGTAGGACTTATGTTTACAGCATGTCGTAAAAGTGAAAGTAATACTTCAAGTGGTAATAGCATAACAGTGTCAGGATCAACATCAGTAGGACCATTAATGGAAAAGGAAGCTGAAAAATTTAAAGAAGCTAACTCAGGAATGAAGGTAGAAATAAACCAACTAGGTTCATCAGCTGGTATAAAGGACGCCATAAATGGAACTGTTCAAATTGGTATGTCATCACGTGATATAAAAGAGCAAGAAAAAGCTGAAAAGCTTACAGAAGTAGAAATAGCTCTTGATGGTATATGTGTAATAGGAAATAAAACTAATGTAGTAAAATCTTTAACTATACAACAAGTAAAAGATATATATACAGGAAAAATAACTAATTGGAAAGAGGTTGGGGGAAAAGACGGTGCTATAGTAGTTGTTTCTAGAGAGGATGGTTCAGGAACTAGAGATGCTTTTCAAGAAATAGTAGGATATACATCAGAAGAACTTACTAAAGAGGCTCAAATAAGTGATGGATCAGGAAATATAAAATCAACTGTAAAAGGAAATGAAAACTCTATTGGATTTATATCATTTGAATATATAGATGATGAAATTAATGCAATGCAAATTGATAAAGTTGCTCCAACTTCAGAAAATGTAAAAAATAATTCTTATAAATTATCAAGACCATTTATATTAGTTTATAAAACAGACAAAATAAGTGAAGAAGGAACTAAATTAATAGACTTTATATTAAGTGAAGATGGACAAAAAATAGTAGAGGACAATGGATTAATAAGAATAAAATAGTATGTTTTAAAATCCTCCTTTTTATATATAGAAGGAGGATTTAATTATATATAAGGAGACAACTATGAATGGAAATGTGAAGAATTGTAGACAGAAATCCAATAAAAATAAGTATTTAATAGAAAATATAACGGGGATCATATTCTTACTAAGTGCATTAATAGCGGTAATAAGTTTATTACTTATAATAGGTTTTATTTTTTATAAGGGTCTAATTCCTTTTGTATCAAAAGGATATTCATTTATTGATTTTATATTTGGTAAGGAGTGGGTACCTTCTGCAGATAAGTTTGGTATATTGCCAATGATACTAGCATCTGTATATGCGACTTTAGGATCATTAATTATTGGTATACCTATTGGAATACTTACAGCTACATTTATTGTGGAAGTAGCACCAAAAGGATTAGCTAAAATTATATCACCAGCAGTGGAACTATTAGCAGGTATACCTTCAGTTCTATATGGTATATTTGGATTAGCATTTATAGTTCCTAATATTCAAAACTTATTTAATTTACCAAAGGGACAAAGTTTACTCGCTGTAATTATAGTACTTGCAATAATGATGTTGCCAACAATAGTCACTGTATCTGAAACAGCTATAAGAGCTGTACCAAAATCATATAAAGAAGCATCATTAGCTCTAGGAGCTTCTAAAATAGAAACAACTTTTAAAGTTATTATACCATCAGCTAAATCAGGTATATTAGCAGCTGTTGTATTAGGACTCGGTAGGGCAATTGGTGAAACTATGGCAGTAATATTAGTTGCAGGAAACTCGCCAGTAATACCAAAATCAATTATGGATAGTGTAAGACCTTTAACAACTAATATAGTTTTAGAAATGGGATATGCTTATGGAACTCACCAAGAAATGTTATTTGCAACAGGTATAGTTCTATTTATTTTTATAATAATACTAAATCTAGTGTTAACTAAAATCTCTAATAAGGAGATAGATTAATATGAGAAAAGCTAAAGACAATATATTAAGTGCTATTGTTTATCTAAGTGCTATTTTTACCGTATTAATATTGCTACTAATAGTAGGATTTATTTTTATAAAAGGTATTAGATATATAACTCCATCATTTTTATTCAATAATTACTCAGCAAGTGGTGGGGGAATACGACCTATGATTATTGCTACCATATATATGGTAGCTCTATCAATACTTATAGCTACTCCTATAGGTATTTTAGCAGCAGTGTATTTACAAGAATATGCTAAACAAGGAATAGTAGTAAAAATAATTAGATTTGCTACAGAAAGTTTATCTGGTATACCATCAATAGTGTATGGCTTGTTTGGTGGAATATTTTTTGTAGTTACTTTAAATTATACTTATTCAATTATATCTGGAGCTTTAACTGTTTCAATTATAATTTTACCTTTAATAATAAGAACAACAGAAGAAGCCTTGAAAACTGTTCCTAATAGTTATAGAGAAGCATCCTTAGGTTTGGGAGCTACTAAGTTTCAAACTTTATATAAAGTTGTTGTACCAAGTGCTATTCCTGGAATTTTATCAGGAGTGATTTTATCCATGGGTAGAGTTATTGGTGAATCAGCAGCTATATTACTAACAGCAGGTACTGTTGCACAGACACCGTACTCTCTATTTGATAGTGCAAGAACTTTAACGGTACAAGCATATTTAGTAACTAAAGAGAATGGAAATATTGAAGAGGCTGCAGCTATAGGTATAGTATTAATTGTTATAATATTAGCTTTAAATTACATTGCTAAATTTATTAGTAAAAAATTTAATAGAGCTAATTACTAAAGAGAGGTGTTAAAATGTCACAAGATATTAAAATAAGTGCAAGGAATTTAGAATTGTTTTATGGAGATAATAAGGCATTAAAAAATATAAATATAGATATAGAAGCTAATGAAGTTACAGCTTTAATAGGTCCATCAGGTTGTGGTAAATCAACTTTTTTAAGAACTTTAAATAGAATGAATGATTTAATAGATAATGTGAAAATAACAGGAGAAATTAAGTTGGACGATCATGATATTTATAAAGATGATGATGTTATAGAGCTTAGAACTAGAGTAGGTATGGTATTTCAAAAACCAAACCCATTCCCAATGAGTATTTATGATAATGTAGCTTATGGTCCTCGAGTTCATGGAATTAAAGATAAAAATCAATTAGATACAATAGTAGAGGAAAGTTTAAAAGGAGCTGCCATATGGGATGAAGTAAAAGATAGATTAAAATCATCAGCACTAGGTTTATCAGGAGGTCAACAACAGCGTGTATGTATAGCTAGAACTATAGCTTTAAAACCCGAAGTTATACTAATGGATGAGCCTACTTCAGCCCTTGATCCAATATCAACATTAAAGGTAGAGGAACTTATTGAAGAAATGAAGGATAGATTTACTGTCGTTATAGTAACTCATAATATGCAACAGGCAGCCAGAATATCAGATAAGACAGCATTTTTCTTAAGTGGAGAGTTAGTAGAATTTGATAATACTAAATCAGTATTTACAAATCCTAAGGACAAAAGAACAGAAGATTATATTACAGGTAGATTTGGATAAAATTAAAGGAGGTGTTTAAATGAAAAAAAATGATAATAACTTAGGTTTAAGTATAAACTCATTAAAGAACTCGGCTATAGAAATGATGGGAAAATGCGAAGTAATAGTAGAAAAATCAGTAAAAGCTATGGTAGACAAAGATGTAGAAGCATCTAGAAAAATAATTGTTATGGATGATGAAATAGATGATTTAAGAGGATACATAAGAGAACAAATCATAGAATTAATTGCTCTTAGACAGCCCCTTGCAAAAGATCTAAGAACTATCTATGCATTAAGCATAATGTCTACAGAACTTGAAAGAATAGGAGATTATGCTGTAAATATAGCTATGGAAACTATAAAAATAGGCGAAGATGAATATGTGGAAGAGCTTATAGACATACCTAAAATGAAAAATGTAAGCATGGCAATGCTGAAAAATGCTAAAGAAGCTTTTAAAAATAATGATGCAAAGCTTGCTCAAGCTACGGCATTAGAAGATGATATTATAGATGAACTATATAATGAGGTTTATGTAGATTGTATAGCTGCTATGCATAGAAATGAAAAAAATATTAGTCAAGCAGTTAGGTTACTGCTAGTTGGTAGATTTTTAGAAAGAATAGGAGATCATATAACAAATATTTGTGAAATGATTATTTATTCTATAAAAGGTGAAATGATAGAGTTAGATTAATATAATTAATATAAAAATATAATTAAAAATAGTCTATGAAAAATTATTTCATAGGCTATTTTTACTGAAAGTTAAAATTAATCAAAAATATTATAAAATATAGTATTAGTTATAGATAGAAGTATAGCTGCCCAAATAGAATTTAATAAGCCATTTAATTGAGCACCTGGAACTATAGTAAAAGCTAAATACAATACAATACCATTAATAACTAAGGAAAAAAGACCTAAAGTTAAAACTGTAATTGGCAATGAGAAAAATTGTATTATTGGTTTAACTATTAAGTTTAGACAACCAAAAATTATTGTTAATATAATTAATGAACTTAAAGAACTTATATAAACACTAGACATTAAACGTGAAATTATATATAGCGATATTGCGTTTATAACTATAAATAAGGATATTCTTTTCATTTTTACTCTCCTTTAAACTAGTTTTATTATATTGCTAAATACTTGCTATGAAAGAAGTATATGTAATAATTATAAGTTATATTATATTCAAAAAATGGAATTCTACTCATAAATGAAGGAATTAAAAAGATATTTAATATTAGAATAATATTATTATATAAACTAAAAAAGAGAGTTGTTTCAAAATATGAGGCAGCTCTCTTTTTTACGGAAGACTTTATAAATAATCTAAATGTCCAATAATACCTTGCGTTAAATTATATAAATACTTAAAACCAGATTCTTGTAAAAGTAAAGCAGCAGCCAAACTTCTTTTACCAGATCTACAATAAATAATTACTTTTTCATCTTTATAAGGTGCTAAATGATCTATCTGAGAATCTAAATCATGAAGAGGAATATTTATTGAATTAGGTATATGGCCTGCGCTGTATTCTTCCTCAGTTCTAACATCAAGTAGTAAAAATTTTTTCTTCTTTAGAATCAGGTCATTTAATTGTAAAGAACTTATTTCTTTGTAATCTATCATTTTCGTCTCCTTTATGAACTTATTACAATTCATATATATAGCCTTTTATTTACTTATTATTTCACAATATATAGAAATATATTAGTAGCTCAAGTTACTAGAATTAAATTTGTTTAATAGATAAATACCCATTTTATTATACCTAAACACCTATAATCTAAAATATTAAAATATAAATTTTAAGTTAAGCGAATTTTGAGCAACGGGATAAGTCTGAAGCGGTAGCAAAATGTTTCGCCAACACGTTGCTCAAAGACTTAGACGTTGGCGATATGAAGTGATTCGCAGACGCAGTCGCTCAGGCGAAGCGAATTTTTTTATGTGACAATGTTACAGTCATAATTTATATCTTTTGATATATTGTAAGTATAATATTCATTCCATAGAAAGGGGTTGTAAGAGTTATGAATAAAAAAATAATTATAGTAGGTGGAGTAGCAGGAGGAGCGTCTACTGCTGCTAGATTAAGAAGAATAGATGAACATGCAAACATAATAATGGTAGAAAAAGGAGAGCATATATCCTTTGCAAACTGTGGTCTTCCTTATTATATAGGAGGAATTATTAGAGATAGAGAAAAGCTTATTGTTCAAAGTGTTGAAGCTATGAGTGACAAGTTCAATTTAGATATAAGAAATTTGAGTGAAGTAACAAAAGTTGATAAAGAAAATAAGACTATAACTATAAAAAATCTTAAGACGAATAAAGTCTATGAGGAAGCTTATGATGTACTAGTGCTTTCTCCTGGAGCTAAACCAGTAAAGCCACCAATACCAGGGATTAATGATTGTTATAATTTATTTACACTTAGAAATATTCCAGATACGGATAATATAGCCAGTTATATAGAAGAAAATAAACCAGAACATGCAGTAGTTATAGGTGGTGGATTTATAGGTCTTGAAATGTTGGAAAACCTTCATCAAAGAAATATAAAACTTACTTTAGTAGAAGCTAGTTCACAAGTAATGGCACCTTTAGATACGGAAATGGCAAGTATAATACATGAACATCTAATAGATAAAGGTGTAGAAGTAATTTTAAATGATGGAGTAAACTCATTTGATGAAAATGGTAAAAAAGTAATTTTAAGTAGTGGGAAAGAAATAGAAACAGAGATGATAATTTTATCTATTGGGGTAAAACCTGAAACTACTATTGCTAAAGATTGCGGACTTGAATTAAATAATCGTGGAGCTATAGTAGTTGATAAATACATGAAAACTAGCGATGAAAATATTTATGCTTTAGGTGATGCAGTAGAAATAATGGATTATGTTAATAAAAGACCTACGATGATTCCTCTAGCATGGCCTGCTAATAGACAAGGAAGGATAGTTGCTGATAATATTTGTGGTTTAAAATCTACTTATAAAGGCACTTTAGGTTCATCTGTAGCAAAAGTATTTGATTATACAGTTGCTGCTACAGGTAATAATGAAAAAACATTGAAAAGACTAGGCATTGATTATAAAGTAGTTCATATTCATCCAAATTCAAGCGCATCATATTATCCAGGTGCATTGCCTATATCATATAAACTAATATTTGAACATAATAGTGGAAGAGTTCTTGGTGCTCAAGGAATTGGTATAGATGGTGTAGAAAAAAGGATTGATGTAATAGCAACAGCCATAAAGGCTAATTTTACTGTATATGACTTACAGGATATTGAACCATGCTATGCCCCTCCTTATAATTCAGCAAAGGATCCAGTAAATATGTTAGGATATTATGCTTCTAATATAATAGATGGATTAGTTGATACAATACAATATAGTGAAGTAGATGACTTAGATAAAAACAATTCAATTATATTAGATATAAGAGAAGATTACGAAACATTAACTGCAGGTATAGATAATTCAATTAATATACCTTTGTCAGTGTTAAGAGATAGATTAAGTGAAATACCTAAAGATAAGAAGATATTGGTTACATGTCAAGTCGGTCTTAGGGGATATATTGCTTGTAGGATACTTACACAAAATGGTTTTGATTGTAAAAATATAGATGGCGGTATAAAGACTTACATGTATGTAAAAAGAGCAGAGAGAGCTTTAAAAGAACAAGAAAATAAAAAGAATTTTAAAAATATAAGTAGTGGGGAGAATAAGATGAAAGAAGAGTTTGATAATATAAGTTCACATGTTACATTAGATGCTTGTGGGTTACAATGCCCAGGACCGATAAGAAGAGTATTTGAAGAAATTAACGAGATGGAAGAAAATCAAATATTAGAGGTGAAAGCAAGTGATCCAGGATTTACTAAAGATATAAATTCATGGTGTGAAAAAACAGGGAATACTTTATTAAAATCAAACTTTGATGAGAAAAATAAATCCTTTGTTGCTTATATTAAAAAAGGAAACAAAGAAATAACAGTAAATCCATCTTGTAGCCTAGGTAATAAAGAAAAAGATGGAGCAACTATGGTTGTATTTAGTGGAGATTTAGATAAAGCTATAGCTTCTTTTATAATTGCAACAGGAGCAGCATCTATGGGTAAACCAGTTACTATGTTCTTTACTTTCTGGGGGCTTAATATATTAAAAAGAAAAGATAAACCAAATGTATCAAAAGATACTATGGAAAAAATGTTTGATGTAATGCTACCTTCGAATACAGATAAACTACCATTATCTCAAATGAACATGGGTGGAATGGGTCCTAAAATGATAAAACAAATAATGAAAAAGCATAATGTAGATGATATCGATACTTTAATAAAAAATGCTATGAATATGGGAGTTAAAGTAGTTGCTTGTTCAATGAGTATGGAACTTATGGGAATAAAAGCAGAAGAATTTATAAATGGTGTAGAAATTGGTGGAGTAGCATCTTATTTGGGAGCAACAGAAGATTCAGGATTAAATTTATTTATATAAAATCCAGTTTGCCTGAGCGACTGTGTTGGCGAATTATTTTGGATAAATCCGTTACTCAAATAAAAAAATATAAGAATAGAATGTGTAATATTGAAAAATATGGGTATAAATATTTATAATAAAGTGGATATATATTATTTAATGTAATAAAATATAAATGACATAAAAGAAAACATGGAGGATATAAAAATGGCACAAATATTAACTAACGATAATTTCGAAATAGAAGTACAAGATGGTGTATGTATAGTTGACTTCTTTGCAACTTGGTGTGGACCTTGTAAAATGTTAACACCAGTATTTGAAGAATTAAGTGGAGAAATGGAAGGCGTTAAATTCTTTAAAGTTGACGTAGATCAAGCTTTAGATGTAGCTAGAAAATTTGAAATAACTACAGTTCCGACTATGATAATATTCAAAGATGGAGAAGCAGTTGATAAAATGATAGGATTCCTTCCTAAGGACAATATAAAAGCTAAAATACAAGCCCAACTATAATAAGAATAAAAAATGGTAGTATCTTTTAAAGATACTACCATTTTTGTTTTTAGATAACTATAAAATTCTTTGTGATTAGTATTAAAGTTAAGATACATTAAATGAGAAAAAATGCATCCATATAAAAAATAAAATTTAAAATTAAAATGTATAAAAAAATTTATTTTTATTTGGAAATAAGATAAAAAAACAAGAAAAGAAAATAAAAGTTACAAAGAAGTTACAAAAATTCAAAAAATTTGCTGTCGAAATATAGACAAAATCTTATAAAAATGCAATAATATAGTTAATACCAAGTAAATATGTTTCAATTAAAAGAAAGATATTGGAAGGGGGAAAGAAATTACAGTTTAAAATTGTAAAATCGATAAATTATGAGTATAAATAAAAAATATGTAATGGCGGGTGTGTTAGCAACATCAGTATTAATGCCTATGGCAGATACAACAGACTCTTATGCCAATGAGACAAGAACAACAACAGCAAATGTAAATTTTAGAACTGGACCAGGAACAAATAATTCATCAATGATGGTGATATCAAAAGGTCAAAAGGTTACATACTTAAGTAAAAGTGGAGATTGGGCAAAGGTGCAATATAATTCTAAAACAGGATATGTTCATGAAGATTATATAACATCAGGAGGCAATACATCTACTTCAACTTCTACAAAATACGTAAATGCAAGTGCTGGGCTAAATGTTAGAAAAGGGCCATCAACAAGCTATGCAAAAGTAGCTAAGTTAGCTCACAAAACTAAGGTTACAGTAGTATCTACAAGTGGAGGTTGGTCAAAGATAACTAGTGGAAGTGTAACTGGATATGTATCTGATTCATATTTAAGTAAAACAAATCCATCAACTTCTAATGATAATAATACGTCTGATGATAATAACCAAACATCAACAACTACAAAATATGTAAAAGCAAGTGTTGGATTAGTTGTTAGAAAAGGTGCTGGAACTAGTTATGCAAAAGTTACAACATTAGCTAATGGAACAAAAGTAACAGTTCACTCAACATCTAATGGATGGTCAAAAATAACTAGTGGAAGTGTAACTGGATATGTATCAAGTACATACTTAACAAGTACAAAACCATCAACATCTAATGATAATACATCATCAGATTCAAATACTGATAAAGCAAGCAAGGTTATTTCTTATGCTAAAAAATTCCTTGGTAAACCATATGTATGGGGAGCACAAGGACCAAATAGCTTTGACTGTTCAGGATTTACATACTATGTATATAAAAACTCTGTGGGAATTAACTTACCAAGAACTTCATCTACGCAAAGTGGATATGGAAAATCTGTAAGTAAGAGTAACCTTAGAGCTGGAGATTTAGTATTCTTTGATACAGTAGGTTCTAACAATGGTGGAGTTACTCACTGTGGTATATATATGGGTAATGGTCAAATTATACACGCTGCTTCAGGACAAGGAAAAGTTGTTATAAATGACTTCAATAGTTCTTATTATCAAAAAGCATATGTAAATGCAAGAAGAGTTTTATAATCAATTAAAATCAGGAATTATTAAGATAATCTTAATAGTTCTTTTTTTTATGTATA
>JAVXJA010000039.1:18202-26003 GCA_036648085.1 Terrisporobacter sp.
CAATTAAAATCAGGAATTATTAAGATAATCTTAATAGTTCTTTTTTTTATGTATACATATAAGATATACTTATGTATTACAGATGTAATTAAGTAATGGAAATATATTATGTAAAAAGATTTTAAAATAAATGGGTGGATTATATGAATGTTACATTAATTTAATGATAAAAAACAAATATTTTGAAAATAAAAAATATTGACAAAAAATAAAAAATATAATAATATATGACATATAAATTAAAATTAAATATCACTTACTTATCAAGAGTGGTGGAGGGACTGGCCCTATGATACCCGGCAACCGATATACATTTTATGTATAAAAAGGTGCTAAATCCAGCAGCGAAGGCTGAAAGATGAGAATTAGCTTAGTTTATAAAGCTTGAGATTATTCTCAAGCTATTTTTATATATAGATTTATCTTAAACAATATCTTAATTAGATATAGTAAGTAATATTAAGGAGAAGGAGAATATATTATGAGTAATGTAAGAAAGAAAGGTAGTGCATTAGCATTATTACCATTGGCAGTATTTTTAGTTTTATTTATAGGTAGCGGAATTGTAACAGGTGATTTCTATAAGATGCCAACTCTTGTGGCTTTTATAATATCAACAAGTGTAGCATTTTTATTTAATAGAAAAGAAAATTTTAACACAAAGATGGAAGTATTCTGTAAAGGTGGGGGAAATAAGGATATTATATTAATGCTTATTATTTTCTTGTTTGCAGGGGCATTCAGTGGAGTAGCAAAAGCTACAGGAGGGGCTGATTCAGTAGTAAACTTAGGTTTATCTATATTACCAGCAAACTTATTAGTAACAGGGTTATTTATTATAGGATGTTTTATTTCAATATCAATGGGAACATCAGTAGGAACAATAGCAGCAATTGGACCAATAGGTGTAGCAATAGCATCAAAAACAGGAATACCAGTAGCTTTAATTTTAGGAGCAGTAGTAGGTGGAGCAATGTTTGGAGATAATTTATCAATGATATCTGATACAACAATTGCGGCAACTAGAACCCAAGGCTGTGAAATGAGAGATAAATTTAAAGTAAACTTCTTAATAGTTTTACCAGCAGCAATAATAACAATAATATTACTTACTGTAATGACTAGAGGATATGTAAGTGTATCAAATGAAACATATAACTTTGAATTAGTAAAAGTTTTACCATATTTATTTGTACTTATAGGAGCTATTCTTGGAGCAAATGTATTTTTCCTTCTTGGTGGAGGCGTAATATTTGCTGGAGTTGTTGGTATTGCAACTGGAACATTAGATATATTTGGTGTAATAACTGCAATATCAGAAGGAATGTCAGGGATGTTTGAACTTTGTATGATTTCAGTGGTAGTTGGCGGAATGGTTGAACTTATTAAATTCAATGGAGGAATAGATTTTGTACTAAACTTTATAGAAAGTAGAATAAAAAGTAAAAAAGGTGCAGAGCTTGGTATAGCAGCTTTAGTAAGTGTAGTAGACTTATGTACAGCTAATAATACAATAGCTATAGTAATGGCAGGCCCATTAGCTAAAGATATAGCAGATGAATACAAAGTAGATCCAAGAAAATGTGCTAGTATTTTAGATATATTCTCATCTGTATGGCAAGGTATAATTCCTTATGGAGCTCAATTATTAACAGCAGCAGGGCTTGCAGCCATATCTCCATTTGAAATAATAAGATACTTATTTTATCCAGCATTAATGTTTGTATGTGGAATACTTGCAATAGGACTTGGATTACCAAAAGTAAAATCAATAAAAAACAAAGCAGAAAAAACTGCTTAATATAAGTAAAATAATTTTAATTAAATAAAAACATAAGTGCCTTGAGAAAAGTTTATCTTAAGGCATTTTTATTATAAAAATAAGGAAAACATTATATTTTTTGATTGACACTAAGATGATTTTGTTTTACTATCATATTTATGGAATAAATACTTCTGATTTTGTAGAAATAAAACATGAAAAATAAATGATTAGAAATATTATGTATTGTTGAATTGCTAACAATGCACCATGAAAAGTTAGAGGGTAAAGAGTAAGGTCAAAAAAATATAGCGCCAGAACTTAGGAGGTATTTTCTAAGTTGACGAGGACAGAGTTAATCGAATTATCGGCGGATGCTCTGCGGTGTATTTACCATCGAAGAATTTTCTCAAAAAATTGAAGCGATTCAATAACAAAGGAAAATTCAAGTGAATTATAGACCAAACTCTTGAAATATATTATAAAATAATAAACATTTTAAGGAGATCACGCATATGTGTGGAATAGTTGGATATTTAGGAAACAGACAAGCAACAGAAGTTCTAATAGAAGGACTTTCTAAATTAGAGTACAGAGGATATGATTCTGCAGGTGTTGCAATAAACACAGGAAATGAATTATCTTTAAGAAAATTTAAAGGTAGATTACAAGTTTTAGCAGATGATTTAAATGTAAACCCAATAGATGGTGGACTTGGAATAGGTCATACAAGATGGGCAACTCACGGAGAACCATCAGATGTAAATTCACATCCTCACTACAATAAAGAAAAAAGTATAGCAGTAGTTCATAATGGTATAATAGAAAACTACTTAGAGTTAAGAGAAGAATTACAATCAGAAGGATATGTATTCTTATCTCAAACAGATACAGAAGTAGTTGCTCACTTAGTAGATAAATTCTATGAAGGAAACTTATTAGATGCTGTTTACAAAACAACAGCAAGATTAAGAGGAGCTTATGCATTAGGTGTTGTTTGTAAAGACAACAACAATGAATTAGTTGCAGTAAGAAAAGATAGTCCATTAATAGTAGGTTTAGGAGAAGGTGAAAACTTCATAGCTTCTGATATACCTGCAATATTAAAATATACTAAAAATGTTTACTTCTTAGACAATGGTGAATATGTTCACATGGTTGGAGATAAAGTAACTATATTAAATGTAGAAAAAGAAGTAGTAGAAAAAGAAGTAAGTGAAATAACTTGGGATGTGGAAGCTGCATCAAAAGGTGGATTTGATTGCTTCATGGCAAAAGAAATTTACGAACAACCAAAAGGTGTAGAAGATACATTATTAAGAAGATTAGACGAAAACGGAAAAATAAAATTAGATGATATAAAAATAACTAAAGAAGATTTAGATAAAATAAACAAAGTATATATAGTAGCTTGTGGTACAGCTTATCACGCCGGACTTGTTGGAAAATATGCAATAGAGAAATTTGCAAAAATACCAGTAATAGCTGATATAGCATCTGAATTCAGATACAGTGATCCATTTGTAGATGAAAATACTTTAATAATAATAGTAAGTCAATCAGGAGAAACAGCAGATACATTAGCTGCTCTTAGAGATGCAAAAGCAAAAGGAGCTAGAGTATTATCAATAACTAACGTTGTTGGTTCATCAATAGCAAGAGAATCTCATGATATATTCTATACGTGGGCTGGACCAGAAATAGCAGTTGCATCGACAAAAGCTTACACAACTCAATTAATGGCATTCTACATGATAGCTTTAAATTTAGCTGAGACAAAGGGAAGTATAACTGAAGAAGAATACTTTGCTAAATTAGAAGAATTAAAAACATTACCAGCTAAAGTAGAAAAAGTATTAGAATGTAATGATTTAGTAAAAGAAATAGCAGAAGAATTAAAAGATAAAAAAGATGTATTCTATTTAGGTAGAGGTCTTGATTATGCATTAGCTATGGAAGGTTCTTTAAAAATAAAAGAAATATCTTACACTCATGCTGAAGCATTTGCAGCTGGAGAATTAAAGCATGGAACAATAGCTTTAATAGAAGAAGGAACTCCTGTTATAGCAATAGCTACTCAAGAACAATTATTTGAAAAAATGCTTTCTAATATGCAAGAAGTTAAAGCAAGAGGAGCTAGAGTAATAGCAATAGCAAAAGAACACAACAAAGAAGTTGAAAAATCAGCAGATAGAGTAATATATGTACCAGAAGTTGATGATATGTTCGCAAGTATAACAAGTGTTATACCAATGCAATTACTTGCTTATCATGTATCAAACATAAAAGGATTAGACGTAGATAAGCCAAGAAACTTAGCTAAGTCAGTAACAGTTGAATAATAAAAAGATAAATTAACATATAAGGTACTGTATTTAAATGTTTATAACATTTTAGATGCAGTACCTTTAATTTTTATGCTAATGAGTATATTTTGAAAATAATTAGTTGATAAGGCTACTTACCTCTGATAAACTAAAATTACTAAGAAAATTAGAATTTAAAATATATTATAATAACAAAGGTAATGTTAATATTTACAAAATTATAACGACAAATTTCCAAGGGGTAGAAAAGAATAGCATTAATCAAAATTACTATTTTTGATAGACTTAAATTAATCAATAAATAGTAAGGAGATATGGGAATGGAAAAAACGTGGTTAAGCTTAGAGAACAAAACTGTTTTAGTAACAGGTGGAGCATCAGGAATAGGAAAAGCTGTAGCTCAAGAATTCTTAAACATAGGGGCTAATGTAGTTGTATGTGACTTAAACCCAAATATTCCTCAGTTCGATATGATCGAAGGCAGTGGAAAGATGTTATATGTAAATATGAATGTTACTGATAAAGAAAGTATAAAATCAGCAGTAGAAAAATCGAAAGAAACTTTTGGAAGTATAGATGTATTAGTAAATAATGCGGGTATAAATATACCATCTTTATTAATCGATGACAAAGAAGAAGGAAGTAAATACGAATTAAATGATGATATATATGATAAGGTGATGAACATAAATGTAAAGGGAGTATACTTATGTTCACAAATTGCAGGTAGAGAAATGGTTAAACAAGGACATGGTGTAATAATCAATATGTCTTCTGAATGTGGTCTTGAAGGATCTGAAGGTCAAGGAATATATGCAGCTAGCAAAAATGCAGTAAATTCATTCACAAGATCTTGGTCAAAAGAGCTTGGTAAAAAAGGAGTGAGAGTTGTAGGTGTGGCGCCAGGAATAATGGAAGCGACAGGGCTTAGAACTTTAGCATATGAAGAAGCACTTTCATACACAAGAGGAATAACAGTTGAAGACTTAAGAGCTGGTTATACTAAATCATCTACAACTCCAATAGGAAGAGATGGGAAATTAAGTGAAGTAGCTAATACAGTATGTTTCTTAGCATCTGATAGAGCAGGTTATATACACGGTGTTACTGTGAATGTGGCAGGTGGAAAAACTAGGGGCTAAGATAATAACCACAAATCTGCAATAGGGAGGTATATTATATGAATAGTATTAATGACGAAAATCGCTTATGTAGGATTTTAAGGATTATAGAACAAAGCAATTTGACGACAGCACAATCCATTGCAGATAAATTGGGGGTTAGTACAAAAACAGTTAAAAATGAAATAAAAGAATTAAACAAATTATTAAAAGGTTATGGTTTAATAGATACCAAACAAGGTAAGTATTTTCTTTATATAATTGATGAAGAAAACTTCGATAAAGCAAGTCAAGAAATCCGTAAACAAGATGATTTTTTTAATTCACAACAAAATAGAATGTCTTATATTTTATATAAGCTTATGAATAGTGAAATACCATATTTAACAGATGAATTGGCAGATGAAATGAATATAGGTAGAACAACTTTTATAGGTGATTTGAAGAAATTAAGAAATAAGGTTGAAGAATATGACTTACAAATAGTAGGCAAGACAAATAAAGGTTTATTTTTAGAAGGACAAGAAAAGGATATCAGAATGTGTGTACTAGAAGATATGTATGGACCTATTTATAAAGATTATAAAATAGATGAAGATATATTAGAGCTAGTCACTAAAATCTGTAGGAAAAATTCTTTGGGAAGTGGAACTATAGAAAACTTTATGAAGTTTTTTACAGTAATGATAGACCGATTATTAAATGGATATAAAATAGAAGATTTAGATGATAATTATAAACAATTAAAATTTACTACTACTTTTACCTTTATTGATAAGTTAGTAAATGAAGTTGAAAAAAGTATACATATTAAAATCCCAGATAATGAGAGAATCTTTATGGTATTACCTATAGTAAGTATGCGTACACCTATAAACTCTCAAGGGATTAAAGGAATAGATGTATCAGATGAAGCAATTGAATTAGTAGAAGATATAATTAGTTTAATAAAAAAGCAAATGAATATAACAATTATGCCAGGAGATTTTCTAGATGAATTTGTTTATCATATGTTCTTTATGATAAATAGAGTGAAGTTTGGAATAAAAATAAAAAATCCAATTTTAGATGATATTAAAGAAAAGTATTCTGTAGCATTTAAGATGGCTGAACTATCAAGATGTTTAATAGAGAGCAAATTATGTAAATCAGTTTCAAGAGATGAAGTTGGATTTATGGCTATGTACTTTGGAGTTTTTATATCAGAAAACTCTTATAAAAAAAATAAAATTTATAAAGTTGCAGTAATTTGTGGCTCAGGTGTTTTAACTGCAAGAATAATATCAAGTCAGTTAAAGAAAATTTTATCTTCTGAAGCTGTTATAGATATATACTCCAGTAGTGAAATTAGTGAGGGATTATTAAACCAATATGATTTAGTATGCTCCACTTTTAAATTAGGGTGTAATATATCAACACCAGTTATATATATGAAGGAAATTTTTGATGAACACCAGTTTAGAAGGCAAATAGAGCAAGTGAAAGCAACAGAGAACTTAGATGTTCCGTTGTTACAAGGTTTAGATTCAATATTATTAAGTATTTTAGAAGAAGATAAGTTTTTTGTATTAGATAATAATATTGATTATAATCAAAATATTAACATCATGGTAGATAGTCTTTATAAAAATGGATATGTGGATGAAAACTTTAAAGAGCGATTAAAAATTAGAGAAGAAAATTCCACTATGGTTTTTGACAAACATATAGCTATACCACATGTGATTAATTATCAAAGTGACAATATTGTACTTGCATTAGGTGTATTCGATGATAGTTTAGTAGTTGAAAAAGATAGAGACGTGAAATTAGTATTTTTACTAGGTATTCCAAAAGAGCTTGGTGAAAATGAAATATTATTAATTAAAATCTACAATGAAATTATTTCAATAGCAAAAGATGAAAATAAAGTTAGAGAAATATCTAAGTTAAAAAAATATAAAGATTTAGTGCTTTATAGTATAAAAGAAGATGATATTTTTTAAAAAGATGAGGTGAAAGATAAGATGATATTTTGGACTATAATTATAAGTTTAGGTTTAGCATATGTTATTCAATTTATATTAGCAATGATACAAATGAAAAATTTCAATTTGAATTTTAGAGATTTAAGGAAAATAGGTAAAGTTGCCATAGGAAAGAAAAAAGGCGGATTTGTAGCAGGATCAATAGCAATGTTTGCTGTAAATGATGAAGGTATGATACTAAAAGGGTTATACTTATCAGGTGTTACAGTGTTATCGAGATTTAAAGAATTAAATGAATTCAATGGAATTAATATTGTTAACTTGAGAGAAGATCATGTGAAAAAATACCCAAAACAAGTTCAAAAATCCATTTTAGATGCCTCTTTAAACTATATTACTATTATAACTGGTGGTGTAGTAGAAGATCCTAAAAGTCCATTACAAAAGCTTACAGGATCTAAACAAAAAATAGTAACTCAAGAATAAATTAAATGGAGGTTAAAATAATTATGGATGCAATTATAAATTTCGCAGAAGGTTTCATGGGGTTATTCCAATTAGGAGCAGAGACATTTACAGGTTGGGTAACAGGAATAGTTCCACAAGTGTTATTACTATTAATAG
>JAVXJA010000040.1:0-25667 GCA_036648085.1 Terrisporobacter sp.
CGATTTTATATTTAGAGATATTATGCCTGAAGATAATCCTAAATTACAATAATTACAAAATAAGAAGAAGGTCAAATGACCTTCTTCTTATTTTAATAAATCTACTATTTTATTGAATGAAGATTGATTTATACCTCCACCAACTTCATATATAACATCTGTAGTTTTTTTATTTAATATTTCAATTTGCCCTCTGCTTACTGTGTTTCCTATAATTACTATAGGTGACTTCTTAGCCGCTGCTAAAGGACCTGCTGCAAGAGCATCTACTAAAGGATCATGTTTTGTTATAAGTACTGATGAATACTTTTCGCTTGTATAGAACTTTTCTATTACTTTTGCATTAGTTTCTTGTCTATCACTTCCTGATACTCTATTATTTAATACATTGTTAGATGTTATAGTATTTACTCTATTTATTATATTATTTGATAATGCTGATGTCCCACCTATAAAGTAAGCATCTTTTACACCCTGTTCTTCTATCCACTTGTATATATCATCACTAATATTATCTTGTGCTGATAATATTATAGGTTGTTTATCTTCTCCTGCCTTAGATGCTATTGAAAGTGCATCTGCCTCTTTTGTTCCACTTGCTACATAAACTGTATTTATAGTATTTATCTTTGCTATCTCCTTAGCTACTTGAAGAGATGTATCATATCTATCCATACCACCTATTCTAGATACTTTTGAAGTAGGTAATAATTTTTTGATATCACTTAAAACATTCTCTTGAACTACACTTTTTCCACCTACTACTATTATGTTAGTCGGATTTAATCTTGTTAATTCCTCTTTTGTTTCTCTTGATATTGAAGATTTATCTAATAATAGTATTGGCGCATTGTTTGTTGTTGCCAGTGGTGTAGCTGTTACTCCATCAACTATTGATGTTGCACTAACTAATACTACAGTATTTGCTCCATTTTGCCATCCTTCTTTACTAATTTTAACAGCTGTATCTTGTCTTGTCCCACCTTTTAATCTCTTTATATCTATAGATGGTGAAGGAAGTATATCTGTATATAACTCTTTCAGATCTTTGCTAATTTGTGAGTTATTTGCTATATCTCTTGCTGAGAAGTACATACTTCCCTTTATTTCCTTATACGTTCTATTTAATGTTACTTGTTCTTTTATTTGTCCAGCTACATTTTCATTTTGGTAGCTCCCTGTTCCTTGTTTGTATATCCCTTGCCCTATGTATAAATCAACATTAGTATTTTTCACTTCATTTGACCACCAAGATACTAACTTTGAATAGTCTGCCGCTTTATGTCCTATCTCCCAATAAATTTGTGGTACTATATAATCTACTAGACCTTGCTTTATCCATGTCCTACTATCTGCATAATGACTTGAGTAACTCTCATTTCCTCTTGTATCTGATCCAGTCGGGTCAGAACTTTGGTTTCTCCATACACCTGCTGGACTTACTCCAAATTGAATGCTAGAATCTATACTCTTTATAGATGACTTAACATCTTTTAATAAAGTATTTACATTCCATCTTCTCCAATCATCCTTGCTCATTCCTTGTCCATATTTAACATAACTTTCATCATCTTGATTAGTTGTTCCATTATAGAAATAATCATCAAAATGAACTCCATCTATGTCATACTTTCTAACTACTTCTTCTATACTATCTACTACATGTTTTCTAACTTCAGGTAATCCTGGGTTATACATAAGATATTTGCTTGTTTGTATTACCCAACCTGGATTTAATTTTGCCGGATGATTTGCTACTAATTTGCTCATATCATTTCCACTAGTTGTTATTCTAAATGGATTAAACCATGCATGAAATTCCATACCCCTTTTATGAGCTTCTTCTATTAAGAATACTAATGGATCATAGCCTGGATTTTTACCTTGTGTTCCTGTTAAAAATTCAGACCATGGATTTATACTTGACTCATATATTGCGTCTCCCTTTGGTCTTACTTGAACTACTACTGTATTTATCCCTGATTTTTTTAATTTATCAAGTAAATCAATATATTCTTTTTTTTGTTGCGCTTGATTATTTTTTGTTTTAGGCCAGTCGATATTAGATACTGTACTTATCCATGCCGCCCTCATTTCCTTTTGTTCTGCAAATGAATCTACTCTAAATGTAGTAAATATCATAATAAGAGACAATAATAATAATTTTACTTTTTTCATAATTTCCCCCTATTTCAATTAAATTCAAATTTATTCATTTTTTTACATTATCATTTATATTAAGTATATCTAAATATAAATAATAATGTCAAATGAAATTGTTATTGGTATTTTTTATCTAACAAAAAAGGAATATCCATATTAATCTAACTGATTAAAGACATTCCTTAATAGATTTGTAATTTTAATTTATAACTCTTCTTGCTGTAACATATGTTCGTGCATAGTAAGATGAATTAATACTGTGTATTTTAACTGTATCTCCTGGTTGAGTAGAATGTATAAATTCACTATTTCCTATATACATACCAACATGGTTAATTCCACTTCCTCCATTGTTGAAAAATACTAAATCTCCAGCTTTAAGATTACTTTTTTCAACCCTTACCCCTACTGAGGCTTGTTCTCTAGAAGATCTTGGTAGATTAATATCTGCACCATTTTTATATGAATAATACATAAGCCCAGAACAATCAAATGAGCTCGGACCACTAGCTCCCCAAACATAAGGCTTCCCTAATTGTTTTTTTGATACAGCTATTACTTTTTGTATTTTTTCATCTATACTTGGTTTAGTTAGATAAGTTATATAGTCACTACTAACCCATCCTTTAGTACCATTTCCTAATTCCACTTTACTCCATCCGTTACTAGTTCCTAATACTTCAACCCAATTATTAGTATATACTTTTGTTACAACAGAATAATTTACACCTGCTCCACTTCTTACGTTTAAGAAATTGCATTGATTTACTCTAGCTATACTTAAATTTTTTTCATCACTCATTTTTCCACTTGAATAAAATTTATAATATGTTCCATTTATTTTTAATATTTGATTAGATACCATTACTCCATCTTTACCTAACCAGTACCAACTTCCATCATTATCTTTTAACCAACCTGTCTTTTTATTATTATTTTCGTAATAATACCATTTTCCAGATTCTTGTTTCCATCCATTTTTTATACTTTTAACATCATAAGTTTGATCTATATTAATTTCATTTGGTTGCGCATTAACTATTTCTATATTTTGAGCAAGAAAAATATAACCTGATATAATCACTACAGCAGCAAGTTTAGGTAATATGTTTTTCTTTAAAATAAATCTTTTGATTTGCATTAGTCCCTCCCCATAATAATAAATAGACTACTTTTTAAAATCTGTAACCTATTTGTAATATATTATAATTGTAACATATTTGTAACTTATTAGTAATCTTTTTTGGTATTTTTTGTTACTTTTTTTGTTATTTTGTACTTATTTATAGGCATTAAAATAGTATTCTTGTCTATTCATATAAAAAAAGCCTCAAGTTTATATAACCTAAGGCTTCTTACATATACTAATTCTTTTTTAAGTAACTGTTAACTTTTTCTAAATCTGCTATAGAGTCTATCTCAAAACAATCATCTGAATTTATTTTTCTTATATATACATTCAATTTTTCTAGGTTATCCTTCACAATATCATCCCAATACAAGTCTTTGAATAAGTCTTTATCTATAGTTTCTTCTAACTTGGATACTATAGTTTTTCCATCTTGCTCAGACCAATATGATACTCCACAAAGAATATATCCCTTATTGTCTCCAACATATATATTTTTCACTTCATTATTTTCATTATAGTCTATTATCCACTCACCCTTAAAGTCTTCTTTGTATCCACTAAAATAAGTAGAATCTTTAACATCACTATCTATAAAGTTATTATGGAGATATACATCAGCATCTATTACATAACTTCCAGGTAAATAATTCTTAACTAAATACATAGTATATATATTATTGTATACATCATACTTATCATTATTAATAAGTTCTACATTGTATTTTTCTTTTAAATACTCAAATTTTTCTTTTAAATATCCTGTTACAACAATTATCTCTTCTATACCTTTTTCTTTTAAAAACTCTATTTGCCTTTCTAGCATCTTATTTCCATTAACTTCAACCAATGATTTAGGTGTATCTAATGTTAATGGTCTTAATCTAGTGCCCATTCCAGCTGCTAAAAGTATTGCTCTCATACACTTTTTATCCCTTCGTATTTTAATTTTTAGATACCATTATTGAACCTATAATTATTAGTATACTACAAATTACTAATTTAGGAGTAAATGTTCCACCTAATAATAAAACATCAAATACTATTGCCCAAATAGAATATGTTATATTTAAACCAGTTGCTTTTACTGGTCCTATTTTATCTATTGCACTATAATAAAAAATATATGAAAGTGTTCCAACTAAAGCTACTGCCACTATTAAAACTAGTATATCTGATGAAATAGCTATCCTAGTTAGGTTTATCCCTTTAACAAATGGAACTATAATCAACCCATAACTTAATGCTGATACTAGCTGTCTTATTTGTAGTGCTTGAGTTGGGCTAACTTCATTATCTTTCATACCATAAGCACAAATTACACTTTCTAATGACCACCCTAAAACACATACTATTGCACATACAAATCCTATCATAAAGTTTGCTGGATTCTCATTTGCTGGACTATATCCAATAATTACTACTGATAGTATACTAACTGATAATCCTATCCAACCTGATTTGCTTAATTTTTCTTTTAAGAATAAATATGCAAAAAATGCTCCCATAGCTGGATATATTGCAGATATACTAGCTGTATATCCAGGCCCAATATAATTTATAGCCATTAAATATCCTGCCATACCAATAGGTCCACCAAATATAGCTGCTATACATACAAATTTACCACTTCTCGTTTTAATTAATTTAAGTGTTTTAAATAATTCTCCTTTTATCATAGAAAATATTAGCATCCAAATACTCGAAAAAATATCATGTAAAAACGCACTTACAATAGGAGCTATCATTATAGCATGTGATGTATCTATAAATGGAGATTTACTTAATATCAATCCTGTAATAGCTGTATCTAATCCCCATAATACTCCTGATAAAATTCCTGAGCTTATACCAACAGTATTAACTTTACTATTTGTATTTATTAATCCTGATTTATTAACTTGTGCCATAATACCCCTCCATTATTTTAGTTTTCCACATCTATATATTTATCAAAATCATTTAGTTTTATTAGATTTTGCTTTGCTCTGTTATATCTGTCTATACCATAAGTTCCAAAATCATCACCCTTAGCTTCTTTTATATTAGTCCATATACTCCATAAGAAATCTTGACATATTTTATAGATAAGTATTTTCTTTTTATATCTATCTTCTATATCTATATTTTCGCCAAAGTAATTTTGTAAAAATAATTCTTCTTCATCTTGTGTAAAATCACATTCTATTATATGAGCAGCTAAATCCCACATAGGATCATTCATCCCTGAATATTCCCAGTCTATAAGATATATTCTATTATTCCCTTTTATAAAGTTTTCTGGTACTGTGTCATTATGACAAGATTTAAGATCTCTACCTAATTTATCTAGTATTTCATTTAAACCTAAAACTTGATTTTTCACCTCATAGTAATCTTTAAAGTTTTTACCATCTGCTTCTTCTAATAAGCTTTCGTATTTTTCTATTTCTAAAAATACATTAAACTCATTCTCAAAATCAATACATGAATTATGAAGTTTTCTAAGTATTTCAGTAGTTAACTTCATATTAGACTGTCTTTTTGCACTACTTCCATTTAAAGTCTCTGCATTTTCTATCAACTTACTTATTTTTATTCCGCTATCCTCATCAAAATATAATATATCTGTATCTAATCCCAATATATTTGCTAATCTACTATTGTATTTTTCATTTCCTCTACTTATCATTTGAGATGTACCATTTCCTGGCATTCTTAAAATATAATACTCACCTTGTATATTTACTTTATAGTTTTTATTTGTCATTCCTCCAGCTAGAGCTATTTCTGATATATCATCTTCCTCTATATCTAATATTTCTACTAGTTTAGCTTTTATATTACTTATTTTTATTTCTTGTTCTTTTCTTAAAAGCTTACTGTAAATTGTATTTACTACTTTTTCATGATGTTTCATAGTGTCAATTTCTGACCATACTAAATCATCTATTTTTATATATCCAATCTTATACTCTCTACCAATATCCATTAATGCATATTCATAGTTTAGATATGGATTTTTATTGTATTGAAATTCTTCAAGCATTTTTGAAAATACTTCATAAGAGATTTTACTTATACCTATCATTTCTCCATCAATTTTGTTAAACTGATGTATGTCTTTTGACATTTTATATACATATCCATCTCTTATTTCTACTAAGGCTTCGTCTCCCGAACCATTTTCACTAGTTATAACCATACAGTCTCTATCTTTGCTGTCTAGAAGATCCTTTATTGCTCTTTCCTCAAATATTAAATCATTTTCTAAAAGTAAGAAATCGTCATCTACTAAGTCTTTTACTAAAGATAAAGATGACATAGTTCCTGTCCACTTGTATTTATCATTTTTTACAAGTACTATGTTTTTGTTAGTCTTAGCATATTCTTCATAGTATGAACTTTGATATCCTGTTACTATTATTACTCTTTCTATTCCATTTTCTGTTAGTAAGTCCATAAATCTATCTATTATTTTCTTCTCATGTATTTCTAAGAAAGCTATTGGCTTTCCAAATTCTTTTTTCTCTCCAGCTGCCAATATTACAGCTTGTTTAATTTGTTTTTTACTACTTTGATGTAATTTTATTTTTTTTGATTGTTCATTTTGTATATATTCTTCTAACAGTTTTATACCTTTGTTTGTTAGATTATATAAAGTTTTCTTATTATCTTTTTTTATTTGTATATAATTTTCAGCTTCTAGATTTTTTATTATTGAGTTTACTCCTCCAATTGATAAACCTGATTGGCTTGCTAATTTTCTTTGTGTTATTTCTTCATTATTATTTATTAAATATAATACTTCATATAATTTTCCCATGTCAGCCTCCTGTAAGTTCATTTTTTGAACATATATTTATAGTAATACTTTTTTTTTCCTATGTCAATAATATCTCCATGAATATCATTATTATTTGTTCATTTTTTGAATAAAAAAATCCTATGCATGTAGACACATTTTTACGTACGTCCACTGCATAGGATTTATTTTAGATATTCCTAAACTCTATATTATCGTTTTATTTTCTTCTTAACCATATCTATGATACTGTATAATTCTTCTGTCTTTAACAAATACATCATTATAAAATATATTAAAGCACCAATTCCTACAGCTAATCCTAATGCCATAACTTCGTTTATAAGACCTGTACCAAATATATTGCTTGACAACCCAAAGGTAAACTTAGCAACAAATCCCATAACTATTGCTGAAACTAAAGATTTGAAAAATACTTTAAAAATCTTATTTTGTTCAAAATCTCCAATTTTTTTCCGAAGACTAATATAAAATAATCCTAGACCTATGTATGCAGCAATTGTACTAGCAAGTGCAAGACCTTGATATCCTAAAGGCTTTATAAATAATAAATTTAAGGCTATATTAAATACAATTGCAATCACACCATTTATCATTGGTGTTTTACTATCTTGTAATGAATAAAAACCCCTAGACATAACATCTCTTATGGCAAAGGCTAATACACCTATTGTATATAATTTTAATATATTTGCAGTCATTATAGTATCCTCATAGGTAAACTTACCTCTTTGAAGTAAAATTTTAACTATTGGAATAGCGAGTACCGAAGCACCTATAACTACAGGTACCAAAAGTATCACTATTATATTTATAGTTTTACGAAGAGATTTTTTAAATGCCTTTGTGTCATCCTTTACAATTAACTTTGACATCTGTGGATATACAACTGCTAATATTGATGTTATAAATAAAGCTTGCACAAACTCATATAGTCTATTTGCATAATTGAAAGATGCCACTACATTCATCCCTAAAGTAGATGCTAATGTTTTATCTACAATAGAATTTATTTGATTAACACCCACACCAATCACAACCGGAAGTATTAGCACTAATATTTCCTTCATTGCAGGATCTTTTAAATCCATCTTAAATGAATATCTGTAACCCTTTTTATATGCAAATGGAACTTGGAATAAAAACTTACACAATATTGCTATCAATGTTCCATATACAAGTATATATATACTATGATTCATACTTAAATATATAGATATTATTATAACTATGCTATATGGTATCCCTACTAATCCTGGTATCAAAAAGCTATTCTTTACTTGTAAATACCCAGTCATGATATACGATAATCCTACAAATATAATACTTACTAAAAGTATCCTAGTAAAGTTTATAGTTGTTGCAAGTATCTCACCTTCATATCCTGCAGCAAATACCTTTACTAAAGGTTGAGTAAAGATTATACCTATACCCGCAATTACAATACATATTATTATTACTATATTTATTAAAGTGTTTATAAAATCTAATGCTCTCTTTTCTCCAGACTCTTCTCTTAGTTTATTATACATAGGTATTAAACTAGTAGCTAATGCTGAAGCTATTATAGAAAATATTACTATAGGTATACTATTTGCAGTTGAATAAGCTGCTGCATACATACCGGTTCCATAGGCTGCTGCTAGAACCTGTTCTCTAACCAATCCTAATACCTTCGATAAAATAGTTACTATCATTAATCCTAGAGCAGCTTTAGCTATTTTTGACATATTAATAACTCCTTTATATTATAATGTTAAGTTCATTATATGAGGAACTCTTTCTACCTCAGGTGGAACTTGCATATAATCTCCATACATTTTAGTAAGATAATTGTGACAATTATTTGGAGCAAATAACTTATAACCTTCAAATTCAACTTCTATTAATGGATATATATCTTCTTTTTTTTGTATATAGTTTTCCTTCATAAACGGAGTATCTATTCCATAAATTATATGAGTAGCCTTACCACTTTCATCTAATTTCTTACATTTATTTATCCAAATATTTTCAATCTTCATTTCTTGTAGTGTATACTTCATACGAGCTTTAAAAGTCTTTGGGTTAACGTTTCTAAAGTAAGAAATAGTATGCAAAAATTTCGAGAATTTTGTATTGGTCATTCCTGGTATTACAGAATCCATAGGGAATATATCTAAAAATACACCTCTACAATCTAATCCTGATGCTCGTTCTTGACCTTTAAAATGGTCTATATAAAATAACTTGGCAAATGAAGGATTAATATCTATTCCCTCCTGGCTTCTTTCCTTTGAATCTTTGTTTTCATATCTAACACCATCAGGAAGTCTACTCTCAACTATTTTTATAAATTTTTCATAATCTTTTCTTGGCATGCAAATATCACAATCATCATCCCAAGGTATGAATCCTCCATGTCTGATTGCCCCCAAAAGTGTTCCTGCATCTAGCCAGTATGTTATATTATTTTCCCTACAAATTTCATCTACAATTATAAGTAATTCTAAGATAGTTAGCTGTGCTTTTTGTAAAATATCAGTATTTTGATCTTGTATTATAGAATTCACTTTATCTCTAAACATATTTTTTCTCCTAATCAAAATAATAAGATGTTCAAATAGGACTTATCTATATTATTTATTTAATATAGATAAGTATATTTGTTCTATTTCATTGAAGTTTAGATTAACTTCATAGTTTTTCTCAACAAATTTCCTTCCATTTTTACCCATCTTAATTCTTGTTTCCTCATTTTCTATTATTTTTATTATAGCATCCTTTAGCTCTGTTGTATTCTCAGATGGGATAATAATTCCAGTTTGATTATTTTCCACTACCTCTGGATGACCCCCAACATTACTTACTATAACAGGAACTTCACAAGACTGCGCTTCTAGAGCTGCCACCCCAAAACTTTCTCTTAAAGATGGAAATACTGCTACATCAAAAGTATTGAATGTATCTGACACTTTATCTAAGGGTATTCTACCTAAAAATTTTATGTCACTTTGTAAATTCAACTCTTTAGTCAAATTCATTAGGTTGTCCATCTGACTTCCAGATCCACCTATTTTTAGAACAATCTTTTTTTCACTATTATCATCTTTAACGTCTTTAAAAGCTTTTATTAAATACTCAATTCCATATTTCTTCTCTAATGTTTTTATGGTACCTATTACAAAAGTATCATCTTTATTTTCCTTATTTTCAATAGGCTTAAATACATCCATATCTATACCAAAAGGTGTTATATATATATGCTTATCTGTGTATTTACTAGTTTCCCTCGCCATATCTTTACTAGTTGAGAATATATAGTCAGCTTTTTTTAAATTATGCTTTATAATCTTATTTTGGATAAAGCCTCCATTTGGAAAATCATAAATATCAGTACCCCATACAGATATTACATATGGATGATAATTTAATAAACTTCCTAACATTCCATAGCTACTTGCATAATGAGCATGAAGTATGTCTGGCTTTATTTCTTTTATTATTTTTTTTATAGAACTTAAAACAGTTATATATTTCATTTTTTTAAATGGACTTTCATTTTTTAATTCTTTTACATCAAAATTAAAATTATAAACTGTTACCCCATCTATACTTCCTTCATTCAAAGAAATAACATGTATATCAAATCCTCTTTCCTTAAAATAATTACACCATTTTATAGTATGAGGATTTGATGCATCTGCTAGATAACAAATAGTATTCATAGCTTCTACCTTTCTATCTTCCTATAGAATAATATTCTATACCTAAGTTTTTCATATCATCTACGCTGTAACAATTTCTACCATCTAATATTAGTGCTCTATTCATTTTCTCTTTATATTTTTCTAATTTATAATCTCGAATATCTTTCCATTCAGTCATTATAAAACATATCTCAGCATCTTCTATAGCTTCATCTATATCCATTGTATATTTTATATTATCTTTAAATATCTTCTTAGTATTCTCTATACCTACAGGATCAAATGCCGTTACCTTAGCTCCTCTTTCTATTAAATATTGTATGTTAGGAATAGATGGAGCTTCTCTTATATCGTCAGTTTCTGGCTTAAATGTTAATCCCAAAACTGCTATTTTCATATTTTGGAAACTTTCTACAAGCTTTGATGCCTTTTTAGCCAATCTAAGCTTTTGATTTTCATTTACTTCTATAGCTGCTTTTACAGTTTTAAGCTCATATCCATTGTGTGTCGCTAACCAGTGGAGTGCTTTTGTATCCTTTGGAAAACAAGAACCACCATATCCAATTCCAGCCTTTAAGAATTTACTACCTATTCTATCATCGTAGCTCATACCTTTAGCTACATCTTCTATATTAGCCCCTACTATTTCACAAAGATTAGCCATATCATTCATAAAAGATATTTTTAAAGCTAAAAAATCATTAGATGCATATTTTATCATCTCTGCACTATTTCTATTAGTTACTACTATCGGTTGATTAAATGGCTTATAAATACTCTCTAAAATATCTTTTGCCCATTCACTCTCAACACCTATAACTATTCTAGATGCATATAGAGTATCTTGTACTGCAGTCCCTTGTGATAAAAACTCGGGATTTGAAGCAAGTTCTACCCTTACATCATGATTTAAATTATTTTTTATATACTCTTCTATTTCATCATTGGTTCCAATAGGTACAGTTGATTTTATTACTACTAAAGTGTCTTTTGTTATATTTTTTGCTATTTGCTTAGCCACTTCCTTTATATAATCTAAATTGGCCGAACCATCACTTCTTTCAGGTGTCCCTACAGCTATTAGTATCACATCTGCATCTTTGTATGCAGTTTTGTAGTCTGTTGTATAATCAAGCCTCTTTGCTTCATAATTTTTTATCATCAAATCTTGTAAATCATTTTCATAAATTGGAGATACTCCTGATTTCATTAGATTTACTTTGTTCTCATCTATATCAACACATACTACATTTTTATTACCTACCTCTGCCAAACATACTCCAGTTACTAAGCCTACATAACCAGTTCCTGCTACAGCTATTTTCATCCTACGTCCCTCCCAATGTGTCAAAACTTATACTCTCTTCTTAATAGCATTAAAAACATAAAAACAGAATACATAAGCACTTTTAGCTATACTTAAATTTTCTACATTTCGGTATGTATTCCAAGTTCTTTTTAATGCCACCATCTTATTACTCGAAATAGAACCTCCAACCAACCTATAGTTTACTAAAGGTTCTTCTATTCCATATGCATACTTTTCTTTTCTAAGTATTTTCAGCCAAGTTGCCGTATCCTGACCTCTTCTTACTAAAGGCATTTCAAATTCACCTACAATATATTTATCTATCAATACAGTAGAACATCCGATTATAGTATTTTTTAATAGACCTTCATAGTTTATTTTAAAAGGAGCTTTTGCTACTTTATTAGTTTTACTTCCATCTTCCTTCATATATCTATATGATGTAAATGTAAAACCTATATTTTCTTTTAACATATAAGTTACTTGTTTCTCTAGTTTATCAGATTCCCATAAATCATCACTATCTACAAAAGCAATAAATCTACCTTTTGATGTCTTTAAACCAAAATTTCTAGTAACTGCTGCCCCAGAGTTTTTTTCCATTTTTATATATTTAATTCTATCATCTTTGACTCTATATTTTTCTATAATTGCTGCTGAATCATCCTTAGAGCAATCATCAATTAATAAAAGTTCCCAGTTTGCATACGTCTGGTTTTGCACTGAAATTATAGTTTCTTCTATAAACTCAGCTGAGTTGTATACAGGAGTTATTATTGATACTAGATACTCATTCATAATTTTTTCCTCCTTAGCTAACCCTTCACTTATCTCATATTATATTTCTTCCTATCGCCTAATTTACTAAGTGCATAGGCTATAAATACAAATGTTATATTCGTTCCAAGGTCTAATAGCATACTTTCAGCAAAAGCATAAACAAGCACAGAAAGTATTAACATCACCTCAGCTTTTTTATTTTCACTACATAGCTTATAAATAGCATAAGCATATAACAACATTAGTACTATAAATACAACTATACCTGCTGTATATAGGGTTAATATATATCCACTATCTAATGGTACTCTCGGTCTAAAAACAATATCTCTTATATTATCATTGTATCCCATAAGTCTTAATCCATATTCTTCATTTGCTAAGTATTTATACCAGTATAAAGGTCTATGAGATAGTAATTTATTCCAAAATATGCTATTTCGATGCATATAAGCTATATAAACACTCATACCAGATATTAATATTGGAACAGATGCAAAAACAATCTTTATATGTTTTTTATTAATATCTACCCTTTGTAAAATCATAGTCAATACAAACGCACCTACTACAGTTAAAAAACCTGTCCTAGTCTCTGTCTCCATATATACCATTAATGGAAATACTACTAACAATACTAAATCTTTCTTTTCAAATTTATCAAACTTAAGATACATATATGCCACGTATATTACGAAGAATGATATATATGCTCCATTTGGATTTCCAAAACCAAAGTCATTCCTATTGTGTACATATTTTGTCGGCATAATATTTAATATATTTAATACTAAAAATACTATAAATAATATTAAACTTGTGATTATATACGTCTTCATAATCTCTTTCATTTCTAAATTTAGAAGTGCTAATGCTAGAATATATACATATATTAAAGATGTACTCCTAGTAAATATAAACTGCACACACAATAGCCCAAACATTGCTAAGTGATAAACATTATATTTTTTTATATTGTTAACTATCAAAAATAATGCTAATGCCCCTGTTATAATCATACATATCTTTGCTACTGGAATAGGAGTTCCCTCAAACATTCTATTTGAATAGTATTTTACTACAGTAAAAAATACTAACATAGTTCCTAATAAACTATTTTTATTCTTGTAGTTTCCTTCTTTTTTATTCATTGTTTCACCTACCCTCTGAAAATCTATATAGCCTTTATTGACTTAAAAATTCTTTCACAGTTTTTGTTATCTCTTCTGTTAAATGTAGTTTCTATTCTATTTTTATAAATGGTTTCTAAAATAAACTTATTTTTTATGTATTTATCAAGTAAATCAATTAATTCATTTTCCTTATTTATAATGCTCCCAAATCCATCTTCATCATAATCAAAATATCCATTTTTATAATGATCTAATTCATCAAATTGGTAATAAACCACAGGTTTTTCCATATAGGCAAAATCAAATGCCACACTAGAATAATCTGTTATTAATAACTTAGATTCTTTCAATAATGTTTGAACATCATACTTTTCTTTACTCGCTATTATTACCTTTTCACAGCTACTTTCGAAGTAGTCTATATATTGTTGAATTTCATAATGTGGATAAAATACAAGTTCACAGTTATGTTCATTTAAAACTTGCTCTAATTTCTTATTATTTAATAATGAATTAAATTTTTCAAAATACTCAGATTCTAAGAACACCCTGTCATCTATAACCTTTTGCTTTAAATAGGATGGATTTACTATATCTTTCCTCCATGTAGGCATAAGTACTATTTGATTTTTAGTTTTACAATCATATAGATTATCTAATCTAGCAATTCCAGTTTGTACAACTTCATCACTTTCATATCCATAAACATCACTACATATAGATTCATATTCTTTTGTAGTTGTTGTTATAAACAAATTTATCTTTGTAGATGCTTTGTTAAGATCTTCACTTAAATCATGTAGTATTATACCATGTTGTAAAAATATAAATTTCTTCTTATTTTTCCTATCTAGTATAAGTTTATACAGTTTATAACTCCATGGCTCTAAAAACCCTATATGAGTACAAATTGCCTTTTCACATAATAAAAATGCTATCTTATGTTCAAAACTGCCATATTCTATTACATTTCCTAAGCCTTTAACCTTGCTAAAATCAACAGCTTTGCTACTATCCATTAAATAATGAGCGTTTATTTCTGGATGATTTTCTCTTAGATATTTAAAAAAAACATATCCATTATCTTTAGCTTCATTTCCTCTTTCGCTTATTAGCCACATATCATTATATTTTTCTTTATTTTTGTAGAAAAGAGATATCGGATAATAACAAATCATATTTAGAGATTGTCCACCCAATCTTAGAACTTTCCTAAATAATTCAATAAATCTATTTTTATTCATTTATGATTTAGCCTCTTTCTATTAATTATCTACAATTTAAATTGTCTAAATTCTGTTATAGACTTTTTATAAATATCCCAAAATCTTCCGTTAGAAAATTCATCTATCATATTTTTCTTTTTTAATCCAAATCCAATAATCATAGGTAGCCCAATAATACTACCAAATAATCTCTTAAATAAAGGTCCCTTACCTATAAATGATTGTTCATCTAAATAGTTACATTCTTTTTTAGGATGATACGCTATTATTATAGGGAAATAGTACATCTTCTTATATCCCTTATTGTATAAGTCCATTAGGTATATATTTTCTTCACCAGAATTATATTTACTTCCAACTCCGAATCTTTCATCAAAACCATCTGTATAAACAGGCACTCTATTTATATTAATATATATATCTAGAGACATTTGCTTTAAAGTATCCATCTTTTTAAATCCTAAGATTTCACTTTCAGGATAAGCTCTAGTATACTCATTTTTATATGGATCTATATGCCTAAAAGTCACTATATCTGGATCATACTTTTCTATATGTTCCTTAACTATTTGCAAAGCTTCTTTATCATACCAACCATCATCATCTGCAAATGCTAGCACATCTCCATTTATATGTGGTAATCCGATATTTCTAGCTATAGCTATTCCTCTACCTTCCATTGGTATATGCTTATATTCAAATTTATAATTTAAAAGAATTTCAGCAACTTTTTCATGATTTCCTTGTGTAACTACTATCACCTCAAAATTTTTATGAATTTGATTTTCTAAACTATCAAATAACCTTATAAGCTCTTCTTCTCTTGAACCTAATGTTGGTAATAACATGCTAAATTTCATTTATAAGAATCCTTTCTAATATTAGATTTAATATCTATAAAAATCTCTTCTTAACGTTTACAAGTGCATAGTTAGAGAAATAGTATATAGCTTTTGGTAATGATACCTTTTCAACATTTCTTATTATATTCCAAGTCCATATAGCAGACTTCATCTTATTTCCCGATAGAGAATTTGACCTTACTCTATATAAAGCTAAATTTTCATCTAATCCATAAGCTTTATGCCCCATTTTTAAAATAGATAACCAAGTTGCATAGTCTTCATGATGTATCTTTGGCATATTTACTTCTTTTATTTTATTTTTATCTATAACTACAGTCAAACAAGGTATAAGGTTTTGCTTTAATAGGTCATTATAAGCAACTTCCTTTCTTGCACCCACCACTGTTTTTAGTATTTCACCTTGTTCATTGATATATTGATATCCTGTAAAAGTAAATCCGTAATCATTTCTTCTCATATATTCTATTTGTTTCTCTATTTTATCTTTTGACCATAAATCATCACTGTCTAAAAATGCAATAAATCTTCCATTAGAATTTTTTATTCCTTCATTCCTTGCATTTGCCACTCCTTTGTTTTCTGTCAAAAGAATCGGTCTTATATTTGTATATTTTTCTGCAAATTTAGATATAATATCTCTAGACTTATCAGTAGACATATCGTCGATTAGTATAATCTCTATATCCTTATAAGTTTGATTTAGAGCACTATTAACGGTATTTTCTAAAAAATATTCTGCATTATATACAGGTATTATCACAGAAACCAATTTATCATTTATTGCCATTGTCATTTCCTCCCTATTAAATAGAAGATTAGCACAAAAAAACAACATACCCAAATAAAATTTGAATACATTGTTTTCAACTAATTATCTTGCACCTTCTCCTGTGAAAACTACTCTTACTGTCTTAAACAATATATTCATATCCATCAGGAAACTTCTATTTTTTATATAGTAAATATCTGCTTTAAGCTTCTCCTCTGGAGTAATATCATATCCTCCGTTTACTTGTGCCCATCCTGTTAGGCCAGGTTTTATAGATAATCTATTAATGAATCCTGGTATTTCTTCATTAAACTGTATAGTAAAAGATGGTCTTTCAGGTCTTGGTCCTATTATACTCATGTCTCCCTTTAATATGTTAAACAATTGAGGAATCTCGTCTATTCTAGTCTTCCTAATAAACCTACCTATTTTCGTAATTCTAGGATCATCTTTATCTGCCCATTTAGCTCCAAACTTTTCCGCATCAGTCCTCATCGATCTAAGCTTATATATATAAAAGTTTTTTCCGCTTCTTCCTAGTCTTTCCTGTTTATAGGTAATTGGTCCATTATCTTCTATTTTTATTAGAATTCCAAATATAGCTATTATTGGTATTCCTACTATCAATCCTACTACAGATACTAATATATCTAATATTCTCTGATAGAAATCAAACATAGAATTTCCCTTAACTATACTATAATCAATATTTTCTACATATTTAGGGTAATTAATCTCGTAATTTTTACTTGTATATTCAGCCATAATTACCTCCATACCTTATAATTTTTTACAAAATCATATTTCGACTTATTTTAATATTATACTCAATATTTCTCATATTATCAATACAATAAATGCTATTATACGTAACGAACTCTTTTCAATGTTACTATAGCTAAGCCGGTTATCAGTATAGTGTTTAATAGTCTATAGCTTTCTCTAGTTATAAGTTTTGGTCTAACTAATCCAAAACCTACTTCTATAAGTTCTGTTATCTCATTATTTTCCATAAATTCTATTTGTTCTTTGTTTAAACTATTTAATTCCGTCAACATTATCGGAATATTTTCCTTTGCCGCTATAGGTGCTAAAGCTAAATTATCTAAAAAATCTGCATGTGTCATTATTCCACCTTTAGTAAGGTACATTTTATTTATTTCTTCTAAATTATAGAATTCTTTTATCATTTTTAAATTCGTGTTAAATCTAGTTTCTCCAGTTATTCTAGTTGTATTCGGCATTAAATCTGCAAATATTTGCGGGAACTGATTTTCCTTACCTATAAAGTAAGTTTTTTGTATATTATTTTTTTTAGCAAATTCTATTACTTCTTTTCTATTACTTTTTTTCATTACTATTATAGGCATATTATGTTTCGCTGCTGGAGCTGCTAAAGAAACACCATCCGGTAAACCCTTAGTTAAACTAACTAACGCTATTTTTTCTATATCTACAATTTCAGACATCTTCTTAGCAATGTTTATAGATGTCTCAAATCCATTGTTTCCACCTATTCTTTCTACAGACATACCTTCTCTAGATAGTTTTTTTGCTAACTGAGTAGATATAGATTTTTCGCTACCAATAATATATATATTCTCTACCCCTAGATTTATTAATTCTTTTTTCACTTTTTCATCTAGATTACTATATTCAACAAAAAATATAGGCATATTTTTAGCACGTGCAAAAGGTACAACACTTATTGCATCACTTATAGACCTCGAACTTACTAACACAGCTTCCTTTGCACTTTTGTATTCTAGTTGATTGACTTTTATCATTGTTTCATATCTATCTTCTCCTGCTACTTTGTCTCTAGTATATTCTTTTAAATAACTTTTATCCAAATATACCTTAAATCCAAATCCAGCTACTAAAATAATTACTATAGCAATCAATGATAGCTTTATTTTTTTACTCATAATTTATCTCCTTGTTACTTAAGAGTATCTTCTATTCCCTTACCTATTTGTAATCCTAATTCTCTTCTTTTTTCTAATGTATTTAAAAGTGCTACATCATCTTCATTATCTATAAAAGCACATTCAACTAATGTTGATGGTACATTTGACGCTCTATTTATGTGTAAATAATCTTGTCCCTTAAGTTCTCCACTTTCAATTATCTTTGTTTTAAGCCCTCTATTTTTTAAATTATATTTTTCTAATATCCTAGTTAATATATTGTTTGATATAGTTTTACTAGGCCCACCACTCTTATCTTTATTTTGGTAGAATATTTCTGTTCCACTAGCTACCCCATTATATGAATTATAATGTATACTAACTAAATAATCAGGACTAATAGAGTTACTCATGTCCGTTCTCATACGTAGGTCCATCGTTTTGTCAGTATCTCTAGTCATTACAACATTTACACCCTTGCTTCTTAGATATTCAGTAGTCCCCATTGCAGTATCTAAAGTATAGTCTTTCTCTTTTATAGATTTATCTACTTTATTTAATGCTCCTGAATCTGAACCTCCATGTCCTGCATCTATTACTATAGTAGTTTCTCCACTATTATGCTCTGACAATTTGTATGCAATATCTTTTACTACACTATCTTTTATTCCTCCACCCACTTGATATACAGTAGTTGCAGATTTAGTTTTAAGGTTGTTCTCATGATGTTTTGATACATATGTTGTTGGATTTATTAGTATCGGTGAATTTAATTTAGCAGCTAAAGGTCCTGCTGCTAATGCATCTACTAATACATCTGACTTTGCTACTAGTACAGCGTCTAGTTGTTCTTTTGGATAGAACTTTTGTATAACTTTTGCATTGGTTTCATGTCTATCATTACCATATATCCTGTTTGAGTAAGTGCTGTTAGTAGTTATATCATTTGCTTTATGTATAACAGAAGTAGATATCACATCTTCTCCACCTATGATATATGCATCTTTTAAATCCTGATTTTTTAGCCAATCATAACTATCTTGTGGTATTTCTTCTTTATGTGTCAGTATTATTGGTTGTTTATCAGAGCCTGCCTTTGCTGCTATTGTAAGAGCATCTATCTCACCCTTATATCCATTTGCTAAATATATTTTGTTTATATCAGCATTTTTGTCTATTTCTTGTGCAATTTTTACTGATGTATCGTGTCTATCTACACCTGCCAACCTTCTTACATCTGTATTAGTCGTATTTTTAATGTCATTTATAGCTTTGTCTGATACTACAGTTGACCCGCCTATTACAATAACTTCTGATGGATTTAATCTTTTTAGCTCTTTTTTTGTACTCTCTGCAATACTATCTTTTGTTGCAAGAAGTATTGGTGCATCATAAGTAGTAGCTAATGGTGTTGCAGTTATACCGTCTGCTATAGCACTTCCATTTACTATTATTACTTTATCTGCTCCTTCTTTCCAACCTTCTTTACTTATTTCTATAGCTGTGTCGTGTCTTTGATCTCCTATAAGTTTCTTTATAGGTGCAGACGTGCTTCTCTTGTATGATTGTAAACTAGCTTTATTGTATATTATATATTCTTGAGTCACGTCATAGTCGTCTACGTTTACTCCTTCTTTTTGAAGTTGTTCTCTAGATATAGTGTATGGATTTTCTAGGTTATTTATTTGTATGTTATCAATTTTCCATACATATAATAATTCAGGAGATTTGTCAAAGTTTATAGTACCCTCATATTTGTCTGTGGATTCATTGTATGTTAGTTCTGTGCTTAAAGGCATGTCATAGCATATATAGTTTAATGTTATAGTTTTTGCATTTAAATTTTCTTTAAATTTTATACTTATTTTTGATGTATCTCCTAATAGGATACTTCTTTTTTCTAAATCTATGTTAATATTATTAGATTCTGTTATGTTTGTAGCTGCAAATGCTACATTTGGTGCAATTACTGATAATGATATTAGTCCTGTTGTTATAAGTTTCGCACTTTTTCTCATTTTATCCCTCCTATTTTAATATAAATTTGCCTATTTATTCATGGTATATTATATCATATCAACAGGTAAATTAATATAAATTTGAATACATATGTTAACTTTTGTAAGTTTTAGGTATAAAAATAGGATTCATCTCAAAATTGAGACAAATCCTTATCTGTTATATCTTATATTATAACCCTAATATTTTACCTATCTTTTGCATTACAGTAAGGTTAACTCCATTACCTACTTGAGTTATATTAGCAGTTGAACTTAACTTAATATTTAATACCTTTTGCTGAGCATCATTTAAATCTGATGTTGCTAACAATATAGGTCCTTTTCCTGCTGCTAGTGGTCCAGCTGCTAGTGCATCTACTAACGCCTCGTTATTTCCATATCCATCTTTAGCAACATATAATTCTTTTATTGCTCCATAATATTTTTCTATAACAGCTGCATTAGTTTCATATCTAGTAATACCTTCAACTCTTTCAACCTCAGAATCTATATCTATTTTACTTAAATCTGATTGTATACTATTAGATACAGCCTTATTTCCCCCAACTATATCTATATTCTTACCTTCTAATAATTTCATAGACTCCTCTGATAATCCACTCCATCCATTAACTATTATAGGAGCGTTTATTTGTGCTGCATAAGCAGATACACTCATAGCATCAGCTTCGCCTGTTGCCCCTACAACAAATGCGTCATTAAACTGATTCATTTTCTTAGCAACTTCAACAGAAGTTGCATGTCTATCTGTTCCAAATACTCTCTCAACCTTAGTTAACTTAGATAACTCAGTTTGTACACTTTTTGATATTACAGATTCTCCACCTATTACATATATCTTAGCAGTTGGATTCTTTTTTATTACCTCTTTTATATACTCAAGTGTTTGTGTTGGCACAGAAGTTTTTGTACTTAATAATATAGGAGCATTTATAGACTTAGCAAATGGAGTCGCTGCTAATCCATCAACTAATGCTGTTGAGTTAACTATCACTATATTATCTTGTGCTTTAGATGTTTTAGCTATTTCTACAGCAGTTGAATATCTATCATTCCCTGCTATAACATCTACTATTGAGTTTCCTGATAGAGCATCTCTACTTGCTTTTAATTTAGATTCATCCTTGCTTGATACAGTTAATTCAACAGGTTTATTTGAACCATTAGTATAGTTTACTATAAAACTAAATACTTTAGTAGTTTCATCTTTACTTATACTTCCTATAGTACCTACTATATTATTCTTAACTTCGATTCCTTTTGTAGTTAATCTATACCCATCATATATATCTTGTGGTGATACTGTATTTAAAGAAGCATTTTTTACTGATACTTCAGCTAATACTTTTGATTCAATTGCTTTTGCTCCTGCTTTATCAAACTTAGCTATCTTTTCTGCTTTAAAAGTACCATCTATAGCTATAGCTCTATTATCTTTATCTAATACTTTTGTTATATCTACTTTTTCTTGTCCTAGTAATATATTGATAGTAGATGTAGTTGAATTTTGAACCCCTTTATCCCTAAATGTTACTGATAATTTATTTGTAGTTTGATTTAAAGTTGTTGTAACATCTACTTTTTCATAAAGACCACTTACAGAAGCTTTTATAGCATTTTCTGTAGTTATAAGTTCAGCTTGATTTTCATATACTTCATATTTTTTAGATACAACTTCTTGACCTATTTTTTCATGACCTTTATCAGTTATTTTTACTATTAATTCTCCATTTTCTGATAATGCTGAAATCTTTGTAGATAGTACAGATGCATCTGTTATTACTTCATTTCCTATTTTTATTTCATATACACATTGATTTTTTAATGTTCCCTCTTCTGTGTATTTTACTCCTAAAAGTTTTCTTACTTCTGTAATAAGTTTATCTGATTGTTGTTTTGTTATAGTTTCTTTTACTATTGTTGTATTTTCTTGTGCAAATATCGGCATAACTGCTGTTGAAGCTATTGATGCTGATAAAGCTACTGATATTATTTTTTTCATATGTTTATTCCCCTTTATTATAAATATTGATTTACTTATTTACTATTCTAGCATATTTACATGTCGAAATTTGTAAAATATTGTACTAATTCCATGTTTTTTAAAATAAATATAATATTTTTTTATTTTATTCACTTTATTTTTTATTTTATTCTAAAAAAATTGCCCTATGTAGGCAATTTGAAGTAATAAAATATCTATGGGGCATGAACATACTCTTTTTTATCTTTCTCTACAAAATCGAAATATTTACCTGCTGAGTGATATCCTATAGCATATCTAAGGTCACTATATGGTTTCCATACTTTATAAGCATTCATTGCATTATGTAGTTTCATTTCATCAGTATTTAATACATTCCATGTTTTTATTTCTTGGTTTTCTTCTTTAAAGTTTTCATATTCATAAGGTTCTATATAAAATCTTAAATCTTTTATGATACCATCATTATATAATTCTAATGCTGCTTGACCTAATGCTTTATGATCTTTATGTCTATAGCCATTACCATATGGTGTTGTTGTTTTTATTTTTGCACCTGGATATTTTTCTAGATAATCTGTTATTATGTCTTTTGCTTTTGCTTTTGTTAGTTGTCCATCTGGTAATCTGTTTTCTTCTATGTGTATATTTTCTTCTTTTAGACCTAGTGATTTACAACTTTCTTTAAATTCGATATCTCTTGCATTGGTAAATTCTTTTTTGGTTATATCATGACTATGTATTCCTATGTGGTATGAACATTTACCATTATCCTCTAATATTTTTTTTACATACGAGTCTGATCCATCTGTAAATAACAGAACATGTGTATCATCTCTTTTTACATGTTCTATTATACTATTCCCCATACTTAATACTTCATCATCTTGATGTGGCACTAAAAATAGTGTAGTTCCTATCATTGATACACCTCGATTAGTTATTGTTTATTATAATACAACTATATATAAATAAAGAGTTATATCATAGCAACATATGTCACTATAATATAACTCTTTACAAATAATTAAGGATTATATTTTCCTAATTATTTTATTATTCCTACTAACTTAGCTATAGATCTCATTACAGAATGGTTAACACCATTTCCTACTTGATTTATTGATCCTGATTCATTGTAATTCTTATTATCAGCAACTGCCATTTCTGATTTAACATTTTTCTTTAAAGCTTCAGCTTGCTTAGTAGATAATTTTTCACTAGCTAATACTACTGGTGCCTTATCTTTACCTGCAAGAGAACCTACAGCTAATGCATCTACTAACATTTGGTTATTTTTCTCTGTATAACCATCTTTAGCTACATATATAGTATCAATACCTTCTGTGAAGTATTTGCTTATAAGTTTAGCATTAGTTTCAAATCTATCTGCTCCTGCTATTACTTCTAAATCAGCATTATCCCCAGCTAATTTTTCTAATTCTTTCTTAGATTGTTCAGTAACACCGCCACCGATTACATCTATACTCGCACCTTTTAATAAAGTTTTAGAGTAGTTTGATAATCCATTGAATCCTTCTACTATTATAGGAGCATTTTTTCTAACTGCAACTGGAGCTATACCCATAGCATCAGCTTCTCCTGTTGGAGCAACTACAAATGCATTTTCTAATTCTTTTATTCCTATCATTTGTTTCGCAACTAGTACAGATGTTTCGTGTCTATCAGCTCCACCTAATCTAGTTACTTTTATTCCTTTAGCATTTAACTTAGCTACAACAGCATTAGATACAACTGATTCTCCACCTATTACAGTTATTTCTTCAAGTCTATTTTGATCAGCTTTTCGTAAATCTTCTATATAATCCATAGTAGCTTCTGGTATTGCATCTGCATTTGTTAATAATACATCTGCATTTATACTACTTGCATATGGTGCAGCAGTTAATCCATCTATCATAGAAGTTGAGTTAACTAATACTATGCTATTCGTACCACTTACTTCTCCACCTTGTGATCTTCTTTGTTTTGCTATTTCAACAGCAGTTTCAAATCTATTAGCTCCTGCTATTTTACGAGTCTTCATAACACGACCATCCGCACTGTTTACATTTATTGATTGATTTAATACTTCAGAAAGTTCTTTTAAATCCCCTAAATCTTTTCCTTTTATGCTTATAGTTACTTCTTCATTTTTCTTATTAGTATCTACATAATCTACTATTGTTTTAAATGTTATTTCTTTTTTATTGTCATCAACATTCGCCGTATTGTTTGCTTCTATTTTAACGCTATACTCACCTTTTTTCTTAAATCCAGCATCTTTATTTATATCTTTAAAGAAATGTGCGAATTCAAGACCTTTAGCTGTTATATATTCTCCATCATATAAGTCTTCTGATTTAAATTCTTCAACTCTGTTTTCATCAGATTTATATTCTACTGTTATTCTAGCTTCTAATACTTGCTCAAAATCTCCAGATGTTGTTCCATCTTCTGTTGATAAAACTTTTCCATTTACAGTAGCATGACCTTTATCAACTACAGATACTAATAGCTTTTCTCCCTTTTTTAAAGCCGCTATTTTTTCTTCTAATACTAATATATTTTTTATTATCTTCTTATTATCATCATCAGTATTACCTATTTCATCAAACAATCCCTTTAATTCTTCGTCTGATATATCTCCAGCAACTACTTGAGCACTTATTCCATATACCCACTCGTTTCCTCTATTTGCATCTGTTGCATCAAACTTAGTTCCATTAGCTAATTTTTCTCTTAAATCATTAACTAACTTCGTTGCTTCTGCACTTCCTTTTGATATAGTTTGCTTAACTACTGTTTTCTCCGCTGCAAATGCAGGTACTACTGCTGTCGCTACCATAGCACCGGCCATAGCAACTGCTAATTTTCTTTTAC
>JAVXJA010000041.1:0-24708 GCA_036648085.1 Terrisporobacter sp.
AAGCGGCGATGGTACTTGGGGGGCAACCCCCTGGGAGAGTAGCACGTAGCCACGTGGTATTTTTTAAATAACAATGATGAAGTAATAGTACTTATTGAAACATTTAAAAATAAATTGGATTTTGCTGGTGTGGCTCAACGGTAGAGCAGCTGACTTGTAATCAGCAGGTTGTAGGTTCGATTCCTATCACCAGCTCCAATCTAAGACTAGATTTAATAATCTAGTCTTTTTTTATATGTAAATTGCTGTTAACTAAATCATAACGAAGTCTTTACATGGATTTAATAAATTTTATCAAGTAATAATCTACTATATAAGAGTATTTTTAAGAGATATAGAGAGCTGGGTGGAAGTATTATAACTCTAGGATCTGATTCTCATAAGGCTATTAATATTCCAATGGAGATGACCTATTTATAGGGTATTTTTTCTGCAATAAATAGCTAATAAGATTATAGAGGCATCTAGTGGTAAATGTAAAGCTAGATTAATCAGTGGTAGGATAAGTTCTATAACAGAAACTGAAAAAGATAAATTAACTATAACTGAAATAGAAAACAATATTTTTAGGCAATTGTACTTGGAAATATAGCTAAAGGTTACCATATTGTATTTTTAATTTCTGCTGTTGTTTCAGCAATAGGAATTGTTCGTGGAATATTATTATATAAAGAGATTATTACTAAAATTATAGAAAATAATGAAAATAGTATATGGTATAATATAATCAGGAAATATTTAAGGAGGAAAAAATATGTGTACTCAATTATTTGATCCAAAAGTGGATTATATTTTTAAAAATATATTTGGAAGTGAGAAACATCCCAAAATATTAATGTCATTTTTAAATGCTTGTATAAAACCAAAAACACCTATTACACAAGTACAGTTGAAAAATACAGAGATAACTAAAGGATACATAGAAGAAAGTTTTTCAAGATTAGATGTGCTAGCTACCACTCAAGATGGTGAATTGATAAATATAGAGATGCAAAGAGCTGATGAAAAGAATATGATTAAGAGGAGTTTATATTATTGGTCAAAAATATTTGCAGCAGAGTATCAAGGTAAAGGTAGATATAGTAAATTACCAAGGACAATTTGTATAAATATTCTGGACTTTAAGTTATTGGAAGAAGAGAAATTCCATAATACTTATATTCTAAAGAATAAAGAAAACAATAATTTATTAACAGATACCATGGAAATTCATTTTGTAGAGATACCAAAAATGGTAGAGATAGACCAAGAAGATATGTTGTCATTATGGACTGCTTTTTTAGATGATCCTAATAATGATAAAGTTGTAGAATTAGAAGCTAAATATGAAGAATTGCATGAAGCAAAGATAGAACTTGCTAGATTAAGTAGGGATCCAAAAGAAGCTGAACTGTATAGAATGAGAGAGGATGCAATAAACGAAAGAAGAAATTTCTTTTTAGAAACTTTAGAAAAAGGCCTAGAGCAAGGAATAGAGCAAGGACTGGAGCAAGGAAAAATACAGGAAAAAATACAAATAGCTAAATCTTTATTAGATATATTAGATTTAGAGACTATTTCTAAGAAAACGGGGCTTAGCGTAGAAGAAGTTAAAGCATTAAAAAGTTAAAATTGAACTAGTAAAAATTAATTAGTTAAATATAAAAGTAAGCTAAAATTAAAATATTAGGCTAGGTTATGACACATGATTTATTGAAAAATAATTAAGTGCTATAGCCTAGTCTATTTTAAAATTAACAAATATAAGCCATGTTAAAATTCGGAATATATTAGTACTACTTATCCTAAATTTTGAATATTAAACTATATCAGAATAATTGGAGGGATAATATGCGTTCTAAACTATTAAATAAAAAAAGAAAGAAAACAAGATTATTTAACAAACAGAAGCATGGGAAACAAAGATTTTACTATGACAAAAAAGATGATAAAAACTATGTATTAATATTTTCCTTAATATTAACAGCCGTAGTAGTATCCATAGGGATTTTTTATCCGAAAAAATTTAACGACATAACTACAAGTATATTTAGCTTACTAATAGATAAATTTAGCCCCTTATACTTAATGCTTATGCTTACCGTATTTATATTCTCCATATATCTAGCTTTTAGTAAGTACGGTAACCTAAAACTGGGACAAGAAAATGATGAGCCTGAGTTTAGCAATATAGTATGGTTTTCCATGTTGTTTGGGGCAGGAATGGGAATAGGGCTAGTATTCTTTGGAGCATGGGAGCCTCTTTGTCATTTTATTAATCCGCTGGGGTTAGAGCCGGGAAGTGAAGGAGCTATTAGATTTGCCATACAACAGTCTTTTATTCACTGGGGATTTATTCCTTGGTCATCTTATGCCATTATAGGTTTGGCACTGGGGTATTTTCAGTATAGGAAAGGTAAAATTGGACTTATAAGTTCTACACTAGATCCTATTTTACAGAATGTAAAAGGTAAAAATGTAATTAAGTTAATAGTAGATGTGTTGGCTGTATTTATTACGGTAATAGGTGTAGCAGCATCTCTAGGTCTAGGAACTATGGAAATAGGTGGAGGACTGGAATACATATTTGGTATAAATAATACACAAACACTTCAGATTTTTATTATAGTAATTATTTGTGTGATTTACATAGCTACGGCAGTAAGTGGATTAAATAAAGGGATGAAATTACTTTCTAATATTAACTTAACTTTGGCATTAATATTAGTCATAGGTTGTTTTTTTATAGGACCTACAGCAGAAATTATAAATACTTTTATAAATGGTCTAGGGGATTATGTTAATTATTTTGTGTCACAAAGTTTATTCATAAATCCAGTTAGTGATAATGAATGGGTGTATAAATGGAGGATTTTTTATTGGGCATATTCTATTTCATGGACACCTTTTGTAGGGGTGTTTATTGCTAGAATTTCTAAGGGAAGAACTATTAAGGAATTTGTACTGGGAGTTATTGTAGTTCCATCATTAATATGTATGTTGTGGTTTACTATATTTGGAATGATGGGAATGGAGTTAGGATTAGATTTTGCAAGGGATGCTATTTTAGTTACGGAGACTACTTTATTTAAACTGTTGTCAAATTATCATTTTGGTTTATTTTTCTCATTAATAGCCATAGTGCTTTTATTTACTTTCTTTATTACTTCAGCAAACTCAGCTATATATGTGCTAGGAATGTTTACTTCTAGAGGTGATTTGAATCCTAAAAATATTATAAAAGTAGTGTGGGGAGTTACTCAAGGGCTGTTTGCTGTGGTGTTTATTATGTTAGGTGGATTGCAGATTCTCCAGAGGTTCGCCATAGTAGTATCTTTTCCATTTTCCATAATTATTGTGGGGATAATGGTGTCTTTGATGAAACAGCTTAAAAAGGATAATGGATAAACTACTACTAAAGTATAAGATTCTCCATAATCTAGCTATAAGTTGTTGAATTTTAAGTGAATGCAAATTAAAATTAAAGTAGCAGAGCTAAATTGTAAAAACAAGGGGGAAATTGTGATGGATATAAATACAGTAGTTTCACACAGAAAAGACATTGATACAACTGATTTAAATGGGGATAAGGTAATGATGGACTTAGAAAAAGGGAGATACTTTTCACTTAATAGCGTAGGTAGTAGAATATGGGAGCTTATAGAAGAGCCTGTTGAAGTTAATAAGGTAGTAGATTCTTTATTAGAAGAATACGAAATAAATAGAGAAGATTGTGAAAAGAATGTGTTAGAATTCTTAGAGCAACTAGATAACTCTAAAATTATATGTGTTGGATAGAAGTAGATAGTACTTTTGGTAAGTATGTATTACTCGGAAGTATTAACTTAAAATTACATGGAAATAAAATATTATAAAGCTTTAAAATTAGAAATATGCCCTAGAAAGGGCATATTTTTTTTGTGTAATTATTTAATTCATAGAAAATATAGATCCAAATTATTCAAAATAAGTATTTAACTTATACTAAAGTAGTAAGTTAATCTAATGCGGTTGGGTAATTTACACTATATACTTCTCGGTGATAAAATTATTGTAAACGATTAGGAAAAAGAGCTAAAAGGTGGAGGATAAAATGGGCGAATCAATAAACATAAGGGAATATCTAGACATATTTAAAAATAGAAAAAAGGTAGTATTTTTAATACTATTTATTTTTATATTAGGTGGGGGATTATTACAATATAGACATAGCAAATCTTACGTACCTACATATAGTTCTACTGTATCAGTAAGAATTAATACAAATAAAAAAGTAGAAACAAGTACTTCAAATAAAAAAAAATCAAAAGAAAAAGAAAAAGAAAAAGAAAAAGAAAAAGAGGAAAAAGCACAGACACAGGCTCAAATCCCCCAAGATTATGGAAATTCATCATTACAAAGTTCATCCTTAAATCAAAGTATAGCTGAGAAGTATTCTTCATTAGCAGTTTCCAAAAGAGCTATGATGGAGCTTAAAGACAAACTTAGATTAAAAGGAAGTACTGAAAGCATATCACGAAGTATAAGTGTAGTACCTCAAGAAAGCATAATGGAATTTATCGATATACGTGTAACAAACGAAGATGCTAAATTAGGTCAGAAGATAGCAAGTGTAATGCCAGAGATATTTAATAATGAATTAAAAAGAGTTATAGGTTTGGATTGTGTGGAAGTTTTATATGATGCAACGGAGCCAATGATAAATCAAAAACCACAAGATAATTCTTTAAGAAACTTTACTATAATAGGAATAGTATTAGCCATATTTGTAGTACTTTTATTAGAATGTTTAGATAATAAAATAGTTACACCAGATGATGCTGAAAAATATTGGGCAGTTCCAGTAATAGGAATAGTACCTTTTGAAAAAGAAAATATAAAAGGCAAAAAGTTAAGAACTGAAGAAGTACAAGCCTAGAGAACTAATATAAGGTGGGGAAAAAATTATGATTAAATACGACAATGGAAATTATGAACTAAATGAAGCCTATAGAAGTATAAGAACTTTTATAGCAGTAGATGAAAGATTAAAAACTATATTAGTAACAAGTGCAGAAATGGATGAGGGAAAAAGTACGGGAACTGCTAATATGGCTAGATGTTTTTCGGAGTTAGAAGATAAAAAAACAATAGTCATTGACTGTGATTTTAGAAAAAAGGGGCTAAATGAACAGTTTGAAATAAGCAGGGATAGTCCAGGTTTATCAAATTTAATGTACAATGGAAAGCAAATAGATGAGTGTATTAAGAAAGAGGGAAACTTAGATATACTTACTTGTGGAACAATACATTGTAATCCATCTGTACTGTTAGAGTTAGATAGAACTAAAAGTTTTATAAATTCATTAAGAGATAAATACGACTATATATTTATAGATTCACCTCCAATTCTAAGAGTTAATGACGCTTGTATAATTGCCCAATATGCAGATGGAACAGTATTAGTATCTGCATCTAAGGAAATTGATAAGAATCAGGTGAAGGCTACAAAAGATAGGTTGGAAAAGGTTAATGCAAATATTGTTGGGGTAGTATTAAATAAATTTCAATCTAAAGGAAATAAAATCTATAGCTATTATGGTTATGAGGATGAAAGTCCTAAGAAAAAAGGATTATTTAAAAGAAAAAGAAGATAGATAAAATAGGATAAATAAAAAACAAACAAACGGGGGCGTTTTGAGGGGAACTATAATGGGGGGATATACTTGTATTCAAGCATAGTACAAAAAATAGAAAAGTTTAATAATAAGGGAGAACCTTATAAAGTTAGGCAAATTTCATTAATAATAATAGATGTATTAATAGTATTATTATCATTTATTATATCTGATAAATTAACAAAATCAAATGTACAAATGCCTATATCAATATACATCTATATAGCAATTAATATATTTTCTTTATATAGATTTAATTGTTATAGTAGTTTATGGTCATCAGAGGGAGAAAAAGAGATAACTAATATTTTTATGGCAGGGGTAGTATCAGGAGTAAGTTTTATAATTATAAATAGTATTTTAGGATCTAACTTAGAGGGATTGTTTTATGTAACAACCGCATTACTTGTAATAGTAATAACAGTTGGTTCTAGGTTATCATATAGAGTAATTAGAAGAATGTTATGTTATATAAGCATAAATAATACTAAAGAAGCCTCGAGAGTTTTAATAGTTGGGGCAGGTAGCGCAGGGAAATTAATTTTAAAAGAGATTTTTGCAAATCCAGATATGGACAAATTACCAGTGGCAATAGTAGATGACAATCCTAAAAAAATAGGTAAAAGTATTTTTAATATACCTATATTAGGAGCATGCTGTGATATAGAAAAAATAGCTAAAGAAAATAAGGTAGATGAGATTATATTTAGTATTGCCAATATACCTAGGGAAAGAAAGATAGAAATATTAGATTATTGCGAAAAAAGTAAGTGTAAAATTAAAACAATACCAGGAATTTATGAAATTATAGAAGGCAAAGTTGATATTAAAAAAATAAGAGATGTGGAAATAGAAGATCTTTTAGGTAGAGATGTTATACAGATGAATTTAAATGAAATAAGTGATTATTTAAGAGGAGAAATAGTTTTAGTTACAGGTGGTGGAGGCTCTATAGGCTCTGAAATCTGTAGACAAATTGCAAAATTTAATCCTAAAAAGCTAGTTATATTAGATATTTATGAAAATAATGCTTATGAAATACAACAAGAGCTTACGCGTAATTATGGTGATAAACTTGATTTAGACGTTATTATAGCTTCAGTAAGAGATGATAAAAGAATAGATAATATAATGAAAACATATCATCCAGATGTGGTATTTCATACGGCTGCACACAAGCATGTGCCACTTATGGAAGACAGTCCTTGTGAAGCAGTTAAAAATAATGTATTTGGAACTATAAATGTGGCTATAAAATCTAGTCGAAATAATGTGAAGAAATTTGTACTAATATCTACGGATAAGGCTGTTAATCCTACTAATATAATGGGAGCGACTAAGAGATGTTGTGAAATATTAACTCAATCTATAGATAGATATAGTAAGACGGAATTTGTGGCTGTTAGATTTGGTAATGTACTTGGAAGTAACGGTAGTGTAATACCTTTATTTAAAAAACAAATAGAAGAAGGTGGGCCAGTTACAGTTACAGATGAAGAAATAACTAGATTTTTCATGACAATACCAGAAGCCGTATCTTTAGTAATAGATGCAGGATCTATGGCTAGAGGTGGTGAAGTATTTGTACTTGATATGGGAAAACCAGTTAAAATTGCAGATCTAGCTAAGAAACTTATAACCTTAAGTGGTTTAGAGCCGGACGTGGATATAAAAATAGAATACACAGGACTTAGACCAGGGGAAAAACTTTATGAAGAATTGCTTATGGATGAAGAAGGCCTAAGATCAACTGAAAATCAAAAGATATTTGTAGAACAACCATTAGAAATAGATGAAGATGAATTAAGGAAGCAGATAGATATTTTAAAGGAATATGTAGAGCAAAATAGAAATGATGAAGTTAAAGATACAATGAAAAAGATTGTTACTACATATGTGGAAGAAAATGAAGATAATTATAATGAAGAAAAAGTAGTAGTAAATAGTTAAGATAATTTAAGTGAGGGAAAATTTTTAATGAAGGGGTAAATTAAAAATGAAATTATGTTTCGTAGGAAAACGTATGACTGACATAATAGGATCTCTAGTGGGGCTAATAGTTTTTTCTCCTATATTTGTAATAACTTCAATATTAGTTTATTTAAAATTAGGTAGCCCCATATTCTTTATTCAAGAAAGAGTTGGGAAAGAAGATAAAATATTTAAAATGATTAAATTTAGAACTATGAAGGATGCTAAAAATAAATTTGGTGAAGACTTGCCAGATGAAGAACGATTAACAGCTTTTGGGGAAAAGCTTAGAAGTACTAGTATAGATGAATTACCAGAACTTATAAATGTACTAAAAGGTGATATGAGTTTAGTGGGGCCTAGACCATTATTAGTAAATTATCTGGAGTTATATTCACAGGAACAAAGAAGAAGACATGAAATGAAACCGGGCATAACAGGTCTGGCACAAATCAATGGAAGAAACTCTATTAGTTGGAAGGATAGATTTGAATTAGATGTTTCTTATATAGATGGATATAGTTTACTTTTAGATATTAAGATACTTTTTATGACTATATATAAAGTTATAAAAAGAGATGGGATTAGCCAAGAAGGAAATGCTACTATGGAAAGTTTTACGGGGAATAATTAGCACAATAAGGTTGCTGTAATAAGGAGGGGCTATGAAAAAAATAGTGGTACTATTTAGATGTTTAAAAAAACTATTATTTCAATTTAGTTTAGAAGATAAACTCCTATTTACAGAGGCGTTTTTCTTAACTGGAATAATGAGGTTTAGAATTTTACATGTACCTTTTAATAAATTGAAAACTAAGCTGGGAAATCATAATGAAGAATCTGATAAGGATATTAGTTTTGAAGATTATAGAATAGCTAGAAAAATTAGAAATGCAGTAGTGAATACGAGCAAGTATACGCCTTGGGAAAGTTTATGTTTGGTCCAATCTATGACAGTACAGAACATGTTGGAAAGAAGGAATATTAGCAGTACTTTGTATTTAGGTGTTAATAAAGATGAAAAAAATGATATGAAGGCACATTCTTGGATTAGATGTGGTAGTATGTTTGTTACTGGTGGAGATGGAAATGGATATGCTACAGTGGCTAAGTTTTGTAAGTGAAATTCGCTTCGCTTATATCGCCAACGTATAAGTCTTCGTTACCACTTCAGACTTATCCTTTTGACCCTTAAAATCTAAAAAAATAGATTTTAAGGGCTTTTTTAATTGTAAGGATTTTTTATGTATATTGGTAAATGAAAAGTAGATTAAAGAGTAGAAAAGTACTACTTTGGTATAATTTACCGCATACCACTAGGGGTGATAAAATTAACTTAAAATAGATAGTAAAAGTAGAAAAAGAATTGGGTAAACTACTTTATTCTAATATTAAGGCAATATAGGGGAGTGAATATTTTATGGGGGAAAAAATATATTTATCATCACCTCATATGTGTGGTGAAGAGATGAAATATATACAAGAAGCTTTCGATACTAATTGGATAGCTCCACTGGGAGCGAATGTTAATGGATTCGAAGAAGATGTATGCAAATACACAGGGGTTAAGTATGCAGCAGCATTATCAAGTGGAACATCAGCAATTCATCTAGGTCTTAAATGTTTAGGGGTAAGCAAGGGAGACATAGTGTTTTGTCAGTCATTAACATTTTCAGCGAGTTGTAATCCAATATTATATGAAGGGGCACTTCCAGTATTTATAGATAGTGATTATGAAACATGGAACATGAGTCCAGTGGCACTTAAGAAAGCTTTTCAAGATGCAGTAGCTACAGGACAATTACCAAAGGCAGTAGTAGTAGTTAATTTATATGGACAAAGTGCAGATTATGATTCTATTAGAAAAATTTGTGATGAATACAAAGTACCTATATTAGAAGATGCAGCAGAATCTTTAGGTGCTAAGTATAAAGGAATATATAGTGGAACTTTTGGATATATAGGTGTATTTTCTTTCAATGGAAATAAAATCATCACTACTTCTGGTGGAGGAATGATGGTTTCAAATAATAAGGAATATACTGATAAAGCTATATTCTGGGCTACACAAGCTAGAGATGATGCACCTTATTATTTACATAGTGAGGTGGGCTACAACTATAGAATAAGTAATGTGGTGGCTGGTATTGGTAGAGGTCAGATGAGCGTAATTGATAAAAGAGTAAAACAGAAGAAACATATTTATGATACTTATAAAGAGGCTTTCAAAGATGTGGAAGAAATAGAAATGATGCCTGTGTATGAAGAGCCTAACTTCTGGCTATCAGTAATAACTTTGAGTGGGGACTGTGAAGTCAGCTGTAGTGATGTGATTGAGGCACTTGGTAAGGATAATATAGAGGCAAGAAGAGTTTGGAATCCTATGCATTTGCAACCTGTTTTTAAGGATTGCAAGTTCTTTAGTGGACAAGCTGGGGTTAGTGTGGCTGAGGATGTGTTTAACAGAGGGGTCTGTTTGCCATCGGATAGCAAGATGAGTGATGAGGATTTGGCGAGAGTAACTGGGATAGTTAAAAGCCTAATGGGAAGGCTGTAATGAAATAGTAGTAGAAACATGGGGGATTTGTTATGGGGAATATAAATGTACTTATACTAAGTGCAGGACGAAGAGTAGAACTAGTTAATTGTTTTAAAGAAGGAAGAGATAAATTGGGGATTACAGGTAATGTTGTTGCAGCTGATTTAAGCTCAACTGCACCAGCTTTATATCATGCTGATAAACATCATTTAATATGTAGAATATCAGATGATAAGTATATAGAGGAAGTAATAGAGATTTGTAATAAGGAAGATATACACTTGATAGTTCCTACTATAGATACAGAGTTATATAAACTATCACAAGCTAAAGAAAAAATAGAATGTGAAACAAAGGCAAAGGTTCATGTATCTGATTTAGAAGTAATAGAAATATGTAGGGATAAATATAACACACAAGATTTCTTTGAAAGAAATGGGTTTAAAGTACCTAGACTGATAACAAAGGAAATTATTGAGGAAAAAGATTATAAATTCCCATTATTTATAAAGCCTTTAAATGGAAGCTCAAGTATAGATACATTTAAAGTAAATAATGAAAATGAGTTAAAATTTTTCCTAGACTATGTATCTAAGCCTTTAGTTCAAGAATTTATTGAAGGTGAGGAATACACTATAGATGCTTTTGTTGATTTTGAACATAATCCTATAACCATAGTTCCAAGACGAAGACTTACAACTAGAGGTGGAGAAGTATTAAAAGGATTAGTTAAAAAAGATAGAGAGATCATAGATGAGGTTAAAAAAGTAATAGAAGTATTAAAACCTATAGGTCATATAACTTTACAGTGTATGAAAACAAAGAAAGGAATTGAATTTATAGAAATCAATCCTAGATTTGGAGGAGGAGCCCCAATAAGTATAAAAGCAGGAGCTGACTCACCGTCAAATCTGTATAAACTTCTTATGGGAGAAACCTTAAAATACAATGAAGATTATGAAGATAGTTTACTTGCTTCAAGACACGATGATGCAGTATTTTTAAATTCAAAAGGAGAAGTAGTCTAAATGATAAAAGCAGTAATATTTGATTTAGATGATACGTTAATATCTGAAAAAGAATTTATAAGAAGTGGATATAAAGAAGTGGCAAGAAGTATTTGTGAGAAACATGAATTAGATAAAAAACTAGTTTATGATCTTTTATTAGATACATTTGAGAGAGATTCGAAAAATGTATTTAATAGAGTACTTGATAAGTTGAATATAGATTATGAAAAAGAAGATATAAGAAAGCTTGTTGATATATACAGAGGTCATAAACCGGATATAAGTCTTTATGAAGATGCAAAGTGTATTATAGAAACATTGCATGGTAGAGAGATTAAGTTAGGTATAATAACTGATGGATATGGAGTTACTCAAAGAAATAAGTTAGAAGTACTAGATATAGATGATTACTTTGAGCATATTATAGTAACTGATGAGTTAGGAAGAGAGTACTGGAAACCACATGAAAAGGCGTATCAAGTTATGAGGAATAAATTGGAACTTGATTATGAAGAAATGGTATATGTGGGGGATAATGTATCAAAAGATTTTGTTACAGCTAATAGGTTAGGTATGAATACGGTTTTTATTAGTAGAGAAGAGGGTGTTTATACTGGAACAAAAACTAAGGGTGGATATTTAGCTAATTTAGAGGTAAGAAGTCTTATAGAATTAGAAAAATTAATATAGCTTAAGGTGGTTAATATGAAAAAAATATTATATGTCACTACAGTAAGTAGGACAATAAATGCATTTCTTATTCCTCACATAGAAGCACTATTAGACGAGGGATATAAAGTAGATTGTGCATGTTTTATAGATAAAGAAGTAGATGAGAAGATTGTTACTAAAGGATGTAATATTTTTGATATACCATTTAGTAGAAATCCTCTTCATCCTAAAAATATAAATGCTTTTAATAAGCTTATAGAGTTACAAACTAAAAGAAATTATGACATAGTACATGTACATACACCAGTAGCGGCTGTTTATGGAAGACTTCTTAAAGTTAAATTTCCAAAACTAAAAACAATATATACAGTTCATGGCTTTCATTTTTTTGCTGGAGCACCGCTTATAAACTGGGCTATCTATTATCCTATAGAAAAGATAATGAAAAAATTTACAGATGTGGCAATTACAATTAATTCAGAGGATTACAGAGTAGCAAAGAAATTTGGAATGAAAGAAGTATATAACACAAATGGTGTAGGTCTAGATTTAAACTACTACAATCCTAATTTATATAATAAGGAAGAATGTAGAGTAAAGTTTAATTTAAAAGAAGATGACTTTGTAATAGTTATGATTGCAGAAGTTAACAAGAATAAAAACCATGAACAAATGATTAAAGCAGTGGAACAGTTAATTAAAGAAGGAAAAAGCGTAAAGGTACTTTGTGCAGGAGATGGGCCTTTGCTTAATTTGATAAAAGAAGAAATCGAAAGTAGAAACTTGAGTGAGGTAATTCAGATGCTTGGGTTTAGAACAGATATAAATGAGATTATAAGTTGTGCTGATGTGGGACTGCTTATGTCTTATAGAGAAGGGTTGCCGAGAAATATTATGGAGTTGATGGCTTTTGGTAAACCTGTGATTGGTACTAATATCCGTGGGATTAGAGATTTGATTGATGAGGGGAAAAATGGATATTTAGTAGATGTCGGAGATTATATGCAGACTTATTATGCACTTAATACTTTGATGAGTGATAGGAATATACTTAGTGAGATGAGTGAGTGTGCTTTTGATAGGGTGAAGAAGTATTCTGTGGAGAGTGTGGTAGGAGAGTTATTGGAGGTGTATGGTGATGAAGAAATGTTTACATGTACTTCCAATGGATAAATTAAGTGGTGCGGAAAAAATGGCACTTATAATATGTGAAAACTTAGTTGAATATGAACCAATAGTAGTGTGTGGTGGAGTAAATTTACAACAAATATTTGAGGATAGAAATATCAAATCATATTCTATAAATTTTAATAATAAAAATCTGAGCGATATTACAAAAGAATTATCAAACATCATTAAGGAAAATGATATAAAAATAATCCATGTACATGATAATAAAGCCTCTATAAATGCATATGCAACTAAGCTTATAAACAAGTTAGATGTAAAAATAATATCTCACATACATAGTTGTTATCCTTGGTTAACCAGTTTTAATGCAAATAAAATTATCGATTCAATAATGAGAAAAAAATACGATTTAAATATAGCTTGTGGAAATCAAGTCTATGATTTCTATTTAGAAAATACTAATTATGCAAATGAAGATAACATAAAGATATTGTCTAATGCAATAGATATAGATGATATAGAAAAACAAAATATAAAAAATATAGATATTTATAGAAAATATAACATACCTAAAAATAAAAATATTATTGGATATGTTGGAAGATTAATAGAATTAAAAGGACTAATACCATTTATAAAAGAGTTTAGTAATTACAAAGAAGAGTTTAAGGACTCAGTAATATTATTAGTTGGTAGTGGAGAGAAAGAAAGTGAAATAAAAGATTTAATAAAATCATTAAAGTTAGAGGAATATTTTATACTCACTGGAAATCAAGAAAATGTATATGAAATATATCCTATAATAGATGTATTTATTTTACCTTCATTATATGAAGGATTGCCAATGGTAATATTAGAAGCTATGAGTTTTAAAATACCTATAGTATCCATGAATGTAGGGAGTATAAAAGAATTAGTAAAGGACGAAAAAAGCGGATACTTAATAGAAAAAGAAAATTATAAGAGCTTTGTAAATAGGTTGATAGAGTTAAAAAATAACAAGGAACATATAAAATTATATGGTGAACATGGTTTCAATATTATTAAAAATAACTATGATATCTCAGGATATGTTAGTAAACTTGAAAAAATATACAATGATGTAATTTAAAGGGGAATTAGAAAATGGATGTGATACTTACAGTTTTTACACCGACATATAATAGAGCATATATCCTTAATAAATGTTATGAAAGTTTAAAAAGGCAAACATATAAAGCGTTTAAATGGCTAATTATAGATGATGGCTCAACGGATGAAACGAAAGAGTTAGTCAATAAATGGATAGATGAAAAAATAATAGATATAAGATATAAGTATCAAAAGAATCAAGGAATGCATGGAGCACATAATACAGCATATGGGTTAATAGATACAGAGTTAAACGTATGTATAGACTCAGATGATTATATGCCTGATGATGCAGTTGAAAAAATAATTAAATTTTGGACTGAAAATAAAAAAGATAACGTTGCAGGAATGATAGGTCTTGATATTAATGAGGACAACTCTATACTAGGTTCTGAACTACCTAAATACATTACAGAAAGTAGTTTGTTTGATTTATATAATAAGCATGGTGTTACTGGTGATAAGAAAATAGTATATAGAAGTGAGTTGACAAGACAATATCCGTATCCAATATTTGAAGGAGAAAAGTATGTAGGTCTTAACTACAAGTATAATAAGATTGATTTGACACATACTTTATTATTTTTAAATGAGCCACTATGTGTAGTTGAATATATGGAGGATGGATCTAGTAAAAATATGCTTAAGCAATATAGAAGAAATCCAAAGGGATTTGCTTTTTATAGAATTGAAAATATGAAAAATTCAAAGGGAAGTTTGTTATTTAAATTGAAGGAAAATATTCACTATGTTTCTAGTAGTTTTATGGGTGATAATAAGCATTTTATAAAAGAAAGTCCTTGTAAACTATTAACAATATTAGCAGTACCTATGGGATTTGTATTATATAGATATATTATGAATAAAACAGCAGAAATTTAATTGGAGGAATAGATGTGGCAGTATTTTATGGAGTATTAGTATCTACATACATATTTGGTGTAGGGGCTAGATTGTTTGCAAAAGAAAATAGAAAACCAATGTTTATATTTTTAATATTGATTATGGTTATATTTATAGCAGTATCAGGATTTAGAAGTGGTATAGGTGATACTTCTATGTATAAGCATTCATATGAATTAATAGTTGAAAATACTCAATCTCAAGATGGATATGAAAAAGGATTTATCTTTTTCCTTACTATGTTAACTAAAATATCAGAAGATCCACAGTTCATGGTATTTATCACATCATTTATTACGCAAGGATTAAATATATGTTTTCTAAGAAAATATGCAAGTTACTTTGAATTAGAGTTATTTATGTATATAGCATCAGGCTATTTTTTAACAACCATGAATGGAATTAGACAAGCTATGGCTGCTTCTATAATGTTATTAGGAACAAGATTTTTAATTGAAAGAAAGTTTAAACATTATTTAATATTAACGTTGCTAATGAGTACAATACATAGTTCTGCGTTAGTAATGATAGTGGCTTATTTTATAGCAAATAATGATAATTGGTCTAAAAATTTTGCAAAGACAATAGGAATAATGGTTGTAGTTGTTCTATTTGGAGGAATTATAATGAAGTTTGGATTTCAAATTTTAGGAGAAACTAGATTCGCTCAATACTCAGAGTTTGATGAAGGTGGGTCTAATATAATTAGAACAATTATCGCGATGGTACCGGTTATATTGGCATATATGCAAAGGGATAGACTGAGAGATATATTTCCACAGTGTGATATTTTTGTTAATTTATCAATTATAAATATGTTAATAATGGGGTTATCTTTATATAATTGGATATTTGCAAGGATGACTTATTATTTTGTGCCATATACCTTTGTACTTCTTCCATACATAATTAAAAGCATAGATATAAAGGAAGAAAGACGATTAATATATTATACATTTTTAATAGGATATTTTGGATTTATGTATGTAGAATATGTTCTATCATTGGGTATAAATTACACAAGTCAAATTTTGGGAATATAGAGGATAAATCATATGAAGGAACCAATAAGAGTATTACATATTGTAGGGAATATGAATAGAGGTGGAACAGAAACTATGCTAATGAATCTCTATAGAAATATTGATAAAAATAGAATTCAGTTTGATTTTATTTCATTTGATGATGAGGAAGCACATTATGATAAAGAAATTAGGCGTATGGGAGGAAAAATAATTAAAATATCTAAACCTAGTTTATTAGGATTTTATAAATCTGTATCGGAAATATCTAACATTATAAATGAATATGGGCCCTATAGGGTAGTACATGCCCATACGTTATTTAATAGCGGTTTTGCGATTATTGCATCTAAAAAATTAGGAATAAAAATTAGAATAACTCATGCTCATACAACTTCAGATAATGAAGAAAATTTATTAAGAAAAATATATATAAAATATATGAGAAGTATAATAAATAGATACTCAACGCATATTCTTGCATGTAGCAATGAAGCTGGTAGATATTTGTTTGGTAAAGATTGTTCAAAAAAAAATAATTATAGTTTTTTTCCAAACTTAATTGATTATAAAAATATACTAGAAGTTAATAACGAAGAAGTAACAAAATTTAAAAAGGAGAGAAATTTAGATGACAAGCTAGTAATGGGCCATATTGGCACATTAAAACAATCTAAAAATCAAAAATTTCTTATAGAGATAACACATTTTCTTGTAAGTCAAAATTATAATGTAGAGTTGCTTTTAGTAGGTCAAGGTAATATGAAAGATGAATTAGAAAGACTGGTTAAAGAATATGGCTTAGAAGAAAATGTACTATTTACAGGAGTTAGAGAAGATATAGACATTATGCTACATAGTATGGACATATTTATTTTCCCATCTATATATGAAGGTTTGGGTTTAGTTTTATTAGAAGCTCAAGCAGCTGGATTACCGTGTATTGTATCAGAAGCTATACAAGAAGAGGCGGATTTAGGGTTAGGATTAATAAAACAATTGAATTTGTCAGATGGAGAAGTAAAATGGTCCGAAGAAATTTTACAATCTGCAAATGAAAAGAAGGACATAAGTAGAAATAAGATAAAAAAAGTTTTTGAAGAACATGGATATTCGACTAAGAAGTGTATATCTAAGTTAATGCAACTTTATCATATGCAGTGATAATAAAAAGTTAAATAAGGTGAAAAAAAGAGTAATTATTAGATAAAAAATTTAGTAATTACTCTTTTTTTGATGAAAAGTTATACTTTAGTATAAGAAACTATACTCATTAAAGGAATAGTTATAATTACTCAAAATTACTAAAATAAGTAGTATAAATAAGTAGCAAAAAATAATGATGGAGTGATATTTTATGAAGAACGTATTAATTTCTTCTTTTGATATGGAAATTGGGGGAGTAGAACGTAGTTTAATAAGTATGTTAGATAATTTTGATTATGACAATTATGATGTAGATTTAATGCTATATAGTCATACTGGAGACTTATTTAATTTACTTTCTAAAAAACCAAACTTACTAAAAGAGGATAAAAGATATAAAACATTTAGACTATCTATAGCTCAGACTATGAAGAATGGAAATATAAATATTGGAATATCAAGGGTTTTATCTAGATTTAAAGCTAAAAGCTATGGACAAAAGAAAAATATAAAGGATTATGGATATATCCAAATGCAATATATGTGGCAATCTGCTTTAGATTTTTTACCTAATATAGATAAGCATTATGATGTAGCAATCAGCTATCTATGGCCACACTATTTTGTAGCAGATAAGGTAAAAGCAGACACAAAAATAGCTTGGATACATACAGATTTTTCTAAGATAGATACAGATGAAAATATGGATTTAGTTATGTGGAATAAATTTGATCATATAGTAGCAGTATCAGAAGATTGTAAGAAAGCATTTGTAAGTAAATATCCCTTACTTAGTCATAAGGTAATGGTAATAGAAAATATTACATCACCAAATTTTGTGAGAAAATTATCTGAGGAAAAAATAGAGGATTTTCAAATAAATGAGGGTGAGTTTAGGATAGTATCCGTAGGGAGATATTCAGATGCAAAAGGATTTGATAATGCAATAAAGGCTCTTAAAATATTACATGACAGAGGTTATAAAAATATTAAATGGTATGTAATAGGATATGGAGGAGAGGAAGAGTTATATAGAAATCTAATAGAAGAAAATAATTTACAAGATAGTTTTATTTTGTTAGGTAAAAAGACTAATCCATATCCCTATATGAAAAATTGTGATATTTATGCACAACCATCAAGATATGAAGGTAAAGCGGTAACGGTTACAGAAGCTCAAATACTTGGAAAGCCTGTTATGCTTACAAATTATACTACAGCTAACTCACAAGTGAAGTCTGGTGTAGATGGATATATAACTGATTTGTCTATTGAGGGGATAGCAGATGGAATAGAGTATCTGAGTTTAAACTCTAATTTGAGACAAAGTATTTCAGACTATTGTGATAAAACTGATTATAGTAATTATGGAGAACTAGATAATTTGTATAGAATAATGGGTTAAGTATATAAAAAGGATGAAGAATGTAAGTATGATTGTACTAATTTATAACGTATAAGCTTGTTTAAAACGATTTATAGATGGTATGTTAATAAAATAATAAATACATTAAATAGGGGGTAAATATGGATAATATATTATTGTTGGATGTAAGTGTGGGGTCATTAAATAAGGGAGATAATATAATAATGAAGTGTATAGAGGATGAGTTAGATTTTTTTTGTAAGGATAAATTTGTATTAAATCTTCCTACACATGTTTCAGCATTTCATTCCTATCAGGTATATAGAAATTCTTATAGAGTACAGTTATATAATAATTGTACATCTAAATTTGTATGTGGCAGTAATTTACTTGTTAAAGACTTGTTTACTCATTTTCCTCAATGGAATATAAATTTATTTAATTATAAACCATTAAAAGGTTCAATTCTCGTTGGTGTAGGAGCAGGATCAGGAAGTAAGTCAAATATATATACCAAAAATTTATATAGAAAATTATTAAATAATAATATGTATCATAGTGTGAGGGATGAAAGAAGTAAAAACTTTGTAGAGGAGCTAGGTTTAAAAGCAATAAATACAGGTTGTCCAACCATGTGGAAGTTAACACCGGAACATTGTAAGGATATACCGAAAAGGAAATCTAATAGCGTAGTATTTACATTGACTAAATGTCAAAAGGAAGATGAAAGAGATCAAGTTTTAATAGATACTTTAGTAGAAAAGTATAATAAAGTATATTACTGGGTCCAGGGGATTGATGATTTAGATTATTTAAATAAATTTAAAAATATAGAGCACATTAAAATTGTTAACCCATCATTAGCTAAATATGAAGAAATATTAGAAATGGATGATTTAGATTATGTAGGAACTAGGTTACATGCAGGTATATATGCAATGAGATATAAAAAGAGGTCTATAATTATTGCGATAGATGAAAGAGCTAGAGAAATCAATAAATCAAATAATCTTAATTGTATAGAAAAAGATCAAATACATGAAATAGGTAATTTTATAGATTCTGAATTTGAAACAAATATAAAATTACCACTTACAGAAATAAATAAATGGAAGAATCAGTTTGTAAAAAGGATAAAGGAGGAGTAGTATATGGAGAGTATAAAACTAGATAATATAATAGTTAATGAAAATAGAGTAGATTATATTTTTTCGACAAGTAAAGGTCTTGAAAAGTATTTTAATAAACCAAATAATTTATTCATCAATTATGATGTAGATATAAGTGAAATTCCAAAAAGTATTTTAGCAATACCTTTTATATCAATAGTACTGCCGATAATTTGGTCCACTAATAGTATATTATGGATTGAAGAAGTAGATAGAACATACTATGATTCAATTCATAATATTAAAAGAGCATATCAAGAAATGTATCCACATTTTCCATTGAGGGGAACGGTAGTTCCTGCGAAAACAATTTATAATGCATATACAGTAGAAAGAGAGGTAATACAATTATTTACTGGGGGGATTGATTCAAGTTGTACATTTATAAGAAACAAAGATAAAAATCCTATTTTAGTAAATATATATGGATGGTTTGATGATAAGGTAAAAGATAATAAGGTTTTTGATGGAGACAAAAAAGATATAAGATTATTTAGTGAGAATCAAGGTAATCAGTGTAATTTTGTAGGATCAAACTTCTGTACATTTATAAAAAATAATATATTTAATAAAGATTTTCAAAAAAAGATTGGAGAAACATTATGGTTTGGCTTCCAGCATTCAATGGCTTTTATCTCAATTACAATTCCACTAGCATATATGTATAAATGTAGGAACATATTTATTGCAAGTTCTAATACATTAGGATATAGAAAATGTAATGCATCTGATCCAACTACCGATATTGAGTTTAAATTTGCTACTGTTGGAGGAGTTGTACATGATGGTTTTGAACTAACTCGTCAGGATAAAAGTAGTGTTATATCCAGATATCAAGAAGAAAGTAAAGAAGATTATTTCTTAAGGGTATGTTCTTTTAATGATGAAAACTGCTGTGAATGTGAAAAGTGTTTTAGAACTATACTTGGATTAGTTGCTGAAGGTTCTGATATAGAAAGGTTTGGATTTAATATATCAACTGATTTAAAAAGTCATTTCAAAAGGGTAATGGAACAGAAGATACATTTAATGGGTCTTGAAATGGAAAATGATATATACTGGGATGAAATTAAAAATAGAATGATGGAAGAAAAATATAGATTAGAATATAAAGAATTTGTAGAGTGGTTTATGAACTATGATTTTATTGAAGAGAGGAAAAGGGGAGTGAGAAAATATAGGTTGGAAAATTTTATACCATTGGTAAAGAAAAAAATAAAGGAAGTATGGGAGTAAAGCGATGAGAACTACGAACTCTATAAGAAATATAGTATTTGGTTTAGGAAGTCAATTTACAAGTATAATAATATCATTTATTACAAGAACCGTTTTTATTTACTCATTAGGTGGTAATTATTTAGGAGTAGAAGGTCTATTTACTAATGTATTATCTCTTTTATCACTAGCTAATTTAGGATTTGATACGGCGATAATATATAGCTTGTATAAGCCTTTATCAAACAATAATAAGAGTGAAATTAAAGGGTATATGGAATTTTACTCTAAGGTGTATAAAATTATTGGAATTGCAGTATTATGTATTGGATTGCTATTAATACCATTTTTACCACACCTAATTAATGGGGAAGTTGATATCAAAGAAAATATAACCCTAATTTATATTATGTTTCTATTAAGCTCTGTTGCTTCTTATTTTTATGTATATAAGCAATCTATTCTACAAGCGAATCAACAGTCATACATAATTTCTAAGGTACATACCGTATTTATAATAGTATCAAATATAGTTCAAATAATTATAATTGTTTTATTTAAGCAATATTTAGCTCTATTAGTAATACAATTAATACTTAGATTAATAGAAAATATATATATATCAAGAGTTACAGATAAAAAATTTCCTTTTCTTAATGATAAAAATATCAAGGCAGAGTTAACAGAGGAAAAAAAAAGTAAGTTATATAAGGATGTATATTCTATGTTTTTATACAAAATAAGTGGAACCATAATAAATAGCACAGATAATTTAGTGATTTCTTCATTTATAGGTATTTTAGCTGTAGGGGTATACTCAAATTATTTACTGATAGTATCTACACTAAATACATTATTAAGTTATATATTCTCATCATTGACAGCAAGTGTAGGAAATTTAGTTGCTTCAAATGAGGAAGAAAAGGCAGAGTTCATATTTTATGAAATATTTTTCTTATCATTTTGGTTCTATGGCTTATCATCTATATGTTTATATGTATTATTTAATGATTTTATAATGATATGGCTAGGTAATGATTATCTACTTGATATGTTTACTGTATCAATTATTGTAATAAATTTCTATACATCTGGCATGCAAAATGCGTCAACAACTTATAGGAATACTACAGGGCTATTTAGCGTAGGAAAATATAGACCTATAATAGCAGCAATTATTAATATAGGAGCATCAATTTTATTAGTACCAAGATTAGGGATAGCGGGAGTTTTATTAGGCACAGTTATAAGTAGGATAAGTGTTTATTTTTGGTTTGATCCATATGTAATACACAAGTATACTTTTAAAAGTAATACTAAAAAATATTTTTGCAAATATATATATTACACTACAATATTTATTGGAATTACAATCATTACAAACTCATTAACAAATTTAATTTATTTTAATAATATCTATACTAATTTTATGCTAAAGATATTGATTTGTGTAACAGTACCTAATTTAATAATAATATTAATATTTAATAAAAATAAATACTATATCTACATATTAAATTTATATAAGTCTTTATCCAATATAAAACAAAATTCTAGAGAGTGTAAAGTGTGATGTAGAAGGGTGAAAATCATGAATAAAGTAAGTGTAATAATACCGATTTATAATGCAGGCAAAAAATTAGGGAAATGTTTAAATTCAATTATAAGACAAACATATACCAATATCGAGATAATTATTGTAAATGATGGGTCAACAGATCAATCTTTGAATATATGCAAAAAATTTAAGAATAAAGATAGTAGAATTAAAATTATAAATAAAAAAAATGAAGGCTCAATTAAAGCTAGAAGTACTGGAATAAAAAATGCATCTGGTGATTTTATAATGTTTGTTGATGCAGATGACTGGGTTGATAAAAAGATTGTAGAGTGTTTATACAATGAATTAATAAAAAATAATTGTGATATAGTAGTTGCAAATATGTATAGTGTTTTAGGAGATAGAGCATTAATAAAGAAAAAAAATAATAGTGATTATTTTAAAATGGATAAATTATTTGAAGGTGATCAAGTTAAGAGTGAGTTAGTAAGGGCATATTTATATGGACATCCATTTCCTGCATCATTATTTTGTAAGTTGTATAAAAAAAATATATTGATAAATGGAGGAAAATATTTAGATAGAATACATTTTTTAGGCGATGATTTATTTTATAATATAGAAGTTTTTTTGAATTCAAATAAGGTTAAAGTTATAAATAAACCTTTGTATTACTATCGAATGGGAGGATTTACATCTAAATATATGCCGTATCATTTTTATGACATAGTAAATGGATATGAAATTCAAAAAGAAGTAATAGAAGAATATTATAATGATACTAAGAATGATGAATATAAGGGTATAAGTATAATGTTGTTAAATTCATTTAAAACTAGTTTATATAACCTTATAAGTAGTGATTTTAATGAAAATGAAATAAAAGATTATATAAGAACGTATGTAGAAAATAAAAATATTTTAGAGGCTATAGAAAATGAAGGAAGTAAAATTTACTTTGAAGATGAATATTTACAATCAATAAAAAATAAAAATATTGATTATTTATATAATATTGGAGAGAGCATATATAAAAAATCTAAAATGAAAAGACTGGTAAAAAAAATTCTGTCTATAGCTAATATATTATAATACCTTTGACATAAATGGGGGGGAATAAATATGAAAATACTATTTATAATAAATAATATTAATCAAGTTGGTGGTATTGATCGAGTACTAAATGGATTATCAAATTATTTTACAGAAAAATTTAATTATAAAGTTGAGATATTATCTATATATACAAAAAAGAGTGAACTATTTTATAAGTATAATGACTTGGTGAAAATAACTCATGGTTGTAAACAGTTAACTAACAATAAAAAACAGTTAATAAAGGATATTAAATCATTATTATTAAATTGTGATGCTGATATTATTATAACTTTTCACGGATTTATTAGTACTAGTGTACTATTAAATAAAAAGATATTGAAAAATAAGAAGATAATTGTAACCGAACATGTAGATTATTTTGATTCAACTAAAATTAGACGGATGATAAGAGCTATTTTATATAGAAAGGCAGATAAGGTAATTGTTTTAACAAATAAATCTAAAAATCTTTATGATAGATTTTTAAATAATGTACAAGTCATTCAAAATCCAATATCTTTTACAAGTAATAAAGAATTAAATTTAGAAAATCAGAAAATAATATCTGTTGGTAGATTGGAGAAAGTGAAAGGATTTGATAAATTAATAGAAATATTTAAAAGATTACCGGATAAATATAAAGATTGGAAATTAGATATTATTGGTGATGGAATAGAAAGAGAAAAACTTGAAATGATGATTAATAGATATAATCTTCAAGATAGAGTAAAAATAAAACATTTTACGAAAAATATTTTAGATGAATATTTAAATGCATCTATATATGCTCTTACATCAGAGTATGAAGGGTTAGGATTGGTATTAATAGAGGCTAAAGAATGTGGACTACCATGTATAAGTTTTGATATTGATGCCTCAAAGGAAGTTATAGAAAATAATAAGGATGGTATACTTGCTAAGAAAGGTGATTTAGATGATTTTGTAAAGAAGTTAACTTTCTTAATAGAAAATCTGGAGGTAAGAAAACAATATGGATTAAATGGGAAAAAGAACGCAGAAAAATACAATATATTTAAAGTATGTGAAAAATGGAAGCAATTATTTGAAACAATATAGTTAATATATATAAGTTTCAATAAATAAAACTCATAAACCAAAATATTCATATATAGTATTC
>JAVXJA010000042.1:0-6493 GCA_036648085.1 Terrisporobacter sp.
AGTAGTTATCTTGACAAGGAAGCCACTTAGTCTTTAGCTAAGTGTGTAGTTCACCTAGCGATACTAATGAAATAAAGACTATAGAAAAATACTGCGATTTTTTATTTTGGCAACTCATTTCTTGCCCCCCTTAACAAGTTTCAAGATATTTTTTCTATCTACTATAAATATTTCAACTTGCCTTGCAATATCATAATTTTATGCACTAATTACATATATATATCCTTTTCTTATTACTAAAAATTTTACACAAATAGAATCATCTATTCTTATTTCTTTCTATATCTTCCCTCAATTTTTATTGTATAGACAGCCATTACTATAATAAGTTCAAAAATAACACCTACTGATGTAATTATTATAAGAGGCGAGTTTTGTTCTCCTAGTAATGGTATTCCTAATAATATAAAGAAAAAACCATATGCACACCATAGTTTACCTAAGGCTTTATTGTAGGCTTTTATGTTTTCTACTTCTATTGGAGCTGTTTTTGCATTTGCCCAAAACCCAAAAGCTACTTCTTTTTTAGAATTAATGCAGTAAATTCCTCCCACAATAAATAACATTCCAAATAATAACCATATTATAAACCCCATCTTTTCCCCCTTTCTTTATTGATATTATTACTACTTCTACTCGCTAAATTGGAATTTATTAAACTTCGTATTATGCTCATAATCTTTATTCAGTTACTTTTAACTCAACAACCACACTTGTCCATCAGGCATAACGGTGATACTACCAGCTTTTTTCTCAATAATCTCTCCAGTGTTAATGTGTCTAATAATTACTTCTTCTCGATATTCTTCATCTTCAAACCAAGTCGAAAAATACAAGTGGTCATCTTTTCTAAAATAAAAGCTTTCATTATTTCCTATGAAAAAGTGCGTTTTATTAGGATATATAATTTCAAGCATATCCTTTTCCCCATGATTTTTTATTTAAAATATATGCCACTCCTATGTAGGATTTACCCTTTATTTTCTCAATTAAAGGCCCTATAACTCCAACAACTGTATTATTTTCTTTATTTAATGCTAAGAAATAGCTATATCCTTCATTATTATATCTTTTTAAATTTTCATCTATCCACATTTGGACTTCATCATGAGAAAAAGATTTTTCCCAAGCATACATAACATTAATATCTTGAAGAATATTTGCAATTTCTAAGTAATCATTTTGATTTATATTTCTCAAAATTAGTCTATCAGTTTCTATTACTACACCTTCCATAAAAAGTCCTCCCTAATTCTTTAGTTCATTTTCTATTACAATTGAGAATATATTATAAACTATTATTTTATAATATATATATTCTTTGCATAAAACTAGTTCCATACCTAATACATATGTTTATTTGCTTATTTCTGTAAATTTATTTTAAGTTGTTTATCATACATTAACTGCAGTCCATTATTACTGTATAACGTAATATTTTTTATCTTCTTAACAGCCTCTTTATCTTTTTCACTATCAAATTCCATAATTACATCAACTTTATTATTGTCTCTATCTACAGCTTCTTTAACAAAACCACTATCAAATACTATTATTTTTCCATTTTCATCACATAATACTAAATCAAGGTTATCTGGGAACACCCCCTCTGTTTTATAACTATATTTTATCTTATCTTCATTTATCTCAAAATTATCTATGGTAACTTTACTATATTTACTTACTTCAAATGTAAATGCTAAATTTTCTATAGATTGTAAATCCAACAATTTATTCTCTACATTTTCATTATATATCATAGGAACCAAGGTTATAGATTTAACATTATTATTTGATATAAATTCATAAGTTGAGGTTAAAGGTTTATTTGGCTTATCTATTGATAATCCTCCTTTATCTATTAATTTTAAATAATTATTATTTTCATCAAATAAAGCAAAATTATTGCTAATGTCAGTAATATAATCAACCCTTGGAGAATCTACTTCTTCTGTTAAAGTAATTGTATTTCCCATAGGTCCAATTACTATATTATCTACTGTTATCTTATTTTTAATTTGAAGTTTTTCACCTTTATACTCTAATTGTCTATCTATAATTTGACTTTTATTTACCTCATACTTATATGTGTTAACTTTAGTTAATTTTTTCTCTAAATCAAAATCAATACTCCAGTCTTCCTCTATTCCAAGCACATCCCATGTGTCAATTGTAAGTTTAGTTTTATCCTTTATATCATATCTTCCAACTCTAAATCTCATCATTCCCTTAAGCTCATAATCTGATATAAAAGTTGCCTCAGTCTCCATATTACCACCATCAAAAACTTCCTTATCCCCTCTAAGTAGCCTTACAAATGGATTTGCCATTGATATATTTTCATATCCTTTAAATTCAGATAATTTCTTATCACTTTTTACTGTATAATTAACTACTATATAACTATCATCTGAGGATACTGTATCCAGTGTAAATTTAACACCTTGGTAAGTTTTACTTTTATTAATTACTTGAGCATGTTTTTCTATATCGCTTTCTTCATATTTGTAAATCGAATTCTTGTTATACTTAAAGTAGTCAACTATTTTATCCACTGCATAGACCCCTGTTAATGTTCCTACTGATAAAACTGCCACCATAGTTGCAATTTTCAAATAAGGCTTTTTATTATTTTTTTTATTTGAATTTTCTTCTTTTTTTATTTCAATACCTTCATCTAATCCTTTTAGTATGTATTCATCTAGTTTGTCCGATACTTTTATATTATCTTTTATTTTTATATCCTTCATATTAAATCACCTTTACTTTCATTGATTTTCTAATATTTTCTAATCCTCTATATAAATTTGTCCTAGCTGTTCCAATTGGAATTTCTAAAGTATTTGCAATTTCTTCTATAGTTAAATCCTCAAAATACTTTAAAACTATTACATCTCTATATTTTTGTGGTAACTTATCTAGCTCACTTATTAAATCTAACCTATCATCGCAATTTGATATAGAGTTTGTATCTTGTCCAACTTCCTTGTCTTCTAAATAGACCACTTTTTTATTTTTATTTACAGTAGTTATAGATATATTCATAAGAATTTTTACAAGCCATGTATCAAAATATTTTGGCTTTTTTAAAGTTTCCAAAGATACATATGCCTTGCAAATAGTTTCTTGGATAATATCCAAAGTATCTTGTTCATTTTTCACATAGGTATATGCAATTTTGTAAAGTTTTTCCTTTTGTGGTTGTATTAAATCTAAAAAGGCTTGTTTGTCACCTTTTATAGCTTTTCTTACCTTTATTTCTGTTAACATTTATTTAAATACCTTTCCAATGAATTCATTTATTTTAGCAACGTGATAAGTCTAAAGCGGTAGCGAAGACTTAGACGTTGGCGATATGAGTGAAGCGATTTTTTTGTTTACATCTATTAGACTAACAAAGAGTATAAATATATTCAAAAACTTTTATTTTTTTATTTAAAAATTTATCAACAAATTTTATAAAAATCGAAACTTTTTTCCCTCTATTTTCGTCTAATATATGAGAACTAATAAAACAGGGGGCAAAAATGAAAGATATAAAAAAAAATAAATTAAAAAATAATATTATTAGAACAATGTCTGTAATACTTATTCTTTTATCAATAGTAATATATAACCCAGCATTAACACATTACTCTCCTATACTTATGAATAAATTATACAAAATAAATGACTTTCTCAAAATTGATGAGATAACATCATTTTTAAAAATAGATACTATAATACCTAAGGCTATTTTGGATAAAGATAATAATATTGAATTTATTAAAATGCCAAATTATAAGGTTGTTGGAGATTCTTCAAATGATGAGATCATCATAGATATTGTCCATGATCAAGGTAAAATCTCTGACGAATTTCAGGTAGTAAGCTTCATACATAAAATGTCCAATGAAATAATTAATCAAAATGATGTGAAAAAACAAAAAATAGTTCATATAAATCCAGAGAACATTGAAATAGCCATGAATTCAATTGAAAATATAAATAACAAAGAATCTAGAGATTATCTATTTAAAGAATTGAATAAATGGAGAAATAAAGATTTTTCCAATGGAGTTCACCTTCATAATTTTGTGTGTCACATGTTCAAAGGAGATACTCTTATTGCATCTTCATTGAATAATTCTAAAATTAATGAAATCCTTAATACATATTTTAATTAGAAATTTAATTCTATAAATATATTTATTAAATACATGTTCCTAACCTAAATAATTAATTCCTCCTAATCATAAAGAGCCTGTTTATTATTAAGATAATCTTAATAGTAAGCAGGCTCTTTTTTATGACTATAAATTGAATTAATTTTTACTATATTGGAACTTATTACTTAATCTTACTCTTCAACATCTTCTGTGGTAAGTATACCTATTTTATCTATACCTGAATATTGAAATCCAGTAACCTTAATTATAGTTGCTCCTATTAATAACCCTAATCCTATTATTATAAATCCTTATTTACCTTGATTGGAACATTAAATGCCCATTCTCCTGATATATTATAGTCTTTCTCACTCATGTTTACTGGAGAATTACCTACAAAATCTATTACAGTTTCAAAATTAAATTCATCAGGAATTTCTTCTTTTATATCTCCTAAATTATATTTTTTAACTCCTATAAAAGTATGTTCATCAATAAACTTCCCTTCTAATCCTGCAAATCCATCACTATAAGGCTGTGATTTTGAAAAATCTACTTTATTATGTTTTTCTTCTGTAATAAGTTGATTCATATCAAGTTCTTTTCCCTGTTCCCAAGACGTGTATGGAAACTTTTCTTCATTTTCAACTACAAAAGTTGCGTAAATGTAATTGCCATCACAAATTACTTCTTTTAAAGTTATTCCTATATTATTTGAATATACTGTTTCATCAATTGAAGTTGCATAGTTTGAATAATCTGCTGGTGAAAATATATTATCCTCTATTGTTTCAAATACATTCCCTATGAAAGGAATTTTTAACAAAATAAAAAGTTGCAAATAATTTATAATTTTTGCAACTTGAAATAATAACTCTTATTTAATTATAAAGTAATATTTACAATTCATCCTTAAAATCCCTTTATACCTAGCAATTATTATAGGAAAGATTCCACTATATATAAAATATTAGTTCTCATTTCATAAAAAATAATTATTACTTTACAGATGCTTCATTTTTTCAATAATATCTATATATAACTTTTCACTATTATTTTCTCTAATTTCATGAGCTAATAATCCATCTTCTAACCAAATCACCCTGTTACAATAACTTGCAATAAGTGGATCATGAGTTACCATTATTAAAGTTTTATTAAGCTCCGTATTTATATTCAGCAAAATATCTATTATCATCTTGCCTGTTTTAGAATCTAAACTTCCTGTAGGCTCATCAGCATAAATAATACTTGGGTCATTCATTAAAGCTCTACAAATAGATGTTCTTTGTTTTTCACCACCAGAAATATTACAAGGTTTCTTGTTCAGTAAATGTTGTATACCTACTTTTTCTGCATAGTATTCACATCTTTCTAGCATGACTTTCTCTTCTTCTCTACCTATTATCATAGGTAACATAATATTTTCTTGTACAGTTAAACTATCTAATAAACGAAAATCTTGAAATACAAATCCTATATCATTTAATCTTATATCTGAAATTTCATCATTAGATAAATTTTCTTCACTTTGTCCTTTATAATAAACATCACCTTCAGTGGAATGGTCTATAAGACCTAGTAATTTTAATAATGTACTTTTACCACAGCCTGATTTCCCCATAATTGCTATACGTTCGCCTTCTTCAATAGTAAAGTTTAATCCTTTCAAAACTTCTACTGGTCCAAATGACTTTTTTAAATCAACTACTTTTATAATTTCCATCATTCCCTACCCCCTATGTCCTTAATTAATAAGTTAGATATTACAAAAGTTGACACACTATATACAAGTAAAAAGACTAAAGTAATTCCTAAATAGACTTTACCACTTGTGATTATTTCAACATAATTAAATCCACGCATACTTACTGTTATTAAAACAAATATTAAAGAGGTAAGTATTGCTAATATACATGGTATCATGGCAAATATCATTACTTCTTTTTTAATTATAGCATTGGAGTTTTTTCTTCTTTCTCCTAAATAGCTTAATATTTCATAACGATTTTTATAATATGAAATATTACCAAAAGTATGTACAAATACTATTATTACACTTGCAATTACAAAAGTAAGTAGAATTGATATATTTATAATTAGTTCAAAGATTTTCTCTCCTTGGAAATCTTGATTTAAAACATCACCTCTATAAACACTTTTAACACGACCATCAAGTTCTTGTTCACCCTTATGTGTTTTTTCATAAGTATCTAAGTAGTTTTCTAATTTCTTATTATCTTTCATATTACTGTTAATAGTAGTTACATACTTAATACCATCAGCCTCTTTGTACTGAGTGTCAAAATATTCATCTGAGAAAACTACTATATTTTCAAACATAA
>JAVXJA010000042.1:6593-24216 GCA_036648085.1 Terrisporobacter sp.
TTGTACTGAGTGTCAAAATATTCATCTGAGAAAACTACTATATTTTCAAACATAACGCTTGATAATCTGCCCAGTACTATTTCCCTTTTTTCTTCCACTAATTCATAGTCTAAGTTGAAATGTAATTTTCTATTGAAAAAAGCATAATTCTCAGGTTGTCCTACTCTAATTAATGGCTTTTCTCTATTTACCCAAAAATCTAAAGGATGAGCTTTATTTGATTTATCTTCTTGATATAAAATAGAAACTTGCTTATCTTTTAGATTAATACTTTTTCCACTTAACTTTTCATATGTACTTTCTGAAATACCAAGATGATGACCTATAGGTAAGGTTTTATAAAGATTTCCATATCCTCCATCTTCTCCACCTGGTACAGTTATTCTAGCGACCGGATAAGTATTACTTTCCACATCAAATTCTTTATTAATGTTTTCAAGTTGATTTTTATCTTCTTCATATCCTAAACATACATAATCATAAGGATAAAGCTCCTTCGTATCTAAAGGAAATAAAGCTGCTATTTGAAAAACATAAGAAGATAACATTACGAAAAGTAATGTATATAATAATAAAGAATTTTTCATATAACTTCTAGATTTATAAAACATAAGATTTAAAGTTAAAATATTTTTCCTAGAATATTGATTTTTACTTTTAAGTCTTCTAAGTATATAACCCGATACATAATAAGTAAATATTGCAAATATTATAATAGAAGGATAAACTGCATATTTAGATTCGGCCCAATGTGGATTACAATAAAATGACATAAATATTACAAGAAAAATAGGTAATATAAAAATTATTTTTCTAGGTTTAATCATTTTTTCTTCCATACTTGTATCTGAAATATTCATTACACTAGATTCAATAGCAATTTCTTGTACTATTGCCATAATAAATCCTAAAACAACTACACATAAACCAAAAGATATTAAGGTAACATTTATTATATTGGCCTGCGGAATACTACTTTGTAAATAAACACCATATATTTTTCTGAAAATAAATATCATTCCATTGCCTAAAATAGCACCTATAAAATAAGAAAGTAATAAACTTACTCCTAATAAGAATCCCATACTTTTGTATATGTCCTTCTTTTTCATTCCAAGTAACATTAATGTTTTAAAATCATACATTCTGTTTTGTATGTAGTTTTTTAAGGCGTAAAATTGAATTAATATACTTACAATAGTAATAACAAGTAAAGCATTTAATACAACTACAGTAATGCCTTGATTAATTTGTGATACATTAGTTTGTTGCATCTCATATATAACAAATAAATTACCTAAGAAACCATATACATATGTAACTGTTAAAACTGCACTTATTATAAAAACTGCATAGTTTTTTAAATTGGATTTAAAATCTTCTAATAAAATTTTATAAATCCACTTTTTACTTCTTTTAACTTTTACTTCTTTCTTTTTACCGTTACTAAAACTTTATAAAAGTTTATAAAATTATATTCCTAATTCAAAGAGTCCGATTTTGAAAATCATACAATAATCTACTTTCGTTTAAGCAACTGCCTCGTCAATTACTTTTATACAACTCTCCAAAGGCTTTAATTCCTCGCTAACGTACGAGTACATACTTAGTATATAGTTTGTGTTATATAGCTAAGTTTTTTAGATTAATACTAGCGTTAAAATCCCTATCTATAATACAATTACAATAATCACATTTATAAGTTCTTTCTGATAAACTTAATATTTCTTTTTTATTTCCACAATTACTACATATTTTACTACTAGCAAACCACTTATCTGCTATTATTAAATTTATATTATTCCATTCACATTTGTACTCTAACTGTCTTCTTATTTCATAAAAAGAACAGTCCTCTATTTTATATGATAAATGCTTATTTTTTATCATATTAGAAATTACTAAATCTTCTATAACTATATGAGAAGGATTTAATTTAATAATATTAGTAGTAATTTGATGTATATTATTAAGCCTTATATTAGTAATTCTTTGATATTGTTTTAATATAGATTTTTCAAGTTTCAAAAGATTTTTAGATTTCTCAGTAGTTTTATTATTTTTCATATTCAAATAATGTCTACTGGCTCTTTTTTGTAATCTTTTTAATTTTTTAATTTGCTTTTCAGTATTAATCTTTTTAAAATTCATCTCATTAGAACAAGTCATTAATGTTTTTATACCTAAATCTATACCTATTGGTTCAGTTTTTTCTTTATCACTATTTTTATTGATTTGGTTATCATCAACTTGAACATTTACACTTAACCAATAATTTAATCCATCAAAAGATATTCTAGGATTATAGATTTTTCCGCTGGGTATTCTATTTTCTTCTGCTAGATTTATCAATCCTATAACTTCTAATTGAACTTTATTATTAAATACTTTTATTTTATAAGTATCATTATAAAAGCTTAATTTAGAATGTTTTTTACTTTTAAATTTTGGTTTTTTAGCTTTACTATTAAAGAAATTTTCATATGCTCTAAAACAATCTTTTATTGCTTGTTTAGTAGCATTGTTAGGTATTTCATATAACCAAGCTTCTCCCTTAGTTTTCATATCTTTCTTTAACTTAGTAAATTCTTTTCTAAGTTCTTTTTCTTGTATAAACTTTTCACCATTTTTAAAAGCTTCTAATTGTTTATTCAAAGTCCAATTATAAGCAAATCTAGCACATCCAAAAGTTTTATTCATTAATATTTTTTGTTCTTTATTTGGATGAATCTTAATTTTAAAACCTTTTATCATCATAATTTTCACCTCCTCCTTCATATATTGTTTACAAATTATATGATAAAAATAAGGCAAAATTTGATGTTAATTTAGAAATTTTTTATAAAGTTTTAGATGTTTTCTATACAACGCTACTTGTATAAAGCTATTTCTCTCACGATAATAGCCACTCTCTTTCAAGACGTGCGCAGACTATTTCTTCACCTTCAGCATCATCTGTTAAGGGCGACCCATTTCCACTACCAATGACTTGTAGTGTACGAGATTGCTCTCTAGTCGTTTGACCTTCCTATTTCTAGGCTTGGCGACCAAACATCCATTTTAAAAGTACTTAGGCTCTCGCCATATACCATCCTTACTATTTTTTCTGAGTTTCCTCACATTCATAAGAGTTTCTGATTCTATCTCTTATTGTAGTTGTAAGGCTTTAGGAGTTACTGGTTTTAAAGTCGTGTCCTACATGAATTTCTTCATGTACGAGGCTAAACAGTTCACAAAAATCATTAGATTTTTTATAAATTTTTATAATTTTTATGCTACTGTTATATTACCTTCCTTAAGCTCTAATTCCTTTGCTTTTTCTATTTCTTTATCAAAGTCTGATTTTTCATAACATGAATAACGATAGATAAGGAAATAAATAACAAGTATTACTCTAATAACTAAGACCCATGGTATTAATTTTATACTTGATTCTTGTCCTAAAATATATAAGGCTGCGTATACAAAACCATGTGCTAGTACACTACCTACTAGAGATAAATATATAACAATCCATTCATAAGTTAAATTTCGTTTATTTCTAAATACCTGGATACATTGGATTACATATAATAAGCCTATTACTAAGTGAAATCCATAATAGAACAATACTAATCTTTTGTCTGCACCATTAAATAATGCTGATGGAATTATCCATAAAAAAATTCCACAAAAAAGTATTATATTAAATAACTTCTTTTTGTTCATAACTTCTCTCCCCCTCTTTAATATAAATTTACTTTTTTTGCCTTACTACTTGAATTATAGAAAATAGTCTATTAAAAGTAAAGTAAAGTGGGGTTTATAAAAAGTATAATTTAAACTAATAAATTTTTACATAAAATATTCTTATGAATAAAGTATGAATAGATTTTTTATAATAACATTCATATTTTATTCACAATTCTATTTTATAATTTTCATCAAGTCTATAATTAATGAGGTGTGAAATTTGAACAAGATAATTAAATCTATAAAGGTACATGGTATGCATTGTAAATCATGTGAATCCTTAATTGAAAATGAAATCAAAGAATTAAAAGATTTATAGTTGGTATATTATCATCACTTCATTGTGTAGGTATGTGTGGTGGTATTATGCTCACACAAACAATAAGAGATGAAAACTTAAATGATGAAAGAAAACCTAATCTTAACTCAGCTTTTAAGTATAATTTAGGAAGAGTAATATCTTATACCCTACTTGGAGGAGTTATCGGTTCTTTGGGATCTATTTTTTCCTTATCAATGAAGTCACAAGGTATAATACAAATGCTTGCTGCTGTGTTCATGATATTGGCAGGATGTAAGCTATTTGGTTTAAATCTCCTTAAAAATAGTAATTTTTCTTTATCTATTTTTAAAAATAGATGCTCCCTTAAATCAAACAATCCTTTTCTAATTGGATTGTTAAATGGATTTATGCCTTGTGGTGCTTTACAAACTATGCAAGTATATGCTCTTAGCACAGGTAGCTTTATTAATGGTGCCTTTTCAATGTTTATATTTGCATTAGGTACAGTTCCTCTTATGCTTGGATTTGGTTATATATCCTCTAAATTAAGTAGAACTTTTAGCAATAAAGTATTAAAGTATAGTGGTATTTTTATTATAGTTTTAGGTTTATCTATGGCACAAAGAGGATTCTCATTAACAGGTATTAATATACCTTCAATATCAAGTCTTATAGCTAGTTATAGTTCAGAACTTGAGGTGGCTCCCCTTGTTGATGGCTACCAAAATGTTACTCTTACTGCTAATAGGTATGGTTACAGTATATCTCATACGATAACACCTGATTCACCTATAAAATTAACACTTATAGCAGATAAACTTACTAGCTGTAATTCACAAATATATCTGCCTGACTACGATGAATATATAGATTTAACTCAAGGTGATGTCATAGTTGAAATTCCTCCAACAAATAAGGATATATCCATAACTTGCTGGATGGGAATGATAAATACGTCAATTAAAATTCAATAAAATAGCTGACTCTTATTTCATTAAGAGTCAGCTATTTTTTAATTTTTAATTACATTCAAATGAATCGCAAGAAGCATTAGCTGCATTAATTTGAATTACTTCTGCATAACATTCTTCATTGTTGTTATACTTACAATTGCCTGCTGCACATTTAATATTTCTTGTTTTTGTCACACTATTATCATAGTAATTTGAAAGATGGTCGTATCCATAGCCACCTTCTTCTACAAAAGTTACACATGAAGTTTCTGGTGTGGACATTGCAGTCATTCCCTTAACGCTTATAACACCTGCCATACACTCACTTTTATTATTATGTATACAACGTGTTGCTTTGCATTCTACATTTTCACTTCTTAAAAGATCACTTCTTCTCATTTAAGTACCTCCTATAAATAATCCTTATTATTATGTGCTAAATATAGAAAATAAATTTATCTCTTATTTTATTTTTTAAATGAAAAAAGTGCTTCAAGTAATAATCTACTTGAAACACTCTTTATTTATATTTTTTCTAAACTTTCTACATAAGTTGAACTTGCAGTTATATATAATCCAGATTTAAGTTTATACATATAGCTACTATCGACCTTAAGTTTTTTTGCTACAGTAAAAACTTCTCCTTTTTGTACAACTCCTGCTGTAACCTCATCATCCCATGAAGGGCATTTTCTTACATTAAGTTCATCAACTTTTATCTTTACATATTTAGTAGTTGTGCTAACTTCTACTTCTTTTATTCCACAAGGATTGTCTCCACTTTCTTCTTGTGGCTCTATATATTTTACACCAAATGTTTTACATATACCCTTACAAGTTGCTTCTGCATCTGCTACTTGAAACTTAGGATCAAGCATTTTGACTGCTTCAGTCATATTATCCATAAATCCTGATTCAGTTAAGATAGCAGGCATTTTTGTTGCACTTAATACATAAAGGCTAAATCCAGATACATCTGTATCAGTACGTACACCATAGTTTTTACAATTATGATCACTATGAAGTTTCCATAATTCTTCGTGAACATTTTGAGCCATTACTTTACTTGTACTAGATGAATTATAATGAATTATTGTAACAAGGCCTTTTGCTTTTAGTTGCCAGCTACTACCCATAGCATTATAATGTTTACTAACATAAGCATCAGCATTTGCAGTATTTGCTCTATTTACTCTTGTTTCTAGTGGCACATCTCCATCTTCTGGAGCTACTAATAATACATTAAATCCACATCTAATTAATGCTTCTTGTAAATAATTTACAACAGCTTTGTTAAACTCATTTTCTTTTATAGTTTCACCTTTTTTTCTTACTAACTTTCCATCTATATATAAGTCTTGTAGTAATGGTGGAGTTCTTTTGCCCATAGTTTTACTTCCGTGACCATCATCCAAGGCAATAAGATATTTTTTTGCCATTAAATCACCTCCTACAATATATATATAGTTTCACACAAGATTTGACACATTATTTTACATTTAAAAATTCCCTACCCCTTCATACTTGTCCCGTTGCTCAAAATTAATTACTTCCATCACTATATTTTCCAGTAATGTAATCTATTTCTATTTTAACAACAGTACATGCATTTGGTGCTTTATCTATATCATGAATTCCTTTATCCATAAATGGTAAGGAATATTTTTCTCCTATTGCTATCATTACATCCCTTTTTTCTTTATCCTCAATTATAGATGCTCTTCCAAAAACTACAGCACTTTTATAATGAGTAGTAAAATTTTCTGCTACTATGTTTATATCTGTGCTTACAAAGAAAGATACCTTATCATTTAACTTTATGTTATCTAATTTATTTCCTTTATTAGAACAGTGGAAATATATACACCCGTCATGATATACATGATTAACTGCTATACCATAAGGATATCCATTTTCCCCTATTGTAGATAATACTCCTTCTCTTCCCTCTTTTAATACATTTAAAGCTTCTTCTTTACTTAACTCTCTTCTTTTTTTCCTAAGTTCTTTAAACATAAATCCTCCCAAGTATATATAATTTATTAAAATAATTATATCACACTTAATTTAAGCTGCATTATCTTTAATTCCTCACAATTTTTTTGAAATTATTGTTAATTTCCTATATAATGAATACATATTTGAAAAAAATGACATTTGGAGGAAACATGACGAGAGAAACCCATGAAAAAGGAGGGCATATTTTTGCTTTATTAGCTCTACCCTCACTGTATAATAATTATCTCATAGATTATAATTTTACTTATAAAATTATATTATTATTTATATACGCTTACTTTGCTAGTTTGGGATCTTTAGTACCTGATATTGATATGAAAGGTTCTTATATAAGTAAAAAGTTCCTTTTAGTACATAAAATTTTCGGAAAAAAACTAAGACATCGAGGGTTCACCCATAGCTTTTTATTTATGGGCATATTAACTTATTTTGCTGAATTAACATTAACATATACGGATAATAATATTGTATTTATATGTTTATTTAGTGGACTAATTACAGGAACCCTTTCTCATATATGCCTTGATTTATTTACAAAAGAAGGTGTAGAACTGCTTTATCCCATAAGCGTAAATTTTTCTGTGTTGCCTATAAAAACTAGTTCTAAGTTGGAAAAAAATATTTGCAAAGTTCTACATATATTAGTAGTATTTTTACTTGGATATAGATTCTATTTATTTATATAAAATAGAATCTATTTTCAATAACAATGGAAAGAACCTTGAGCTTGATTATGCATGGATTTTGGATAAAATAAAAGCTAGTCTTATGACCAATGTCATTTAGATAAGGTTTATACTTTATCTAAATGACATTGGTGGTTTCCTCTGTTTTTCAATCTATTTATCATGGATAAATGCTAGTTATTCGACATAATTAGCGCACCTCCAGCAGGCTGTGCATATTATCCAAGTCATTGTCATGGCTTGACTTGCTATTAATATAATTATAGTTTATCATTACTTCTAGAATAAATATGTATAGTCACATAAAAATATTCTCTCTGCACTCTTCAAAAACTAATCCTCGTTCATCATATTTACAATTAATAATATATACATCATCATTACAAATACTAATCTTATCTATGTACCTCATTTTATATTTATATACATTCACAAACAATGAATTAGCTTGTAAATATTTTTTATTCTCTATCAGTTCTATATATTCATTTAATAAACAATGAGGCAATACACTAATAGTACCAAATGAACACATATCATCTGTAGCATTTTTGTTAAAAGTTGCTACTCTTAGTGAGCTTATTACCTTCTCAACTCTTTCACTAATATCATTATATTTATCTATATCAAAGTTTACATAAACCTTATCTAGATAATATTGAGTTTTTTCTTCTAATACTATTGATTTATCTATTTCTATTATTTCTTTAATTGCTTCATCTGTATTTATTATTATTTGTTCGTCATAAACTTTAGATGTTTTATTATATATAAATATATCTGAGATACCTTTTTCCCCTCTTCTATTTATTCTTCCGAATCTTTGTTGTAGCGAGTCAAAAGGAGCTATTTCAGTATACATTACATCATAACTTATATCTAAACTTACCTCTATTGCTTGAGTTCCTATAAGCAATTTACAATCCCCTATATCCTTTTCTGATTTTTCTCTATCCCTAGTGTTAAATCTTCCATGTAGTAACTTTGGATTATACTCTGATAACTCTTGATAAAGCTTTTGAGATAAATCTACAGAGTTAACACATATTAATATTTGTTTATTATTATCTAAATCATTCTTTATTTTATCTATGTCTAATAATAACTCTTTATTTATTCGATTTACTTTATGCCTTACTTTATAATCATCACTTGATGCTTTGATTACTTTACTTATATTCAATTCCTCTTGTATAAAATGCTGCATACTAGTAGGTATGCTTGCGCTCATTATACATATAGATATATTTAATTTATTCTTTAAGAACTTTAACGTAGTTAATAATAGTGCTAATTGATCTACATCAAAGCAATGTATTTCATCTACTATAAATATGCTATCTTTTAACTGCGCAAGTATCATCTCATATCTTTTGCAAGAAAAAATAGCTTTTATAATTTGATATATGGTACTTATATTTAGTTGCTTTACACTTTTCCTAAATAAATTTTTCATTTCTTTAGTGTTCTCTATCTGTAACTTATCTAAGAAGTATTCTACTCTACTATGTAACATGGATGTGCTTATACCTTTTTTAGAGATATCTTTATATAAAGAATTAATAGATGCTGTATAAGGCAATAAATAATATATTCGTTTACTTTTATCTTTATTTTGATATAGATTGCTCCAAAATAGTGATGTTGATGTTTTTCCAAGTCCTGTTGGAGCTATAAGGAGTATATCTTCTTTATCTTTTATATTTAATACTTGTCGTTGTATCGAGTTATAGTTATCAAATTTAAAGCTACTTATTGAATTGAACCCTTTTTCAATATTATCTACTCCTGCACTTGCAAGATGATCACAATATTGCAGATAACCTTTTAACAAAATATTATCTAAATCCTTTGTTATGCTATTTAAAATCCTATTTAACTTTTTTATGAATCCTCTTATGTCTTCTACCTCTATACCTAATTTTTCAGACATCTCATTAACTTCATCTTCATAGTATTCATTTTCTACATATTTAATTAATTCTTTTATTTCTTTATGGTGTGTTATTATTGCTAGTTTTTCATTATCTGTTAATACTTTAGCACTTGCAGATAATATTTCATGTCTTATAGTTCTATATAGACTTTCTATACTATTTTGATATGAATCAACTACTTTCCCTATATCATGATATTCAATGCACTTATCTAGAGATTCACTCATACTATCACTTATACTGTATATATCTTTAATCTGTTCTTTTATTTTCAATAATTCATCATTATGTTGCTTTATAGATGTATTATCAGATTTAGCTTTATATTTATCTAGCATATGGCACTACTCCTTTTTATAATAATGTAATATCTATTTTTGGTTTCAGGATAATTATTTAAAGTTTAATATTTATATCTAATAATAGTTCAATTAATACCTTTTACTATAAGTACCGGCCCAAAATTTGAAGTATGTTTATATCTAATAGTAGTTCAATTAATACCGTATATAGAGGGATGATTAAAGAAAGATACAATCTGTTTATATCTAATAATAGTTTAATTAATACACTTGATGAATTTCTACCCTGAAAATACTATAAAGCTGTGTTTATATCTAATAATAGTTCAATTAATACTGAAGGTAGTGTAGAGGTATGTTAACCCCCTTGTTAAGTGCGTTTATATCTAATAATAGTTCAATTAATACTAATGATACTATATGACTATACACCTTTATTGTTATAGTTTATATCTAATAATAGTTCAATTAATACGAAATATCCTATAACAGTATTATGTGTTAGAAAAGTGTTTATATCTAATAATAGTTCAATTAATACTAATGGATAAATCAGAAGATATGCTTTTACAAGCATTGTTTATATCTAATAATAGTTCAATTAATACTTAATAATGTCTATTTTAGGTGTTGTATTAAATGTCGTTTATATCTAATAATAGTTCAATTAATACCCGAATAATTGAAGAATTGCAGATTGATGCTTATATTGAGTTTATATCTAATAATAGTTTAATTAATACTTTGTACACATTGTTGTACTTTTCATTGTTAATCTTTGTTTATATCTAATAATAGTTCAATTAATACCAAGATTAGTATATGCAATGATAATGGCAGAATCTAGGTTTATATCTAATAATAGTTCAATTAATACAGCATCATATAATAGTGCTTATTATACAGTTTGCTCGTTTATATCTAATAATAGTTCAATTAATACAATATATAATCTGCTCTTGTCTTTTCAAAGCACCCTAGTTTATATCTAATAATAGTTCAATTAATACAAAATTCAATGAATTTATGGATACAGATGGAACTTTGTTTATATCTAATAATAGTTCAATTAATACGCATTAGATCTTTATCTTGCTTTAGTAATTATATTTGTTTATATCTAATAATAGTTCAATTAATACTATTTTTTTAAGTTCAAATGGTATTTCTTCATATGTGTTTATATCTAATAATAGTTCAATTAATACGTATTTGACGGAAGTAAAGTTAAAAAAGGTGCAACGAGTTTATATCTAATAATAGTTCAATTAATACTAAATGTATAGATGCAACTAGAGTATTAAGAGTAATGTTTATATCTAATAATAGTTCAATTAATACACTATAGATATGACCAAAAAGCTAGGAACTACATTAGTTTATATCTAATAATAGTTCAATTAATACCAAGGTCTTTTAACATCTTAGTCTTGAAACTAGATTGGTTTATATCTAATAATAGTTCAATTAATACTTACAATGATAGTACAACTCAACCAGCAACACCAACGTTTATATCTAATAATAGTTCAATTAATACAGGGTATTTGTACAAGGTTCAACTCCTGGTGGGTCAGTTTATATCTAATAATAGTTCAATTAATACCCTCTAGAAATCGTTGGGTAGAACTTCAAGTTATTGTGTTTATATCTAATAATAGTTCAATTAATACTATTACTTTGATTGCTACACCATCATATTTAGCTTGGTTTATATCTAATAATAGTTCAATTAATACCATACCGTAGTATTTTTTTCCATTACCTGTACACCTGTTTATATCTAATAATAGTTCAATTAATACTAAATCAAGTGCATTCCTGTGCTGTCTATCTATTGAGTTTATATCTAATAATAGTTCAATTAATACTTTTTTATATAGTTTCTTGAAAATTATTGACTAAGGTTTATATCTAATAATAGTTCAATTAATACCTGCAGTTAGGTCTAGTTTTTCACACACTTCTCTTGAGTTTATATCTAATAATAGTTCAATTAATACAATACTTACTGTTAGATATTTATTCCCAAGATCCTTGTTTATATCTAATAATAGTTCAATTAATACACTAGTATCTACTTTTATTTCTTCTATAACTTCTTTGTTTATATCTAATAATAGTTCAATTAATACGAATAGTGTATATTATTGTAGAATTATAGTAGATTAAGTGTTTATATCTAATAATAGTTCAATTAATACATTATTGTGTAATATGATTGATATAGTAGTATAAAGTGTTTATATCTAATAATAGTTCAATTAATACCCCGTTATATGATGTAGTGTAGCTTTCTACTCCTTTGTTTATATCTAATAATAGTTCAATTAATACCTGAGAAGCTTAAATATTCTAAGATATATGATTATCAAGTTTATATCTAATAATAGTTCAATTAATACTTTAAATAATTTGTTATAATACTTTGCTTTTCTTCAGTTTATATCTAATAATAGTTCAATTAATACACCTTCATGTACAATTAACTCATTATTCATGTATAGGTTTATATCTAATAATAGTTCAATTAATACTCCGCTTACAGATGAAACATTCGCAGGTAATGCTAGGTTTATATCTAATAATAGTTCAATTAATACCAATTAAAGCTGGAACTTGTAAAGGGTTTGGTTTAAAGTTTATATCTAATAATAGTTCAATTAATACTAGAATCGTTACCTAATCTTAGAAAAGCTTTTTACTAGTTTATATCTAATAATAGTTCAATTAATACGACTTAATAGGTAAAGTATGTGACTGGATTAATACAAAGTTTATATCTAATAATAGTTCAATTAATACCTGAAGAAGAATATATAATACAATTAGATATTAGTAAGTTTATATCTAATAATAGTTCAATTAATACTTATTTATTTAAATGAAAATCAAAGGCTTGATATATGTTTATATCTAATAATAGTTCAATTAATACCTAATATAGAAAATTATGTAAATGCTTAATTAATAATAGTTTATATCTAATAATAGTTCAATTAATACCGCTTCGATATGATTGTATTTAATTTTTGCTGTTCTAAGTTTATATCTAATAATAGTTCAATTAATACTGCTTTTTTACAAAATGGTAAAGAAGTAGCATCTATGTTTATATCTAATAATAGTTCAATTAATACGTGCAGGATATTATATCATTTGCTCTTAAATCATTTAGTTTATATCTAATAATAGTTCAATTAATACCGAATACATTACACACGACAGGAAATACTTCTCTTAGGTTTATATCTAATAATAGTTCAATTAATACCCCTTCTACTTTAACACCAGGTGTTTTCAATGTGTCCATACATTGTTTTTGTCTACCTATCTATTTATACTTTTATTTATATGCCCACATTTGTAAATCATTATATATTATAGTGCTAAGATGTTTAAATTTCAATCTTTGTCGATGTACAGTGTATTTTACCATATACCACATAGACAATAATACTATATATTCTCTTTTAATTCCTTTTTATAATTATCAAAAGCATTTTTTACATTTGATATTTTTATAAAGTCATATTCTGATAATTCATTCTTTAGTCCTTCTTCCATTGTATTATATTTATTATCATGGAATTTATTTACACCGATATAAATATTACTTAGCCTATAATTTTCATTTTGATCTATACATTCCTTAAGCATTTCTATATCTAATACATTTTCTTTCATTATTCCTTGAAAAGCATTATTTCCCCATTTGTAATCTGCTAAAATTATAAATTTAGGTTTAGTATCTGTTAAATGATTTGTCTGATTTGAAGATATAGCTAAATGTTCTATTGCATTAAGAACGTTATTTATTCTTTCATATTTCTCTTCATTTGTTAAATCCCTAGCATCTTTTCCTTCTTCTACACTATAATCTCTAAATTCAGAGGGGTTATCAGATACTACAAATTTACCTATTTCATCTATATTTAAGTTAAATATGCTAGCATGCACACCTGAGTATACTTCTTGTTGGTAAGGCATTGAGTCTGTAGTTGATGATGCTACATTCCATTCCCAGTTTATTTTGTTATTTGATATATTCAAAAGTGCGTTCATTTGTAATCTAGCTTTTCTCTTTTTTGTTATATTTGCCTCATATACATTCTTATTTTTCTTAAATAAATTTTTCTTCTCATCATCTAGTAAATCATATTCTTCTTTGCTTATTTTAACCTTATCAGCTATCATAAATCCAAATATATCATCTATTTCAAATTTATAAGGATCATAAAATGCTTTTATTTGCTTACCTTCCTTAATCCTTTCTGATGTCTCTACTTTTGACATACATGACATGTATTCTCTCATATTAAATTTTTGACATTGAGTAGATACCTTACTTCTACCTGCTATTTTTTTAGTGAAAGTTGCATTTTTAAATCCAAATCTATTATTTTCTACTTGAGTAGCACTTCCGTTTAGTCTCCCATTCAAAACCTCTATAGCATAAAACCCATTTAATTTTCTCATATACAATATCTCCTATTTTATATTAAATCTAATAACATCATATTTTTTATTGCATTATATTTTCTTATATTAATCATCTCATTATATTCATTCTTATTAAACAAAGCTTCTTTAGTTTTTTCATAGTACATCTCTTGAATTTCCATTATTATATTATCAAAATCTTTTATGCCCTTAACAGCCTTTATTTTGTTTCTTATTTTTCCTATATCTAAATCAGCATAAACTAGATTATTTGTTATTCTATCTATTAACGTAATTATCTTGTCATCTAACATATTGACCTCCTTATTTAAAAAGTCGAATAATTCTTTGGTACATTTTAAGTTATCTTTCTCAAAATCATATATATAACCTAAGTAATTTGATTGCAATTTATTTTCTACTATCATCCAAGATAAGTTTAGCGATTTAAACTCTGATAATAGTGATTTATTTCTCATTTTTCTCATTAATTTTATATTTTTACTATATATCTTATCTGAGTTAACTATATCCTCCGATTTACCATTATTAAATTTATGAATTTCAACTTGTGAACTAAAGTTCACATTATGGTCTAACATTTCTTCTAATAGGTCAAATCTACTTTTATTTATTTTTGATTTTTCAGCCTTAAGAAGTATATCCTGCTCATTTTCTTCTTGTCTAATCACTGTTATCTCCTTCATAAATTCATCATCACTTGAATTATATAAATATACATAATTATCAACTCTGCAATTCATTACTGAATAAGTAGTTAATAATAAACAGTAAGGACACACATTTATATTATGAAGATTATTTGAAAAATTAAAATATGTTGCACTTGGTCTATTAGGCAAATAGCTTCTTCCCTTTAAACTGAATTTTAAGTTTGCATGATTTTGACCACATATCATGCAGTAATCATTACCTTTATTTTTTACAAACTCTTGTAGGTGGGTTTCTAATTTTACATTTTTTAGTGAGGGGTTAGATACTGTTGAATTAAATAACACCATGCTTTTTAAATTTGAATACTTTTCACATTCCAAGTATTCCTCTACCTTTCCACTCATAAACGCTACACTATCTTCTATTTCTTCCATAGTTATATCTTTGATTTCTTTTTTTAAATAATAAGATAGTATAAATAATCCATTATCTACAAATATGTCATATGTCCTATCCATACTAATCCCTCCTACTCGTTATGTAAGTCATCATTCCCATACCTAAACTATTATTTGATCCTACTCCACAGTAGTACGCTACTTTTTGCATATCTACATCTGCTTGTACATATAATTCAAAATTGCTATATCCAATTACAACACCTTTTGTTTTTATATTTGATATTAATCTTTTTTTTATTGAGAAAATATCTTCTATATCAAAATATAATTCACCTTGGTAGTCCTTGTTGTATATAAGCCTGTACTTTCTCCTAAGATTGTTAGCTAATACTTCAAAAAACTTGTCCTGGTATGGACTCATGAATACTATTTGTCTTTTCTCATTTTGGATACTTGCTACAATAGGATTTCTAACTCTATATAATGTAATGCTATCAAATTTAATTCTTTTTTCATTTTCTAGATTAAGTACCTTAAATATATTATTAAATAGCTTTAATTGCTTATTTTGAACTATTCCTAATATTACATCATTAACTATATCTTTTGCTCCACTTATTGTAAGTTTCAATTTGCTATTTTTACTTATTACAATGCCTTCCTTTAAGTATTCTGCATCTTTTATAAACAACTGATTTGTAAACAATTTATATCTTTTGTTTTCTATTATAAATCCTCTATTATGTAATTTTTCTGCTTTGTTTTTGTTTTCTAACTCAATAGCTCTATATATTTCTTTCATAAGTTCATAGTGATAATTATAATCTAATATCATATCCTCAGTTGATTCTAGTATTATAACTTTTCTAGTTAATTCCAATTATATCACCATCTTTCCAGTTCCATAAATAAATACTTTGTTCTATGTCTTCATCATAATTTTTATCATATTCAAACTCTATATTCTCTCTTACTATTGCTGTTTTTATATCGTACATATCACTATTTTCATTGAACTTTGTTATTGTATTTATTCTTCTTATTTGACCTTCACCAATACTCTTACAAGTATATTGATTATATCCATGCCCTTTTTTATCTATTAACTCTAATTCTTTTATTTCCCTTATAGATGCTAAGCAGTTTGCTTTTCCAAGTGTTAATACATCTTCTAATAATATCTCTTGATTTATATTTGTATATATAGTTAACTCTACATTATATAGATACTCTACTATGCATGTATCTCTCATAAATCTCTTTTTATCTGTGTGTGTTTTTTCTAATAAATTTAGTTCTTTATATATAATCATTAAATCTCTATTTTTGCATTTATAATTTATTTTATATCCTAAAATAAAATCATTTATTTCTTTACCATATATATTTTGTAAAATACCTATAACAGTTGATATTGGTGGTATTTCATATGTCTGTTGTATCTTAGCCCTGGCTGGTATTTTAAAATGTGCAAGGTCAGCTTTGATAGTTATTCTATTTATTTTCATAATATCCCTCCTAATATCATTATGTCATCATATCATCAAATTTGCGACTTTTATAAACCGCAATTTTAGACATAGAATACATTCTAAATTACCCCCTGGAAAGTGGAATTATATATGTCTATTAATAAACCTTTTTAACCGAGAGATAGTAGGGTATTCATCTGGACCAAATAAAGATGCTAACTTAATTTATGATGCTTTTATGTGCACTAATATAAACATAACCAAGGTTCAAATATTCCATACCGATAGGGGTAATGAGTTTGAAAATAAGGTAATAGATGAGGTTTTAAAAGGATTTAATATACAGCATTCTTTAAATAAGAAATGATGTCCTTATGACAATGTTGTCTAAGAGGCAGGATACAAGATTCTAAATGCTGAGTTTGTGGGAGAAAGAATATTCAAGGATATTGAAGAGTTAAGAAAAGAGCTAAGGGATTATGTATTATGGTATAACTATAAGCGAATCCATGGTTCTCTTAATTATATGACTCCAGTGGAATATAGATTATCAAAAATGACCGAATAAAAATTGTTCTAATAAGTATTGACATTCCAAAGAGTGTAGGTAAGTTTGTTTTTACACAAATCTACCTACACCCTCAATACTTCTTTGATAAGTAAAACAAATAGTCTTCTTTAATGCTGTATTTTAATTTGCACCCTTTTTAAATCTATATG
>JAVXJA010000043.1:0-23832 GCA_036648085.1 Terrisporobacter sp.
CTAATTTAGGGTACATATTTTTTTCTCCTCAAAATTCAAACTTTTTAGCATAAGCTTTAAAGATGCTTTTTCATATTTTTTAGATAGCACTCCAATAGATGCCATAATATAATCATTATCTATTAATATATTTGTTTTTTCTTTCGGGAGTAGCAATTCTTTATTTTTATTATACTTAGCTACATATTCCAGAAGTTCAACTCTACTTGGAAGTCTAGTAAGTGCGCCGCCTGTTCCAACTATATACTTAACTCCTGTTAAATCTTTACCTTCCGCTATTTTGCTTTTCCCATTAGTACCGTAAATATTTCTTATTCTTCCTACATGTCTTAAAATGGCTTTTATAACAGCTTCTTTTGTCAATCTTTCTACAAATAATATTTCTTCTTTTGACTTTGGTATTGGAGGATAATTTGTCATTATAAAATCTATATCTATAGATAATTCATCCTTCAAATTTTCTTTACCTATCACCTCTACTATATTATTCATATTTACATATACACCTAAATCACCTTCTACGCTTCTTTTTGCAACAGGTTCAGGATTTACTAATATTTTATTAATAAATTCACTTCCTTCTGCTACAGAATGAACATCTGTAGTCGCTCCTCCAACATCTAGTGTTACTAAGTCGCCAATATTTTTATAAAGAAGTTTTGATGCTTCCATTACTGATCCAGGAGTAGGTGTTATATTTTCATTTACCATATCCTTTATATACTTCATTCCTGGAGCCTTGGTTATATGTTCTTCAAATACGTCTTGAATAATTTTTCTTGTTGGTTCTATATTTAATAAATCTATTTTTGGGTATACGTTTTCCGCTATATACAGTTCGTAATTACTGTCTTCAAATATTAGCTTAATTTCTTCTTGATTTTCTACATTGCCAGCATATATAACTGGTACTCCTAAATTTAAAGACGATATCATTTCTGCATTATATATAGCAGTATCTCTTTCTCCATAATCTACTCCGCCAGCTATCAAAATTATATTTGGTTTTATTTCTTTTATTTTTTTCAAATCAGTTCTTTTTATTTTTCCTGATGTAACTTGCTTAATAACTGCTCCTGCCCCTAAAGCTGCTTCTTTTGCTGCTTTAGCTGTCATATCATAAACTAACCCATGAACAGTCATTTTTAATCCTCCAGCAGCACTTGATGTTGCAAACATATCCTTATATTTAATTTCATCTACTTTTAAATTACTAGCTAAATCTTTAATAGCACCTGATAAACCATTTCTTACATCTCCACCTTCAAAAACTGTAGTAGGTGATTGACCCTGACCTAAAAATTCAGGGTCTTCACCATTAATATTATTGAAGGCATTTACAACTGTTGTTGTACTTCCAATTTCTGCAACTAGAACGTCTATCTCTAATATACTATTCGACGTCATTATTCATTTCTCTTCTTTTTTCTACTAAGAAAGTAGCTACATTTATGCCTTTGCTGTTTCTTCCAAAACCTGCATCTACTCCTTGTTCAACGGCTATCTCAGGTGTTACTTGTGTTCCTCCACAAACGATCATTACTTTATCTCTTATACCTTTTTCTATACAATACTCATGTAACTTCTTCATGTTTTTATAATGTATATCATCATGACTTATTATTGTAGATGCTAATATAGCATCTGCATTTAACTCTATTGCTGCATCTACTAATTTTTCTACTGGCACTGAAGTTCCTAGATAATGGCATTCTATACCATATCTTTCTATACCACCGTGTTTTATATCTATTATTTCTCTTAACCCAACTGAATGCTCATCTTCTCCAACTGTTGCTGCAACAATTTTCATAGGTTTGACATCTATATCTTCTCTAATTTCTTCATCAGTTAATACTTTTTGTTCTTCTGGTATAACTAAAGTATTTATATCTATGTCAAAAGGAACTTTACCTTTCATTTCAATTCTAGTACCTTCAGATTCATGCATAACTTCTCTACTTATAACTTCAATATCTTCCAAATTCATCTTTTTACCAAATTCTAAAGCAGCAAATTCAGCTGTTCTTTTATCTGTTGGAAGCATCATTGTTATCATAACAATTCCGTCTGCACACCATTCCATCTCAGGTTTTATTTTAGTTCCAAGTCTATATCCTTCTGATTCTTTTAATCTAGTTTCAACATTATCAAAATCATCAAGTTCATCTATATATATTATTTTTTCTGGATTTTCAAAAGTAGAGCCACCTATTAATGATGCTGGGTTATCTATAGCATTTTCATCATATTGAGCTACATTATTATATCCAAAATGTGCAGTTACAGGTGCAAAATACTCTTCGTCTCTTTCGTAAACTGTCCCTTCGCCTACTCCACCTTTTATTTTTCTAGATATGCCGTCTCCATTTCTTTCTGGATAATTTCCTGAATCAACGAAGAATCCTTGCTCAACAGCTTCGAAATATCCACCAGCTTCAATTATTTCTTCTATGTAAAGTACAGCTCTTTCTTTAATCTCTCTAGACTTATCTCTTAATTCTCCTACATTCTTAAGTTCTATCATATCCATAAGCCCATCCATACCAATTAAGGCTTGTTTTGCTGTATCACATGCTTCTATATTATAAATATGCCATGGAACATTTCTACCTTCGTCAGGAGTTATAGTTGATTGTATATCTGCTCTAGTTAATACTGATGTTAATAAGTTTAACACATGAGTAACTGTTGCTTCCCTAGTCGATGAGTCCATATATTTAGTATTCATTTGAGCTCTCATTTTATAGTCACTGAAAAATTCTCTAAGTGCAACAGCATAAGGCAAGTCAATTCTTAAACAAGGTGCAGGAGGAGCTGTTGGAGGAACTGTTGATAAACAAATATTAGATTTATCTATTCCTATTTTTTCAGAAAAAATAGAGTTTAAAGCATGCTGTACCATAAGTTCTGGCATTACCTTCCAAGCTTCTCTAGCAGTTGCATTAGCATTATGAGCTCCATCTATTTGAGCCATATTTGCAAAAGACATAATTTGTTTAGCTTCACAAGCATCAACAAATGATCTTATCATATTTATATTTCTATATAAAATATTATATTGTGGATCTTGATGTGCTCCATTTATACCTTCTTCAGCAAACATCACAGCTACTTCTGGCCCTGCAATACCACTTACATATGAATGATAATTAATAGGTCTTCCAACTTCTTCTTCTATAAAATCTAAGGCTTTTCTTTGAGCTCTAACCTGCTTTCTTGTTATTGGAACACCACCAATTCCTTGAGGAGTACCTTCTATAAGACCATCAAAGTGTGATTGTCCAGCAGTTCTTATAACCATTAAGTGATCCGCACCATGGTGAGCTGCCATTCTCATTCTTCTTATATCATCTTCGAATCTTCCTGATGCAATTTCAGTAGTTATAACAGGTACCGGTTGAGGATCTATATTATTAAAATATTTAGCTGATGGTAATGCAACTCCGTCTTTTAGAGGTTTTGTAGCTTCTTTGTATTCAAATGGACCCATCTCAAGGTTTTCTACATGTTCTCTCCATGTCCATCCTCTTCTCTTTGGTCTATATTTATCTAAATCTTTAAGAATATAATCTATATCTAATTTTTTATTTTCTTTTAGCATCCTACTTCTTCCCCCTCTCCTGTTGCTTCTATAGTTGATTTTTCATTCTTATGAAATAAGTCTACTACTTCATCCCAACCTTCACCATTTATTAACATTGCTCCTGCTTCTTTAACTGTTATACCTTTATTTGTTGCTAATTTATAAACTACATTACCAACACCTTTACCTATTAATCCTCTTTCCATAACTCCCTCTAATATTGGTTTTACTTCAAGAGAAGAGAATCCCATTCTAAGTAAAATAGATCTTTCTATTGATGGTGTTGTATTTTTTCTACCTAATTCCACCATCGGATCAACTATTTGACTTGCTAATTGCCAGAATCTATCTTTTAGTTGTTGATCACTTAGTTCTTGAAGATGTTTTCTTCTAACTTCAAAATCATCTTGTCTTTTTTCCATGTATATCCCCCTCATTTATTTACCACTATAATTATGGTTTTCACCTATTTCTATTTATTTAATAACTTTTATTTTAAATTATCTAAAACTTCTATCACAAATGCCCTAGAGCTCTTTGTCTCTTTCATTAGAAACTCAATATCTTCATTACTTAAATTATTAACATCGTCTATCTTATTGTTTAATACACAATTTTTTATATAAGATTTTCTTATTTTATTCATATCAACATCTACACATTTTAACAATTTTGGGCTTTGTGGTAGTATTAAATTTAATCCTGCTACCTCATCCTTTGGATTGCCAAATTTTATTTCTATTCCATTTTCTTTAGCAAAAGTAAGTTGGGGATTGATATGTTTTCCTGCTCCTGTGTATTCAGTTTCTTGAACTACTATAATTTTATCCTCATCTAATTCTTGTGCTAAAGAAAAGGCTGCTGTTAAAGATGTATTTCCAGCAGGACCTCTTTCAATACCTTCCAACTGTGCTAGCAGTTCTGTCATATAAAATACCTCTCCTTGTTTTACTAACACATATCTGTCCATATATCTAAGTGGTCTAGCAGCAGATCTAGGTACATCAGAGCGATCTGGCCATGTACAAAATGGTATTCCAAAACCTGTATGTCCAGTAGTAAACGATTTTCTATTAAACTGACTATCACTAGCCATGTGCAATCCTTTTAAGTCAACACTAGCTCCAACTACTTGAGTATTTAATGCATCTGCTTTAATTAAACCTCTCGCTGTTCCTGTAAGATTTCCTCCACCTGCATTAGTACAAACAACAACATCTGGGTTTTTGCCATATTTTTGCTTAAATTGAGTAGATAATTCATCACCTAATGTTTCAACACCTGCTATACCAAATGGTGAGTATAACGAAGCATTAAAGTATCCTGTTTCTTCTAGCAGAAGCAAAAATGTATAGAATAATTCTGGACCTACTGTTAATTGAACAACTTCTGCACCATAAGCCTCGCATTTTCTTGCTTTTTCTATAATTTCTGGCTGACCTATTCCCTTAGAGTCATAGCATTCTTGAACTATTATACATTTTAATCCTTGCATAGCTGCTTGAGATGCTACAGCTGCACCATAATTTCCACTAGTTGCTGCTATTACACCTTTATATCCCATTTTTTTAGCATGATATACAGCAGTTGCTGCTCTTCTTGCTTTAAAACTACCAGAAGCATTCATAGCCTCATCTTTTATAAAAATTCTAGCTCCTTTTCCTTTTGGAGCACATTTTCTTGCTAAATTAGTTATATTTCTAAGTTCTATTATAGGAGTGTTTCCTACTGCATATTGTGATTGAATAGACTCTATCTCTTTAAGTGTATATCCTGTTTCACTCATCATTTTTTCATAATCAAATCCTATGCTACCTTCTTCAAAAGAAGAGTAATCTAATCCTATAGCATTTTTCATTATTTCATTTTTTCTACCCATAACAACTTCATAGCTCATATCTTTTTCTAAAACACTACTACTCATTATCTTCACCTCCAAATAATATTTCCTTTGCTTGAATTCCTATTTGAAGTAATTCCGGTATACACTTACCATAGTCATGAGTATAATATGGATTTACTTGAACTAAATTACCTTTTACAATTCTTCCTGTAATAGTTTTTACCTCTATCAAATCCCCAGTATTAGCATCACTTTGTATAAATCCTTTGACCCACATTTCTAACGGTACCTTCTTAGTATCATCTGGAACTTGTGGTGCTCTCTCATCAGGAGTTAATACTAGGTTGTGTATGATAACCCAATCATTATATTTTGCATCCATTTTGTTCTCCCCCTTTACTACTATCTACTTTTTCAATTTCAATCCTTATATCTCTACTTTTACTTCTTCTTCCAATTCAACTTCGATTTGATCTCTTACGTCACCCATTATTGCTCTAGGTACTGGTATATCTAACATAGTTTTTAGACCTGGTCTTGCATTTATTATTAGAGGTATAGAATTTACTATCATTGCATATGTTCCTATTCCCCCAGGTATTTCTGGATTTATTTGTAAATCTATATTTGGTATACCTTTTATTGATATATAATCTCCTGTTTTAGTTCCTTCGGCTTCTGGTATTATTTGTTGTGGATGTTCCATTTCTACTAAAACTTCTCCATTAACGTATCCGTATCCACATTGTCTACAACCAGCAACATTTCCAGCTAAAGCTTCTCCATACTTAGATTTTCTATCTACTGTAGTCATTATTGGTTCTTTTGTTTGTTCTATTTTATCTAATTTCCATCCTAATCCATCAGTTATCATATTTATTGATTCTACAAATCCAACATGACCTGCTATTGTATCATTTTCTACACCAGCTAAAAATGCTTCTTTTGTAACCCCAACACCTTGTTCTACCATAACAGCTTTTCCAAATGGAGATAAATCATTTACTCTCTTAGCCTTTATACTTGTAACTTCTTCACAAGTTCCTGATAAAGCTAAAACTAATAAATCTAATACAAACCCTGGATTTATACCTGTTCCTAAGACACTTACTCCATTTTCTTTAGCAACTTCGTCCATCTTTTTAGCTAAGTCTGGATCATCAGCTTGTGGATATGCCATTTGTTCTGCAGTAGATATAACATTTATTTTTTTCTCTAATAAATATATTATTTTATCAAATGCTTTCTTTGTAAAAGAATCAGTTGCTAATAAAACAACATCACAACTTTTTTCTGTGAAAGCTTCTTCATAATTACCATTTATAATAACTTCATTTCTATCTTCTCTCTCTATCTCTAAAACATCATACATGCTTTTACCTGCAGTACTTCTGCTACAAACTGATACTATTTCCATACCTTCTTTTTTTAGTATCATATTTGCCATTCCTGTTCCCATTGCTCCGAATCCCCAAATTCCAATTCTTACTGTTCTCATTACTAAATCCTCCTAAAATAAGTTATTTAATTTTCTTACTCTTACTATAAAGCATCAATCATGCCAACTTTAACATTCACAAATATAATTTTTTAAAAACATAGTATTTCGCTCATATATTTATTTGTTTGTTTTTAAATATGTTTTTATATAATTTTTTTTAAATATTATTTAAATAAAAAAAGAGCAAAAAATTTTGCTCTTTAGCAAGTTTTTTTGCCCTTTTTTACTTATTAAAGTTTTTTATATTATACTTTTTCATTTTATATTGCAAGCTTTGTCTATTTATACCTAAAATAGCAGCTGCCTTACTAACATTATATCCTGTATTTTCCAAAGAATCTATTATATATTTTTCTTCTAAGTTTCCTATTATATGATCCAATGTTTTATTTTCTAAGTCCTCTAAATTATAGCCCTCATTTATCTTCTTTTCTTTTAAAGTATAATAATCATTTAAAAGAATCATTTCAGGAACTATATTCTTTTCATTGTCCATCATACTCATAGTTGAATATATTACATTTTCTAATTCTCTTACATTTCCTTGCCAACTATGTTTTTTTAAGTAATTAATACTTTCACATGAAATCCCATTTACACTCTTATTCAATTTTGCATTATATTTTTTAATAAATTTATCACAAAGTAAGGTTATATCTTCTCTTCTTTCTCGTAATGGGGGAATTTCTATATTAATTACATTTAGTCTATAGTATAAATCTCTTCTTATTTTATTCTCATTTAGTATCTTTGTTGGACTTTCATTAGTCGTAGCAATAACTCTAACATCAACTGGGATATCTTTTGTTCCTCCAACCCTTCTTACATATCCTTCTTGTAATACTCTAAGTAATTTTGCTTGTAACATCATTGGCATAGAATTTATTTCATCTAACAATAAGGTTCCTTTATTAGCTTGTTCAAATAATCCCGGCCTATCTACTGCTCCTGTAAATCCGCCTTTAATTGTTCCAAAAAGTATTCCTTCAAATAGAGATTCTGGTAATGCTGCACAATTTTGTGCTATAAAAGGATTTTCTTTTCTATGGCTTGCATAGTGTATAGATTGACTTATTAATTCTTTACCTGTTCCAGTCTCTCCATATATAAATATTGATGCATCAGATTTACTAGCTTTCTCAGATTTCTTAATTGACGCTCTCATTAACTTACTATTGCCTATAATATCTTCAAACTTATACATAGGTTTTAATTTATTTTCTTTGTTTTGTGAACTTTTTTTTATGTTCATTACTTTTTCTGATAATGTTTCTATTGTTGTAACGTCTTTCGATATCTCTAAAGCTCCAATAAAATCATGATTATCCATAATAGGTATTGTAGTATTTAATGTAATTATTTCTTTTCCATTTTTGTCAACATATCTTTGTGTATTATTTTCTATGATTTTTTTTTTATTCAATACCTCTAATAATGTACTGCTTTTTATATTCATTTCATCAACAATATCTATAAACGATTTACTCATTACATAAGCCTTATTCATTTTTTCTACTTTTTCCATAGAATTATTATAGATTATTGTATTACCGTTTTTATCAATAAAATGTATCCCCTCATCAATATTTATTAAAATTTCCCTCATTAATATTTCATATAGCTCTCGATTCAATAATTTCCCCTCCAAAAAACAATTTATTAGCTGCTATTTATACACCAATATGATATTCCTATTAATGCAGTTATTCCGGTAACCTCTGTGAATATAATAAAAAATTTAACTACATTAATATACCAAGTTTAATGTCAATAATTTACTATATTTATAATTGCTCCTTATATTATATTCTATATAATTTATTTCAATAAATATATAATTTTTCTAAAATAAAACTGAATTGTTTATGAATCATCAAATTCTTTCAATTAAAAAATAATGCCACTAAGTTTTATAGTGGCATTGTTTTTTTTAATCTATATATTCAATTATCTTTACATTACTTTTATTTATAGAAAAGTTACTACCTAAGTCTCTCCTAAACAAAGTAAGAGAACTGTCTTCATCTCCTAATGTATATTAGATTACATTATAATTGTTTTGTTCAAGTATCTCAATAGCCTTATTTATTTCATCATTTTTTATAAGTATATAATCTGTATCATATGTAGACATAGCAAATATAGGTATATTTTTATTTGACATTAGAGTACTTATTTTTGATAAAATTCCAACTAAGGAAAAATCTAAAGGTCCTTCTATTTTTAATGTTCTTAAATTTCCCTCATGTTTAATATGTGATGGCACCTTATTATCTAAACATACTAGTGATATTTCATCTTCAGTTTTAGTTATTGATGAAAAGTCTCCTTCCAAAGCCCATTGTTCTACTGGCTGTCCTTTATCTAATCTACATACTGCATATACTCTGTCTAATAATTTTAATGTTAATTGATCTTTATTCATATTTATCCCCCCAAGTATATATAAAATTAAAACAACTAATTTTTATAGCTGTCTCTTTAATAGTATCACATATTATATTTTTTTTTTATAAAATCTTAATTTTACAATAGTTATTATAAAAAATATAATAGGTATCATTATCATTATATATATATATGACTTTATATCTAATAAAGATTGATTTTCTTGTAATTCTTCTATACATATGTATGCCCATCTTATTGGAACTACTGACCCTATCTTTTGAAGATACGTTGGCATTATTTCAAAGTCCCAAAATACACCTGATACCATACAGCTAGGAACTATAATCAATATATTTATAATATTTGATGTATATCTACTCTTACTGAAACTTACAACAAATAAATTAAGTGCAATTGCCAGTAAATTTAAAAGTAATAATATAAATAAAAAATTAATACTATTATTCATTCCAAAGTCTATATTTAATATTTTCCATAACCCATAATAAATAACGCTAGTTATACATGACATAATATAAAATACAATTATCATAGATATATAATATTTTGTTTCACTTATGCCACTGCTAAGTATTCTTATTTTGGTATGATTTTCTTCATCTTCAATTAAAAAATTCGTTATATTTCCTCCTAAAATAAATATCATCATAATCACTAATCCCATGGAGTCTTCTATAGATGGTCTGTCTACTTCTATATCATTTAAGCTAAGTTCTGTGGGTATATCATTATAATATTGATTTATTTCCTTAAACTTATTTATGTCCTTATTACTTAATTTTGATATAACTATAAAGTCTTCTATTTTTGATTTAATCAAAGATTCTATAGTTGCTTTTATATCACTTTGTGAAGTTGATTTTATTATTATATCTTGATCTTTTAAATTAAGTAAATTATCTTCAAATTCCTTATTTATAATAATAACCATTTGAATTTGCTGAGTTATTAAATCAACTTTATAATCTTTCTCTTTGATATTTGTAACGTCTACATCTTCTAAACTAGTAATAGTCTTTATTATTTCCTGAGAAACATAAGTATTATCTTTATCTATTATTCCTACTTTAAAATTATATTGTCCTCCAAATTCAAAACTAAAAAAAACTATTATAAATGCTGGTACTATAATACCCATGAGTATGTAACTTTTTTTCTTTATTAATACTTTAAAAGTATTTATCATAAGTCTAATCAAAACTTCCACCTACTTTAAATTTAGATATTAAAGTGCCTATTATTAGTAAAATTACTGATAAACTTAATGATATAAAAATTGATATGTTATTATAATCAGTATTAATGCCATAGCACAAACTAATCAAAGAAATATTTGCCCAATATGTAGGCATAAAATTACATAAAAAACTAGTTACTTCAACGGATTTAACTAAACAAATTGGTACATAAGCTCCACCTAAAAAGCCCATAACTATTAATAATATATTCCTTATGCTATAAGATGTTTTCTCATCTGAACATACCATAGACATAAATATTCCAAATACAGAGCTAAAAATTATAAGACTAAGTAATACTTTAATTATTTCAAATAAATTTTTACCCCAATTTACTTTTAATATTACTCTACTCAAGATATAAACTACTATAATTTGTAGAATTCCTACTATTATTCCTAGCATAATTTTAGATAAAATTATTTCTAACTTATTAGCTTTAGATGTTTTCTTTCTTATCATTCTATTAAGTGATTTTTCTTTGTACATGGATTTGGATGTAAGGCCTGAGATGTATAGTATTATAAGTATTAGCTCTGCAAAAGTGTAATAAGTAAATGAATTTACTTCTTCTTTTTCTATTCCTTCATTTTTTAAGAGTATATTTACTTCCTGTGATAATAGATCTTCAAGTTTTTCTGGACTTTCTTTCTTAATATAATTAATTAAAGCGTACTTTTTCAAATATTGCTCATAGACATTTCTAAATATTTTACTTTCACTACTTTCTTTTTTTTCATTTCTATAATAATTATAATCTTTTTCGTAAATATCAATAAAACATATTGCTTCATTACTATTAACAAATTTCTCTGCCTTATTTTTGTCATTAGTTGAAATAAAATTTACATTAGTATCTTTTTCAAAATCAATCATAAAATCATAAAAAATTTTCAAATCTTCTGTGTTATCTAAGTCATTAGTTCTATAATAAATATTTTTATTATTAAAAATATTTCTATCCATGCTCATAAGATTATTTAAAGCACTTCCCATTACAGTGATTAATACTAATGGAAATATAAGCATGGTTACTACACCTATTTTATTTTTAAAAAATTGAATAACTTCTTTTTTTATTAAGGTTAATAAAATCAACTTTATCCCCCATTTTCTAATTCTTTAGTTACACTAATCCCTTAGTTTTTCCCTGTAAAAGTTAAAAATGCACTTTCTAAGGTAGGTATCTAATTCTTTATATTTTCTTTTACTACTACCTCTTGTACCCCTTAAATATTCATCCATTATAACAAGCTTGAGTATGTGAGCAATGGAACATCTAAATATATTAATCTCATATTTATTTATATTGTTAATATCTATGTTGATTTCTACGTTTATATTACTTTGTATATTTAACAATATTTGCATAAAAAAATGAACATAAATACTTATGTCCATTTTCATAATTTAAATTTTAAATATTTTCCAGACATATGATATGATGTTACCTTAGTTTCTTTTAAAAAGTTTTCTATAACTTCAGCATTTACACCACTACCAACTAATATTTCTATATCATCTTCTGCTTTTCCAACTACTTTTACATCTTGTCCACCTAAGCTATATTCTCCATTTTGTTACTATATTTTTGATAATGCTGCCTCATCACCAACTATTGTTAAATCATTATGCATTTGAAGAATTGATGCTGGTACTCTAGGTGTTACTGGTCCAAAGAAAGCTTTCTTTACAATCTCAGCCTTATCTTCTCCACTAACTACTACTACTATTTTTTTAGCTTGCATAATAGTCTTTATCCCCATAGTATAAGCCTGTTTTGGAACTTCATCTTTGTTATTGAAAAATCTAGCATTTGCTTCTATTGTAGTTTGTGATAAATCTACACAGTGTGTTTCTCTTTCAAAAGCTTCTTCTGGCTCATTAAATCCTATATGTCCATTATGACCTAAGCCTAATAATTGTAAATCAACACCACCAATATCGCTTATAGTTTTATTATAGTTTTCACATTCCTTTTTCTCGTCCATTTCCATACCATTTGGAATATTTATATTTTCTGGTTTTATATTTATATATCTAAAAAAGTTTTCATGCATAAAGTAATAGTAACTTTGATTATTATCTCTTTCTAATCCTTTATATTCATCTAAATTTACACTTACAACTTCTTTAAAATCTAAATCGTCTTTTTTATACCACTCTATTAATTGTTTATATATTCCTATTGGGCTTGACCCAGTAGCAAGTCCTAATACGCAGTTTGGTTTCATTATTACTTGCGCTGAAATAATATTTGCTGCCTTTCTACTCATATCCTTGTAATCTTTCGCTTTATATATTCTCATATTGTGCCACCCCTTATATTTAATTTATTAAACATTTTCATGTCCAACTTACAAATTTATCTAATATAATTATACAATATTTAAGAAAAGATATGGCGATTTCATCCATATCTTTACAGTTTTATAACTTATTTTATTACTCTTATTTATTCTTGCATAATTTCGTAAATTCATCTGCTACGAATTGTACTTGTGTTCCTACTATACAATTATCTATAGATGTTATTTGCTCCCCTTTTGCTGTATATATTTTAAGAATTATCATCCTAAATTAATAAGAATAAATAAAAGTACAATTTATTTTAAATAAGATTTTACTTTATTATCTCTAATACTTCATCTAACTCATTTACTTGCCCATTTGATTTTTGATTTATCTTATCAAACTCCATAGAATTACATACTACCATTGGACAAATTGTATCGTATCCAGCTGCTTTAATTTTTTCTATATCACATTCTATTAACAAATCACCTTTTTTTACATTATCTCCTGCTTTTACAAATGATTTAAAATGTTCTCCTTTTAAATTAACTGTATCTAATCCTACATGAATTAATATTTCAGCTCCATCTGCTGTTTTTAAAGAAACTGCATGACCTGTTTCAAACATAATTACAATTTCACTATCTATGGGCGCTACAACTCTTCCATTAGTTGGTTTTACTGCTATACCTTTTCCTAATAATTCTTCTGAAAATGCAGGATCATTTACTTCTGTTACAGGTATTACTTGTCCTTTCATAGGAGCTCCTAGTATAGTACCTTTATTTTCTTTTGGTTTTAATTTTGATTTTAATTTATTAAACATTTTAATTTCTCCTCATTGAATCTATAATTTATTCTTTTTATTTTTAATCTTCAAACATAGACACTCTCTTTATATGAACTGTTAAATATACCAGTTCTTCACAAGAAATGTTTTTTTCAATTATTCCAATAGAATATTCACCTGCTAAATACTCACTTCTATAAAATTGTTTAGCCTCCCATGATAACTACTTCTTTGTTATTTTCATTAAAAGCACAACCAACATTGTTATTAATCACCTTTGTAATTTTCATAAATAATTTCATGCCTTTCTTTAAATTTTTTCAAAAAAATAACCAAATTTCACAAATAAACCTATCTTAGGTATTTGTGAAATTTGGTCTTGCCTGCTTATCAGTAACAATCCAAATTCTTTTATATCCATTTGTTAGTTAATTTTATTTATTAAATAAATTATATTATCAAATAATAACACTGTCAATAGGGTGATTTAATATAATTTTTTCACTTAGTATTTCTATCTTTGATTAAATATAAATAGTAGTACAACAAAAAAAATCGTTGGACATTCATTCCAACGATTTTTTATTTCTATTTTAAGCACTTTCCTCATCTGATTCACCTTTGTATTCACTATTTCTAGTTTTAACTACAAATCCTATAGCTGCTGCTATTAATGCTGGTACTACCCAGTTGAATCCTACTGGTGCTAGTGGCAATTTATCTAAGAATGAAAGTGGTAATGTTTTTATAAATGGTACTTTATCTCCAAAGCTAACTATTACATTTAATAAACTTATAAATAGCGCTGCATATGCTGAGAATCTAAATACGTTATTATTTTTTATTGATTTACTAAATAAAGTTAATACTATTAATGCAATAGTTGGTGGGTATACTAATGATAATATTGGTGCTGAGAACTGAATTATTGTACTTACACCAAAGTTAGATATTATCGTACTAAATACACAAACTCCGATTACTATTGTTTCATATTTTACTTTACCTTTTGAAAAACTTGCAAAGTATGAAGCAAAAGCTGAAGTTAAACCTATTGATGTTGTTAAACAAGCAAGCATTACGATTATTGCTAATACTACTTTACCAGGATATCCAAGTAACATCTCTGTTATAGAAACTATTAGACCTGCTTGAGATACATTTGAATCAAACATAGTTGATACAGTTGCTCCTAAATATGCTAATCCACCATAAACTATGATTAACCCTACTCCTGCAACTATACCTGCTTTAAAAGTTAATTTAACTTTTTCTTCTTGTTTCGTATATCCCTTAGCAGCTATACTTGCTATGATTACTGCTGATAAGGATACTGCTCCTAATGCATCTAGTGTTTGATATCCTTGGAATATACCTTCTGAGAATACACCCTCGATTACTGGCGGTGCTATTTCTCCTAATGGATTTACTATTCCCATACCTATTAATAAAAGTAATGCTACTAATAGCGCTGGTGTTAAGTAAGATCCTATTATATCTACAACTTTTGATGGTTTTATAGTTAATAGAATAGTCATACCAAAGAATATTATTGAAAATAATATTGAACTAAAGCCTCCAACTAAAGGTTGTACACCCATTTCAAATGTAGTAGCTGCTGTTCTTGGTATTGCTAAAAGTGGCCCTATACATATCATTATTGCGCAAGTAAGAATTAAACCAAATTTTTCTCCTGATCTTGAGAATACTTTATTAACCTGTCCATTACATTTTGCAACTGCAAGAATTGCTAAAAGTGATATACCTACATCTGCCAGTACAAATCCTGAGAATGCTGTTTGCCAACTAGTTCCTGTTATAAGTCCTAAAAATGGAGGGAAGATTAAATTTCCTGCTCCAAAAAACATTGCAAATAATGCAAAGCCGGTTACTATTATGTCCTTATTTGTTTTTCTCATAGTGTCCTCCTTATCCCCTGTAATATTATATTTAAGTATATTATAGTAAATCATGTTTGAATAGTCAATAAAATTATAATTTTCTGTTAATTTAAATTTTAAGAAAATTGCTAATTTAGTATAAATTATATAAATTCATATTCAATTTTCTGAATATTTTGACAGAAAACGTTTTTTAATTCGATTTTTTTATTTTTTGCTATTAAAATTAAATATAAAAGGCTAAATACTATAAAATATAGCATTTAGCCTTTGTACAAAATTATTTTTTCATCTTCGTATTTTTTTTCACAAATTTATCTTAATTCCATAAGACTATGTTTTTATAATAGATATAATAGGAAAATGGTCTGATAAATTAATCACATTCACAAAAAAATCTTCAGGAATACAGTTTTTTGAGCAGAAAATATAATCTATTCTAGCAGTTTTATAAGTAGGATTGTATTTTTCAAGATATACTGCACTATCTATTAAATCGCTAATACATATATTTTTTTCATTAAAATCCCCACAAAGTATATTTTTCTCATCCAGTCCATCTATATATTCTAATATTTCATCTATCTGATTTGCTCTTTCATCTTTATCCAATCCTAAATGTGTATTAATAATATTTATTTTAACATTATCATTGATATTTGATGTGATACAAAGAAAACCTCTTTGTTCTTTCTTACTTGTCAAAAATACATGATCACTTTTTTCTATATTATACTTAGAAAAAATACATACACCAAACTTCATCTTTTCATTATTAACGTTTGCTGCAAAGACACCCTTCTTTTTTAGACAACTTTTCATAATTATAAATTGACTATATAAGACTTCTTGTAAACAAATAAAATCAGCATCCAAAGATTTCAAATAAGAAATTATCTTATGAAGAGTTATTTTATTATAAGAATCCATGCCTTTATGAATGTTATAGCAAATTATTTTCAAAGCATTCACCCCTAATAATTTCACTTATGCAAAATAATAAATCTCTACTATTTTATGATAAGAATTCCATTTGTGTATCTATTTTTTTCATTTTTAACCTATTCCACCTAGTTTTATTCCTGCTATAAATACAAATAGCGTTATAAATACAAATACATACTTCGCCATTGGACAAAACCAGCTACCAAGTTTTTTACTTGATCCTAATTCTATTTGTTCTTTTGCAGTTTTTACTCCTATTACCCAGAAAAATAATACTGATGATATGAATGCTCCTAAAGGTGCTATATAAATAGATGAGAAGTCTAATAAAAGTCCTAGTTTATTACCATCTTCTATAAATATACCTATTGAAAATGCTAATATACAAACTAGTAGTACTGATACTTTTCTACTCATTTTAAAAGTACTTTGAACTGCTTCTATAGGTACTTCTAGCAAACATACTAAAGTTGTCATAGATGCAAATATTAATGAAATAAAAAAGATTACAGCAAATAATCTACCTAGTGGCATTAATTTAAATATAGAAGGTAAAGTAATAAATAATAATGGTGGTCCAGCTGCTGGATCCATATTAAAAGCAAATACTGCAGGTATTATTACTAATGCTGCTGTAAGTGCAGCTAAAGTATCAAATAATACTGTTTTCTTAGCACCATCTATTATATCCATATCTTTTTTTAAATAACTTCCATATACTATCATACCTGAACCAGAAAGTGATAATGAGAAGAAAGCTTGTCCCAATGCATATATCCATGTCTTTGGTTGTGATAAATACTCCCACTTTGGTATAAATAAATATTTTAATCCTTCTTTTGCTCCATCTAACATTAATACTCTAATCATCAACATTAAAAATAGTATATAAAAAATTGGCATCATAAATTTATTAATTTTCTCAATACCCTTTGATACACCTAATAATAATACTACCGTTACTAATAGCAAGGATATTATATGCCATTTTACACTTCCAAAATCCCCTGATATAGCTCCAAAATAAGCTGCGGAATCACTTGTATTTATAGCACTGCCACTTATATATCCAACTAAAAATCTTAATAGCCATCCTACAACTATGGCATATCCTACTGCAATTGCAAAAGTTCCAATTACAGGAATAATTCCTAAGAGCCCCCCACCTTTTATTCCTTTTTTTTCCAAAGCTGATTTAAAAGATCCTATAGGTCCCTTTTGCATCATTCTTCCAAATGCAAATTCACCCATAAGTCCTGTAAACCCTAAAAGTACTATAAAAATCATATATGGAATTAAAAATGCTGCTCCTCCAAATTGTCCTATTCTATATGGAAACATCCATATATTTCCCATACCTACTGCAGAACCTATACATGCAAGTACGAAACCTATATTAGATGTAAAATTATCTCTACTTTGATTATTTAGACTTTTATCTCTACCCAATCTAATATCCTCCTTTAAAACTAGAATCTAAAGTCACGTTGTCCTTCTGCTATTTTTACTAATCTATCTTCTACTATTTCTCTAACTTTATCTTTAGGTATTTTTTTAATTTCTTTTTCTATTAAATGTTCTCCTACCTCTTTTGTATCTTCTTTTGCATAGTCTTCTAAGTATTCTTTTAAAGTCATTATGGCGTTAGGTTGACAGCAGTTGGATATTTGCTCATTTTTGCATAAAGCCATAAATCTATCCCCTGTTCTTCCTTCTCTATAACAAGCTGTACAGAAACTTGGTATATAATTCATATTTAATAACCAATTTACTATTTCATCTAAACTTCTTGTATCATTAACATCAAACTGCTCACTAGTTGTTCCTTCTTCATCTTTATTTTCTTGGTTATATCCACCAACACTTGTCTTAGATCCACCACCCATTTGTGATACTCCTAAATGTAGTGCTCTTCTTCTCATTTCTTGTGATTCTCTTGCTGAAATTATCATACCTGTATAAGGTACTGCTAAACGAATAATTGCTATTATCTTAGCAAATATGTCATCAGATAATGCATCTGGGAACTGCTCTGGATCAACATCATCCGCTGGACGTAATCTAGGAATTGATATGGTATGAGGTCCTACTCCAAATTTGGCTTCTAAATGCTCTGCATGCATTATTTGTCCAACTAATTCATATTTATAAGTGCTTAAACCATATAAAACGCCTAATCCTACATCATCTATTCCGGCTTCCATAGCTCTATCATGAGCTTCTGTATGATATTTATAGTTGTGTTTTGGTCCTGTTGGATGAAGTGCTTCATAGGATTTTTTATTATATGTTTCTTGGAACAAAATATAAGTTCCTATTTCTGCATCTTTTAATTTCTTATAATTTTCTATAGTTGTGGCAGCAATATTTACATTTACTCTTCGAATTGCTCCATTTTCGTGTTTGATACTATATATTGTTTTGATACATTCTAATATGTAATCTATAGGATTGTTAATTGGGTCTTCTCCTGCTTCTAAAGCAAGTCTCTTATGTCCTAAATCTTGAAGGGCTATAACTTCTTGTTTTATTTCTTCTTGAGTAAGTTTTTTTCTAGCTATATGTTTATTTTGAGCATGGTATGGACAGTATACACATCCATTTACACAGTAATTAGAAAGATAAAGTGGTGCAACCATTACAATACGGTTGCCATAAAATCTTTTTTTAAGGTCCTCTGCCAATTTAAACATTCTTTCAACTAATTCTTGATCTTCACTTTCTATAAGGATAGCTGCCTCTTTATGAGTAAGTCCTTTTGCTCTGTTAGCTTTATCCAATATTCCTTCTATTAGTTCCTTATTATCTTTATTTACTTTTGCATACTCTAAGCTTTCTAAAATTTCCTCGTGATTGATAAACTCTTCAGCATTGTTTGATTTTGGATCATAAATCATACTAAATTTCCTCCTAGAAATTGTTATTTATTTTGCTGACTAAAAAGGAAGATGGATATATGTATATAATAAAAAAACTTTGCCCTTAGGCAAAGAGAATCATTAACTTAATATATCTACATCTTCTTACTTAAGACAAGTCTGTTGTAATCAGATGGATTATTATATTATGATTACCTTCCCCCTCAGATGATACTTTAGGGTCAGCCTATTTAAATAGTAACACTATTTTCATAATTTTTCTTCAATTCTTGATACTTTAATTAGATTTTTAATCTTTATGAAATATAAAGTCTCTATAAGTGAAAAATTCGCTTCACCGAAGTCATTCTTCAATAAAGCGAATTTTTATTATTTACATACGTAATTTCTTTTTGCTATTTCGTAATTTGAATATATAGTATGTTTAGTTATATCTTCTTTTATATCTAAGAAGTTTGGTAATGATACTTCATCATTTTGATTAGTAGCTTCTATTTCAAGTATTCCAGAATTATTATCATTATTAAATATATCTAATTTGAAATATTGATTTTCATATACGAAACAGTATCTAGTTTTTATTACAGTAAATAATTGATTATCTATTTCTGATAAATAAGAAAGATATGATTTTGCATTTATTTTTCTTTCTCTCTTAAATGTTCTCGAGTTATTTACTGTATTCTTTTCTGTATAGTAATAAGTATAATTATCACCTATACCTATTTGTCTAATTCTTCTTTCTACATTTTCATCAGTAGATTTTAAATAATGCTGAACTATATCCATTTTTTCAGATACATTAGTTATATTTTCTTCCACTGTAGGATCTAAATTCACTAAATATTTACGTGTATGTCCTGTTGGTGTAAATTCATTTAAATCATTGTATATTTCTTTTAATACTCTTTCAACTTTTCCTTCAAAATCAGTTGAGTTATCGAATATTTTTAAACGAGGATGTCCTATCCATGCATTTAAAGTTAATTCGTCTATTTTTCTAGCATCATCTAAAGATTCACTTCTCGCTGCATTATTTCCTAAAGTATAATGAGATTCTGCTCCATTAGCTGTAGTAACTAAGTGAAGAACTAAATCATATCTATCTATTAATTCATTTTCATTTGTATTAAATTTTTCTAATATTTGTTCAAATTCTTCCTTTGGTACATATGCCTTATTATCTAATAGACCTCTATCATAAAGTATTATTATTTTATCAGCATCCATTTCTCTGGCTGCTTTTTCATAAACCTCTTCTTTTTTAAATTGAAGGTTTAATAGATAGTCTTGGAATATAAACATATTATCTGGACTCCCAAGAGGTGAAATCCCCCCTCTAATAAGTTCTGTAGCTGTCTCTGAAACTATTAATACTTTATAGCCTTTTTCTGTGAAAGTATTCTCTATTAAATTAAGCATTGTACTTTTACCAGAACAAGGACCTCCAGTTATTACAATTTTTTTTATAGTTTTCATTTGTATTCCTCCAATATGATTAAACATTTAAGTAGTTATTTATTATATAGAAAGCAAATTTGCTTATAATTTTTGAAAAAACGATACCTTTCTATTATATTGTATTTTGAGAAAAAGTGAATAGTTTTTTTATTACCAATTTATTTATTCGTCATATATCCTCTAATATTTTAGTTTATATAGAAACAAAACATAATTTTCACATGGTATATCTTTGTTTATTTTTTACAAATTAAAATACTTTTAATCAAATTATAATATTATCTTACATACTCCAAACATAAAAAGTATAAAATCCTTACAATTTAAAAATGACCGTACAAAACTTGTGTTTTTGTACGGTTATTTCTATTTATTATTTTAAAGTTTCTAAAGCTTTTTCATAATTTGCTTCTTGATTAAATTTTCTCACTTCCATATCATATACTTCAGTATCTCCAACCTCCAAATGTGTTCCCTTTAGTGTTATTGGATTACCTTAAAATGTTACTTTCATTTCAACATCTCCTATATAATTATAAAAATATGTAATAATACTCATATGCTAATGTTGCGATACATTTATTCTAATGTTTTTATTAACTCTTCTATACTTAGGTTTAGCAGTTCCTTTATATCTTCTCTTCTTTTTTGTATATCTAATGTGTTGTTTATAATTTGCTCCCTAGCTTTACCTAAAATATTTATATATTCTTCATAGGTTTCATCATAAGTTTCTTCTAATTCTTTTCTTATTTTAGCAGATAATGAAGGGCTTTTGCCTCCTGTAGATACACTTAGTAATAAATCCCCTCTTTTTATATAAGAAGGTACTGTAAAATTACAAAGCTTAGGATTATCAACTATATTTACAAGTTTCCCATTTTTACTACAATAAATCCCTATTTCCTCATTAACTTTTTTATTGTTAGTAGCACCTATTACAATATAGCTATCTTTTATATATTTTTCCTCATAATTATCTTTTATCATTTCTATATCATATTTAATATTTTCAAATTCTTCTATAAAATCCTTTGATATTACTGTTACTTTTTTATTAAAATCTAAAAAATTCATACACTTCCTATAAGCCACTTTTCCTCCACCTATAATAGTGATTTTCATATTATCTATTTTTAAATTTATAGGATATAACATATATGCTCCTCTCTCCTATTTATAAAAACCATTGTATTTATTGTATATTTTACCATATTAATTCATTTTAAATCTAAAGATTCTTATTTTGAGGTGTTTAGATTTTGATGTTAGTATAAGTATATAGACACACTTAATCTAACTAATTATAATAGAGGTAGGCTAGAAATGACGTGTCTAAAATATTAACATAGATTTAGTATATTAGATAAAATATAGGATTAATGTAAAATAAATTGTTTTTACATTGGATTTATAAAAATAAAGGATGTGATTAACATAAAAGGAAGACAAATTGAACTTTTAATTTTTTTACTTAAAAATAAAAAAACTACATATAAAAATTTAGCCCAAATCTTTGAAGTAAGTATAAAAACCATAGAAAGAGACATAAACTGTCTTTCATCAATAGGAGTTCCTATATACTGTTTACAAGGTATTGGCGGTGGAGTATTTATTGATGAAAATTATAAGCTATCTCAAACATTTTTTACAAACAAGGATATTCATAATATAATTTATGCGTTAACTATATTTGATCAGATTACAGGAGCAAAAAATAAAGATGAAATATTAATGAAACTATGCCTTATTGACCCAAATTTAACAAACATAGTTGAAAAAGATGCTAATAATTATTTTATTACAGATTTAATAGATGAAACAACTATTTTTGATGAGGATATTAGTAAGGTAATTAATTATTGCTTAGATAAAGAACTTTATATAACTTTATATTTAAATTGCAGAAACATAGTTGTAGCTCCTATAAGTTATATTTTAAAACCCGATGGAATGTATCTTTATTGTTTCGATAAAGAATATAAACTAATAAAAATGAATAGCATAACAAAATGTAACGCAACAGATATAGAATTTATAAGGGATTTTAAACATTATAATAAAAACAAAAAATATAATAGCGGATAAACAAGACATTATATGTCGTGTTTATCCGCTATTATATTTTTATAAATAAATTCAAACTATTTAATTAAAGGAGACAGGTACTAATGAGTAATATTTACGAAGAAAAAACAGTACAAAAATTGATGTTAACTTTTTCTATACCATCAATTTTTGCATTAATAATTGAAATTTTAACATCAGTAATAGATACTGCCTTTGCAGGTAATATAGTTGATCAAGGTTCTAATGCACTAGCAGCAATGGGTTTATTATCACCTTTATTAGCAATACTTACTGCACTTCAAACACTATTTGCAATTTCTACATCAATTATGATTGCAAAATATACTAATGATAAAGAAAGTTTAAATAAAAATTTTATAATAGGGATAATAATGACATTGGTAATATCAATACTTACATCTATTTTTATTTTTATTTTTATGAACCCTATTTTAGACTTATTAGGAGCTAAAGGAAGTATTTTAAATTTAGCTAAACAATTTTTACAGATTCAGCTTATAAGTAACGTATTTAGTTCTATTGGATACACTCTCGCTAGTGTTATAAGAGCTTTTGGTTTTCCAAATATAGAATTTAGAATTATTTTGTTTGCCGTTATTATTAATATATTTTTTAATACAATTTTAACTTTTGGATTTTCTTTAGGACTTAAGGGTATCGCTTTAGGCACTTTAATAAGTGAAGTTTTAGGTGCCTTTATTGCTTTTAGTTGGTTAGTTCGTAAAAAACTTTGGGTTACTAAAATAAAATTTGAATTAAAAGAATTTATAAGTATAGTAAAATCTATATTTATAATAGGAATATCTCAAACTATAATCCAAGTCTTAGCAGGTTGTACAGTAACAAGTAGTTTATAAAATCTTATAAAAAGATTATAAAAATATAAACTA
>JAVXJA010000044.1:0-23376 GCA_036648085.1 Terrisporobacter sp.
GGTGAAGGATTTGTAGAACAACTTTGCAAACTTTTATAAGTACGATTACTATACATTGTCTTCATAATCATACACAACATCTATTCTAACTCTATTAGCATCTTCTACTTTAAAAATCTGCTCTAACTGACTATATATTCTACTACCTAATCCATTTCTTTTTTGTTTATCATCAATCATTAACAAAGATAAATAGACTTCATCTGTCGTTTTAAAATCACATACCCCTACTATGTTGTCTTCACTATTTCTTATAACTAAAGAATTGAATCCAATATTTTTCATTTCTTCAATCTCATCAACTATAAATTTTTTAGAAACAGTAGTAATCCCCATATGATTTTCTAAAAAACTCGTATTAGAGTTATAAATATCTAAAATTTTATCAATATCCTTTCCACTTATCATATCAATTTTGTAGTTATCCATATTTAATTCTCCCTTATTCAACTGTTTATTAAATTTTATGACTGCTTTTTAATTAAATATTTTTTATCATTATTAAACGTCTATTTATTTCATCCCAAATTTCTTTTATTTCTTCCAATGGGTAAAAACCGACACCCTCATAGAATTTCCTACATGCTTACCTTAATATTCTTTTTTTAGGTAAACCATATCTGTTAACTGCTTTCCACATTCATAAATTAGATTATCATAGTTCTCTATAAAGAAGTCCTTAATTCTATGAGACTCCTTAAATCCACATTTTTCATAAAAAGGTACCGTCAAAGGACTATCACCTGTTCCTACGTACATAGTGTCACAATCATCTTTAAAATATTCAAAAACATACTCTAAAAGTTTCTTTCCGTATCCTTGACCATGAAATGCTTTATAAGTAGCAATATTCTTTAGTTCATAGATTTTATCATCCTCTTTAGTCACTACACAAATTCCCTTTAAATCATTATCATATATAGCAAACATGATGCCTCTTTCCAGGTATTTATCAATCATATTTTCTTGTTCATCTGCTAATAGTAGTAATTCTAAAAATGCTTTTTTATTCTCTTTTACTATTTCTATTTTCATTTTAAAACTCCCTAATTATTAAATTCTTATTTATAAGCTAAAGTTAAAATATGTCTATACACCCTCTATTATTTCAAATTCACAAAACCTGCCTCCACCAGCACATCCAAGGATTTTTCCAATTCCTCCAAATCAGTTATCTCTAAAGAAACACTTATATCATCACATTTCTCCTCAAGTACCTTAAGAATTTGCATTACATTCATATTCCCCTTCTCAATTCCAAAATGACTATCTCTATCTCCATAATTATTATGTAAATGAATATGATTTATCTTATAAGATAAATTTTCTATCCATTCATATATATTCAAAGTTGAATAAGCATTTATATGACCTATATCTATACATATAGAAAAATTATCTTTATCAATTTTCTTCATCAAATCATGAATTAATTCATAATCCTCATCTAACACATTTTCAACAACAATAGGCAATCCTTCTTTATTTTTTAAAAACTCACTCCAGAAATCATAAACATTTTTCTTCCATTCTATATAAGTATAAGTTCTAGGTGTGTATCCATTATGATAAAGTATTTTCTTTGCATCCAACTTTTCTGCTACCTCATATGCTTGTTCAAATCTAACACTTGTAACATCTTTTATTAAATTATCACGAGCTCCAGGACATAAATCTGCATAAGGTCCATGTATTATTAAATCCACATCTCCATATACATCTGCCAGCTCTTTTTTATATTCTTCAACAATCCTATGTCTATTATCTAAAATATATGGATTTGCAAATTGAACTACTTCAAGACCTACATCATATTTTTTTAATATAGGTAATATTTTTTTCGTTTCCACTAACTGAGACACATAAAATTTCATTTTCTCCACCTATTTTCTTTATTTAATCTTTCAAACAAATTTAATTTCTATATATACTAATTTTGAGTTATAATAAATTTATATTTTGACTAATAATTATAAAAACTACTAAGTAAAGTTTACAAGATAATCTTGATATATATCAAGAATTATTAAGTTTTTATAGCATTAATATAGAATAAAATAAAAATGAAATATAAAGGTGATAAAAATGAATTTAATAAGCTTAGAAAATATAAGTAAAAACTACTCAGAAAAATCATTATTAAATAATATTTCTCTAGGTATAAACGAAGGAGAAAAAATAGGTTTAATCGGTGTTAACGGTACTGGTAAATCCACTTTATTAAAAATAATAGCAAATGCTGAGGAATCTGATACTGGAACAATAATCAAGGCTAACAAAGTTAGAATTGAATATCTTCCACAAGCTCCATATTATGACGAAGAAGCTACTGTGCTGGAACAAGTTTTCAAAGGTACTTCTGCAGAAATGAAATTAATCGGTGAATATCAAGATGTTTTAGATAAAATAAATCATTCTTATGATGAAGATTTAAATAAAAAGCTACTTGCTCTACAATCTAAAATGGATGATTTAAATTTATGGGATTTAGAAAGTAGTGCTAAAACTGTTTTAATGAAACTTGGTATAAAAGATTTTAATCAAAAGGTAAAAGAATTATCTGGAGGACAAAGAAAAAGAGTTTCTCTTGCTTCTGCTTTAATTACGCCATGTGAATTATTAATATTAGATGAGCCTACCAACCACTTAGACAATGACACTATAGACTGGTTAGAAGAATATCTAAACGCTTTTAGAGGATCTATATTAATGATAACTCATGATAGATACTTCTTAGATCGTGTTACAAATAGAATAATAGAGCTAGATAAGGGTAACCTATATAGTTATGAAGGAAATTATTCAATTTTCTTAGAAAAAAAAGCTGAAAGACTTGATATAGCCCAGTCTTCAGAATCTAAACGTCAAAATCTACTTAGAAAAGAATTAGCTTGGGTAAGACGTGGTGCACAAGCTCGTAGTACTAAGCAAAAAGCTAGGCTTCAAAGATTTGATGAATTATCTAATATGGATAATAATATTTCTGATGATAAAGTAGATATATCTGTTGGTTCTTCAAGACTTGGTAATAAAATCATAGAAATTCACAATATATGTAAATCTTTTGATGATAAAACTGTTATAGATAATTTAGAATATACTTTAGCTAGACATGACAGAATAGGTATAATAGGTAAAAATGGTCTTGGAAAATCTACTTTAATTAATATATTAAATGGACAAATCAAGCCTGATAGTGGAACAATTGAAATAGGTGAAACAGTAAAAATAGGATGTTTCTCTCAAGATGATTCACATATGCATCCAGATATGAGAGCCATAGATTATATTAAAGAAGAAAGTGATTATATAGAAACTTCTGATGGAAGTAAAATAACTGCTTCTCAAATGTGTGAAAAGTTCTTATTTGATGGAACTATGCAATACACTTACATTAAAAAATTATCTGGTGGAGAAAGAAGAAGACTTCATCTACTTAGAATATTAATGTCTGCCCCAAATATACTTTTACTAGATGAACCTACAAATGATTTAGATATAGATACTCTAAATCGTTTAGAAGACTATTTAGACGAATTCAAAGGTGTTTTAATAACTGTATCTCATGATAGATATTTCTTAGATAGAATATGTAATAAAATCTTTGCTTACGAAGGCAAAGGGAAAATTCATATTTACACAGGAAACTACAGTGACTATTCCGTTTATAGAGAAAATGAGAAAATAGAATTTGAAGAATTTGCAGATAATACTATTAAGGAAGAAAAAACTAAAAAAGAAAGACCAAAGAATGATAAAAAACTTAAATTCTCTTTCAACGAACAAAGAGAGTTTGATACTATAGATGATGATATAGCAAAACTTGAAGGAAAAATAGAAAGCCTTGAAGGAAGTACATCTAAATATGCTACTGATTTTACTAAACTTCAACAAATAATGGACGAAAAAGCTAATCTTGAAAGTGAATTAGAGCATAAATATGAAAGATGGGAATATTTAAATAACTTAGCCGAGGAAATTCGCTCCGCTCAAAGATAATTTATTTGGAGGTTTAAATAATGAATATATTTGCTCATAGAGGGCTCAGTGCTTATTATCCAGAAAACACTATGCTAGCTTTTAGTAAGTGTCTCGATTTAAATATTTACGGCATAGAGTTTGATGTTCAAAAAAGTAAGGATAATCAACTTGTGATAATTCATGATGAAAAAGTAGATAGAACTTACAAAGCTAGTGGATATGTGAAAAATTTTACTTTAAAAGAATTGCAATCCCTAGACCCTGTAATGAAAGGATATGAAAATCGTGAAGATTGCAAAATCCCTACTCTAGAAGAAGTATTAACATTATTTAAACCTACAGATTTTGTAATTAATATTGAATTAAAAAACAGCAAAGTTAAATATAAGAATTTGGAAAAAGACGTAATTAAATTAATCAAGAAATTTAAAATGGAAAAAAGAGTTATTTTATCTTCTTTTTGTTTGAAAAGTATAATTAAATGTAATAAGATTAATTCTAAGATTGAAACCTCTTATTTAGTTGACAAACTTACATATACTTTAAGACTTAAAACTAAGATTTTTTCTAAAATAAAAAGATATAACTGTTCTGCCATTCATCCAAGTTTTGAGTTAATAAACAAAGACTTTGTAAAAAAAGCTCATAGAAAAAATTTAAAAATTAATTCATATACAGTGGATGATTTAGAAATTTTCCAAGAACTTACTAATTTGAAGGTTGATGGAATATTTACAAATTATCCTAACATTTTTCCATCAATATTGGACTAATTTCTTTATAATGTATATATTTTAGACATTATTTATTGACTTTTGTTTTCATTCCTATTATTATAATTAAATATATAAAAATTTTGTTAAGTAAATAAATAACAAATTTTTTGAAAATTCAATCTCTTGGTTATTTATCAAGGGATTTTTTTGGAGGAAGATATGGAGAATATCAATTTACAGAAAGAAGAATTATTAAGTAGAAATTTATTTAAGTTTTTAGTCCCATCATTTATTGGACTATTATTATTTGTAATTCCTCTTCCATATGGTAGCATGGTTCCATTGGAAGGATTATCAGCTTATAATATAGGAATAGGATTTTTAGCCGAATTATTTAAAATTATATTTGCAAGTTATTTACCAACAGTTGCTATGGTTGTAATTACTACATCAGCAGTATTATCAATTTTAAGCAAAATTATTAATATTAAAAATGATTTTATAAGAAATTTATTAAATGTATCACCTTTTTGGTTAACATTTAGAATATTCGGTGCTGTATTTATAATTATGGCAGTATTAAATATTGGTCCAGAATTTATTATTTCAGAAGTTACAGGACAAACTATGTTATCTTTAATGCCTAGTTTACTTGCTATCTTCTTTGTATCAGGATTTTTGCTACCACTAGTAGTGGATTTCGGTCTTATGGACTTTTTAGGTATCTTAATATCTAAGTCTATGTATAAAATGTTTAAAGTCCCTGGCCGTGCCGCAATAGATGCCGTATCATCATGGCTTGGAGACGGTACTTTAGGAATTATGATAACAAATACACAATATAAACAAGGATATTATACAGCTAAAGAGGCTGCTATTATATCAGTTTGTTTCTCTCTTGTATCACTACCATTTTCTACTGTTATAGCTGATCAGCTTGGATTTATGCCAATGTTTGTTCCTTTTTATATAACAGTTTGTATAGCATCTTTAGCTTGTGCTTTAATAATGCCAAGGATTTTTCCTCTAAATAAATTTAAAAACGAAACATTTAATAATGTTGAACATTTAAAAGAAGATATAGTACCAGAACATATGAGTATTTATACTTTTGCTTTAAATAAAGCTATAAAAAGAGCTTCAACTGCTCCATCTTTTAAGGACATATTAATCAATGGTTTTAAAACTGTAATAGATATGTACTTTGCTTTATTACCATTAGTTATGGCTTGGGGAATATTATCATTAATAGTTGCAGAATTTACACCATTCTTTAATATAATATCTATACCTGTAGTGTATATTTTACAGTTCCTTAATATACCAAATGCTATAGAGGCTGCCCCTGCCATATTAGTTGGATTTACAGATATGTTCTTACCATCTATTATGGTTTCAGGAGAAGGTATTAGTGAAATAACTAAGTTTATAGTAGGTACTTTATCAATAACACAACTTGTTTATTTAACAGAAACAGGTGCAGTTATACTTAAGTCGGACATACCTATTAAATTCAAAGAGTTGTTCTTAATTTTCTTAACAAGAACAGCTATAGCTTTACCTATAATTACTATTATTGCTAAATTTATTTTCGCATAAGTTTACTGCTGTATATACACATGTATTGACATAACCTCCACATAAATATACAATAAGTTTATATTATATTGGGAGGTTTTTTCATGGAGAAAATATTAGAAAATTACAAATCATTGTTAAATAACTTAGAAAATTTAAGTAGTGAAAATATACATGACTATGATTTAAATAAAACAGGATTGTTTATTGTTGATATGAATAACGGATTTGCTAAGGAAGGTGCCTTATCTTCTCCTAGAGTAGAAAAAATCATAAAACCTATGGCTAATTTTGCAAATGCTATAGCTTCTAAATTACCTACTGTGGTTGCTTTTACAGACACTCATGACGTAGATGCTGTAGAGTTAAAAAGTTATCCTACTCATTGTTTAAGAGGAGATAAAGAAAGCCAAGTAGTAGATGAATTGCTACATATAGAAAACATAAAAATCCTAGAAAAAAACTCTACTAATGGATTCTTTGTCATGGATATGGAAAAATACAAAGACTTAGATAACTTTATAGTTGTTGGTTGCTGTACTGATATCTGTGTTTATCAATTTGTATTAACTTTAAAAACTTATTTTAATCAAAATAACATGGATAAAAATATTATAGTTCCTATGAACTTAGTTGAAACTTATGATATAGATAACATTCATAGTGGAGATATGCTAAACACAGTATTTTTAAATAGCATGATTCAAAATGGAATTAAAGTTGTAAAAGAAATTTTGATATAGATTCTTAGCAGAAAATCCCGTAAGTAAAAAACTGATGTCTACTAATAGGCATCAGTTTTTTACTTACGGGATAAGTCTAAGGGTATCCCTATTTTAAATCATGAGTCTTAAAATCTTTTGTTTTTTGCAAAATCATATCCATCTTACTTATTTCAGAGCTTAGTTCTTGTTTTTCTTTTTCTGCCATTTTCTTAAGGTCTTCATTATCACTATATTTAATAATTAAATCAAACATATCAACGGCACCCTTATGATGTATAATTAAAGCATTTAAATAATCTCTATCTATTTTTTCAGTAGATTTTAAATTCATTAAATCACCGTACATATTACTTAAAATATCACTATATTCTAATAAATATTGAGATTCTTTATCTTTATCACCTACAGATTTATCTTGTATTTCTTTAATCATAGCTTCCATATGCTTATTATCTTCACTTTGATTTGCTATTATATCTTGGGCTATTAATTTTATTTCTTTTGTCCATTTATTATATTCTAAATAATTCTTAGACATATTTACGGCTGCTTCATGATGAGCTATCATTTCATTTAAGTAGTCTAAATCTACATTACCACTATCAGGAAATGACTTCATTGTTTTATACATATCCTCTACTATATTTTGGTACTCCTTAAAATACTCTGCATTCTTATCTTTTGCAAACACATTACTTGATGTACTTGCAATTACAATGGCAAACATTAAAATACCAACACTTTTTAATAAACTTTTCATATAACCCTCCTATTTATTGTAATATTATATTTTTTTACATAAATAGAAAGGTTATTCATAATATATTATTTTTTTATAAGTTTACTAGCTTCCATAGCTAAACTAGCTACTACAGCTAATCCAAAGCAAGTTGCAAAGCTGCTTAATCCGTAAGTCGTAGGTATTGCAAATATTCCTCTCATAGCAGGTATTAATGTTAATGAGAACATTCCTAAACAAACTATTACTGCACCTAAAGCATATTTGTTACTAGTAAATCCTAATTTAAATATACTTTCAGTATTAGATCTAGAAGCAAATGTTTGTATTATTCTAGATAAAGTAAGTGTAGCAAATGCCATTGCTGTACCTAGCTGAGCTGAATGTTGCATTCCTATATATTGAGCAATTATTGTAACTGCACCTATTATACTACCTCTAATAAGAACTGTTTTTAAAGTTCCACCAGCTAATATACTTTCATTTGGATGTCTTGGAGGATTATTCATTATGCCTTTTTCAGGTTTTTCAAAACCTAGAGCAATTGCTGGTAGTGAATCTGTTACTAAGTTTATAAATAGTAATTGTAATGTTGTAAATGGATTTGCCCAGTCTGCCATTACAGCAAATAATATTGCTATTATCCCACCTAAGTTTCCTGAGAATAAATAAGTTATGGATTTTTTAATATTATTATAAACTGTTCTACCAACTTCTATTGCATTTACTATTGTAGCAAAGTTATCATCTAATAAAACCATTGCTGATGCATCCTTAGCAACTTCAGTACCACTTCCCATTCCTATTCCTATGTCAGCTTGTTTTAAAGCTGGAGCATCATTTACTCCATCTCCTGTCATGGCAGTTATCTTTCCTTTTTTCTGCCAAGCTTTTACTATTCTTATTTTGTTTTCTGGTGAAACTCTAGCATAAACTGAAATACGTTCTAATTTTTCATCTAATATTTCTTCACTTAATGCATCAAGTTCTCGACCTGTTAATGCTAAGTCTCCATCAACCATAATTCCAATATCTTTTGCTATAGCTGCTGCTGTTGTTTTGTGATCGCCTGTTATCATAACAGTTTTTATACCAGATTCTTTAGCTTCTCTTACTGCTTCATATACCTCTTCTCTAGGAGGATCTATCATTGCCATTATACCTATTAACGTTAACTCATTTTCATCTTCTATTGCTGGTACAAATGTTTCGTCATCTATATTTTTAGTAGCAAATGCTAATACTCTAAGTGCTTTATTTGAAAATTCTTCATTTACTCTTTTATATTCATTTATTATTTCTTCACTTATTGGAACTAGTTCTCCATCTTCCAATGCATATTTACATCTATCAAATATCACATCTGGAGCACCCTTTGTAAACATTAATACATCCTTATCTATTTTGTTTACAGTTGACATAAGTTTTCTATCACTATCAAAGGGTAATTCGTTTAATCTATTATATTTTTCTCTTAAATGTTTATAATTTAAATTATTTTTTTCTGCATAATTTATTAATGCTACCTCTGTTGGGTCACCTATTTCTATTCCTTCACTAGTAACATCTGAGTCATTACAAAGTGTAGATGCTAAAGTTAAAGCCATTTCTTGTTCACTAGATACACCTGTAACTGCAACTTCTTCATCATCAGCATTAGTAGCTAATACTTTTTCTTTCACTCCATACATATAAAAATCTACTACTGTCATTTTATTTTGAGTAAGGGTTCCTGTCTTATCTGTACATATAACACTTGTAGAACCTAAAGTTTCAACTGCTGGTAACTTTCTTATTACGGCTTGTTTTTTAGCCATAGTGTTTGTTCCTTTTGCTAGAACTATAGTTACTATTGATGATAAAGCTTCTGGTATAGCAGCAACCGCTATTGCTATAGCAAACATAAATGAATCACCTATATTTGCACCTCTAAATACTTCAACAGCAAATATTAAAACAGCTAATATTACTATGCCTATACCTAATTTTTTTCCAAACTCATCTAACTTCTTTTGAAGTGGTGTTTCTTTACTTTGTGCTGTATCTAATAGATTTGCTATTTTACCAACTTCAGTGTTCATACCACAACCAGTCACCACATAAGTAGCTCTACCGTAAACTACCATGGAACCACTAAACACCATATTCTTTTGATCACCTAATGCACTTTCTTCATCTATCTTATCTTCATGTTTTAATACTGGCTCACTTTCTCCAGTTAACATACCTTCCACAACTTTAAGTGTCTGAGCTTCAATAATTCTACCATCTGCTGGTACATAATCTCCAGCTTCAAGAATTACTATATCTCCCTCAACTAAATCCCTTGATGGAACAGTAACCTTAAGTCCATCTCTCATTACTTTTGCATTTGGCACTGATAATTTTTTTAAACTATCAAGAGAACCTTCTGCTTTTTTAGTTTGAACCACACCTAATATTGAGTTTAATATTAAAACTGCAAATATTATTGATGATTCTACTACTTCTCCTAAAGTTATTTGAACTAAAGCTGCAATTAAAAGTATTATTACTAGTGGATCTTTAAAACTTTCTAAGAAAAGTTTCCATGTTGGAACTTTTGCCTTTTCTTCCAATTCATTATAACCATTCTTCTCGATTATTTCTTCTACATTCATTTGTGATAACCCCTGAAGATCAGTACCAAGATGTCTCATTGTATCCTCACTGGTTTTTTTATAGTACATAATTTCCCTCCAAAATTTGATTTTTTAAAATTCGTATTACTAAAATAAAAAATTCACTTCGACCAAAAATCTTTTTTAAATATTAAAAAAGACCGCCAAAGTAGCTAGGCTACTTTGAAGGTCTTGCTAACAAGTTTATGTACTCGCTAATCAACCGGGATTTTACTCCGACTTGACGATTGATTATCACAATAATTGTGAAAGCTACTCCCCTTCAAGGGAATTCTTTTATTTCTTTAAATTATACATAGAATCTATATTATATGCAACTGATTTTTCATTTGTTAAAGATTTCTAACAAAAAATTCGTGACCCTCATGTCGCCAACGACCTACAAATCAGGTCCGTTGCTTGACCGACGTGTCGGCGAAACACTTTCATTAAGCAATTGGATTTTATATTATATTCTTCATTTAAGATAATTAACAATATATATTTCTCTAAAAAAAATATTGTCTCAAAATACTTGAGACAATATATTTTAGTAATCATATTCTTTAGAATTTTCACATATGATCACTTTTATTTTATCTTTATACATACTTTTATAAGATAATAACAATTCATTAAGCTGAGCATCAACTAAATTTATAGCTCCTTCACTTATTAAAGTAACCTTTTCATTGTTAATAATTATTTTTATATCATTTACATCATCTTTAAGATGAGTTTCCATATAATTAACATCTTCACAATTTGATCCATATTTTTTAAAGAAATCAGAAGTTTTATCTACCATATCTACTACTTTTTCTGCATTATTTTTAACTTCAGAAACTGTACTTGTAGTAGTATTTCTAGGATTAATTTTATTTAAGTCATCAAAACTAAGATTATTAGGGTTAAGTCCCATATTTCTGATTTGCTTATCTATTTCAGTTGGATCTACTCCATATCTTTCCATTAACTTATTTTGCATCTTCATAAATTTTTCTTGAGATATATTATTTTCTCTCATATATTCATATATTTTTGATGTAAATTGAGACATGGTAATTGTTCCATCAGCCACAGAAAAGTATAAATCATACATGTAATTTTCAAACTTATCTACATCGCTGTCTTTTACTTTATTCTTCAGTTCATTAAAATCTATTATTCTATCATCAGACATGTTAACTCCTCCTGCTAAATTTATACTTATTAAGAATTATATCACATTTAAAGAAATATACATAATATTATATGATTCTTAAGGTTGGTTTTTATGTCACTTCGTTTGTTTTTAGTTTTTGTTATTTTATTGTATTTAGTTACACCTTCTAGGTGATTTTAGGATAGATTTCTATCCTTATTTTTTTGTATTTTTACAATGCTCTTATCACAATCTAATACACTATACTCTCCTAAAGGTAGCGAAACCATAGGTCTACAATGACCGCATTTCAAGTTATATAAAGTTGGTTTATCAACTTTATATGCAATTTCCTTTAATATTCCAAGTATGTCTTCATCATTCTTATAAGCAGGCTTGCAATCTTTAAAATCACCAAATATTATTCCTATACAATCATCAAATTTTTTTGCTAAATATAAATGATTTAACATCTTATCTATTTTATAAGTATATTCCCCAATTTCCTCAATAAATAGTATTTTTTCTTTTGTATCAATTTCATATTTTGTTCCTAAACTAGATGTTAATAGTGATAAATTCCCACCGGTAATTATACCTTCACAACAACCAGGATTTAACGAAATTAACATTTCTCCTGGAGGATTTTCAATAATTAACTCTTCTTCAAAGGTTAAAGAGTTCATTATTGATTTGTAAGTGAATTCATCCCATTTTTTTATACTAGATAACATAATTCCATGATTTGTTGCTAAATCACACATTTGATTAATACAAATATGAAGAGCTGTTATATCAGAAAAACCTATAAGTAATTTAGGATGATCTCTAATTATAGTAAAATCGATTAAATCCAATATTCTGCCACATCCATATCCTCCCCTAATACACCATACTACATCTACATCTTTATCTAAAAACATACGCTCCAAATCTAAAGCTCTCATTTCATCTATACCACTTAAGTAACCTTTGTAAGATAAATAACAGCTTCTGCCTATCTTAACTTGGTAACCTAATTTGTTTAACTCATACTTTATATCTTCTATTTTTATATCTTTAACAGGACTTGCTGGAGCAATAATTCCTATTGTATCATTTTTTTTTAAAGGTTTTGGGCTTCTCATATTCTCCCCCATTTCTTATAATTTTACTTATCTATAAGCATTTTATACTTATGCTAATCGTAATATTACTATGGGTTATTTTTTATTATAATTATTCATATTGGGAGTTGATTAATATAAAAAACGAAAAGAAAGTAATTAGGATAAGCTTTTTCACATTTATTTTATATCTTCTTATTATGTCATTATTGGAAGTCTTTCTTTATACTGTCATTGGCATTGGATTATTATCTTTTTTAGGATTTCAATATACATCCTATTTCAGTGTTATAATATTTTTGATTATTTGTTACATAATGTTAATACTAACAGACTATTGTTCAACTTTCTTAATTAGTTTATTGAAAATTAAAAGCAAGCTAACAAAGTTTCAAGAAAGATGTATAGATTTTATAATGTACGTGTGTTTTTCTACTATTGTTATAGGATTAGTGGATTATCTCTCCTCAAACATTGATATCTCTTCTGCTAACCAAGTATTATTTATAGTTATGTGCTACTTGTTTGATATTTGCTCTGAGTATTTTATTATGAAAAAAGATTAGATATTTACCATAAAAAATTTACTTCGCCTGAGCCACATATCTGCGAAACACTTTCATTAAGCAGTTAAATTTTACAACTAAAAGAAATAGTAAACATTTTATCTATAAACATTTACTATTTCTTTTAGAAATTAGTCTATTGAACTAATTTAAAACATCATATTTTCTATTGCTTTTGTTAACTCTACGGCTTCTTTATAGAAATCCTCCACCTTTACAATAGTATCACTAACATTGGCAAATTCTCCTGCAAAAGCTATTCTATGACTTTCTAAACTTGACTCTATACTTGATTTAATTTCTTTTAAATTTTTATTTTTTATAACATTAATAAAGTTTTCCATTAATTTGTAATCTAAATTTTCTTCTTCAAATTTTATAATTTCTTCATTTTTATTATTAAATTTTTTAATTCTCATTGTATTATCATAAAGTGATACATCCATCTCTCCATGACTAAACATTAATCTTATATTAACATCTTCTCTGTCAGTAAAAGCAGTTATATTTAATGTCGCAGTTACATTATTTTTAAATCGTAAAATAGAAACTACATTATCATAAATATCATTATCGCAATAATATACACATTTACCATAGGGTCCAGTCTTAAGTATTTCCTTCAAATTTTCTTTAGTTGGAAGAATATGAACTGCCCTATTTATTTCTTTATCTTCATTTAAATATATTTTTTGAGCGCAGTAAGGACATTCCTCTATTCTTGAGCATCTTTCACATACTTCACTCATATCACCTTTAAAGTTTTCTCTTTTAAAATGATTTAATTTTCCAAAAGAAGATATTTTTTCACAATTAGAGCCTGCTAAATACAATAACATGTCCAAATCATAGGAACTATTTGTTAACATTAAAGTAGCACTGTCACTATCTATTCTCCAATTACCTCTTACATAATTATGAACAAATTTTTCATATCCAATATGAGAATTATAATTTATATTTACTAAAGTTCCTAAATACTTTTCATCTATTATTTCTTTTATTTTGTTGAAAATATTTGAATATCTATAAGGCATGGCTGACATCATTATTTTATCTTCATATTTATTACATAAAGCATCTAAATGAACTATCTCATCTAAATTATTTGAAACTGGTCCTTCTAATAAGATATCATATCCTTTTTCTAAAGCAAAAGAAGCAGTTGTAAAATGTAAACTATCATAATTACAAATTATTACGCCATCTGCTATTTTATCTTCTTCAAAAAAAGATTCAATATTTTCAAATGCTTTATCTTCAGGTAAATTAAATTTCTTCTGAAATAAATCCCTACGCCCTTTTTTCCCCTCTACTATGGCCACTACTTCACATAAATCCTTATTTTCTTCTATAAAACTACCATACGTATACATACCCCTAAGTCCTGCACCAATAATTGCCAATTTTATTTTCCCCATATTTATTCCCCTTTATACATAATCATAAAAAATACCTTTCATGAATAATTATAGTATATATTCATAAAAGGTATTATATTATTTTGATAACTTATCTAATTTCTTATTGTACATAAACATATAAAATGCTGCGCCAAATATTACTAAATATCCAATTACACTATATTGATCTGGATATACTCCAAATAAGAATATACTAAGTAATGCTGAGAAGATTATATTACTATAATCAAAAATTGAAATTTCTTTAGCAGGAGCATATTTATAGGCTAGAGTTATCCCAAACTGTCCTAAAGATGCTGCTACACCAGCAAGTATTAAACAAGCAAATTGATATAAAGTCATAGTTTCATATACAGCTATAAAAGCAGGTAAAATACTTATTAATGAAAAAGTTGAAAAGAAAAATACAATAGTATAAGATTCTTCTTTATCTCTCAATACTCTAACGCAAGTATATGCAAGAGCTGCGCATACGGCACTTAATATTCCAATTATATAAGGTACTACTCTAACATCAAAACTTGGTTTAATTATAAATAAAGCACCTAAAAAAGCAACTATAATTGCACCTATTTGTTTCATTGTTATATTTTCCTTTAAGAAAATAGCACAAAATACTACCACTAAAAATGGACTTATTTTATTTAACATATTTGCATCTGATAATACTAATTTATCTATGGCATAAAAATTAAATATAACTCCTATTGTTCCAAATACAGATCGTAAAATTAACATCTTTCTATTTTCTTTTTTACCTACAAAACTCCCCTTATTCTTTATAATTAACACTAAAGCTATAATTGCAGCTACTAAATTTCTAAAGAAAACTTTTTGAAAATTTGGCAAATCACCAGATAATTTTACAAATGCAGACATTACTGCAAATCCAAAAGCTGACATAATTATGCAAATTATTCCTTTTGTTCTATTTGATATTATTTTCTTATCCATTTTTTCTCCTTTTTTTCTTATGTAAATCTAAGTTAAATACTTATTTATTTTATATTTATCACTTATAATAGTCAAATTTTTTTACAATAATTCTTAATATTATCATTTATACCTAAAATAATTTTAGTCATACATATTGCATATTTCAAAATTACAGATACAATATTATTATAGATATAATTTAAATATTTTAATAATTTAAGCTAGAAGGTGAATTAATGAAGGAAAAGTATACAATTCCAATCTATCAAAAGATTGCATTGGACTTAGCAAATAAGATTCATACGGGAGAAATAAAAGAAGATAGCACTTTATATGGACGTTCTGTACTTGCTGGTAAATATAATGTTTCTCCAGAAACAATAAGAAGAGCAATAAAACTTTTAGAAGATATCGATATTGTTCAAAGTATAAAAGGAAAAGGCATTATGGTTTTATCATCAGATAAAGCTTTATCTTTTATAAAAAAATACGAGGATATAACTAATATTTCCTCATATAAAGGTAATCTATATAAGTTGCTGGAGGATAAGTCAAAGATAGATAACGATATAATCAATACTTTAAATAAGATATTAGATTACTCTGACAGACTTGAGGTAATAAATCCTTTAGTTCCGATTCAGTTTCCAATTGAACCACATTGTAAATGGATTGGCAAGACTGCTGCTGAAACTAAGTTTTGGCAAAACACCGGTGCTACTATAGTTGCTATTAAGCGTGGAGATGAATTAATTATTTCTCCAGGACCCTATATAGTATTTATGGCAAACGATATATTATTAGCCGTTGGTGATAGATATATCTATAACTCAGTACCAACTTACTTATACGACTAAGTATTTTGTTATTAAAAACAAGCCCTACTAAGGATTATTCCTTTCTAGGGCTTATTTACATGTCATTAATATTACATACTATTTTCTTATTCTTCGTCTTCTAAAGCCCAATGTAGGGCTCTTGATACAGATTTATTCCATCCTTTATATAGCTTTATTCTTCTTTCCTCATCCATATTAGGTGTAAAATGTTTGTCCACCATATATCTAGCCTTTATTTCATCAAAATCCTCATAAAAACCTACAGCTAAACCTGCTAAGTATGCAGCTCCTAAAGCAGTAGTTTCTACTATCTTTGGTCTATCTATATTTGCATTTAATATATCTGATTGGAATTGCATTAAGAAGTTATTATTACTTGCTCCTCCATCTACTTTTAAGTTTTTAAGATTGATTTTTGAATCTTCTTCCATGGCTGCTAACACATCTTTAGTTTGATAAGCAATTGATTCTAAAGTTGCTCTTATTATATGTTCTTTTTTAGCTCCTCTACTAAGACCTAAAATTGTTCCTCTAGCATACATATCCCAGTATGGTGCACCAAGTCCTGTAAAGGCAGGAACTACATATACTCCATTTGTATCTTCTACTCTAGTAGCATAATCTTCACTATCTGCAGCAGTCTTTAACATTCTAAGTTCATCCCTTAACCATTGAATAGAAGCCCCACCCATGAATATACTTCCTTCTAAAGCATAAGTTACTTTATCTCCTATTTTCCAAGCAATAGTACTTAATAATCCATTTTTAGATTTTACAAGTTTATCTCCAGTGTTCATTAATAAGAAACAACCTGTACCATAAGTATTTTTTGCACTACCTTCTTCAAAACAAGTTTGACCAAATAAAGCTGCTTGTTGATCTCCTGCACATCCTGATATGGGAATTTCTCTTCCAAGAATTTGCTTTTTAGTATGTCCATATATACAACTTGAAGGTTTTACTTCTGGCAACATACTCCTTGGTATATCTAATTCTCTTAATATATCTTCATCCCACTTTAGGGTATTTATATTAAACATCATTGTTCTAGATGCATTTGAGTAATCTGTAACATGAACCTTTTTGTCAGTTAACTTCCAAATTAACCAAGTGTCAACTGTTCCAAATAAAAGTTCTCCTCTATTAGCTTTTTCTCTAGCACCTTCTACATTATCTAATATCCATTTTATTTTTGTAGCAGAGAAATAAGCATCTATAATAAGACCTGTTTTATCTTTTATAGTTTCTCCTAAATTCTTTTCTTTTAATTCATCACATATTTCTGATGTTCTTCTGCATTGCCAAACTATAGCATTATATACTGGTATTCCAGTTTCCTTGTCCCATACTATAGTAGTTTCTCTTTGATTAGTTACTCCTATGGCTGCTATATCCTTAGGGTCTATGGATGTTGTTTCTATAGCTTCTCTCATTACACCACTTTGACATCCCCATATTTCCATAGGGTCATGTTCTACCCAACCTGGTTTAGGATAAATTTGTGTGAATTCCTTTTGCGATACTGTAACTATTTCACCTTTTTTATTAAAAACTACTGCTCTTGAACTTGTTGTTCCTTGGTCAAGGGCAATTATGTATTTTTTCTCCATGAATATTCCTCCTAAATTATTTGGCTTATCTATTATGACCTTAATAATAATAGTTAATAATTTTATAGTTTTATATAATTTCATTATATAATTCCATAATACCTTTGTAAAAGAGTTTTTTACTTTCTTATTTATTATTAGTTTTTCACATTAAAAAAAGACCCCCTCAGGGATCTTTTAAAAGCATTCTGACAAATATATATTATAATACAGTTATGTTAGCTGCTTGAAGACCTTTAGCACCTTCAACTATATCAAAGCTTACTTTTTGACCTTCTTCTAATGATTTGAATCCGTCACCTTGTATAGCAGTGAAATGTGCGAATACATCATCTCCACCTTCTACAGATATAAATCCAAATCCTTTTTCGTTGTTAAACCATTTTACAGTTCCATTATTCATTGTATGAATCTCCTAATAACCTACATCAAGCTCTCTTGACTTTCTTTGTATTTCTACAAGATTAATTATACCATCCTACCCCTAAAAAAGCTAGTCATAATTTTCTAAATTTAATGTTGTAACCATTTCATATTCTTTTTTTAAAATAATTTTATTTCCCATTTAATTTCTCGGATTTTTTCAATAAATCCACTACTTTTCATATAATTACTCTATAAAAATATGTAATTTAAAGTAATTTGAAAGTAATAAAAATTACACATATTATATTTAAAATTAATAAAATAGGTACTCCCACCACAAATTTATTATGTTTTGTTTTATGTCTAAATGTATACATACCCATTAAAGACCCTGCACTGCCTCCTAAAGCACATACTAAGAACAAGTTTTTTTCTGGTATTCTATATTTGTGATTTATGGCTTTTCTTTTATCACTAAACATTAAAATAAAGCCAATTATATTTATTATCATTAAGTATAAAAACAAAATTTCCCTCCTAATTTATCTCTGAAATATTTAAATTACTTATTATGTCACTAATGATTTCAGCATACTTATCATGTTCTTTATTTTCTACTTGAAAATGCACTCTAAAGTCCCAATCATCGCTATTAATTAATATATCTTCATTGTAATATTCTTTATTATTAAGTTCAGTTTTATATGTAGCTTTGTCACCTTCATAACTTGAATTACTATTTATTTCATTGTTGCACTCCAAATTTGATATTTTTTCATTTGTAGCTACTGGAAAATCATCATATTCTTTATGATTCATTCTTTCAAACCAAAACTCTATCCCTTCATAATTATATATTTGCTTATAATATCCATCTGATTTATTTTCCTCAGATACAAAGTTAGCTTCATTAGCATAATTACTAACACTTTGAATTATTAAATTCACATGAGTTCCTTTTCCTTCTTGTACTGTTTTATCATCTTTGCATCCTACTAATCCAAAAACACATAGACATAATCCTATGATAATCCCAAATCTTTTTTTCATCATCTTCACCCCTGTTTTATTCTCATATGTAGTTCTATATAATTTTCACTTAATCATTATCAACACTCCAGTATAATGTGGCTATGGTAGCCTTGATTTCTTCACATATATATCCATCTTCACATATACTTTCTAAATATGTCTTTATTTTTTCTTCTTCATCTTCATTTATGTTTTTTTCTATTTTAGCTCGTTTAATATATATATCATAAGCCTTATCTATAGTTTCTTTACTATACCAAATCTTTTCTTCATAATCTGTTTGTGGTTCGTATCCTTCTAAACATAACATATTAAACGAATACATGAAATCTAAATTACTACTTCTATTGTTGTGATTGATATTTAATATGCTTCTTATTTCATCGTAAACAGAATCACTTCTTTTTGTATTACATCTAATTAAACAATAACCTTTACTAGCCTCACATAACTTATAAAAAGTTTCATAACTTTGTACTGCTGGTGTCATAGATGCATATACTAAGTCGTATTTCTTATAATACTGTGAATTTCTTATATCTAAGTCATGCCAATCTTCAATTTTGAAAGTAACATTATTCACATTAAATTTTTCTTTATTTTCATTTCCATATTCTATCATTCTTGGTGACAAATCTATGCCTGTAATATAATTACATTTAGATGCTATAGCTAATGTATACTTTCCCCCACCACAGCCTACATCTAAAACTTCATAATTTTCTTGTACCAAATCCTTTTCTAACAATAGACTTAAAAACTTGTCATCTTCAAAATTTGGTATTTCATAATTGCCAAAATGGTCTGCTTTAGCATCCCACAAATTTATATTGGCTTCTTTATTGTTATTTCTTATTCTCCAATTTAATTTAATTTTATTAATATCCATAAGAGACCCCCCCATTTAATTCATCTAATTATATTGTAACGATTTTTTCTCCAAACTCATAAAATACTTTTATAATAATTATTTTTAGGAGGGAATAAAAATGGAATTTTTATGTATAAATAATGAAATGCCTAGTATTTTCGATGGTTACAAAGCTGATCATCCTACTGCAGTTGCAAGACTAAGGGGAGGTCCTAATGCACCTGACTTAAGGGGAGACGTGTTATTTTATCAATTAGATAATGGTGTTTATATTAAAGCCTATGTTGTTGGAATACCTTCTACTAATTCAAAAGGTGAAAAAACAAGATTCCACGGATTTCATATTCACCAAAATGGTAATTGTAATCCAGGTACCTCAGATAAACCTTTCCCTTCTGTAGGTAACCACTTTAATCCAACAGATGAAGATCATCCCTTCCATACAGGAGATTTGCCACCTATTTTATCAAACGATGGTATAGGAATTTTGTCTGTTTATACTACTGCCTTTACTATACTTAATATTTTAGAAAAATCCGTTATTCTACATGAAAATGCTGATGATTTTATAACACAACCTTCTGGTAATTCTGGTGCCAAAATTGCCTGTGGTAGAATTATGCCTTATCATTATTAGCAAAAATCCGCAATTATTTTATTAAAAAATTCGCTTCGCTCATGTGGCCAATGTCTAAGTCTTGCTTCGCTGCGACTTATCACGTTGCTCAAGATAGTACTTTTTTACAGTTCTGTACATGTTGATATTTCTTAATTCCATAGATTATCCATAGATTTCGAAGCAATATAATCTCCTTATAAGATAAAAAAGGTAAAGACAACTTATGCTGTCTTTACCTTTTTGTTTATTATTTACCTATGAACATTTGAGTCCAGTATATTGTTCCATTTGAACTTTTAGCAATACCTACTCCTAATTCTGTATAATTAGCACTTAGTATATTGGCTCTATGTCCTGAAGAATTCATCCAAGAATTCATTACTTGTGCAGGTGTTGTTTGACCTTTTGCTATATTTTCAGCTGCTGATCTATAACTTATTCCAAATTGTTTCATCATATCAAATGGTGATCCATATGTTGGTGATGTATGTGAGAAATAATTTTTATTTATCATATCTTGTGATTTTGTTGTAGCAACACTAGATAATTTTGTATTTAATGTTAATGGCTTTAATCCTCTTTTACTTCTTTCCACGTTTACTAATCTTAATACTTCTTGTTGGAAACTTGGGAATTGTCCAGTTGTTGTGTTTTCATCTTGTGATGGTTTATTAGTATTTCCGTTATTATTGTCATTATTAGTGTTATCACCACTAGTGTTATTATCATTATTATTATTGTTGTTATTATCATCACTAGTATTATTTTCTTCTCCTGGTTTTACATCGTCTGATGGTTTATTTGTATCTGTGTTATTATTATTGTTATTATTATTAGTGTTATTGTCCATAGAATTATTTTTACTTGGCTTTATAAACATTTGTGTCCAGTATGTTGTTTCATTTGAGCTTTTAGCCACACCTACTCCTAATTCTGTATAATTAGCACTTAATATATTTGCTCTATGTCCTGAAGAATTCATCCAAGATTTCATTACTTGTTCAGGTGTTGTTTGACCTTTAGCTATATTTTCTGCTGCGGCACTATAGCTTATTCCAAATTGTTTCATCATATTAAATGGTGATCCATATGTTGGTGATGTATGTGAGAAGTAATTCTTATTGACCATATCTTGTGATTTTGTTGTAGCAACACTAGATAACTTTGTGTTTAATTTCAACGGTTTTAATCCTCTTTTACTTCTTTCCACATTTACTAATCTTAATACTTCTTGCTGGAAATTTGAAAAATCTCCATTAGATGTTGTAGTATCTTGAGATGGCTTATTTGTAGTATTATTACTATTATCCTGTGAAGGTTTGTTATTATTTGATGGTTTATTTGTACTTATATTTACTTTCACTCCATTTATGTATATATATGAAGTTCTTCTACTATTTGAAGTTGATAAAGTTGATTTACTTAAAGCATTTGCTGAAACAACATTAGTTGCTCCCATTACTGTAATCAAACCTGCTACTAATAATGTTTTAATTTTTTTATTCATATTCCTCTACCGTCCTTTTTCAGTTTTTGTCACTTTTTTGTAACCTTATGGGTATGTGCTTCCCCCTGGTGCATTAATCATAACACGAAAATGGTACGATTTTTAACTGTTATTTTATGTAAATGAAGTTATAAAGCTTACTAATCACGCTATTTTACTATGTTTCAATATATATTACTTTTTTGTAAAAATAAAAAACAGCATAATTTTCATTATGCTGTTTAGGTAAAATATTTAAAAATAGTTACAATTAATTATCAAAATCTATATGATATGTTTCTCCATTAAATTTAATATCTAAATAAGATAAGTTAAATTGGTCTTCCATAACATCTATTTTATATTCATATAAAACATCGTCTTCTTTTTTACTCATAAATATGTAACTACCTTCTTCTTTATCTTCTATTTCATCACATATTTCATCGTAGATATCTGCTCCACTAACAGAACCTTCATATCCTGATGCATATATTTTTTCTTCTATAAATTTATATAATTCTTCCATTTCATGACTCTCCTTTAATTTTTCTTATACTTCTATATTATACACAATATTTATATAATTAAAATATTTTATTTAATCACAAAATTTCAAGAAATTTATATACTTATTCTTCACTTATATTTTAGCTAAAACCTCATCTTCTATATAAGAAATCTCCAGTTCCTCTGCAATTATCTTAGCAGTTTCATAAGCTACTTCTGGTTCTAAAAATATATACAAATGTACTCATTTTAGATAATTCGCACTTATTCTATTTAAATAATAGCTTTAAGCCTTGGCTGGACCAGTTAGTTTATACATTTAAATATACAAACTTATCCTACAACCGTATTCTAATCCACAGCATGGGCGACATGTAATTTTGAGCCACGTGTGGGCGACATGCAATTTTGAGCCACGTGTGGGCGACATGCAATTTTAAAATTCTATATATTACAAAGATTTATTTAACCCCCACTTTAAGTGATAAA
>JAVXJA010000045.1:0-23007 GCA_036648085.1 Terrisporobacter sp.
TAAAATCTATTTACTATATTTGGAAATTAAATTTCAACTAGCACAATAGATTAATCATATTATAGGAGGTTAGTTATGAATATTGAAATTAGCAGTAATAATAAAAAAAATATCCTTAGATTAGCATTATTCATAGGTGAACTTATGCTAACAAATGGAGCTGAAACCTATCGTGTAGAAGATACAGTAATTAGAATCTGTAAGTCTAGGGGATTTAATCATATAAATGTATTCACATCTCCTACGGTAATAATTATTTCAGATTATAGATTTGATGGATATTCATTTATGAAGACTATAAAATCTAGATCTATAAACTTAGATAAAATTTCAGCACTAAATAATTTTTCTAGACAATTCGTTGGTGATAATGAAATAACAGTAGAAAATGCTATGAAAGAATTAAAAAGTATAGTACATACGAGTTCTTACTCGAAAATAACTCAATATATTAGTACAGGTATTGGCTCTGCATTCTTTGCTGGATTGGTTGAAGGAAATAATATCCCTACTTTTGTGACAACTTTTATTACTTCTATACTAGCCGTTAAAATTTATAATAAAATAATAGAAATGAGTAGCATACCTGCTTTTGCTAGTTTAATATCTTCTTCTTTTATTGCCGCCATGGGGGTAATACTTACTCAGTTAAACGTACTTGCTGCTCCTACTATGTTAGTAGTAGGTTCAATTATGCCACTACTTCCAGGTGTTTCATTTATTAAAGGTCTTAGAGATTTAATCGCTGGAGACCTAATTGCTGGAGTTGCTCGTGCATTTGATGCGGGAGTTACTGCCGTAAGTATAGCTTGTGGCGTAGGTATGGTTCTCGACGTTTGGTTTATGTTAGGAGGTGTATTATAATGACGGATATGCCTATTTATATACATTTTATTTATTCATTTATAGCAACTATAGGTTTTGCAATTTTTCTAAATGGACCTAAATCCACACTTTTACCTAGTGGGCTTGTTGGTGGAATTGGTTGGGCTGTATATTATTTTATAATGACAATTACTAGCAATGAAATAATGGCAAATTTCTTAGCTGCTATTTTAGTTTCTTTAGCTAGTGAGATTTTAGCTAGAAAATTAAAACAACCGGCTATTGTTTTTGTAATTCCTGGAATTATACTTTTAGTTCCTGGACTTGGAATGTATAATACCATGCTTTATTTAGTTCAAAATGATTATACTCAAGCTATAGCTAAGGGTGCTGATGTATTATTTGTCGGTGGTGCAATATCAATGGGAGTACTTATTATAACCGCTCTATTTAAAACAATGCATCTAATTTCAATAAAAAAAGAAAGTACTAAGTTATAAAACTTAGCGCTTTCTTTTTATTAATCAACATAATTATGATTTTTTATTTATAACCCTATAAAAAACATATCCACATACTATAGTAATCAAAGTCAAACTTCCTGCTGCCACTATTTTATTTATGGAAACTATTTGTTTTTTTATTTCACCTTTTTTAATAACATTTACTTGTTTTGCATGTATATCCATATCTCCACCATGCTCACTACAAGCTCTATTAAAAGTCCCTTCTACCTGTAACTCATCACCTTTTTCATTACTAGAGCCAAACCTAGAGACTTGATGACTATCTTCCAAAGTCATGTATACTCCCATTGCATTACTAGTATCATTAATGTTTATCCAAGCATAATTACCTCTTTCCAGAGTTTCACCTATGGCTTCACCTGTAACAGTAATGAATTTACCATCAGTTTTTTTGCCATTTTCAATTAAATCATTTAAAGAATAATTTTGTGCATTAACTAACCTAGGTATGATTAGAAAGACAAATATAGTGCTTATTATTAATATTTTTTTTATTTTCTTGCACATATTTTTTTAACGCCTCCAATTGCAAAACCTATAAGTACAAATACTGATATAAATTCTAATCTACCTAAATACATAGCTACTATATAATATATTTTTAATACTTGTGGCATAGTTATAGAAGTTACCCCTATTGATAATCCAACGTTTCCTGTTACTGATGCTGACTCAAATGCCGATTCTAATATTGGATAATTATAGAAACACCCTAGCAATGTTCCTCCTATAAATAAAATCATATAACATAGAATAATTAACGCACTTGATTTAACCACATCACTATCTAACACTTGATCTTTTATATGATGATACTTAAATGTCTTAACTCTATTCTCTGAGACCAAAGATTTTTTTATATCAGCTATAATACCTTTAAATACAATTCCAACTCTTAAAGCCTTAAATCCTCCAGCAGTAGAACAAGCACAACCACCTATAAGCATGGCTATTGTCATCACAACTATTGAAAAATCTCCCCACTCTAGTGCAAACTGTCTTGCATATACATTCATAAATCCAGTTGTTGTATGTGCTGATAGTAGCCCATATACTCCTTTTCTAAATGTAGCAATTGCATTAGGATAAACATCAAATTTATTTAATCCCATAACTACTAAAAATGAAGTTATCATAATTGTTATGAAAAAACTTTGCATTTCTATATTTTTATAAATTTCTTTCTTATTTCCCCTCCACACAGTATAGTGAAAACCAAAATTTAAAGCTCCTATCATAAAGAATATTACCGTAACTATTTCATAGGAGAAACTATGATAATATAACATATTCTGGCTCATAGGACCGAATCCGCCTGTACTCCAAGCACTAGCAAATATACAAAATCCATGATAAAGAGCGCTTAAAGGGTTAAGCCCGATTATGATTCCATTTACCCAAAATACAAAAGTTCCTATTATAAGATAAACTAAACTTATAAACCAAATCAATCTAGTTGTATTTCTTGTGTTTGGAAGTAAGGCTATATCTTTACCTTCTCCTACATACATTTTGTATGCACCTTGAGTTTTACTTGTTAAAAATGTTAAGGCAAGGACAACCATTCCTTGACCTCCAACAAAGGTTAAAATATGCCTCCAAACATTTAAACTTACACTTAGGTGATCTAAATCCTGCAATAAAAATACTCCTGTTGTTGTAAACCCGCTCATAACATCAAAGCAAGCATCTAAAAAAGATACCATATGATTACTTAAATAATAAGGTATGGCACATAATATCATAAGCATTATCCATGAAAGAGATGCTATAACAAGTCCGTGTTTCCACTCCACATATATTTTTTCTTTATTTGAATGTCCTAATATCATAAGTATAAATCCAATTATTAAAGATATATTTATACTTATAATAAAATCTATTAATGGTTCTTTTTCTTGTAAAAATAAAGCAATCAGTATTGGTATTATCATAAGAAGTCCAGTTCCTATAACTATATACCCGGTATAATAGCTTATTACTTTTAAATCATTTATATTTCGTTTTGATTGTTTCATAATATTACCCCACTTATACAAGCTTAGTCATAACTAGTAAAATTACTATTAATATACTCATATATAAAACTTCCCTTAATACCCCTGTTAGTATCTCTTTTAAGTTAAATGAAATCTCAGATTTCGACCACTTATTCTTAGTAAATTGTTTTTTTATTTTTAACATAATTACACCTCTAATTTAATTGAAAATTGCCTTTTCTAATACAGAGTATGTGTCCTTATCCTTGCTTATCATATTGCTACTATCAGTAACCAAAACTACTTTATCCTTATCTTGAATTAATGTATTTCCCTTAGGATAAATAATTTCATCTTTTCTGTATACAGATACTAAAACGCAATTATGTGGTATATTTAAATTTTTAACATATTTGTTACACCAAGACATTTTTTTATCTATCTGTACCTCTACTAAAATCATTTCTCCTCTTTCAAAAACTTGAATTGTCTTAATTTGATCACTTTCACATTCCCAATCTACTAAATTTGTTATAACTTGAGTACTGCAAACTGTATTATCTACTCCAAGAGTTTTAAATACTTCTTGATTTTTAGGATTATTTACTCTTGCTATTGTATGCTGAATATTAAAGTTCTTTTTAGCAACTTGGCAAATTACTAGATTTTCTTCATCTTTACCAGTTACAGCTGCCACTACATCTGCTACATCTACCTCTGCATCTTTTAGAATATCTAAATCTGTTCCATCTCCATTTATAACGTCTATGTCTAACCTTTCAGATATTGTATTACACAAATCTTTATCTTTTTCTATTACAGTTACTTTATGCTTTCTTTGTTTTAAGGTTTTGATAAGATAGAAACCTACCTTGCCTCCTCCAATAACAATAACTTTCATATCTACACCTCTTTTATATTCTGAATTTCAATTCTTCTATTCCAAGTCTGATCCAATTAACATATTCTATTTCTAAGGTTGTATATATATGCTCTTTGCCCAAATCGTAAACTTTTGCTATTACTTTCTCCACATTAAATATGTTTTTTGCTATCTGACAAGCTGCTATATTTATACTGTCACTTTGAGTTAATGCTAAAAATATATCCGCTTGTTCTATTCCAGCTTCTTTCAGTACATCTATATCATATTCAACCCCTACTATTCTAATTGCATTCACTCCGCTACCTAATTTATCTAATCTATTTTTATTTCTATCTATAATTACTACATCATGACCTTCATCTAAAAATTCTTTGGCTAAAGTACTGCCAACTCTTCCACAACCAGCTATTATGATATACATAATTTTCACCTCTTGCCACCTTATATTTATATTGCATACTAGTAATTATAGTTACTTTGAATTATTTTGCATGTTAATTATAAGTTAAATTTTTATTGAAAATATAATTTCCTAATAATAAAAAAAGAGAGAATTTTATCCTCTCTTTGCTAACATTAATTTTTATTTAGTTTTTATATTTCTTTTAAAAGTATAGTAAGTGCATATGAAATAACAAATATAAATACATATCATTAAAATCATTGCTATTATTATGTTCAACACAAATGCTTTATCACCTATATAAGAATTAATCACTGCTATATTTAAAATGTAATAGTTATATATAAATATTACAAAGCCTACTATGGCTATAGTTATTGGAATTATAAAATATAAAGATATTTGCTTTAGAATTATCTTGTTTATCTCCTCATCTTCTACACCTAATTTTTTAAGTACATTAAACCTATCTTTATGCTCTATAGAATCTGATAGTTGTTGCAATGCAAGAACTGTTAAACTTATCATAAGTAATACTGTTCCTAAATATATACCTAAAATTCTCATAGCCAATGTGACATTTAGAATTTCATTAGTTTCTGCTGATTTTATTCTTGTTGAAATAAGATAATGGCTTATATCATTACCTTCACTACTATACTTATTAACTAGACTCTGATTATTTTCATTGAACCAATTGTACACATAATTATTTTCAAAATCATTAGCTTTATCATAACTTACTTCATTATTTATATTAGCTTGAAAATCAGTACTTGCTAATGTTAAGTTTTCACATAACTTATCTGGTAAAATAATTATTTTATCTGAATAAACATTATAAATACCTTCTCCAATAGATTCATCATAATATGCATTAGTACTAAGTTCTAATTTTTTTCCATCTATATCTATAACTGAATTTTCTTTCAGATATTTTTTAATTTCATCATCTTCTATCATTCTTTGCCATTGAGTAGTAAATTCATTTTCCTTTAATTTAATCTCTTCATGACCTAGCATACTTCTCATTTTATTAAAATCACTTAATTTAATAGCTATTATAGGTATATTATTTTCATCTCTTATATAAAAATCATCTTTATTTAAAAAGTATTTCTCCACTTGGCAGTAATCTTCTATATCATATCCATTGTTATTTAAGTAATTTACAATTTCACTATAATCTATTTTAGGAATATCCTTGATATCTTTTAAGCTAGTCTCCTCTTCAAATCTATAGCTATACTCGTTTCTTATTTCTATATCGAAAGGTACTCTATACTCTAAAAATCCTAAACTCCATTGGGACATTATAAGAGTTAACATAAAACTAATTGCTGCACCCAAAAATGTAATACATATAGTAGCCATTAAAATAGGTGCTGTTTTTATTTTTGATACTATAGACCCTATTAAAAATAGATTTGTATTTTCATATTTAAAATTAATACTTTTATCTTTAATAAATATGATTATATAAGCTATTGAGTAAAATAATGCATAAGTAGCTATAATAAAAGTTACTAATGATATAGCTTCAATTAATAACTTATTCATATAAATAGTATTTGTATTATCTTTTGAATTTATAAGTTGGTAAGTACAGTATCCACAAATTCCATATAAGATTACTGATATACTAAAAATAAATCCATAAAATTTCCCACTTCTCTTAAACTGAAACTCCGTTTTCTTATCCATGTTCATCATATTAATAAGCTTTAATTTATTTAATACCCTAATATTATATAAACCTATTACACAAAACATAGATATAAAGAATATAAAAGTTATTGCAACAGTATCCATATATAATCTAAAAGAAAATACTACTTCTTGTTTAGCTGTGATTAATACTATGGCTGTAACTACTTGTGAAAATAATGTTCCTACAAATATTCCACATATTATAGCCATGATTCCTACTATTAAAGTTTCCACAAAAAACATCAAAGCTACACTTCTTTGTTCTGTTCCTAGTAATATATAAGTAGCAAATTCCCTTTGTCTTCTTTTCATCATATATTTATTTACATAACCTACAAGAATAACTAATACACCTGTAATAACATAGGTTGAATATTTTAGTATTTGCTTTAAATCCTCAAATCTAAAGGAGTCTTCTGTTATTAACTCATAACCGGAACTTGATAAGGACATAAATGCATAAAATAAACTTACGCATATTGTTATAGTTGTAAAATATATTAAATAGTCTTTTATAGATTTTTTTGCATTTTCTAAGGCTAACTTAACGTACATCCCTTACGTCACCACCTAACAATGCAACCACATCTAATATTTGATTAAAGAACTGTTTACGAGTATTATTTCCCTTTACTAATTCTGTGAAAATCTTACCATCCTTAATAAATAATATTCTATTACAGTAACTTGCTGTAAATGAATCATGAGTTACCATTAAAATAGTTGCCTCTAAGTTTTTATTTAAATTTGAAATCATCTCAATTAACATTTGTGCTGATCTTGAATCTAGAGCTCCAGTTGGTTCATCTGCTAAAATAAGTTTTGGATTTGTTATTAAGGCTCTTGCACAAGCTGTTCTTTGCTTTTGACCACCAGATACTTCATAAGGGTATTTTGTAAGTAAATCTTCAATACCTAATTCATTGGCTACTTTTCTTACCTTATCATCTATTTCATCCTTTTTTGTTTTATTAATCGTTAGAGCTAATGCAATATTTTCATGTATCGTTAAAGTATCTAATAAATTAAAATCTTGGAATATAAACCCTAAGTTTTCTCTTCTAAACTTGGCTATATTCTTTTGATTTATTTCTGTTAAATCTACACCACTTAAATAAATATGCCCACAGCTAACCTCATCAATAGTTGCTATAGTATTTAATAATGTGGTTTTACCTGAACCAGATGGTCCCATTACTCCTATAAATTCACCTTCACATACATTAAAACTTACATCATCTATTGCTTTAACTATGTTTCCTTTGTTACCATAATATTTTTCTACATTTTCAATTTTTAATATTTCATTCATTATTATCACCTCAATTGAATTTTACCTTATTTATAGCTGTCTTGATTCGATTTAATATGACTTTTACGTTACGAAGTTGTCACTTAAGAAGTTATAATTACACAAATAAAAACGAGCATTAATCTGCTCGTTTTATTTAAACTTACAAAAGCTACCTTTTGGAAAAGTAATGCTTACTCTTGTATATACGTTTTCTTCTGAATTTATAGATATAAGTAAACCTAATTTATCACATAGTTTTTTACTCAAATATAATCCAATTCCTGTAGATTTATTATTTGTTCTACCTTTATTACCTGTGAACCCTTTTTCAAATACACGATTTATTTCATTTTCAGGTATACCAATTCCATTATCTTCAATAATTAATTGAATACCATTTTTAATATCCATTGTATACACTTTAATTACTGAGGATTCATTTTTTATGTATTTAGCTGAATTAACTATTATTTGATTTATTATAAATTCTAGCCATTTCCTATCACTATAAATATTTTTATCTAAATTATCTAATTGTATATCTATATTATTTAAAATAAATACTTGCTTATTTCTTATAATAACTTTATTTATACATTCTTCTAGTGATATTTCCTTTATAAGATAATCCTTTTCCACATCTTCACTTCTGGCATAAAATAATGCTTGCTCCACATATCTATCTATATCTTCTAATTGTTGTAGTACTAATCTTGAAGTATCTGTTTTATTATTTTCCTCTATTAATTTAATTGAAGATATTGGTGTTTTTACTTCATGTATCCACTGCTCTATGTATTCTTTATAATCTTTGCGTTGATTTTTATTTTTATTAATTTCTTCTCTCATAGACTTACTACTTTTTTTTAATAAATGATAAAATGTCACAGATTCAATATAAGGAGGCATTTCTATAACTTCACTAATTAAATACTTTTTATCTATATTGTCAGCAAGCTTTATAATTTCCTCAAAGTATATTTTCATTTGTTTATATTGATAACTAAAAAATATAATTACAACTATTAACCATGAAGTTATTATAATTTTTATACTATCAAAGGTATTTCCTATACTAAATAAAAAAACTACTAATGTTACTAAGGATATAATATTTATAAATATTGCTCCAGATCTACTTTTTAAATAATCTTTTAAACTCATATTATATATCCTTGTCCTCTTTTAGTCTTAATAAAATCACTTATACCTATTTCTTCTACTTTGTTTCTTATTCTTGTTATATTTACAGTAAGAGTATTATCATTTACAAATAGTGAGCTATCCCATAAATATTCCATAATATCTACTCTAGAAACTATCTTTCCTTTATTGTTAAGTAAATAGTGTAAAATCTTTAATTCATTTTTTGTAAGTTCTACTACATTTCCATTGTTCTCTATGGTGCTAGATAATATATTAAGCTTTAAACCGTTATACTCTATAATATCCATAGACTTATTTTCTGGATAAGCTCTTTTTAAAAGAGACGATATTCTAGCTAAAAGTATTTGAGTATTATATGGTTTTGTTATAAAGTCATCTCCACCTAAAGTTATTCCCATTAGTTCATCTATATTAGTGTTTCTGCTTGTAACAAATATAACTGGAATTTTTGAAAAGCTTCTTATTTCCGTACATATTTTAAATCCATCGTCTTGAGGTAAATTAATATCTAATAATATTAAATGCGGATTACTACTTCTCACTAATTCTGGTATATTATTAAATTCTTTTACTTTTGTAACTGAGTACCTATTATTAATCAAAACATTTTCTATTTCATTTTGTAATTGTTCATTATCATCAATTATCATTATATTAAACATATTTTTATACCGCCTATTATTTATTCTTCAAATAATAATATACTAGTTAATAATAAGTTTTAACATATTAAAATTTAATTTTTATCATATTTTATAATTCTTAACATCTATTTATTCAGTAGCAATATGGTTATATATATCAAATTATTTGAACATATAATTTTCACTTGAGTTTAATTACTTACATAGATACTATTAACTTATAGAAAGGGGGTAAAGAATGAAAAAATTAAAATGGGTTTTTGTATTATTATTTACAGTTATATTTATTTCCAATTTTAATTTAAGCACTTCTTATGCAGAAGATGATGGGTATTATATAGAAAATATGGACGTGCAAGTTAAGGTTAATGATAAAAGGGAATATATTATTACAGAAACCATAGATGCATTTTTTGATGAAGAAAGACATGGAATTATTAGAACAATTCCAAAATCAACAGATTTGGAAGATTATCAAATTACAAATATTGATGTAAAAGGTGCTCCTTATGTTGAGGAAGACTCTTCTTCCTTAGTACTTAAAATTGGCGATGAAGATGAAACCATAGTAGGTGAACAAAGATATATAATTACTTATACTATTGAATGTTTTGATGATGAACAAACAAATGGTGATTATATATACTTAAATGTCTTAGGAAATGAATGGGACACAGATATTAAAAAATTTACAGCTACAATTACTTATCCTGAAAATTCTAATTTAGAAAAATTAACCATAACTAACGGAAAATATGGAGATACTCACAATACTTTAGTAAATTACTCTCAAAATAACAATAAAATTGAAATTACTTCTAAACAGACTATTTCACCTAATAATGGTGTTACGGTAAATGCAAAATTAAATGAAGGTTCCTTTAAAAATGCGCCTACTAGAACTTATCCTTATACAATAAAAAATGATGTGATTAATGCAGATATATCAAAAGAAAAAACTTATTCAATTACTAGGGATTTAACTGTAGAAATTAATGAAAATATTGATGAAAATAATTTGCATTCTATTTATATTTGGAACTCAACTAGCAGAGATTATATAAAAAATGTGAAAATTAATTCAAAGGATATTACATTTAATGAAAGTAATAATTCACTACTTCTGCCTAGTAAAGAGGGTATTTATAATTTCAAGGTTACTTTCAATGTGGAGCCTCCTATTATGGACAATGTAAAATTTCATATAGGTGATTTTTCAAATGAAGGCAAAATAGAAAATGTAAAACTTAAAGTTACTTCTCCTTTTACAATTAATGATTGTAAAGTAGATTTTTATCAACACGGTGTTAATATGGGAACAGATAGATACAAATTTAATATAGACAATGATACCTTATCCTTTGAGAATTTAAATAATTTAAATTTAAAAGAAAGTGCTACTTTAACTTTAGATATTGATAATAGCTTATTTTCTATATCACAACCATCTTCTTATTATATCGCTATAGGATTTTCTTTTTTAGCCTTGTTATTAATATTATTCTTATATTTTAAAAATAAAGATAAAGAAAAATTAATATCTGCTGTAGAGTTTTATCCACCTAAAAATTTAAATCCATCAGAAGTTGCTTTTGCTTATAAGGGTTCTGTCTCTTCTAGAGATATTATAAGTTTAATATTTTACTGGGCTAGTCATAAACATATAAAACTTAAAATTAATAAAGATGATAGCTTTATTATATCTAAAACTAATGATTTAGATGATCAACATAAACCTTATGAAATAAATATCTTCAATGATTTATTCAATGCTGGTTGTGATGATATTGTTAGTGATAAAGATTTAAAATCAGCTGAAATTAAAAGTATAGATGAAGCCTCTCGCGAAATTTCTTCTTACTTTAAAAATGAAAATAGTTTAGAAGATTTAAAATCCTACTCTATAGGTAGATTAATTGGATTGTTAGCTGGAATTCCAAATATTTTAGTTTTATATTATAATTCTGTATTATGTCATGAAAGTCCTATTTTAGGTATTTCCTTTGGTATGCTTTTAGCCGCTTTATTATTTATTTTCTCAAATATGTACATGTCACTCGCTAATAAAAGATATTACAAATCAGGTATAAAAAAAGCCATTATATCTGGAGTGATTCTCTCTACACTTTATATCATAGTCTTTTTATTAGTGATAGGATTTACAAATATTTCTGGTTTTATTGTACTACTTCTTCTTTTTATAAATCTATTAGGTTTAATACTTAGTGGTTTAGTAACTAAAAAATCTAAATACGGTAAAGAAATTCTTGCTCATATTCTAGGTTTTAAAAATTTTATAGAAGTTGCGGAAAAATCCAGATTGGAAGCTTTATTAGAAGAAAGTCCAGATTATTTCTATTCTACATTACCATATGCTCAAGTTTTAGGAGTAACTAAAATATGGGTTGAAAAGTTTGATGGTATTAGAATGAAGCAGCCAGACTACTATGATACTTATTATTCTATGACAGATATTTATATTATGAGTAGCTTATTAAATAGTTTTGATAGAGTAAATGAGGTTGTAGATTCATCTAGATATACTCCGCCTTCAGATGGCTCTGGTGGATTTGGTAGTGGTGGATTCAGCGGAGGGGGCAGTGGCGGTGGTGGTGGCTCTAGCTGGTAAATAAAAGGAGGTATTTATGTTTAAATATATTATTTTAGTTATAGTTTTAATTATTATATTTGGAGCAATTTCAATTTATAATAAGTTAGTTTATTTAAGACAAAGTGTAAAAGAAGGATATTCTACAATAGATGTATTTTTGAAAAAAAGATACGATTTGATTCCTAATTTAGTAGAAACGGTTAAAGGGTATGCTTCTCATGAAAAAGACACTCTAGATAAAGTTGTTGTTGCTAGAGGAAATGCAATATCTGCTTCTCCAGGAGAAAAAACAAAATACGAAGGTGAACTTTCAAATGCACTTAGTCGTCTACTTATGATTAGTGAAAATTATCCTAATTTGAAAGCTGATACACAATTTCTTAATTTACAAAATCAATTACAAGAAATTGAAGGTGAGATAGAAAAATCTAGAAGATATTATAATGGCACTGTTAAAGAGCTTAATGCTTCTATTCAAAAATTCCCTTACTGTATTATTGCATCTATATTTAAATTTAAAGAAGAAATTTTCTTTGAACTTGAAAACAAAGATGAAAGACAAAATATTCAAGTTAAATTCTAAATAAAAAGAAGTATAGGTAATTTATTTTATCCTATACTTCTTTTTTAATTCTTAGTAAATTATATTACTCTGTCATCATCATTTTGATTTTCATCAATTCCATGAATTTCATTTATATTATCTATAATAGAACTTATATGATAGTTATAAACTCTGCTTACATCCTCTTTAGTAGATATATTCTTAGATAATTCATCACATATATCCTTAGACTTAATATAATTTTCTTTATTTATATAACATTTATCCTTCATTCGCTCCAACACTTGTAGATGTAAATATATTTCCTTGCATCTCTTTATAGTTCTATTTATTTCTTTATTATCCACTTCATCATTGCTATACTCTAACTCTTCTAAAAAATTTTTATATAATCCTTCTAATTTTGTAATTTCATCTTTTAAAGGTGATATATCTCCATGAATATCTTTTTCTATTTCAGTTTTTAATAATTTTATTGATGTATTCTCAATTGCTCTAATTTCATTATATATACGGTTTAAGTAATTTGGTCTATATATAAAGTAATTTACTGCTACTCCAATTAATACTCCTATGGAAGTATCTATTATTCTATGGAGAGAATAATCTAATGGATTATTCGTTCCTATACTTAAATATATGGAACAATATACAACACAAGCAATAGTTATAGAATTATTTATATTTAATATATTACAAATGTATATAGTTGTAATTATTCCTAAACATGATAATATAGGATCTCCTGGATGTATAAGTACAAATAGAAAACCTATTAAACCACCAACAAAAGTACCTTTCAATCTATTTAAACCTACTGTTAAGGAGCTTTTTACTGTTGTCTGCATACATACAATACATGCTGCTGCTGCAAAAAAAGGCTTATCAACTATATTAAAATATCCAACTAAAACACATATCATAACTCCTATGCCAGTTTTTATATTTCTCATTCCTGGTTTTTTTAATTTCAAAATCCCCACTCTCCTTTTGATAATAATATCATAACATAAATTTTAATATATATTTTTTATATAATAAAGTGAAAATAACTCATTTATATTCGATTTTTTATATTACTCTTTATTTTGCACACATTTTTTATCCTCATGAATTACTTATAATTATAAAATTTACCATTTAAAATTACTATGGTATCTCTATCTATTATTCAAGTAATTTTAATGTCATTATCCATGTAAAATTGGAATACAATATAATAGAAATTTATTTTAAGGAGCTAAAATATGAAATGGATTAATGTTAAAAACGTTGATGAGCTAAAAGCTCTAGGTAAATTTACAGAAGTTAAAGATGAAATAAAAAAAGACTTAGGAGAAAACTTTAAATTAACAGGAAGAGGTTGGGATGATTTATTTAATAAAATACTTAATTTCTCTCATTTAATTGACCAAATAAACAATTCTAACAAAGAACCTCTGAATAAATTAGATAATAACATAAACACTTCAGCATTTTTCACTTCACAGGCTAGTGAATACATCTTCTATCTCACTGAACTAGACGGAGAACTAAGAATGAAAAAATTAGGAATTACAAAATCTCATTTTACTAATAAAAATAAGGCTAAAACATGGAGAGATAAAATTTCTAAAGAAATACATCCTGATATTAATAACCATCCTAAATCCAGTCTAGCAATGTCAAAATTAAACGATATGTATAGCAGTATGGTGGGGAAAAATAAGTAATAATAAAAATGAATTAATGATACCTCACTCTGTGAAAGACTTAGCTATAACTGAACCAACTGTAGATGAAAATGCTAAGAGTAAGGTGGTAAAAGAAATATCTAATGCTTGGAAAAATACATCTGTAATTGATTATAAGGGATGGGTTTGGATTAAAAAAGATAAATTACACAGTATATTAAGAACTAGAAAAAGTAATATTGAATATATACTAATGCAAATACCTGATGAGTGTAAAGCTACTTTCGGAAAAGATACATATATCCGAGGCTATAAAGTATTAGAATTAATAGCTAAAAATATTGAAGAGAATGGTGTAGGTACTAAAGGCTTGTATTTAGAAACATCTAGAAAATACTATGATTCCATAAATTCCTGTGATAAAGCTAAACTACTTAGATTAGAATATGATAATCAACTAAAAGATCAAAGAAAAAAACTTAAGAAGAAAAGAATAAAAATATATAATATTAAGCATGATGAGTTGACTAAAGAAATTTTAAAATCAGGGTCTGAATTTTCTCATATACGAAGTGTGGCTATGCATAAATTTATTTCAGATAATGTTGAAAATGGTTTGATTGTAAATAAAGATACTCATTCTTTAATTACAAGTAAAGGTATTAATGATGAAAATGAATTATTAGAATTATGTAAAGAAATGAATTGGAATATTTCCTGGTATGATACTTTTCTTGAAAATATATCTAAGTTAATAAATTAAAAAACCTGGGAATTTTCCAGGTTTTTATACTTTATTTATTTAATATTTAACTTTCTTTTACATATCTTAACCCTTACTACGGTACCATATAATGGAAAGGTGGGATAAAATGAAAAATAAGATTTACAAAACAATTACATACTTTATAGGCTTCATCTTAATTGCAATAATAGGTTATGTTTTATTTATGATCATTACAGATTATAAACCTGAAAAAGAAGTTTCTATAGAAATACAAAATAATCAAAATAATTTAGTTGAAAATAATGAAAGTCTATCAGTTACTACTTTTAATACTGGTTATTGTGGAACTGATAAAGATATCGACTTTTTTATGGATGGTGGTACTCAATCTAGATCTATAAGTAAAGAAAGAACAATTGAAAACTTAAATGGAATTATATATGAAATGAAAACCTTAAATTCTGACGTGTACTTTTTACAAGAAGTAGATAAAAAAGCTACTAGAAGCTATAAAGTTAATCAATTTGAAGATTATCAAAATTCATTTAAGAATTACTCCTCATCTTTTGCTACAAACTATAAGGTTCCTTGGGTTCCATTGCCTATAACTAAACCTCATGGTCAAGTCCTTGCTGGTCTAACAACACTGTCAAATATTCAACTTAATAGTTCTACTAGATACGACTTACCAGGTAAGGAGAGTTTCTTTAGACAACTGGGAGATTTAGATAGATGTATCTTAGTTAATAGAGCTAGTACTTCCGATGGTAAAGAATTAGTTTTAATTAACGTTCATTTATCTGCTTACGATAAAGGCGGTACTATAAGAAAACAACAACTAGAATTTTTAAAAACAGTCTTAAAAGATGAATATGAAAAAGGAAATTATGTAGTAGTTGGTGGTGACTGGAATCAGCAAATTCCTGGAACAGATTATAAAAATTTTGAAACTACTCAGGAAAAACCTGACTGGTTGCAAGACATCCCTAAGGATTTTGCTCCTAAAGGATTTACCTGGGCCACTGATGAAAATATGCCTACATGTAGAACTATGGATATTGTTTATACTAAGGGTGTAAATCTACTATCTATTATTGATGGTTTTTTAGTTTCAGATAACATTGATGTAACTAGTGTTAAATCCACTAATTTAGAGTTTAAGAACACAGATCATAATCCAGTAACTATAGAATTTAAATTAAAATAATTTTAGATTTAAATATATTTTAACAATAAAGTAAAATCTTAAAGACAATATTAGACTGTATAATTCAGTTCATATTGTCTTTTTTAATTACAACTTCCAAAGGATTTACTACTAATCACGACAAATAAAAACAAATTATGCTCTTTAAACATAGACAAATTATATATTTTATATAATAATTACTAATGGGTATACAAATATGCATTAGTAAAAGGAGACATAATGAAAGAAGATAAATTAGACAAGATATTAAATAGCCCTAATAGGCCAGAACTTTTAACTTGGTTATTTGGCAGTTTTATATTATTATTTATGACTGAAATAAGTTTTAGAATAGGCTCAAACACCATAACAATTACATCAAATATATATATGATTATTACAACAATTCTCATTAGTACATTAATTGTGCTTTTATACTACTATAATAAAATCAAAAAAAATAATAAGATACTTTTAACTAATATAATTATTGGTTTAATATTATCACTACATCTTTGCAAAAGTATAACTACTTTTTCATTCCAAAGTGTAGCTATGTTAATATTAAATTATTTAATCATTTTATGTATGACTTCACCTATATTTTTTGTGAAAAGAAAGAAAACATATAGCTTCTTCATATTTTTAGGTTTTATGATCTTCTCTATTATAAGTTATAGTGTGATTAAATTTAGAGGTGAACCTTTAACATATTATGATTTTTATTCTATTGAGGATGGTTTATCTATTGTAAATACTTATTTTTCAATGACTACAGTAATACTATTTGTATCACTAATAGCTGTATGTTTATTTGTATTTATAAAATTATTTAAAAGTGAAAAACAAGCTAAGAGAAATATAAATAAGTTTAAGATAGTTATATTTCTATGTACAATAATTGTTCTTCCTATGCAGTTTAACTATGTAAGTAAAACAGGAAAAATTAATCCTGTTGTATCTGACCTTACTTATGCTTTTAAATTTAACGGTATAACTTTCTCTACGTTAAAATCTGTTTATAATTCAATAAGAGTTAAACCACAGGGTTATAGTAAAAAAGAAGTTGCTTCTATAAAAGATGAATTAAAAGCTGCTTCTACTTCTGACAAAAGAAAGTTAAGTTCATCTAAGCCTAATATTATATTAATTCAGCTGGAATCATTTATGGACCCAAATGAGTTTAAAAATATTGAGTTTAGTGAAAATCCTATACCAAACTTTACTGAACTATGTAAAACTAATACAAGCGGAATGGCAAATGTTCCAACTTTCGGTGCAGGTACAGTTAGAACAGAATTTGAAGTAATTACAGGTTTAAACACAGATTACCTAGGACCTGGAGAAATACCTTATAACACTTTCCTAAAGAATATGGCAGTATCATCATTAGCTACTAATAAGGGTACTGATGACTATAAAAAATGGGTAATGCATAATCATCAAGGAAACTTTTATAATAGAAACTCTACTTATAAAAATATGGGATTTGATAATTATATCTCTAAAGAATATATGAGTAATTATGAAACAAACCAACTTGGTTGGATGAAGGATGAAATTCTTACTAAATATATTAAAGATTGTCTATCTCAAACAAAACAATCGGATTTAATATTTACTATATCAGTTCAACCTCATGGAAAATACCCATTAGATGCTGCTAAGTATGATTTACCTATTTCTGTAAGTGGAGATATAGACGAAAGTGATAAAAGTAAACTTTATTATTACGTTAATCAATTAAAAGAAACTGATACATTTGTAGGACAAATAAAAGATATGGTAGATAAATCTGAAGAAGATACTATAGTTTTATTCTATTCAGATCATCTTCCTAAAATGGAAGCTTTAGATAAATACGGAAATAGTATAGATAAATACAAGGCTCCTTTCCTTATTTATAGTAATTTTGAAACTGAAAAGAGATCTATAAAAAATATAGAAGCATATCAACTAAGTACTCTTTTATATGATTTAGCAGGTGTGGAATTTAATGATATGCAAACTTTCCATTATTATAAAGCTAATGATAAAGATTACGTAGAAAAATATAAATTATTACAATATGATATGTTATTTGGTGAAAATCACTATGCTTTTGCAAAAGAAGTCAATAGTAATTTCAAGATGGGATTAAAGGATGTGGAATTAACTGAAATAGATAACTCTGGTAAAGACTTATTTATAAAAGGAAATAACTTCACGGAAAAAAGTGTTGCCTTTGTTAATGATAGAGAAATCAAAACCAAGTTTATTGACGCTACTACACTAAGAATTGATTTTACTGATGACATTAAGTCTATTGTTGTAAAACAAATAGGTAGACATGATGCGGTCTTAGGAAAATCAAATATTTTAAATTTAAAATAAATCAAAAAACCACTTTTCTAAATAAAATAGAAAAGTGGTTTTTTAGTTATAATCTAATCTTTTATTAAAAATGATTTAATAATTTGAATAAATGTAGCTGCTCCAAGCATTGAACCCATAAAGTAAAATGCCCTATAATCGTAAGTTGAATATAATAAATTAAATACTGAGTAAATAGAAACAAGAACAACCATTAAAATATTCACATTACGTATCTTTTTATTGTTCTTTGACCTTCTTTTAATATAAAATAGCATAGCTAATATAGTTAATATGACCAATATTATGATACTAATATATTGTATTTTTTCAATAGGATACGTATTTTCCCATACATAATTTTTAGCTGAAACAAATCTAGCCATACCCATCTTTTTTCTCGTAAAATAATTCACTACATATATTCCTAGTAATAATGCAAATTGTAAGACAGTTGCAATTGTATAAAATGCTTTGCTTAATTTTTTCATATAATATAAACCTCATCAATATATAAATTTCTTTTTATTAAAATAAGCACTGTATTAAATATCAGTGCTTATCTTTATCTATTATATCATTTATTTTTCAGCTTTGTCTGTTGATAATTTTCCTACAGTTGTATATACAACATCATTACTATTAGGATTTCCAACTTGTACTGGCAATTTTTCATCCATTTGCCATTCATACCAACCACCATCAAATACAGTCATTTTATTGTCCCAACCTGCATCATATGCAATTAACCAAGGAACTGTAGCTCTCCATCCAGTACCACAATAGAATGAAAGTTCATTATCTTTATTAAATCCTGAATCTTTCCATAGTTTTTCCATTTCTTCAGCAGTTATATATGTTCCATCTTCATGTATATAATCATTCATATTATATGAATCACTACCGCCATGTCCCCAAACTGCTCCTTTAGGTTCACCAGCTCTATCTATATAGTTATATCCACTTGTTTCTCCTAAAAATTCACCTTTACTTCTGATACTTACTAAACGGAAGTTAGAATCATTTTCTAATTTTTCTTTTACATCATTTATAGACATTACATACTCTGGATGTGCTGGAATAGTTGTACCAAAATCTTTTGCAGTTGTTGGTTTTTCAACAGTTGTTTCTGTTTTGTATCCTGCATTTTCCCAAGCAGTAAGTCCTCCATCAAGAATTTTTACATTTTCAACTCCTGCCCAAAGATATGCATATGCAACTCTTGCTACTGCAGAAACATCTGAACTATAAAGTATAACTGTTTTATCCTTTGTTACTCCTAAATCTAACATACCTTTTTCAATAACTTTCGGTTCAGATAAATTCCAATATGGTTCAGATTCTACACTTGATGTATCTACATGTAGTGCACCTGGTAAATGTCCTTTTTTATAAGTAGGACTGTCTTTATATGTACCCCATGAGGCTTCTAAAATAACATATTTTTCAGACTCTGGTTGATTTCCATCAATTACACTTTGTACCCATTCTGGCGTTACAAATATTTTATTTTTTGCTACTTGCTCTGCTTTTACATTTGATTCTTTTTTAGGATTATTTGATGACTCAGATGACTTAGTATTACAACCTACTAGCATTGTTGCTGCTATTGCAGTACAAAGTAGTACTTTAATTAATTTATTTTTCATAATCATTCTCCCTTATGTTGATATCGCATTTGTATTTTACTATATATTACACTTATATGCTAATTGATTTTTTCTATATATAACTACTACTTATAATTTTTTTCTATAGGCCCCATTTACATTATTTAATTAATATTTCCCTATATTGTGTCCATTTTTGATATTTTTTAATAGTATATAGTATCTTAATATTTGGGGAGGATTTAAAAATGGACTTTATTGACAACATGGTATCAGAAAGACTGGGGGACTTGTCCTTTTTTAACACAACTACAAGATTATACAAATTTGAAAAACTAAAAAAAATGACTAAAGAAGCAATACTTAAACATCCAACTACAAATCTTATCAACATGGGCGTTGGTGAACCTGATAAAATGGCTAATATTAGTGTTGTTGATGTTTTATGTGAAGAATCTCATAAAAGTGAAAATAGATTTTATTCAGACAATGGTATATTAGAATTCCAAGAGGCTGCTTGTAGATTTATGAAAAATGTATATAACATAGATAGTTTAACATACCATAATATTATGCACGGTATAGGTTCTAAATCTATACTTGCCATGATTCCAATTGGTTTTATAAACCCTGGTGATGTTTGTCTTATGACAGTTCCCGGATACCCTATAATGGGCACATATTCTAAATTTTTAGGTGGTGAAGTTTATAATTTACCACTTTGTGAAGATAATAGTTTTTTACCAGATCTTGAAAACATACCTACAGATATTTTAAAAAGAGCTAAACTACTTTATATAAACTATCCAAACAATCCAACCGGGCAGGTTGCTACTAAAGAATATTATAAATATCTAGTTGATTTTTGTACTAAAAATGAAATATTTATAATTTCTGATATGGCATATGGTGCATTAACTTATGGTGATTATAAACCTCTTAGTATACTAAGTGTGGATGGGGCTTTAGATATTTGTATGGAGATTCATTCTCTTTCCAAGAGTTTTAATATGACTGGATTTAGGATGGCTTTTGTTGTTGCTTCGACTAAGGCTATAAATCTATATGCTACCATCAAAGGTCATACTGATTCTGGTCAGTTTATACCTATTCAAAAGGCATCTTCCTTTGCGCTTGATAATTATAAAAATTTAATAGAAGAAAATGTAACTAGATATTCTAGACGATTCGATATGTTAGTTGAAGTTCTTAGAAATGTTGGCTTTGAGGTTTCTAAGCCTCGTGGTGGATTTTATCTTTATGTTGCTATTCCTAAAGGTTGTGGTGATATAGATTTTTATACTGCAGAGGATGCTTTTACTTATATGCTTGATAATGCCATGATCTCTACAGTTCCTTGGGATGACTGTGGTCCTTATTTAAGGATTTCTGTTACCTATGATGCTGATAGTCTGGAAGATGAGGTGCTTCTAATGAAGGAACTTCATGATAGACTACTTTCACTTAATCTCAGATTTTGAAGCAATATAATCTCCTTATAAGTAAAATAATATTAAAATAGCTTCAACTAAAATAATAGTTAAAGCTATTTTTACATTTATAATACGGTTAATCTTTATTTACTCTATAAATAATTTTCTTCAATTATTTATTAATCCTTTCAACTATATTACTTAAAATATTATCTAGCTCTTCACTAACATTATCTACACCCTTATGAGTTATCTCAACAATTTCCCTAGTCATAGGTAATTCTCCTAAAAGATCTAAATTCATTTCACTTAAAAATACATCTGTATCTTCTCCATCAAATAACTTAATTTTTTTATCACAGTCCGGACATTGTATATAGCTCATATTTTCTACAACACCTAATATATTAACATTCAGCATCTTGGCCATATTAACAGCTTTAGCAACTATCATTGTTATCATATCTTGTGGAACAGATACCATTATTACTCCATCTATAGGTAGTTCTTGCATAACTGTCATAGCTACATCACCTGTACCTGGTGGCATATCTATTAATAAATAATCTAACTCTTCCCACATTACATCTTTATAAAACTGCTTTATGGTATTACTTATTATAGGCCCTTTCCATACTACTGGCTGGCTTTCATCATTTACTAAGAAATTTACAGACATAGTTTTTATATTTTCTTTAGTTATTATTGGATATATATCTACTCCATTACTTGAGAAAGCTCTTTGGTCTTGAACTCCCATAAGTCTCGGAATACTAGGTCCTGTTATATCTGCATCTAAAATTCCTACTTTATATCCTTGTTTATTTAATTGTTTAGCAATTAAAGATGTTACCGTTGATTTTCCAACTCCACCTTTTCCGCTCATTACTCCGATTATATTTTTTATCTTATTATTTGGATTATTTTCTATTGTACAAGTTTCTTGTTTATTACATTTATTTTTTGATGGACATGAGTTGCAATTTCCCATTTCAATTACCTCCGTTATTTTTACTAATAATAATTATTATTTATTTTCTATTGTTTTTACAATATGTAACAAATTCATTTATATTTAGTTTATACCCACAATTCATATTTTTAATGTATAATATTTTACTTGATGATGTTATTTCTTACAAGGTTTATACTTGTAAATTTGAGGGTATTAATTATTAATTGTAGTTTTAAAATTTAAAACTATACTAGCTAAATTAAGGAGATTTTTATGTGTGATTTTGTTTCTCGTAATAAAAAGTTATTTGAAGAATTAAATATATTTATAAATTCAATAAAAAAAGAAGAAAATAATTTGATGGGTGTTTTACATTATGCTCAAAGTATTTTTGGATATTTGCCTAAGGATGTCTCTTTAATTTTAAATGAATATAGTTAAGTACATGAACATGAAA